>CAXSAX010000016.1:0-80003 GCA_964235495.1 uncultured Acetobacteraceae bacterium | reverse complement strand
CGACGTGGCCGCCCTGGCCGCCTGGGCCGCCGCGCCGCCCGGCACGGCGGCGAGCCTGCCGCCGCTGCGCACCTGGGCGGCGGAGCGCCCCGAGCCGCCGCAGCCGGACTACGCCCACATGTCGGACGCCGAACTGATGCGCCACCTGCCGCCCGGCACCCCCAGGCTGGACGCCCCCAGGCCGCCCCGCCCCAGGCTGGGCGTGCCCGGCGCCGCGCAGGCGTTCAGCGACTCGGGATAGCGTCCGCCCCACCCGCGCGCCGGCGCGGCGCTCGCAGCTTCAGGCGGCAGCGGAGTCCGCCTGCCGGCCGGCCTTCTTGCGCTCGTGCGGGTCCAGGTGGCGCTTGCGCAGCCGGATGGCGGCGGGCGTCACCTCCACCAGCTCGTCATCCTCGATGTACGAGATCGCCTGCTCCAGCGACATGCGGCGCGGCGGGATCAGCAGCATCGCGTCGTCCTTGCCGGAGGCGCGGACGTTGGTCAGCTTCTTTTCCTTGATCGGGTTCACGTCGAGGTCGCTCTCGCGCGAATGCTCGCCCAGGATGAGCCCCTCGTACACCTTGTCGCCGGGGTTGACGAACAGCGTGCCGCGCTCCTGCAGGTACCACAGCGCGTAGTGGATCGCCTCGCCGCCCTCGGTGGAGATCAGCGAGCCGTTGCGCCGCCCCTCCATCGGCCCGGCCCAGGCGCCGTAGCCGGAGAACAGCCGGTTCATCACGCCGGAGCCGCGCGTGTCGGTCAGGAACTCGCCGTGATAGCCGATCAGGCCGCGCGACGGGATGTGGAAGGTGAGCCGCACCTTGCCGCCGCCGGACGGCCTCATGTCCTGCATCACGCCCTTGCGGCGGCTCATCTTCTCTACCACCACGCCGGAATAGGGCTCGTCCACGTCGACCAGCACCTCCTCCATCGGCTCCTCGCGCTCGCCGGTCGCCTCGTTCTTGCGGGTCAGCACCCGGGGGCGGCCGATGGTCAGCTCGAAGCCCTCGCGCCGCATGGTTTCGATCAGCACGCCCAATTGCAGCTCGCCGCGGCCGGCCACCTCGAACGCCTCGCTCTCGTTGCTCTCGGTGATCTTGATGGCGACGTTGCCCTCCGACTCCCGCAGCAGCCGGTCACGAATCTGGCGCGAAGTCACCTTCTTGCCCTCGCGCCCGCCCAGCGGGCCGTCATTCACCCGGAACGTCATCGCCAGGGTCGGCGGGTCGATCGGGGTGGCGTGCAGCGGCTCGGCCAGGTCGGGCGCGCCCACCGTGTCCGGCACCGTGGCGTCGGTCAGCCCGGCCACCGCGATGATGTCGCCGGCCACCACCATGTCCACCGCCACCCGGTCCAGCCCGCGGAAGCTCATCAGCTTGGTCAGCCGCCCCGTCTCCACCACGGAGCCGTCCGAGCGCAGCACCTTGAGCGGCATGTTCAGCCGCGCCGTGCCCTGCTCCACCCGCCCGGTCAGCACCCGGCCGAGGAAGTTGTCGTAGTCGAGGATGGAGGCGACCATGGCGAACGGCGCGTCCGGGTCCAGCGTCGGCGCCGGCACGTGGCGCAGCACCAGGTCGAACATCGGCGAGAGATCCTTGCGGGCACCCTCCAACTCCTCGTCCGCCCAGCCCTGGCGGCCGGAGGCGTACAGCATGGGGAAGTCCAGCTGCTCGTCCGTGGCGCCCAGGGCGGCGAACAGGTCGAACACCTCCGTGTGCACCTCGTCGGCGCGGGCGTCCTGGCGGTCCACCTTGTTGACCACCACGATGGGCTTGATACCCTGCGCCAGCGCCTTGCCGACCACGAACTTGGTCTGCGGCAGCACGCCCTCGGCGGCATCGACCAGCACGATCGCGCCATCGACCATGTTGAGGATGCGCTCCACCTCGCCGCCGAAATCGGCGTGGCCCGGGGTGTCCACGATGTTGATGCGGGTGCCTTTCCACTCCACGCTGGCGACCTTGGCCAGGATGGTGATGCCGCGCTCCTTCTCCAGGTCGTTGCGGTCCAGCGCGCGCTCGGCCACCTGCTGGTGCTCGCGGAACGCGCCGGACTGGCGCAGCAACTGGTCCACCAGCGTGGTCTTGCCGTGGTCTACGTGGGCGATGATGGCGATGTTTCTGATGTCCATGGGTGCTTGCCGGGCGCGCCGGTCGGGCCGCCTCGCCTGTTTTATGTTGCAGGCGCACACATAGGACGCTGTGCTGCGGAATGCGAGCCGCAAACCGATCCGCAAGCCGAACGGCGCGGCGGCAGCCTAGCGGCCAGCCGCCATCGCCTCCGCCACGGCCTGCTTCGCCGCCGCCATGTCGTGATGCGCCAGGGCGGTGCGCGCGGCCTGCACCTTGAGCACGTCCGGCGCCTGGTCGGGCGTCGCGGCCTGGTCCTGCGGCACGGAGCGTTGCAGCATCGCCGTCTCCGCCCGCTCCAGCGACTCCTCGGCCAGCCCGGTCTTGCGGGCGGCGAGCGCCTTCTGCGCCTCGCCCAGCAGGCTGGCGATCGACTGGTTCGGCCCGCCCGCCGGCCGCGGCAGGGTCGGCGCGATGACGGAGCGGGTGTCGCCGGGGGCGATGTTGCTGGCGTTGCCGGACAGCGGCAGCGAGTCGCCGACGCCGGGCTCGTGGCCGGGGCGGATGTCCGGGGCCGGCTTCTGCGCGTGGGCAGTCACAGTCAGGGCCAAGCCGGACGCCGCCAGCAGCAATGCTCTCCGCATCGGGAACTCCCATCCAAGGTGAGCCGCCTGAACGAGCGGGCCTCGCCGGGAGTTTCAGTCCGTGACGGAAGCCGCGATGGCCCGCAGGTCGCTGGCCGGGCGGGCGCCGTAATGGCTGATGACCTCCGCCGCCGCCAGGCTGCCCAGCCGGGCGCACGCCGCCAGGCTGCGGCCCGCCGTGTAGGCCGCCAGGAACCCGGCGGCGTACGCGTCCCCGGCGCCCGTGGTGTCCACCACCACGGCCGGCTCCGCCGCCGCGTCGATCCGCTGCTCGCCGCGCAGGATGGTGCTGCCGGCCGCGCCGCGGGTCAGCACCGCCAGGCCCACCTCGGCCCGGGCGGCGGCGGCAGCGGCGGCGAAATCCTCCACCTGATACAGGCTGGCCACCTCCGCCTCGTTGGCGAACAGGATGTCCACCTCGCGCGACACGAACTCGCGGAACGCTGGCCTGTGGCGGTCCACGCAGAACGCGTCCGACAGGGAGAGCGCCACCTGCCGCCCCGCCCGGTGCGCGGCGGCGGCGGCGGCGCGGAACGCGGCCTGCGCCTCCGGAGGGTCGAACAGGTAGCCCTCCAGGTAGAGCACGGCCGACTGGGCGATCAGCGCCGGGTCCAGGTCGGCCTCGCCGAACGCCACGCAGGCGCCGAGATAGGTGTTCATGGTGCGCTGCCCGTCCGGCGTGACCAGGATCAAGCAGCGCGCGGTGGCCTCCCCGCCCCGCAGCGGCTGCGAGGGGCAATGCACGCCGGCGGCGGCGATATCCTCCCGGAAGGCGCGGCCCAGGGCGTCCTCTGCCACCATGCCGAGATAGGCGACCCGCGCGCCCAGCCCGGCGGCGACGGCGCAGGTGTTGGCGACCGAGCCGCCGCTGCTCTCCGCACCCGGCGGCATCGCGCGGTACAGCGCATCGGCCGTCGCCGGGTCGATCAGCGTCATGCCGCCCTTGCGCATGCCGTGGCGGGACAGGAACGCGTCATCCGCCGGCGAGACCACGTCCACGATGGCGTTGCCGATGCCCAGGATGTCGAACTGGGGGGTTGGGGCAGAGGCGCTCATGCTAAGGGTCCATCCGACGCGGTGCAGCGCCGCCTATCACCGCCCCACCGCCGGAGCAAACGCCGTGACAGCCGAGCAAACATCATGACAGCCTTGCTGCTCGCCCTCGGCCAGCTCGACGACCCCGCCTGGTTCGGCGTGCTGGCGCGCAGCATCGGCTTGGCGCTGCTGGCCTACGCGCTGCTGCTGCTGGGCAGCTTCTGGGGCGTGGGCGCGGCGCTGGCCGCCCTGCACTGGCCGGCCTGGCTCGCCGCCCTGATCGGCACGGCGGGGGTGGCGCTGCTGGCCGTCTGGCTGTTCCTGCCGACGGTGCTGCTGATCTCGACGCTGTACATCGACCGCATCGCGCAGGCGGTGGACCGGCGGCACTACCCGGGGCTGCCGCCGCCGCGCCCGGCGGCCCTGGCAGCGCAGCTATGGGACGGCCTGGCGCTGGCGGGCGGAGTGCTGGCGCTGAACGCGGTGGCGCTGCTGCTGGCGCTGCTGCTGCCGGGCGTGGGCCTGGCGCTGGCGCTGCTGGTCAGCGGCTGGGCGATCGGCCGCGGGCTGTTCGTGGCGGTGGCCATGCGGCGGATGGGCCGACTCGACGCGCACGCGCTGTATCGTGGCCGCCGGGGCGCGGTGCTGCTGCCGGGCATCCTGCTGGCGGCGGCGGCGGCGGTCCCCGGGGTGAACCTGCTGGTGCCGATCGTGGGCACGGCCGCCATGGTGCATGTGCTGAATCGCGTCCTGCTGCGGGCGGCGGCGGCCTGATTTCGGGTTGTTCCGGCGCTGAACGGATGGTAGGCCCTGCCGAATACGAGCGCCGGATGATTTTACCGGCGAAATCACGGGGAGGGCTTACCGTTGTTCAAACGCCGCAACCCGAATGGGACCGAGACGGAGACGATTCCGGCCGAGCCCGCGGCCACCGCACCGATGGCCAAGGAAGCAGTTCCGCCCATCCAGGCCGTCACCAAGCCGGATACCGGCCTTGGAGTGCCTCCCTATCGTCCCGCGCCAGCAAAGGAGATTCCCGCCATGGGCCGCATCCCGTTCCCCAGCCCCATCCCGAGCACGCCGCCTGGGCCCCCCGCCACCCCGCCGCCCGCCGGCACGCTGCCGCCACGTCCGGCTCCCGGCCGCGCTCCCGGACGGGAGACGACGGATCGGCGGACCCTGGTGGTCGGCCGCGGCATCAGCGTCCAGGGCACGGTGCAGGACGCCGAGCGCCTGGTGGTCGAGGGCACCGTGGAGGCGAGCATGATTCACGCCACCGAGCTGTCGATCTCGCCCGGCGGCGTGTTCAAGGGCGAGGTGGAGGTGGAGGACGCCGAGGTGGCCGGCACCATCGACGGCACGCTGACCGCCCGCGGCAACCTGATCGTCCGCGCGTCCGGCAAGGTGCTGGGCACGGCGCGCTGCCGCCGGCTCCAGGTCGAGGATGGCGGCCAGATCACCGGCCGCATCGAGATGCTGACGGAGGGCGCCAAGGCCACGCCGGAGCCAGCCACGGCGAGCTAGGGCACGGCAATCGGGCCGCAGGAGCCGGCGGCCGGGGCGCCGAGGCAAGCGGCCTTGAACGCCCCGAACGCCCGCGCGCGGTGGTTGTCCGCGTGCTTGGCGGCCGGGTCCATCTCGCCGTAGCTCCGCGTGCTGCCGCCCGGCGCGAACATCGGGTCGTAGCCGAAACCGTTGCCGCCGCGGGGCGGCCAGCAGGTCCGGCCATCCACCCGGCCTAGGAAGGTCGCCGTCCCGCCGCCGGGCCAGGCCAGGCACAGGGCGCACACGAACCAGGCACGCCCCTCGCTGCCCGCCGCTGCGTGGATGCGCTGCATTGCCGCGGCGAAGTCCTTGCCCGGCCCGGCCCAGCGCGCCGACAGCACGCCGGGCGCACCGGCCAGCCGCGCCACGCAGAAGCCGGAATCGTCGGCCAGCGATGGCAGCCCGCTGGCGCCTGCGGCGGCCTGAGCCTTCAGCCGGGCGTTGCCGGCGAAGTCCGGCGCATCCTCCTCCGGCTCCGCTAGGCCGAGCGACCCGGCGGACAGCACCGCGACCCCGAACGGCGATACCAGCGCCTCCAGCTCGCGCAGCTTGCCGGCGTTGTGGCTGGCCAGCACCAACCGCGCCCCCGGCGGCAGCCGCCTCATCCCAGGGCGGCGCGTTGCAGGGCGTAGAGCTGCCCCGTGCCGTGCCGGGCCAGGCGCATCAGCTCGGCGAACTGCCCATCGCTGAACGGGGCGCGCTCGGCGGTGCCCTGAATCTCGACGATGCCGCCCTCCGTCAGCACGAAGTTCGCATCCGCGTCGGCGCCAGAATCCTCGGCATAGTCGAGGTCCAGCACCGCCTCGCCGCCGACCAGCCCGCAGGACACGGCGGCCACCTGGCCCAGCAGGGGGGAGCGGGCAATCACCCGGCTCGCCTCCAGCGTGCGCAACGCGAGGCTCAGCGCCACCCAAGCCCCGGTGATGGCGGCGCAGCGCGTGCCGCCATCGGCGTTCAGCACGTCGCAGTCGAGTGTCACGGTCATCTCGCCCAGCGCCTTGCGGTCCACCACGGCGCGCAGCGAGCGGCCGATCAGCCGCTGGATTTCCTGGGTGCGGCCGGACTGCTTGCCGCGCGCCGCCTCCCGGTCCCCCCTTGTGTGGGTGGCGCGGGGCAGCATGCCGTATTCGGCGGTGACCCAGCCCTCCCCCTTGCCGCGCAGGAACGGCGGCACCCGGCCCTCCACGCTGGCGGCGCACAGCACCTCCGTGCCGCCCATGCGGACGATGCAGGAGCCTTCGGCGTGCCGGGCGAAGCCGGGGGTGAAGCTGACGTCGCGCAGGGTGTCGGGGGCGCGGCCGGATGGGCGCATGGCGGAAGTTCCTCGCAAGCTGGCCGCCTTCCTACGGGCGACGGACGCCGCGCGCCAGCTTGCAGCATCGGGACCCCTAGGGACGACGCCTGCTTTGTGCGATAACCGGCGCTCACCGCCGCAGAGGGCCCCCATGCGACTCGCCGCCCTGCTTGCCACGATGGCCGTTGTCGCCGGCGCGGCTGGCGCGGCCGAGCCGGTCCGCATCGGCGTCACCACCACCCTGAGCGGGCCCGACGCCCTGCGGGGGCAAAGCGAGCAGTATGGGATCGAGCTGGCGCTGCAAGAGATCAACGAAGCGGGCGGCGTGCTCGGCCGGCCGGTCCAGGCGCTCTACGGCGACAACGCGTCCAGCCCCGCGGCCGGCATCGCCGCGGTGCACCGCTTGATCGAGCAGGAGCGCGTGCCCGTCCTCATCGGCGCGTTGCTGACCGCCGTGACCCACGCCATCATGCCCGTAGTGCAGGATGCCAAGATTCCGTTGGTGGTCGAAATCTCCTCGCTGCAGGACTTCGTGGAAGCCTCTGGCGTCGGCGGCAATCCCTACGTGTTCAAGATCATCCCCTCCGAGCTGGACATCGAGCGGGCCCTGGTGGCCTGGCTGAAGGCGCAAGGGGCCAAGCAGGTCGTGCTCGTCAGCGACGACTCGTATTTCAACAACGCGAATGCGCAGAGCTTCTCCAGGGCAGCCGGCGAGGCAGGGCTCGCCGTCGCCACCAGCATCACCATCGCCCGCGGCACGACGGACATGGCGCCCGTCATCGAGCAGATCGCCGCGCTCAAGCCCGACCACGTCGTGCCGATCCTCAACGCCTCGCAAGCCGCGTTCCTGCAAGCCTACGAGGCGACGGGGCTCAGCGTGCCGCTGACTGGGCGGCTCGACCTGCCGGCGGCGGCAAAGGCGGTCTCGCAGCACTTCTTAGCCGCCGGCGGCCTGGACCACGCGGCCACGATCTCGATGTTCTCTCCCGCCATCGACAAGCCCGGCGTTCGCAGCTTCGCCAAGGCCTACGAGGACAAGTTCGGCCTAGTCCCGAACCAGCTGCCGTTCTACGCCTACCAGGCCACCTACCTCATCGTGGACGCGATCCGCCGCGCAGGGTCGGACCAGCCGGCCGCCATCGAGGAGGCCCTGAAAACAACCAGCATGGCCTCGCCGCTGGGCGGCACCTACGCGCTGGACGACCACAACCACGCGCACATGCCGCTCACCATGCTGGGTTGGCAGGGTGGCAAGCTGGTGGACATCGGGCCGGCAGGCTGAGGCCCAGGCAGGAGCACGCGCGTGAAGACAGACATTGACCCGGCACGCCGCCGCACGGAGCCGCTGGCATGAACGCCATCACGGTCGTGAGCCTGTTCGCGGCGACCCTCTCGATGGTGAGCTTTGTGCCGCAGGCCTGGACCATCATCCGGTCCCGCAACACGGACGGCGTGTCGCTGCGCATGTACCTGATCACGGTAGCCTGCTTCGTCTCCTGGCTCGTCTATGGGCTGCTGCTGATGCAGTGGGCGATCATTGTACAGAACGTCATCTGCCTCTGCCTGTCCTCGTTCATCCTCACCATGAAGCTGCTGCCGCAACGCAAGAAGGAGGAGGTGGCGGACGCGCTGACGCCGGACTTCCTTGAGTAGAGCTCGTGGCGGCAGCCAGCGCCGGGTGCCCGGCCTAGTGGCTGATCATCCAGGGCCGCTGCGAGGGGAACGACTTGGCCAACGCCGGCTTCGCCTTCGCCGGGTTGCAGCAGCCGCATCCCGGGCGGTGCTGACCCGGCGAGGACAGCCGGGGCGCATGCGCGCTGCGCTCGTTGGTGGCGTGGGCGGTGCGCTGCCCGGCGGACATCATGGCCAGGCCCGGCACCCGCAGCAGCGCCCGCGGCGTCGGCTGGCCGCAGCCGGGGCAGTCCTGGGGCTGCGCATACTCCGCCATCGGCCGGATGGCGGTGAACGGGCCGCAGGCGGCGCAGGCGTAGTCATAGGCCGGCACAGCTCAGAGGTCCGGCGCGTGGAGCACGTCCACGCCGCCCACGAACTGGGTCGGGCCGTCCGCACCGGGCCGGATGTCGAAGTCGAAGATTTCCGTGGGAAGCCACAGCGTGGCGCACGCGTTGGGCACGTCCACCACGCCGCTGATGTGGCCTTGCACCGGGGCGGTGCCGAGGATGGAGTAGGCCTGGCCGCCGGTGTAGCCGAACTTCTTCATGTACTCGATCGCGTTCAGGCAGGCCTGGCGGTAGGCCACCGCCACGTCCAGGTAGTGCTGGCCGCCGTGCTCATCGACCGAGATGCCCTCGAAGATCAGGTGGTCGTTGTACACCGGCTTGATCGGGCTCGGCTTGAAAATCGGGTTCTTGATGCCGTACTTGGCCATGCCGTCCTTGATGAGGCTGACCTTGAGGTGCGCCCAGCCCGGCATCTCGATGGCGCCGCAGAAGGTGATCTCGCCGTCGCCCTGGCTGAAGTGCAGGTCGCCCAGCGAGAGTCCGGCGCCATCGACATAGACCGGGAAGTACACCTTGGCGCCGCGCGACAGGTCCTTGATGTCGCAGTTGCCGCCGTGCTCGCGCGGCGGCACGGTGCGCGCGCCGGTGGCCGCCGCCGCGTCCCGCGCCTCGCCCTTCAGGCGGCCCATGTGCGCGGTGGGCGCGAAGGGCGGGTTGGCCAGGCCGGGCACGCGCGTCGGGTTGGTGTCGATCAGGCCCTGCTCGCGGGTGTTCCAGGTTTCCAGCAGCGCCTTGGAGGGCAGGCAGCCGATCAGCCCCGGATGGATCATGCCGGCGAAGCGCACGCCGGGGACGTGGCGGGACTCGGCGAACAGGCCCTTGAAGTCCCAGATCGACTTCATCGCCTCCGGGAACTGCTCGGTGAGGAAGCCGCCGCCGTTCTTCTGGCTGAAGACGCCGTTGAAGCCCCACTCGTTGGTCTTGAACGCGCCGATGTCGAGAATATCGACCACCAGCAGGTCGCCGGGCTGCGCGCCCTCGACGCCGATCGGGCCGCTCAGGAAATGCACGATGCTGAGGTCGATATCGCGCACGTCGGCGGCGGACTCGTCGTTCTTGATGAAGCCGCCGGTCCAGTCATAGCACTCGATGATGAAGTCGTCGCCGGGCTTCACGGTGGCCGCCATCGGCACGTCAGGGTGCCAGCGATTGTGCACCTGGTCGTTCTCGTAGGGCGAGGTGGCCAGATCGACCTTGATCAGCGTGTCCGTCATGGGCGGCGTCTCCTTGGGGATTTATACGGCCAGGAAGCGGGCGACCTTCTCCTCGTCGATGTCCGCCCGCGACGCCTGGTGGACGATGCGGCCGCCCTCCAGCACCAGGATGCGGTCGGCGATGGCCAGCGCGAAGGCCAGCACCTGCTCGGAGACGACGATGGACAGGTTGCGCTCGTCGCGGATGCGCTTGAGCGTGCGCCCCAGCTCCAGGATGATGGAGGGCTGGATGCCTTCGGTCGGCTCGTCCAGCAGCAGCACGCTAGGATCGGTGGCCAGCGCACGGGCGATGGCGAGCTGCTGCTGCTGCCCGCCGGACAGGTTGCCGCCGCGGCGGTGGCGCATGTCCTTCAGCACGGGGAACAGCTCGTAGAGGTGCTCCGGCACGTGGGCCTTGCCGCGCACGAACAGCCCCGTCTCGATGTTCTCCTGCACCGTCATGGTGGAGAAGATCATGCGGCCCTGCGGCACGTAGGCCACGCCTTGGACCACCCGCTTGCTGCTTTTCAGCTTGGTGAGGTCCGCGTCCCTCAGCCGTATCTCGCCGGACTTGGTGGGGATCAGGCCGATCAGCGATTTCATCAGCGTCGATTTGCCCATGCCGTTGCGCCCCAGCACGGCCACGATCTCGCCGGGCGCCACGGCGAAGTCCAGCCCGTGCAGCACCTCGCTCTGGCCGTAGGACACACGCAAGCCGGATGCGGTCAGCATGGCGCGCCCTCAATGCCCAAGGTAGACTTCGACCACGCGCGGGTCCGCCTGCACGTGCGCCATGGAGCCTTCGGAGATGATGCGGCCCTGATGCAGCACCGTGACCTTGTGGGCGATGTCGGCCACGAAGCCCATGTCGTGCTCGATCACCAGTACGGAGCGATGCTGGATGATCCGGTGCAGCAACTCGGCGGTCTTCTTGCGCTCGGCCACGCTCATGCCCGCCACCGGTTCGTCGAGCATGAGCAGCGCCGGGTCCTGGATGAGCAGCATACCGATCTCCAGCCACTGCTTCTGTCCGTGGCTAAGGTATTCGGCCTGCTGGTGCAGCACGTCGCGCAGAAAGATCATCCCGGCGATCTCCTCGATGCGGTCCCGCACCTCGGCGTCGCGGCGGAAGGCCAGGGCACCGAACACGGAGCGGCCGCGGGGAAAGGAAATCTCTAGGTTCTCCAGCACCGTCAAGTCCTCGTAGATCGACGGGTTCTGGAACTTGCGGCCCACCCCGGCGCGGACGATCTGGTGCTCCTTCATCGCGGTCAGCTCCGCGCCGCGGAACTTGATGGAGCCGCCGGTGGCCTTGGTGCGGCCGCAGATCAGGTCCAGCACCGTGGTCTTGCCGGCGCCGTTCGGCCCGATGATGACGCGAATCTCGTTGGGGTCCACGTAGAACGACAGGTCATCCACCGCCTTGAACCCGTCGAAGGATACGCTGAGGCCCTCGACCGCGAGCAGGAAGTCGGTTTCGCTCATTGCGCGGCCTCGCGCGTCAGCATCATCGGCCGGCTTCCGCGGCGACGGCGTCCGGCGTCTCAGCCATCCGGGCCGGGCGCCGCGCAATGCCGAGCAGCCGGTCCATCCACGGATCGGCATACCGGCGCCAGACCCCGGCCAGCCCGTCCGGGAAGGCCACGACCACCAGGATGAACAGCGCGCCCATGGCGAACAGCCACACCTGTGGCAGGCTCTCGGAAAACGTGGTGCGGGCATAGTTCACCAGCAGCGTGCCGTAGACCGCGCCGAAGATGGAGGTGCGGCCGCCGACGGCGCAGTAGATCACCATCTCGATGGAGGGCACGATGCCGACCAGCGACGGGGACATGAAGCCCACTTGCAGCGTGAACATCGCGCCGCCGATCCCGGCTAGCGCCGCGGCCAGGCAGAACACGAACACCTTGAAGCTGGCCACCTCGTAGCCGGAGAAACGCACCCGGTCCTCCCGGTCGCGGATCGCCACCAGGATGCGGCCCAGCTTGCTGCGCCGGACGAAGTGCGCGAGCACCAGGCACGCCAGCAGCAGCAGGGCGCTGCCCATGTAGAGGATGAACTTCGCGCTGTCCGTCCGGATGTCCCAGCCGTTCAGGGTGCGCAGGTCCGTCATGCCGTTGACACCGCCGGTATAGCCCTGCTGACCGATGATCAGGATGGTCATGATGGAGGCCATCGCCTGGGTGATGATGGCGAAGTAGGTGCCGCCGACCCGGCGCGTGAACATCGCAAACCCAACCACCCCGGCCAGCAGCACCGGGGCGCACCAGATCGCCATTACGGTGAAGCTGAGATGGCGGAAGGGCGTCCAGAACCAGGGCAGCGCGGTGATCTGGTTCCAGTCCATGAAGTCCGGGATGCCGGGGGTGGACTGGATTTTGGTCGCTTCCGGGCTGGACGCTTCCAGCTTGAGGTACATCGCCATGGCATAGCCGCCGAGGCCGAAGAACACCCCCTGCCCCAGGCTCAGGATGCCGGCATCGCCCCAGCACATCACCAAGCCGAGCGCCACGAAGCCGTAGGTGATGTACTTGCCGAACAGGTTGAGCCGGAACGGGTCCAGCACGGCGGGGAACACGCCCAGCAGCAGCGCAGCCAGCACCAGGAAGCAGAGCAGGTCCTTGCGGGTGAGGAACGCGTTGCTGTTCATCGCCGCACCTTGAGCACGAACAGGCCCTGCGGCCGGATCATCAGGATGCCGACCACCGCCAGCAGCACGATCACCTGCGCCATGGAGCCGCTGAGGAAGAACTCCAGTGTCGAGCGCGCCTGGCTGATGGTGAACGCCGAGGCGATGGTGCCGCCGAGGCTCGCCGCGCCGCCGAACACCACGACCAGGAAGGTGTCCACGATGTAGAGCTGCCCGGCCGTGGGGCTGGTGGAGCCGATCATGGTGAAGGCGCTGCCAGCCACGCCCGCGATGCCGCAGCCGATGCCGAAGGTGTAACGGTCCACCCGCTCGGTATCGATGCCGACGGCGCTGGCCATGGCGCGGTTGCTCATCACGGCGCGCACCTGCTTGCCCCAGCCGGAGCGGAAGATCAGCAGGTAGACGCCTGCGGTGATCAGCAACGACAGCACCATCACGATGATGCCGTTGATCGGGATGTCGATGCTGTCGGTGACCGAGATGGAGCCGATCATCCAGTCCGGCAGGTCGACGCCCACCTCGCGCGCGCCGAAGATGGAACGGAAGATCTGCTGCATGATGAGGCTAAGGCCCCAGGTGGCGAGCAGCGTGTCCAGCGGCCGCTTGTACAGGTGCCGGATCAGCGCCCATTCCACGAACATGCCCGCCAGCCCGGCGGCCAGGAAGGCGAGCACGATTCCCACGACGAAGCTGGCCGCGAACAGACCCGGCAGCCATGCGGTGAAGCTGCTGGAAACCAGGTAGGTCACGTAGGCGCCCAGGATCATGAACTCGCCGTGCGCCATGTTGATGACGCCCATTTGGCCAAAGATGATCGCCAGGCCGAGGGCCATCAGCAGGAACACCGAGAACAGGATCAGCCCGGCGAAGCCCTGCATCGCCATGATGGAGCCGAGGTCGCCGAAGGAGTATCCAAACAGCATCGGCGGTTACTGGTAGCCGACCGGGAACGGGTTGGGTTCGATCAGGTCCGGCGTCTCGAACACGACCTTGAACTGGCCGTCGGCCTGCGCCAGCCCGACCCGGGTGCGGCTCCAGAGATGGTGGTTCTTGTCGTGGATGCGGACGTAGCCCTCCGGCGCCTTGTCGAACACGATGCCGTTGGACGCCTCGGCGATTTTGTCCACGTCGAAGCTGCCGGCCTTTTCCACCGTGAGCTTCCACAGCCACGGCCCGAGATAGGCCGCCTGCGTCACGTCGCCGATCACCGCCTTCTCGCCGTACATCTTCTTAAACGCCGAGACGAACTCCTTGTTGTTCGGGTTGTCGAGCGACTGGAAGTACTTCATGCAGGAATAGGCGCCGGCGATGTTCTCGCCGCCGATGCCGACCACCTCGTCCTCGGTGACGGAGATCGTCATTAGCGTCTGCTTCTTGAGGTCGATGCCCGCGGCCTTGAGCTGCTTGTAGAAAGCGACGTTGGAGCCGCCTACCACGTCGGCGTAGATCACGTCCGGCTTGGCGAGCCTGATCTTGTTGATGACCGAGTTGAACTGCGTGCTGCCGAGCGGGAAGTAGTCCTCGCCCACCACCTTGCCGCCTTCCAGATGACCCTCGATGTGCTTGCGGGCGATCTTGTTCGAGGTGCGAGGCCAGATGTAGTCAGAGCCTATCAGGTAGAAGCTCTTGCCGTTCTTCTCCTTGTTCACCCAGTTCAGCCCGGCAAGGATTTGCTGCGTCGCTTCCTGCCCGGTGTAGATGACGTTCTTGGACTGTTCCAGCCCTTCGTAGAAGGTGGGGTAGTACAGCATCCCGTTCAGTTGCTCGACCACCGGCAGCACGGCCTTGCGCGAGGCTGAGGTCCAGCAGCCGAAGATGGCGGCGCAATGGTCAGACGCCAGCAGCTTGCGGGCTTTCTCGGCAAAGGTCGGCCAGTCGCTGGCGCCATCCTCCTGGATGAACTTGATCTGCCGCCCGAGCACGCCGCCCGATTCGTTGATCTGGCTGATGGCCAGCTTTTCGGCTTCCGTGGCGCCCGTCTCGCTCAGCGCCATCGTTCCGCTCAGCGAGTGAAGGATGCCGCAGGTCACGGTATCGTCTGTCACCGCGAGGCCGGTCGTGTTGACCTGGGAGGTCGGCAGGGCCGCCCGCGCCAGGCGGGGCAGCATGGCTACCACTGGAATCGCCGCCATGCCCTTCAGCAGGGTGCGCCTCAGCGTCGAGCGGGGGATCGCGTCACGCGGGAAATCAGCCATAGTTGCCTCCAGAACTCGTCAACATCATGTTAACTTTGCTGCCGTGCAACGATACGGGAATACGTCGAATGACGTAGTGCCCCGAGCCATGCGACGCTTGACCTCCGGCCCATCGCCGTCACGCTGCATCACCTGAGGAGACCACGCCCGCATGGCGAGCCGCCAGCGCATCGTCCGCACCCGGCGCGACTACAACCAGTGGGTCGCCAACCAGACCATGGAGGACTACGCGCTGCGCTTCACCGCCAAAAGTGCTCGGCGGTGGTCGGCGCTGCGGGTGGCCAACACGGCGCTGGGCGCCATCTCCTTCCTGGCGCTGGAGGCAATCGGCGGCACCATCACCCTCGCCTACGGCTTCGACAACGCGGTCCCCGCGATCGCCTGCGCCGCCGTGCTGATCTTCGCCACCAGCTTGCCGATCGCCTGCTTCGCCGCGCGCTACGGCGTCGATATCGACCTGCTGACCCGCGGCGCCGGGTTCGGCTACATCGGCTCCACCATCACCTCGCTGATCTACGCCTCGTTCACCTTCATCTTCTTCGCCATCGAGGCCGCGATCCTCGCCTCTGCCTTGCAGGCCTGCTTCAGCTTGCCGCTTTGGGCGGGTTACGTCGTGTGCTCCGTCATCGTGATCCCGCTGGTGGTGCACGGCATCACTTTCATCAGCCGGCTGCAGCTCTGGACGCAGCCGGTCTGGTTGGCGTGCAACTTGCTGCCATTCGCTTTCATCTTCGCCCGCGGTCCAGCGGCGTTGCGGGAGTGGGCGCACTTTCAAGGCGCGTCCGGTCACGGCTTTGATCCGCTGCTGTTCGGCGCCGCCGCGTCTGTCGCCTTCTCCCTGGTTGCGCAGATCGGCGAACAGGTCGATTTCTTGCGCTTCCTGCCGCCCCGCTCTCGCCTGCCGGGCCGGGCGTGGTGGCTGGCGTTGCTGGCCGCCGGGCCGGGCTGGATCTTGCTGGGGGCGCCCAAGCTGCTGGCCGGCTCGTTCCTGGCCACCCTCGCGCTGGGCGCCGGGCTGCTGCCGGAGGATGCAGTGCAGCCAGCGCGCATGTACCAGGTGGCGTTCGGCTACGCGCTTGCCTCCCCGATGGCGGCGCTGGTGCTGGCGAGCGCGTTCGTGACGTTGTCGCAGATCAAGATCAACGTGACCAACGCGTATGCCGGGTCGATCGCATGGTCCAACTTCTTCTCCCGCCTCACGCACAGCCATCCCGGGCGCGTGGTGTGGGTCGGCTTCAACATCGCCATCGCGCTGCTGCTGATGGAATTGGGCGTGTACGAGGCGATCGAGCGCACGCTGGTCATGTTCTCGGCCGTGGCCGCGTCCTGGGTTGGCGCGCTGGTGGCCGATCTGGTGATCAACAAGGCTGTTGGATGGAGCCCGCCCGGCATCGAGTTCAAGCGGGCGCACCTGTACGACATCAACCCGGTCGGTGTGGGAGCGATGCTGCTGGGCGTCGCAGCCTCTCTCGCATCCTATTTCGGCCTGCTGGGGGCCTGGCCGCAGGCCTTCTCGCCCTTCATGGCATTGGGCGTGGCCTTCACCGCCGCGCCGCTGATCGCCTGGGCCACGCGAGGACGCTATTACCTGGCGCGCAAGCCGCGGGCCGCCTGGGCCACGCTGGGCACCATCCGCTGCGTCGTGTGCGAGAACGCGTTCGAGCCGGAAGACAGCGCTTATTGCCCAGCCTACCGCGGCGCGATCTGCTCGCTCTGCTGCTCTCTGGACGCTCGCTGCCAGGATGCCTGCAAGCCGCACGCGCGCTACTCCAACCAGCTGCTGGGTTCGCTGCGGGCTGTGGCGCCGCCGCAGCTCGTGGCGGCGCTGACCAGCCAAGGCGGCCGCTACGCCGGGATGCTGCTGCTGCTGGCTGCTGCCCTCGCCACAGTGCTGGGGGCGATCTATCGGCAGACGAGCGGCCAGCAGGGGCCGGTGTTCGTCGAGGCGTTCTTCATCCTGTTGGCCATCGCCGCCGTAGCCGCCTGGCTGATCGTGCTCGGCCAGCAGACCCGGCGCGCCGCCCTGGACGAGACAAGACGGCAGACGGGTCTGCTGATGAGCGAAATCGACGCGCACGGCCGCACGGATGCCGCTCTGCAAAGGGCGCGCGAAGTGGCCGAGGCCGCGAACCTGGCCAAGAGCCGATACGTCACCGGCATGAGCCATGAGCTGCGCACGCCGCTCAACGCCATTCTCGGCTATGCTCAGCTGCTGGAGCGCGACACCGGCATTCCTGAGCGCCGGCGCGACGGCATTCGCATCATCCGCCGCAGCGCGGAGCACCTGGCCGGGCTGATCGAAGGCCTGCTCGACATCTCCAAGATCGAAGCGGGGCGGATCGAGCTTTACCGGGACAGCGTGCGGCTGCCCGAGTTCCTGGATCAGCTGGGCGACATGTTCCAGCTGCAAGCCGCAGCCAAGGGCATCGGCTTCGCGTGGAGCCACGAGGGCCGCCTGCCCGCCAGCGTGCGCACGGACGAGCGGCGCTTGCGGCAAATCCTAATCAACCTGCTCTCCAACGCCATCAAGTTCACCCAAGCCGGCGAGGTCAGCCTGCGGGTGCGCTGGCGCAACGACCTGGCGGAGTTCACCGTGGCCGACACCGGCATCGGCATCGCCGCCAAGAACATTGAGCGGGTGTTTGAGCCGTTCCAGCGCATCGAGGACCCAGCCGGCCCGTATGAGCCCGGCGTCGGCCTCGGCCTCACCATCACTCGGCTGCTGACGCAGATCATGGGCGGCGAAATCCAGATCGACAGCGAAGTGGGCCGCGGCACCACCTTTCGGGTGCGGCTGATGCTGTCGGAGGTGCAATCGCTCAGCCAGCCCGCCAGCGTCGAGCGGCACGCGAACGGCTATGCCGGGAAGCGCCGCCAGGTGCTGGTGGCCGATGACGACCCGTTCCACCGCGGGCTGATCGAGGACCTGCTGGCCCCGCTCGGCTTTGTCGTGCTGGCCGCGGCGGACGGGCCGGAGTGCCTGCGGCTGGCCGCGCGCCTAGCGCCCGACCTGTTCCTGCTGGACGTGGCCTTGCCGGGAATGAGCGGCTGGGACCTGGCGCGGCAGCTGCGGGCGAGCGGGTTCGCGTCCACGCCCCTGGTCATGGTGTCGGCCAACGCCGGGGAGCTAAGCGCGCCGCTGCGGGGGGACGAGGCGCATGACGACGTGCTGGCCAAGCCCATCAGCCTGTCCGTGCTGCTGGAGAAGATCGGCCGGCTGCTGCGGCTGGAATGGACGCAGCTTCCCGAACCGCCGCCGCGCCCTGCCTTCCCGCTCAGCGCCGAGCAAATTGACACGCTGCGACAGCTCGGCTCCATCGGCTACGTCCGCGGCCTGCGCGACCAGTTGGACGTGCTGGAACAGGACACGCCCGGCGCGCGCGACTACCTGCGCCCGCTGCGGGACTTGGTGAGCGAGTTCCGGCTTGATGCCTTCATGGCGGTGCTGGACGCGGCCAGCCCAAGCCACCCTGACCCGGCGGAATGACGGCCCGCACCGTCGTCTTGGTCGTTGACGACTCGCCCGCCACGCTTGGCCTGCTGAACGACACGCTGGAGGCGGCGAACTACACCGTGCTGGTCGCCCAAAGTGCCACCAGCGCGCTTGAGCTTGTGGCGCGCATCACGCCGGACATCGTCCTGCTGGATGCGGTGATGCCGGGCATGGACGGCTTCGAGGCCTGCCGCCGGATGAAGCAACTCAAGTCGCTGGCCTCCGTGCCGATCGTGTTCATGACGGGGCTGACCGAGAGCCAGGACGTGGTGCGCGGCTTGGAGGCGGGCGGCGTGGACTACGTGACCAAGCCCGTCTCGCCGGACGAGGTGGTGGCCCGCGTCGGCGTGCACCTGGCCAACGCCCGGCTGACCCGCAGCGCCCACGCCGCCCTGGACGTGGCCGGCCGTTTCCTGCTCGCCTGCGACCGGGCTGGCCAGGTGCTGTGGGCCACGCCGCAAGCGGCCGACATGCTGGACGCGAAGCCCGGCCGCACGCTGCCTGCCGACATCTGCGCCTGGATCGCCGCCTCCGCCGACGAGACGGCCCCGGCGGCGATGACGACAGCAACCGGCGACCCGGCGCGGCTGATCGAGGTCTCCCGCGTCGGCCGCATCGGGCTGGACGAGCTGCTGCTGCGCCTGGTGGCAACCGACCCGTCGAGCGAGGAGTCGCTGCTGAAGCAGCGGCTCGGGCTGACGGCGCGGGAGGCGGAGGTGCTGCTCTGGCTGGGGCGCGGCAAGCCGAACCGAGACATCGCGGAAATCCTAGGGCTGAGCCCGCGGACGGTGAACAAGCACCTGGAGCTGATCTATGCCAAGCTTGGCGTGGAAAACCGCGCCGCAGCAGCGGGCATCGCTGTGCGGACGGCGGGCGGACTGTGACGCGCCGGGCAAAGCGGCCTACCGAACCAGGTTCCAGCCGAACGCGGCGGCGATGATGGCCGTGCTCATGGCCGCGGGCAGGACAGCGAGAGCGATCATGATGGTCTCGTCGATCAAGTCTCCCAAGCGGCTGGAGTGCCCGGGGATGCAGCTTGCGTCGAGTGTTGGACATGCGCCGCGCGCCACCCCCGGGGCATGGCGGGCAATGCGGATGCAGGCTTGGATGTGGATCATCTCGGTTTCTTGGCCATCTGTCTGGGTTTAGCGGGCAAGGAGCATCAGCTGCGCTCGACAGCCACGGCGGCGGCGTCGAGCGCGGCGGCGACCGCTCGGACTTGTTCCTCCGTCAGCGGGCCGCGGCCCTGGCGCAGGCGAAGCGCCAGCCGCAGGTTCTCCGTGGCGCGGATGATGTCGGGCGCAGGGCCGCCGCTGTTGGCCGTGCTGACCGACCGCATGCGCCCCAGCGCGCCATCCAAGGCAGCCTTGTTCGCGGCAAGCGAGGCGATGCCGTCCGGGGTGATGGCGTAGAGCTTCCTGCCGCCGCTTTCCGTCACCGTTGCATGCCCGATTTCCTCGAGCATGGTCAGGGTCGGGTAGATCACGCCGGGGCTGGGGCTGTAGGTGCCGGCGACGCGGTCCTCGATCTCCTTGATGATCTCGTAGCCGTGCCGCGGCCGTTCGGCGACTAGGGCGAGCACGACGAGGCGCAGCTCGCCATGGTCGAACAGCCGGCCCGACCGTCCGCCGCGTCCTCCGCGACGGCTGTTGCGGCCATGGCCATCCTCGTGGTCATGACCCCTGGATGGTCCGTGAGCGAAGCGTTGGCCGTGCTGCCGATGTGAGTGTCCGTGGTGCATGAGATCCCTTGATGCAGGTTTTCGGCTATTTGCGGGAAAGCAGCTCTGCCGTGATGGCGTCCCACTCTTCCGGCAGCGGGATGGTTGCTGGCGGGCGGCCAGCAAGCCGATACCAGTAGCCTGCGTTCTCCGGGTCGCCTTCCTGCCGGTGCAGGTGAGCATGCACCAGGTCGCAATCCGGGTTCCCCTCGTGCTGCTGGGCGCACTCGTGCGCCCGGTCCCATTCGCCTTTGCGCGCCCACCAGAGCGCCTGCAGGGCCGGGCTGACGGTGGTGGGGGGCGCTGCGTGAGACACGCTGCTGCAGAAAGCCTCTATCGTTACCATTTCACGCCACCATTTTTGATGCGGTTTCGCATGTATCGGAACAAAAGATATATCTAAATGCAGTTAAAGGCAAGCCCTGATTCGGTAGGACCCCCAACGATGCCGCGCAGGCTGTGGCAGGGAGTACAGTGGGCAACCCGCCCCTCGCGGCGTTCCGCTGCGTCTGGGCGCGGCAAAGCCATTTGACCCGGTGCGGCCACGTTCCTAGCTTCCGCCCGCACCATGGACATGTCCTCCTTTTCGCCCCGCCCCCACCTGCCGCCGGGTCTCGACCTGCGCAGCGCCGCCGTGCTGCGGGAGATCGTCGAGCAGTTCGTGGCGACCGGCGGGCCGGTCGGTAGCCGCACCCTCGCCCGCCGCCTGCCCATGCCGCTTTCGCCCGCTTCCATCCGCGCCGTTATGGCGGACCTGACGGAGGCCGGGCTGCTGTTCGCCCCGCACACCTCCGCCGGGCGGTTGCCGACCGACCGGGGGCTGCGGCTGTTCGTGGACGGGCTGCTGCAGAAGGGCGAGCTGACCGAAGACGAGCGCGACCAAGTGGGCCGGGCGCTGGAAGCCAATGGCCGCTCCCTGCAGGATACACTGGCGGACGCATCCTCCATGCTCTCCGGGTTGTCTGCCGCCGCCGGGCTGGTGCTGGCCCCCAAGAGCGAGGGGGCGGTGCGCCACATCGAGTTTGTGCCGCTGGGGCCGGGCCGCGCGCTGGTGGTGCTGGTGGGGGAGGACGGCCAGGTGGAGAACCGCGTCATCGAGACGCCGCCCGGGCTGCCGCCCTCCTCGCTGACCCATGCCAGCAATTACCTTAATGCCCGGCTGTCCGGACGCTCCCTGCCGGACCTGCGCAGCGTCGTCGGCGCGGAGATGGCGGCCGACCGCACCCAGCTGGACGCGCTCTCGGCCGCCGTGGTGGCGGCGGGCCTGGCGACCTGGGCCAGCGGCTCCGGCGGCAGCCTGATCGTGCGCGGCCAGAGCCGGTTGCTGGCGGACGTGACGGAGATCGAGCGGCTGAGCGCCATCCAGGTGCTGTTCGACCGGCTGGAAACCCAGGACACCATGCTGCGGCTGCTGGAGCTGGCGGAGCAGTCGGACGGGGTGCGCATCTTCATCGGTGCCGAAAGCGGCCTGTTCGGCGCTGCGGGCGTTTCGATGGTGGTGGCGCCGGCGCGCAACGAGGCGGACCGCATCGTGGGCGCCATTGGGGTGATCGGGCCGACGCGCATCAACTACGGCCGCATCATCCCCGTGGTGGACTACACGGCGCGGGTGATTGGCCGCTTGCTGGGCTGACCCGGCGTGGCCTTGTTCCGTTTCCGCCGCCGCCCTAATTCTGTCGCCATGGACAGCAGCGACACTTATCCTTCGCAGGTCACGCCCGATGCGGCGGAGCCGATCTTTCCCGCCCCGGATAGCGGCGACTTGCCTGAACACCTGATGGCCGCCGCCACCGCGCGCATCGCGGCCTTGGAGGCGGAGCGCGAGGAGTTCCGCGAGAAGTGGCTGCGATCGGAGGCCGAGATGGCCAACGTGCGAACCCGGGCCAGGCGGGACGCGGACGACGCGCGCCAGTTCGCCGTCCAGAAGTTCGCCCGGGACGTGGTGGAGGCGGCTGACAACCTTCGCCGCGGCCTGGACCAGCTTCCGGCCCCGCAGCCCGGCGAGCCGGACATCGTGGACAAGCTGCGCAACGGCTTCGAAGGCGTGGAGCGTTCGTTCCTGTCCCTGCTGGAGCGCAACGGCATCGCCCGGGTGGACCCGACAGGCCAGCCTTTCGACGCCAACCTGCACCAGGCGATGGCGGAGCAGCCCTCTGTGGACCATTCGCCGGGCACCGTGATACAGTCATGGACGGCTGGATGGACGCTGAACGGTCGACTGCTACGACCAGCGATGGTGGTGGTGGCAAAGGCGGCAGAGGCTCCCGCGAGCTGAAACTGAAAAACCGCTCGTCCTACTTGCCTGTCCCCCTCCGGCTTAATACATCCGCGTCTGACTTAATCCCGAGGGTCCTGCGCAGTGCTTCGGGCTGCACTGGACCGCTAAAAAGGAGTTCTGAATGAGCAAGGTCATCGGTATCGACCTGGGCACGACCAACTCGTGCGTGGCGATCATGGAGGGCAAGGATGTCCGCGTGATCGAGAATAGCGAGGGCGCCCGCACCACCCCCTCCATGGTCGCCTTCTCCGACAGCGGAGAGCGGCTTGTCGGCCAGAGCGCCAAGCGCCAGGCCGTCACCAACCCAACCAACACTCTGTTTGCCGTCAAGCGTCTCATCGGACGTCGGTTCGACGATCCGTTGGTGGCCAAGGACAAGGGCATGGTGCCGTTCGCCATCGTGCGCGGCGACAGCGGGGACGCCTGGGTCGAGGCGCGCGGCGAGAAGTATGCGCCGGGCCAGATCAGCGCGTTCATCCTCGGCAAGATGAAGGAGACGGCGGAAAGCTACCTCGGCGAGAAGGTGGACCAGGCCGTGATCACCGTGCCGGCCTACTTCAATGACGCCCAGCGCCAGGCCACCAAGGACGCGGGCCGCATCGCCGGCCTCGAGGTGTTGCGCATCATCAACGAGCCGACGGCCGCGGCGCTGGCCTACGGCATGGACAAGAAGAACCACGGCACGGTCGCCGTGTACGACCTCGGCGGCGGCACGTTCGACATCTCCGTGCTTGAGATCGGCGACGGCGTGTTCGAGGTGAAGTCCACCAACGGCGACACCTTCCTCGGCGGCGAGGACTTCGATGGCCGGGTGATCGATTACCTGGCGGACGAGTTCAAGCGCGACCAGGGCATCAATCTGCGCACCGACAAGCTGGCATTGCAGCGCCTGAAGGAAGCGGCGGAGAAGGCCAAGATCGAGTTGTCTTCCTCCAAGGAGACGGAGATCAACCTGCCGTTCATCACCGCCGACGCCTCCGGGCCCAAGCACCTGGTGATGAAGCTCACCCGCGCGAAGCTGGAAAGCCTGGTCGATGACCTGATCCAGCGCACCCTCGGGCCATGCAAGGCGGCGCTGAAGGACGCGGGCGTTGCAGCCAACGAGATCGACGACGTGATCCTCGTCGGCGGCATGACCCGCATGCCCAAGGTGATTGAGGCGGTGAAGCAGTTCTTCGGCCGCGAGCCCGCCCGCAACGTCAACCCGGACGAGGTCGTCGCCATCGGCGCCGCGGTCCAGGGCGCCGTGCTCAAGGGTGACGTGAAGGATGTGCTGTTGCTTGACGTGACGCCGTTGAGCTTGGGCATCGAGACCCTGGGCGGCGTGTTCACGCGGTTGATCGAGCGCAACACCACCATTCCCACCAAGAAGAGCCAGACCTTCTCCACCGCCGATGACAACCAGCGCGCGGTGACCATCAAGGTCAGCCAGGGCGAGCGGGAGATGGCAGCCGACAACAAGATGCTGGGCCAGTTCGACCTAGCCGAAATCCCGCCCGCGCCGCGGGGCGTGCCGCAGATCGAGGTCACGTTCGACATCGACGCCAACGGCATCGTCTCCGTGCAGGCAAAGGACAAGGCAACCGGCAAGGAACAGCAGATTCGCATCCAGGCCAGTGGCGGACTGTCGGAGGCAGACATTCAGCAGATGGTGCGCGAGGCGGAAGCCAACGCTGAGTCGGACAAGGCCAAGCGGGCTGGGGTCGAGGCGCGCAACCAACTGGAAGCGACGGTTCACTCGGTCGAGAAGAACCTGTCCGAGCATGGCGACAAGCTGCCGCCCACGGACAAGGATGAGGCAGAGGCCGCGTTGGCTGCAGCCAAGTCCGCGCTTGAGGGGAGCGATGCAGCGGCGATGTCTTCCGCATCGGATCGGCTGACGCAAGCAGCGATGAAAATCGGCGAGGCGGTGTACAAGGCGCAGTCCGAAACGTCATCGGCCGAGCCTGCCGATGGCGCCAAGCCGGGTGAGAACGTTGTTGATGCCGAATTCGAGGAAGTGGACGACCGCAAGAAGTCTGCTTGAGAACAGCGGCCGGGGGCATCGCGCCCCTGGCCAATTTCTTGTCCGATATTTTAAGCTGGCAGGGCACTTCGCCCTGCCAAAAAAAACTACCTGAATTCATCCTGCGATCGAAGGAATAGAATTGGCCAAGCAGGACTTTTACGCGCTTCTAGAGACGCCGCGCGAAGCTTCTGCGGATGATCTGAAGAAGGCATATCGTAAGCTTGCGATGAAGTGGCATCCGGACCGCAATCCGGGCGACAAGGCTGCGGAAGCCAAGTTCAAGGAAATCAGCGAGGCTTACGAGGTTCTCAAAGACGACCAGAAACGGGCTGCGTATGACCGTTATGGCCACGCCGCGTTCGAGAATGGTGGCGGTTCAGCCGGGTTCAGTTCTCAAGAAGGTGGCCTCGGCGACATCTTTGACCAGATGTTCGGCGAATTCATGGGGGGCCGTCGAGGACCCGGCGGCGCACGCACCCGTGCCGGATCCGACCTGCGCGCTCAGGTTGAGATTGACCTGGCGGACGCGTTTGCTGGAACCAAGGTCGATCTGCGTGTGCCCACCCGGGTCAGCTGCGACGCATGCGTGGGCACTGGCTCGGCCAGCAAGCAGGCAGAGCGGGAGAACTGCACGACCTGCGGCGGCTCCGGCAAGGTGCGGGCGCAACAGGGCTTCTTCCTGGTAGAGCGATCCTGCCCAACCTGCGGCGGCGCGGGCCGGGTGGTGCGCAATCCATGCCGGGTCTGCAATGGTGCTGGCACGGTGCCGCGGGAACGCACGCTTTCCGTCTCCATCCCGGCCGGTGTCGAGGACGGCGTCCGTATCCGCCTGGCCGGCGAGGGCGAGGCAGGAGCAGCCAGCGCCCCTGCCGGTGACCTTTACGTGCACGTTGCCATTCGGCCGCATGACATTTTCCAGCGCGATGGTGCCAACGTCTATTGCCGGGTGCCGCTGCGACTGACGCAGGCGGCGCTGGGCGGCGATGTGGAAGTGCCGGTCATCGACGGGTCTCGCGCCAAGGTGAAGGTGACGCCAGGCACGCAGACCGGTGACCAGTTCCGCCTCCGCGGCAAAGGATTTTCCGTGCTGCGGAGCGCCGCTCGGGGCGACATGTATGTGCAGGTCGCCGTGGAAACGCCGCAGCAACTGACCAAGCGCCAGCGTGAGTTGCTGGAGGAGTTCGAGGCGGAAGCGGAAGCGCATAAAACTGGCAGCCCGGAGCATGAGGGCTTCTTCGCCAAGGTGGCCGCGTTCTTCGACGGCCGCACCTGACGCCGCTCGTCGCCATCGCGGGCTGCACTGGCCGTATGGGGCGATTGCTGGTCGAGGAGGTCGAACGGGTCGGGGTCGGCTTCGCTGGCGGCTCCTCCCGCTCCGGACATGGTATCGAAGGCGCGCTGGCGGGTGCGAACGTCGCCATCGACTTCACGCATGCCAGCACCGTGCAGCGCCACGCCGCGTTGTTTGCTCAGGCAGGGGTTGCCTGGGTGCTTGGCACGTCCGGGCTGAGTGCAACGGACGAGACGGCGGTTCGCGCGGCGGCAGAAAGGATTCCTGTGGTCTATGCGGCGAATTTCGCCCCCGGGGTTGCGCTTGTGTTGGCCATAGCCGAGCGCATGGCCGCCGCCCTGCCGTCCGAGCGGTATGATGCCGAGATCGTCGAGATGCACCACCGCCAGAAGGTGGATGCGCCTTCCGGCACCGCGATCGGCCTAGGCAGGGCGGTGGCGCGAGGCCGCGGCGTGGCGTTGGAAAGCGTGATGCAGGGCGGCCGCGCTGGCCACACCGGGCCTCGCCCCCCTGGCGCAATCGGCTTCGCGTCCTTGCGCGGCGGCCAGGTGGTGGGCGAGCACACCTTGCTGTTCGCGGCCGGGGATGAACACATCGCCCTGACGCATCGCGCGTTCGACCGCCGGGTGTTCGCGGCGGGCGCAGTGCAAGCCGCGGGATGGGCCGTTGGGCGCTCCGCAGGGCTGTATGACATGGCCGACGTGCTGGGAATGCGGCTAGAGCGCTAGCAGGGGGCTGAAGGCCGAAGCCGGCGCTTTCAGGGCTCTGCCCTGCACCCGAAGGGGGCCAATTCTTGCACGCGGGGCATCCCCTTCACCCCTCATGCGGCGAGGAAGCGGACCGTGTCTCCTTCGAGCACGGCGCAGGTGAGCGCCCCGCCGGCAACAGCTCCTGTGTCAACATTGATACGGTTGCGCCGCACGTCTGGCCGCCGTGCCGGGGTGTGGCCGTGCACGGCGGCCGCGACGAGCGCCTCGGGCAGCAACGGGCCGTCCCAGTCGAGGAAGCCCTCACGAATCCAGAGCATGTCGGCCTCCATCTGCAAGGCCATCGACAATCCCGGCCGCAACCCGGCATGCACGAACACGTAGCCATCCAAGCGGTGGAACAGCGGCAGGGCACGCAGGAATGGCATGTCCCGCGCCATTGCAGCATTCCATGCGGCAATCGGCTGGGCTGGGCTGGCGCCCCAACTTCGCAGCGTTTCGCCTCCACCGTTGCGCAGCCAGATGTCCCGGCAATCGCCGCCGTGCGCCAGCGCGTCCAGCAGCATCTGCTCGTGATTGCCGCGCAGGCATAGGGTCGGGATGCCGGCCACTGGCCCTGCAGCCAACCGGCGCACCACGCAGGCTGAGTCGGGGCCGCGATCGATGTAATCGCCCAGGTGCACCAGCAATGGGCGCTCGGCCGGGGACCGGGCGAGGTCGGAGGCTACCTTTCGGTGCAGGGCGGCCAAGCGATCGTCGCAGCCGTGCACGTCGCCGATGGCATAGACCCGCACACCGGGTGACAGCCAGCCGGGGGCGGAACGGGTTAACATCTGCTCAACCATCATGGTGCACCGTAGGGCATGGACATGAGAGCTGCGACAGGCATGCTGGGCACGGCGGAAAGTCGGCGAGGTGCAGGCAAGCGGGTCACGCTGGCGGCTGGGAGCCCGGCCAGCCCGCTGCACCATGCCGTGGGCCTGGCGATTGACTGCGCTTCGCGCGGCCGGGCGTCGCTTTCCGTCCTGGCGTTGCACCTATCCCGGCTGCATGCGCCCGGCCCGCGGCCGCACCACCGCCGCATTGCAGCCGCCCTGCTGGAGGGCGTGGTGAAGGCGCACGGCGGCCAGGTATTCTCCTGCCCCAACGGCGACTTGGTCATGCTGAGCGATGCAGCCGCTGGAACGGCCCTGGTGCCTACCCTGTCCCGGCTATTTCGGGCGGAAGCGCCGGGGGTGGACCGGTTGCTCGCCCTGTGGTCGCTGCCGGCCGACCAGGCGGCGGTAAGCGCATACATTGACACCTTGACGACAGATTTGCGGGTGCAGAAGCAGGCGCCAGCCCCACTCGGCGCCATGGCGGCCGCGGACGCTGTGCTGACGTCCGTTCCGCTGGCCCACCTCCTGCGGCGGCAAATGGCGGTGCAGATCACCGGGTGCCGTGTAACGCCGATATTCCAGGAATTGCTGGTTCCGCTTGCCGTGCTGGAAGCGCAGGCCGGCGCAGCACTGCCGGACATGGATGACCCATTCCTGTCGCGCCACCTGGCGGCCCGGCTGGACGCGCGGGTGCTTAGCGCAGCGGATCAATGGCCAGCCGGGCCGGTCCTGCACCTGAACCTAACCCTGCCCGGCACAGCATCAGCCGCGTTCGTAGATTTCACTGCATCCCTGCCCGGCAGCACCGCCCTTGGAATCGAGCTGCAATTCATGGAGGCGGTGGCCGACCTGGCGCAGTTCCAAGCCGCCACCGACCGGCTGCGACTGGCTGGCATCGCCATCATACTGGACGGAGTCGATCATGCTGCCTTGCTGCTCGCCCGCCCCGCCGCGTTCGCGCCGGATTTGCTGAAGCTGGACTGGTCGCCACGCATGGCCGCCCTGCCTGCCCGCGAGCGCCGCCACACCGAGGCTGTGATCGCCGGGTTCGGACCGGAGCGGATCGTTCTGCACCGGGCTGAAACGGAGGCTGCCCTCACCTGGGGCCGGCAGCAGGGCATCAGCCGCTTCCAAGGCCGCCACGTGGACGCGATGCTGGCGGCCAAGCGCATCACGGCATGCCAGCATGCCGCTGAGTGCAGCTTGCGCCAGTGCATCGACCGTGCCGCCGCCACGGGACCGGAAGGCCGCATGGGTTGTCGGGACCCGGCTCTGCTAGACGCTGTTTTCCGGCGCACCCCTCGGCTTCCGGCCTTCGGCGCCTGACCGCGATGCGGCTTCTGCCCATGGAGCGGCTCGACGGTCTGATCGCCGATTGCACGTCCGCCGGGGTGTCGCGGCAGGCCTTGCTGCTTCGTCTGGACCGGTTGCCCCCTGCCCTATCCCGCCCCCATCACCGCCGACTCGCGGAGGCGGCGCTGGTGCCGTTGCTGCATGGGGCGCGGGCTGAGCTGTTCCATCTGCCCGGCTCCCGGCTCGCCGTGGTTTGGCGGGGCAATGCGGAAGCGGCGCTGCTGGATGTGGTGGACGCGCTCGACCACATGCTGGCGGACACGGCCGTCGCGGCGCCGGATGTTCGGGACTTGGTGTTCCTTTATAGCTTGCCTGAGGACGGCGACCTGCTGCTGGCCAGCCTTGACGGAGGAGAGCCGCCCGTTTCCGCCGACCCGGATCCGCCGCTCGACCCGGCCTCCCTCGTCCTGTTGGAATCGACGCTGGTCCACGCCGACATCTCCCGCTTTGCCCGGCGGCAGCCCATCTGGCGATTCGGCGGCGGCACGCCGACCCTGGCGTGGGAGCAGAGGACGATCTCCTTACCCGAACTGGCGGACACGCTGCTGCCAGGCCGCAACCTGACGGGGGAGCCGTGGCTGTACCGCCGCCTCACCCGCACGCTGGACCGCCGCATGCTGGCGCTGCTGTCTAGCCCAGGCGAGCTGGCCAATGCCGGGCCGTTTGCGCTGGACCTGAACGTGGCCAGCCTGCTCGGCCCGGAGTTCCTGCGCTTCGACGGACTGCTGCCGGCGGGGTTGCGCGGCCGGGTCGTGCTGGTGCTGGACCCGGCCGACATGGTGGCCGACGCCGCCGCATTCGGCTTTGCCCGTGCCTTTGCCTATGCCCGGGACTACCGGCTCATGCTGCGCCACGCCACGCCGGCCATCCTCTCCGTGCTGTCCGCGGCGGCGCTTGACCTGGACTACCTGCTGCTGCCCTGGTCCGCCGGGCTGCCTGGAGCAGCGCCGCTGCTGGAGGAATGCCAGCCCGATCAGTTGGTGCTGGACTGCGGCGACGACCCGGCGGCGCTGGACTGGGGCGTTGCGGCCGGGCTGCAACTGCATACCGGCGCCGTGGTGGACCGGGCCGCCCTTGGCGAAAGGGCATGCGCGGCCTAATCGCTGCCGGATGGATGCCATTCGGGTGGACGGGCTGACCAAGCGCTACGGCGCGGTCACGGCGGTGAAGGACTTGTCGTTCCGGCTCGCCGCCGGGGAAACGCTGGGGCTGCTGGGCGGCAACGGCGCTGGCAAGACCACCACCATCTCGATGCTGCTGGGCCTGCTGATTCCATCCGCCGGCAGCATCACCGTGCTGGGACGGGACATGGCGCGAGACCGGTTCGCAGCATTGGCCCGCATGAACTTCTCCTCGCCCTACGTATCGCTGCCGGGTCGGCTGTCGGTGGCGGAAAATTTGCGGGTGTACGGCTACCTGTACGGCGTGCCGAAGCTGGAGCGGCGCATCGCGGAGCTGGCGAAGGAGCTTGAGCTGGAGCCGTTCCTGCACCGCCCCGCCGCTCAACTCTCGGCTGGACAGAAAACGCGTGTGGCGCTGGCCAAGGCGCTGATCAATCGGCCAGACGTGCTGTTGCTGGACGAGCCGACCGCTAGCCTGGATCCGGACACCGGTGACTGGGTGCGAAGCTGGTTGGAGCGCTACCGGGCGTCGAGCGGCTGCTCCATTCTGCTGGCCAGCCACAACATGGCCGAGGTGGAACGCCTGTGCACGGGCGTGCTGATGCTCAAGGAAGGCTGCGTGGTGGACCGCGGCTCCCCTGCTGAGCTGCTGGTGCGCTATCATCAGAACGATCTGGAAGCCGTGTTCCTGGATATCGCCCGCGACCGGCCCAGGGCTGCATAGGCTGGCCGCATGACCGCCTCTGCGCTCCGTGTCTGGGGGCTGACCTACCGGCACCTGGCGCTCTATCGCCGGTCCTGGCCGCGGCTGCTTGAGCTGGCTTACTGGCCGACGCTGCAACTGCTGATCTGGGGCTTCACCGCCTCCTTCATCAACGGCCGCAGCGGCGTGCCCGTCACGGCGGCCGCAGCGCTGCTCGGCGGCGTGCTGCTGTGGGAGGTCGCTTTGCGCAGCCAGATGGGCGTGGCGCTCTCCTTCTTGGAGGAAGTGTGGTCGCGCAACCTGGCCCACGTCTTCGTCAGCCCGATGCGGCCGTGGGAGATGCTGGCGGCCCTGGTCGGCGTGTCCGCACTGCGCATGGTTGCCGGCGTGCTGCCCGCCATCCTGCTCGCCTGGGTGCTGTACGCGTTCAACCTGTTCGCGCTCGGCCCCGTCCTGGTGCTGTTCTTTGCCAACCTGATGATCATGGGCTGGTGGGTGTCGCTCGGCGTGCTGTCGCTTATCCTGCGGCACGGCGCCGGGGCGGAAGCGCTGGCTTGGTCGGTGCTGTTCGGGCTGACTCCGTTCTCCGCCGTGTTCTATCCGGTGGCGGTGCTGCCCGCCTTTGTGCGCCCGGTCGCGCTGGCATTGCCTTCGGCGCACGTCTTCGAGGGCATGCGGACTGCCCTCGCGGACGGCACGGTGCGCTGGGACCACCTGGTTTGGGCGTTCGGGCTGAACGTCGTGTGGATGGCCGGCGCGTTGTGCGTGTTCGCCTTGCAGTTTCGCCGTGCGCGCCAGGGCGGCGCCTTGTTGAACATCGGAGAGTAGATGCAAGAGACCCGGTTCTGGCTGATCCGCCACGCGCTCGTGGAGGAGAACGCACGCGCCATGCTGTATGGCACCATGGACGTGCCACTTTGCCCGGAGGCATTGGTGGCGGACGTGCCGATGTACCGCGCCCTGGCCGCCAGCCTGCCTCGCCCGGCGGCGTGGGTGGTGACGCCGCTGTCCCGCACCCGGCTGACAGCAGAGGCGTTGTTCCGCGCCGGCTACCCAGAACAGGACCTGGCCGTTGTGCCGGCGCTCGTCGAGCAAAACCTGGGCGAGTGGCAAGGCCTGGCCCACGCCGCCCTGCCGCCTCAGCTGCAACGTCCAGCTCACGCCTTCTGGCCGCTTAGCGGCGAAGAGATACCTCCAGGCGGCGAGAGCATGGCCGGCGTCATCGCCCGCGTCGGCCCGGCGATGGAGCGGCTCGCCTCCGCGCATGTCGGGCAGGACGTGGTGGTGGTGAGCCACGGCGGCGCGATCAGGGCGGCCGTCGCGCACGCGGCCGGCATCGGGGCGGACAACGCGCTGCACTTGTCTGTGCAGAACCTGTCCCTGACGCGGCTGGAACGGCACCCGGCAGCGTGGCGCGTGGTTTGCGTGAACGACGTGCCCGGCTGAACACGCCTTTGCAGCGCCTGCATCCTGCAAGGTGGCCTGGCGCTGGCCGACGATCACGGCTGAGCAGATGCCTCCTGCTGTGGCCACCCCGGCGGCGCAGCGCCTGCATAAACCGCATCCTGGCTGCACCTGGCAGAGCATGGTGCAGCAAATGAACTGGCAGATTGGCTGCGTGCTCCAGGCGCTGGATGGGCGCGGGCCGGCCGGCTGCGGCCCCGCCGCGCTCAGCCACGGGGTCGTGACCCCCGACAGCGCATGAGGGTGCAGGGCGACACGGCTGCGCTGCTGCGGCAACGCCCCTTCGCATTATTCCTGGCCGCCATCAGCGTCTCGGGGCTCGGCACGGCCGCCGCACCGGTGGCGCTCAGCTTCGCGCTACTCGCGACAGGCGCTTCGGCCACCGGCATCGGGCTCGCGCTGATGGCAGGAGCCGCCCCGACCATCGCGCTCATGCTGGCCGGCGGGGTCGTGGGAGACCGCTGGGCGCGGCGGCCCATCATGGTCGCGTCCGATCTTCTGCGCCTCGCAAGCCAGGGTGCGTTGGCGGTTTTGCTGGCGTCTGGCCATCCCTCCCTGGCGATAGTCATGACGCTGGCCGCCTGCACCGGCGTTGGCAGCGCATTCTACATGCCGGCGGAGAGCGGTTTGGTGCTGCAAGTTGTGGGCGTTGAGCGGGTGAAGGCGGCTAACAGCATCATAAGCATCGCGAATTCCTTGGCCTTCGTGCTGGGGCCATCCCTGGGCGGGCTGCTGGTCGGCTTCGGCGGTGCGCCGCTGGCGATCGGGCTGGATGCTGCCTCCTATGGCGTGAGCGCGCTCTGCCTGGCCGCCATGCGGGTCACGGCCATTGAGCGGCTGCCCGCTGCATCGTTCCTGGCCGAGTTCCGCGCCGGATGGCGCGAGTTTTCGCGCCATCGCTGGTTGCAGCTTATCGCGGGCCAGTTCCTGCTGCTTAACCTGTTCGCCTTCGCTCCATTCGTCGTTCTGGGCGCTGTCACGTTCGCGGCCATGCCCCACGGGCCGCAGCTGTGGGGGCTGGTCTTGTCGGCCAGCGGCGTGGGCAGCCTCATGGGCGGCCTGCTCGTCCTTCGCGTGAGGCTTGCACGGCCGGGCCTGGCCATCGAAGCGGCAACGGCTGTGCTCGCTGTTCCCCTGATCCTTCTGGCATTTGCCGCGCCTGTGACAGCCATAGGCTTTGGCAGTGTCCTGTTCGGCGGCGCCATCGCGGTGCTAAGCGTCACCCTGACGACCGCTATGCAGGTCAGCGTTCCGGAAGCTCTACTGTCGCGGGTCAGTTCCATCCTGACCCTGGTTGCGGTTGGCTCGGCACCGGTCGGCTATGCCCTGTGCGGGCCGTTCGCCGGATGGATCGGCGTCCAGCGCGCCTTCGGCGTCGGCGCTGCCATCATCCTAGGCAGCGTCGCCGTGCTGCTGGGATCACGCGACATCCGCAGCTTCAAGGCGGCCCCGATGCAAGCGCCGGACGCCGGCTGCGCCATTCCTCGCGGGTGATCTCCCACAGCTCTCCCGGCAGCCGACCCGCCACGTAGTCCCGCTCATCCTGCCCGACGAGCCGCATCCCGCTCCGCTCGGAGATGCGGCGGGACGGTTCGTTCGCCGCTGCTTTCGGCGCTTGCAGGATCGGGCGGCCGAGCCGCTCGAACCAGAACTCCGTCACCTGGTCGGCGGCTTCCGTCATCAGGCCGCGCCCCTGCCATGCCGGATCGAGCCAGAAGCCGCGGTTGTCGCCAGGCTTGTCCATCAGCGCGATGGCGCCGATCAGCTTGCCGGGTGCGCTCAGTGGGCGGATGGACCAATGCCAGGCCGTGCCCGCCGCCACTGCAGGCAGCACGACGTCGCGGAGGTAGGCCAGCGCCCCATCCGCCGGGTAGGGCCAGGGAACCTGTGCGAGATAGCGAACGATCTCCCAGCGCGGAAACAGCGCCTGGAGGGCGGGTGCATCGGACAGGCCGAGCGGTCGCAGGACAAGCCGGGTCGTCGTCAGGATGGGCGTGGGCTCGGCCATGAACCACCTTATGCAAGGCCGCTGAGACGAGGGACACTCAACGTGCGTCCGGGGCAGACACGGTCAACAGCCCTGGACGCAGCACGGCCGGCGCGGGACTATGCCGCGATGCCTGACACCATCCCGTCCGACGGCCTCGCCCCCGCCCGCCGCCGGTCGGCGATCGCCACCATCGTCGTCGCCATGGGCCTGGCCTCGCTTGACACGTCCATTGCCAACGCCGTGCTGCCCACCATCGCGGTCGATGTCCACGCGACGCCGGCCGCGTCCATCTGGGTGGTGAACGCCTACCAGCTCGCCCTGGTGGCCAGCCTGCTGCCGCTCGCCTCTCTGGGAGAGATCGTTGGCTACCGCCGGGTGTACAGCTGGGGGCTGGCGCTGTTCATCGCCGCCTCCCTCGCCTGCGCGCTGAGCTGGTCGCTGCCGACGCTCACGGCGGCGCGGGTGCTGCAAGGACTGGGGTCGGCTGGGGTGATGAGCGTCAACACGGCGCTGATCCGCTTCATCTATCCTGCCCGCCAGCTCGGCCGCGGCGTCGGCATGAACGCCATGGTGGTGGCGACGGCGACCGCGATCGGCCCCACCGTGGCCGCCGGCATCCTATCCATCGCATCCTGGCCTTGGCTGTTCGCCATCAACGTGCCGCTCGGACTGGGCGCGCTGGCGTTGGCCGTGCGCGCCCTGCCCGCGACGCCGCTTGGCCGCCACCGATTCGACGCGGCCAGCGCGGTGCTCAACGCCGGCACGTTCGGATTGCTGGTGCTGGGCATCGGCGAGGCGGCGCACTCCGCGTCCGGTTGGGCGACGGCGGCGATGCTGGCAGGGTCGGCCGGGTTCGGCGTGCTGCTGGTGCGCCGGCAGCTGGGGATGGCGGCGCCCATGCTGCCGGTCGATCTCTACCGGCGGCCACTCTTTGCGCTGTCCTCCGCCACCGCCGCCTGCGCGTTCGCGGCGCAGGGACTCTCCTTCGTATCACTGCCGTTCTATTTCCAGAACGGGCTGGGGCGCACAGCGGTGCAGACGGGGCTGTTGCTGACGCCCTGGCCGGTGCTGACGGCGCTGATGGCGCCGGTGGCAGGACCGATGTCGGACCGCACCCCGCCTGCCATTCTGTGCGGCGTCGGCATGGTGGTGCTGTGCACCGGGCTGCTGCTGCTGGCGACGCTGCCGGACCATCCGGACAACTGGGCGATCGTGTGGCGCATGGCGGTGTGCGGCGCTGGGTTCGGGTTCTATCAGTCGCCCAATCTGCGGGCGATCATGTCCTCGGCCCCGCCCGAGCGCAGCGGCGGCGCCAGCGGCATCGTCGCCACATCCCGCCTGGTGGGGCAATCCACCGGGGCGGCGCTGGTGGCGCTGTGCTTCGGGGTGTCTGCCTCCCATGGCCCGGCGCTTGCCCTGACGCTCGGCGCATGCTTTGCCGGCGGCGCGGGCCTGGCCAGCTTCTCGCGGCTCCTGGCGCGCTGAAGGGCCCGGCGCCGTCATGTCACTGGCCGAACGACACTGCGGCAGCCCAGCCCAGCGCGCCCGCGGTGGCGGCCAGCGTGACTGCCGTGCCGAACGCGCCGCCGACCGACAAAACCAGTGCACCCGCCCAGAACGCCACCCGTCCCACCGTGAACACCGCGGCCAGCGCCAACGCGGCCGGCATCCGCACCGCATCCAGCTCCGCTGCCAGCGCCAGCAGCGCCACGGCGAACACCAGCAGGTGGATCGCGCTATCCGCCACCACGGGTCGGCTCGCCGCCGCCAGGCCAGGATGGTTCGCAAACTCGGCTGCCATGCGCACCAGCAGCATGGCCCATAGCAGGCCGGCCGGCGGCAGCAGGAACGCGCATGCCAACCCCAGCCGCACGGACAGGCTGGCGCCCCCCGGCGGCGGCGCGATCTCTGCCGCCAGTTGCTGCCATAGTAGCCAGGCCGCCGCCGCACCGCACGCGCCCAGCCCCAGGGCCGCGCTCCTCATCCCAACCGGAGACACCATGATCCGCCCACTCGCCCTCGCCCTGCTGCTTGCCGGGTGCGCTGCTTATGACCCGCCGTTGGCGGGAAACCACGCCGCACCACGCTACCGGGCGGACCTGCTGCGCTGCCACAAGGACGTGGACTCTGCGCTGACCCGCAAGGCCAACGCCTCGCCAACCTCGGCTTTCGCCGCCGCATTCGCCTCGGACAAGCTGGAGCACGATCAGATACTGGCCTGCATGGCAGCACGCGGCTACGCCCTGCGGTCCTGATCTCAGCCGAGGCCTTCGCGGCCCATGGCGAGGAACTTCTCTCGCCGGCGCAGCAGCAGGGTGGGGCTGTCCAGCCCGGCCAGCTCGGCCAGCGCCGAGCGCACCGCATCCCCCACCATGGCGATGGCGGCGGCGGCATCCCGATGCGCCCCGCCCAGCGGCTCGGCCACCACGGCATCGATCAGGCGCAGCCCGCGTAAATCCTCCGCCGTCAGCCGCAGCGCTTCGGCCGCCAACGGCGCCTGGGCTGCGTCCCGCCACAGGATGGAGGCACAGCCTTCCGGAGAGATGACGGAGTAGATCGCATGCTCCAGCATCAGCACGCGGTCTCCGGTGGCGAGCGCGATGGCGCCGCCGGAGCCGCCCTCGCCGATGATAGTGGCGATGATCGGCACCGGTGCGTCGAGGCAGGCCTCGACGGAGCGGGCGATGGCCTCCGCCTGGCCGCGCGCCTCCGCCTCGATGCCAGGAAAGGCGCCGGCGGTATCGACGAAGGTCAGCACCGGCAGGCCGAACCGCCCGGCAAGTTCCAGCAGGCGGCGCGCCTTGCGATAGCCCTCCGGCTTGGCCATGCCGAAATTGTGGCGGACCCGGCTGTCGGTGTCCGTGCCCTTCTCAGTGCCGATGACCACTACGGGCCGCCCGTCGAACCGGCCCAACCCACCCACGATCGCGGCGTCCTCGGCGAAAGCCCGGTCTCCGGCGAGGGGCGTGAAGTCGGTGATGAGGGCGTGCAGATAGGCCAGCGCCTTGGGCCGGTCCGGGTGGCGAGCGACCTGGGCTTTCTGCCAAGGGGTGAGGCGCGCGTAGGTGCCGCGCAACTGGCGATCCACCTTGTCGGCGAGCCGGGCAATCTCCTCGGCGATGTTGATGCCGCCGGGCTCCTGCATCTGCTGCAGCTCGCCGATCTTGGCTTCCAGCTCGGCGATAGGTTTCTCGAAGTCCAGGAACGAACGCATGGCGGGGTGCTGTAGCACACCTAACCCGGGCGGCTAGTGCGGGCCGTCGCACCGTCCTACGCTGAATGCGGCAGGGCATCGGATTGCAGGCTGGCTGCTTCCTGCGGTTGCAAAGCGCTGGCCGGCCTCCGTCGATGTTCACCGTCCGCGATCCGGAGTTGGGCCAAGCCCTCCCACATGCCTGCCATCAAGGCGCTTTCTGGCATCACGCTCGCCGCTTTGGCTGCAAGCAATGTGGAAACTGCCCGCGTGGCTGGAAAAGCGTTCGCCGTCGATGAAGGCTGCGGCAACGCGAGTGACTTCATCCGCAGCCTGAACGTCGCTATTATGCCCGTGTGCGTCAAGCCGACGACCTCGCGGTCCGGGCGAGGTTCCACAGCGGGTGCATGCTGTCAGCCGAGATGGATGGCGACCGTTCCGGAGCAACGCCCTTGGTATTCGAGGTTTCAGGAACCGGAGGCTCGGCAAGGCTGCGGGGTGGCCATCCCTAAGGCTTCCAGGCGGGCGACTTGTATCTGGCAACCGTGCCGTCCGAGGCACCAGACCCGCCTGCTGCCGCTGGATTGACAGGCCGCTCGCGAAGGTCGGTGAACCCTACGCGCGGTTTGCGCAAGACATCTGTAATGGCGAGAAGATGACACTTAACTTCAGGCACGCTTTGGAACTGCATACCTTGATCGGCTCTATCGGGACCGCTGCCGCAGGCGGCAGGCGCCAGACAGCCGGAAATCGGCCAGATATGCCCCATCTAGCTTGACTGGCGTGACGTCACCCTCCTTCACCCCGGCCTTTCAATCGCAACTCGCCGACCTGTTCCGCTGGCGGCGGGACGTGCGCCATTTCCGCCCCGACCCGGTGCCCGCCGCCTTGCTGGACCGCCTGCTGGACATCGCCGCTCTCGCCCCTTCCGTCGGCCTGAGCCAACCCTGGCGCTTCGTCACCGTTGAGGACCGCGCGCGTCGGGCCGCCGTGCGCGCCAGCTTTCTCGCCTGCAATGCCCAGGCCATGGCCGAGCAGGACGGTCCCCGTGCCGCGCTTTACGGCCGGCTCAAGCTCGCCGGGCTGGACGAAGCGCCGTGCCATCTGGCCGTATTTGCCGAATCTGACCCGTCGCAAGGCCACGCACTCGGCCGGCGCACCATGCCGGAGATGGCGGCCTACTCCGCCGTGATGGCGGTCCACACGCTTTGGCTGGCGGCGCGGGCGGCCGGGCTGGGAGTGGGCTGGGTGTCCATCCTGGACCCGGCGGCGATCACCCACGCGCTGGACGTGCCGGCGGAGTGGACGCTGGTCGCTTATCTCTGCCTCGGAACGGCGCAAACCGAGGCGAACAGCCCGGAACTGGAGCGCGCCGGATGGGAGCGCCGGCGAAGCGCCTCCGCGCAACGGCTGCGGCGCTGAGGGGCTTGCGCTGCGCCGCCCGCAAGGATGGAGTGCTGCCATGACCGCCGACCCTCGCGCCCGGTTCCACTCCCTCTACCAGCACGGCTTTGCCCGCGTGGCCGCCTGCGTGCCGCGCAGCGCCGTCGCGGACCCGGCGGCCAATGCGGACGCGATCCTAGCGCTCGCCCGGCGCTGCGACGCGCAAGGGGTCGCGGTGGCCGTGTTCCCCGAACTCTGCGTGTCCAGTTACGCGATCGAAGACTTGCTGCAGCAGGAAGCCCTGCTTTCCGCCGTGGACCGGGCGCTGGGCGCCATCGCGGCGGCCTCGGCGGCGTTGTTGCCGGTGCTGCTGGTGGGTGCGCCGCTGCGCCAGGGCGGGCGGCTGTTCAACGCGGCCGTCGTCCTGCACCGCGGCCGCATCTTGGGTGTGGTGCCCAAGACCTACCTGCCCAACTACCGCGAGTTTTACGAGCGCCGCCACTTCGTCTCCGGCGAGGGCATCAACGGCCAGTCGCTGCGGGTCGCTGGGCAGGAGGCGCCTTTCGGGACGGATTTGCTGTTCGCGGCAGAGGATTTGCCGGGCCTCGTGCTGCATGCAGAGGTCTGCGAGGACCTCTGGGTGCCGGTGCCGCCCAGTTCGCAGGGCGCGCTGGCCGGGGCCACGGTGCTGGCCAACCTCTCGGGCAGTCCCATCACCATCGGTCGGGCGGAGCAGCGCAACCTGCTATGCCGGGCGCAGTCGGCACGCTGCCTTGCCGCTTACGTGTATGCCGCGGCAGGGGTTGGAGAATCCACGACCGACCTGTCCTGGGATGGGCAGGCCAGCATCCACGAATGCGGCGCCTTGCTGGGCGAGACGGAGCGGTTCGCCCGCACCGCCGGGTGCGTGATGGCGGACGTGGATTTGGGCCTTTTGCGGCAGGAGCGGATTGCGGTGGGCACGTTCGACGACAACGCCCGTCGCGCCGACAAGGCATTCCGCGCCGTGGGCTTCCGGCTGGCGCCGCCTTCGGACGACCTTGGCCTGCTGCGCCGGGTCGAGCGGTTCCCCTTCGTTCCGGCCGACCCGGCGCGGCTGGAGCTGGATTGCTACGAGGCCTACAACATCCAGGTCTCTGGCCTGGCGCAGCGGCTGGAGGCGAGTGGCGTCAAGCGCGTGGTGATCGGCGTCTCCGGCGGCCTTGACTCGACCCACGCATTGATCGTGGCGGCCAAAGCCATGGACCTGCTGGGCCAGCCTCGGGAGGCCATCCTCGGCTACGCCCTGCCGGGTTTTGCCACGGGCGATGCCACCAAAGTCAACGCCCTGCGGCTGATGCAGGCCTTGGGCGTGACGCATGAGGAAATCGACATTCGCCCGGCAGCGCGGCAAATGCTGGCTGACCTGCGGCATCCTTTTGCGTCTGGCGAGCCGCGCTACGACGTGACGTTCGAGAACGTGCAGGCAGGGCTGCGGACGGACTACCTGTTCCGCCTGGCTAACCACAACGACGCGATCGTGCTTGGCACCGGGGATTTGTCCGAGCTGGCGCTGGGCTGGTGCACCTACGGCGTGGGCGACCAGATGTCGCACTACAACGTCAACTCTGGCGTGCCTAAAACGCTAATCCAGCATTTAATTCGCTGGGTAGCCGCCTCCGCCCAGTTCAGCGCGGAGACGGGCGCAGTGCTGGAGGCGATCCTGGGCACGGAGATTTCCCCCGAGCTGGTCCCGGCTGATGCAGATCAGAAGCCGCAGAGCACGGAAGCTAAGATCGGCCCGTACGAACTCCAAGACTTCAACTTGTTTCAGGTGCTGCGCCACGGGTTCGCGCCGTCGAAAGTGGCGTTCCTCGCCTGGCATGCCTGGCGCGACGCGACCGTGAATGGCTGGCCCGGCAATTTCCCGGAAGAGCGCCGGCGCGCCTACTCGCTGGCGGAAATACGCCACTGGCTGGAGGTGTTCCTGCAACGCTTCTTTGGGTTCAGCCAATTCAAGCGCTCGGCCATGCCAAACGGCCCAAAGGTCAGTGCCGGCGGGTCTTTGTCGCCGCGTGGTGACTGGCGCGCGCCGTCAGACGGCAATGCGCGTGTGTGGCTGGAGGAGTTGCGGGACAACGTGCCGGAGTAGGCTGTGGACGGCCGCAAGGCCGCCCACAGCCCGTGGCCTGCTTAGCCCAGCAAGGCTTCAGCGATCTTGGTGTGCTGCTGGTCGGCCTGCTTGGCCTCATCCAGGCACTTCTGCATGGATTGCTCGGTCTGGGCCATGCCCGCCTGGGAGGCATAGGTGCGCAAGGTGCCGAACGAGGCGATCCAGTAGTGCAGCGCCAGCTGGCCCGCGGCGACGATGCCGAGGTCCCGCGTTTTGCTGTCCGGCGCCTTCTGACGAATCTTCTGGCTCACCCGGAAGTGCGCCTCAAGGATGGGATTGCCCTCATCCTGCGCGCCCGAAGCCTCTTGCATCGCCTGGGTGATGCGTTGCGCCCACTGCTCGGATGTCTTGTTGCCGGCTTGCAGGGCAGCCTTCAGATCTGGGTGGCTTGCGTCCTTCTCGATGTCGGCAGTGGCCTTCTTCGCCACTTCGCCGCCAGCCTTCATCGCTTGCAGGCCCTGGGAAACCAGCATCTTGAGTTCTTGATCGGCCATTGGAATTCCTTTCTCAGTCACGGTGACTGAGCGTGGGTAAGGCCTGCTCTTCGGCTTAGTTGCCAGTTTCCTTGGCTCAATGATGAGTGAGCGTATGCTTGAGCTTGATTGCGCGGGCAGGATCAAATATTGACGAACAGCTTGCAATTATATCGTTGCACACCCGGCTATATCAGTAGAACCCCGGCCCGAACCCACCGAACGCGCCATAGCCGAACCCGAAATCCTGGTTCTGCTCCGAGGCCAGCAGCTGGTCCGACGCGATCCGACGCTGTTGCAGCAGGGACTGGTAGCGGCCGAATGCGTCCTGCCCGCCGGCATAGAGGCAGTGGCACACGAGTGGGTCGGCATACAGGTAGGACACGTGCTCGCCCACGATCTGCTGCACGACGCGGTTGGGCGGCAGCTTGGCCAACTCGGTTTGCCGCTCTGGCGTGTTTGCCGGCAACACCCTGAAACCGCCAGCGGAAAGCAGGTTCTCGCGGTCAGTCACGTTGTCACGTTCGATGCCAACGCAGCCGCCCAGGCTGGCTGCGAACAGGGCAGCAAGAATGATCTTTCTCGTCATGACGCGCTCCGGGTGAATCGTGGCGCTACAACGCGCGGAGCACCACTTCGATTTCCGCAGGCGTTCCCGCCGCTGCGGCCCGTGCGTCCGGTGCGATCCGGCGCAGCAACCCGGTCAGCACCTTGCCCGCCCCCAGCTCGACGAAGCTGTCTGCGCCCAGTTCCATCGCCGCGATCATGCTCTCCCGCCAGCGCACCGTGCCCGTCACCTGTTGCACCAGCAGAGCGCGGATGGCCACCGGGTCGGTGGCCTTGCCAGCGGACACGTTGGCCAGCAGCGGCACAGCAGGCGGCACGATGTCGGCGTTGCCCAGGGCGTCGGCCATCACATCGGCTGCCGGGGCCATTAAGGCGCAGTGGAAGGGGGCAGACACGGGCAGCAGCATTGCCCGCTTGATGCCGCGCGCCTTGGCCGCCTCCACCGCCCGCTCCACCGCGCCGCGATGGCCGGAGATCACCACTTGACCGCCGCCATTGTCGTTGGCGGGCTCCACCACGTCGCCCTCCGCCGCCTCGATGCAGATGGCGCGCACCGCCTCCAACTCCGTGCCCAGCAACGCCGCCATCGCGCCCACCCCGGCGGGCACGGCCCGCTGCATGGCCTCGCCACGTATCCGCAGCAGCCGCGCACAGGCCGCGACGCCCAGGCTGCCTGCCGCCGCCAGCGCGCTGTACTCCCCCAGCGAATGCCCCGCGACCAGCACGGCACGGCTTTTCAAAGGCAACCCGCCCTCGGCTTCCAGCACCCGCAGCACGGCCAGCGAGACGGCCATCAGCGCCGGCTGGGTGTTTTCCGTGAGCGTCAAATCTTCGGCCGGGCCTTCGAACATCAGCTTGGACAGCCTCTGCCCGAGCGCGTCGTCCACTTCCTGGAACACCTCGCGGGCGGGGGCGAACGCAGCGGCCAGGTCACGGCCCATGCCGACGAACTGGCTGCCCTGGCCGGGAAAGATGAAGGCGTGAACGGGCATGACGAAGCATCCAGGGGTTGCAGTCGCGCACTACCACGCTGCGCCCCGAATGTGTCAAATCGGCCGCAGCACCTTGCGCGCTGGGCCGAGTCGTGGTTCAAGCGCCGCTTCCCTGCCGGGGCGCAATGGCTGTGCCCTGGCTATGCCCGTTTCGGGCCGATCCAGCCATAGGGACCATCCATGCCACTCTACGAATGCGTGCTCATTGCACGCAACGACGTCACGCAGCAGCAGGTCGAGAGCGTCGCGGACACCATTGCCGCCCAGCTCGAAGGCGATGGAGGTGCGGTGCAGAAGCGCGAGTACTGGGGCCTGCGCTCCCTCGCCTACCGCATCAAGAAGAACCGCAAGGGGCACTACATGCTCCTCGGCCTCAATGCGCAGCCCGCCACTATCGACGAGATGCAGCGCCAATTAGGCCTGAACGAGGATGTGCTGCGGTTCATGACCATCCGCGTGGAGGAGATCAACGACGAGCCGTCCTCCATCCTGTCGCGCAAGTCCGACGACCGTGAGCGCTCGTTCCGCGGCCCGAAGCCCGCCGGACGTTTCGAGAGCGGGCGCAAGCGTGGCTTTGACGACCGTGAGGAGTTCCGCGCCCGCGACGAGTTCAGCCGCGAGGACCGGCCCGCGTTCGGCGGCGGCTTCAACCCAGGCGGGGAGGAATAATCCATGTCGGAAGCAATCAACGGCGAGGACGTCAGCCCAGCCGGCCGCCGCTCGGCCGTGGGCGCCCGGCGCCCGTTTTATCGCCGCCGCAAGTCCTGCCCGTTCTCCGGTCCCAATGCTCCGAAGATCGACTACAAGGACGTGCGGCTGCTGTCGCGCTTCCTGAGCGAGCGCGGCAAGATCGTGCCATCCCGCATCACCGCCGTGTCGGCGAAGAAGCAGCGCGAGTTGGCCCAGGCCATCAAGCGCGCCCGCTTCCTGGCGCTGCTGCCTTACATTCTGGCTTGAGGAGCACCCGCCATGGCTGCCGTTGAACTGATCCTGCTGCAAAGGGTCGAGAAGCTTGGCCAGATGGGCGACGTGGTGCGCGTCAAGCCTGGCTACGCCCGCAACTTCCTGCTGCCGCAAAAGATGGCGTTGCGCGCCAACAAGTCGAACCGCGAGCAGTTCGAGACCCAGCGGACCCAGTTGGAGGCGCAGAACCTGCGCCGGCGCGAGGAAGCCGAGCGGCTGGCCGAGCGCATCGGCCACATGTCTGTGGTGATCATCCGCCAGGCCAGCGACTCCGGCAACCTGTACGGTTCCGTCTCTGCCCGCGACATCGCCGATGGCTGCGTAGCGGGCGGGTTGACCATCAATCGCTCGCAGGTGGTGCTCGACCAGCCGATCAAGATGCTGGGCCTGTCCACGGTCCGCGTCGTCCTGCATCCGGAAGTGTCGCTTCCGGTGATCGCCAACGTGGCCCGCAGCCCGGAAGAAGCCGAGAAGCAGGCCCGCGGCGAGCGCATCGGCCAGGGCGCTGACGACGAGGACGCGGCGGCAGACCAGGAGATTGCTGCCTTGTTCGAGCCTGGCGCCGAACCGGGCACCCTGCCGAACTGATGAGCCGCTTTTGACGGTGCTGGGCCTGCCGTCCATCCTTGGACGGTTGGCCCGGGCGAGGTGGCGTGCAAGCAATACTCCATGCCATCCTACGGCGCTTCATCACCAAAGGCCGCCTGAACGTCCGCTACCCGGATGGCCGGTCCGTCACCTACAGCGGGTCAGCCGGGCCGGAGGCGGGTGCAGACATACGCACCACGCGCACCTTGCGCCGCTTGGTCAGCGACCCGGCCCTCGCGTTGGGCGAGGCTTACATGGATGGCAGCTTCGCCCCCCTCGCCTGCACCCTGCATGATCTGCTGGATGTGCTGGTGACCAATGTCACCGGGTCAGGCATGCATCCGGGCGTCGCCGTGCATGGCTATGCCCGCCGCCTGCTGCGCCGCTTGCAACAGTATAACCCCACCGCCCGCGCACGCCGCAACGTAGCGCACTACGACCTGGATGACCGGCTTTACGCCCTGTTCTTGGATGCAGACTGGCAATACTCCTGCGCCTACTTCCCGACCGGCACGGAAACCCTGGATGAGGCGCAGGACGCCAAAAAGCGCCATATCGCAGCCAAGTTGCTGCTCGATCAGCCAGGCTTACGGGTGCTGGACATCGGCTGCGGCTGGGGAGGCCTGGCGCTTAGCCTGGCGCGGGACCACGGCGCGCAGGTGTTTGGCATCACTCTCAGCACCGAGCAATTGGCCCGCGCCCGCAGCCGGGCCGCTGCCGCGGGTCTGAGCCACCAGGTGCGCTTCGAACTGCTCGACTACCGCGACCCGGCGCTGGCAGGGCCGTTCGACCGGGTGGTGTCGGTCGGCATGTTCGAGCATGTCGGCGTGAACCACTACAACACGTTCTTCGCCCGCATCCATGATCTGCTGGCGCCCGGCGGCGTTGCGCTGGTGCACGCCATAGGCCGCTCCCGCGGGCCCGCCAGCACTAACCCGTGGCTCGCGCGCTACATCTTTCCTGGCGGCTACTCGCCAGCACTGTCCGAGGTGTTTCCCGCAGCGGAGCGCAGCGGCTTGGATGCGGCGGACCTGGAGGTGCTGCGGGAACACTACGCCGAAACCCTGCGCCACTGGCAGCACCGCTTTGCCGCCCGCCGGGCTGATGCGGCGGCGCTGTATGACGAGCGTTTCTGCCGCATGTTCGAGTTCTACCTGACCGGCAGCGAGCTGGCATTCCGCCGGCTCGGCTTGATGGTATGGCAGCTGCAGCTTGCCCGCGGCGGCTGCACCATCCCAGCCACCCGCAGCTACGTCAGCCGCGCGGAACTGGTCGCGCAGCCGGCGCGGGAGGATGCCGACTGAGCCATCGGCACGGTCCTCGCGCCGACCGCGGCCAGCCCAAGCCGGCAGGCGGTCACTCCTCCTCGAATGTCACCGCCACGTCTGCGTTGGCTGACAGCCGCACCGTGCCGTCCTCGACCTCCGCCACCAGGCCGACGGAGATGTAGTGGTGCCGCTGATCCTCGGTGCTGCCTTTCGTCAGCTTGATGCGGTCGCCCTGCACCCGGTCCACCGTGCCCACGTAGACGCCATCGGCGCCGATGATGTCTGCATGTTCCTTGATCTGGCTCATATCCATGGCTGTGCCTTCCTTCTTCCGGCTGCGACGATCAACGCGGCAGGACGCGGAGCGGCGCCCACCCCACCGCATTGTGCGCGGCCAGCCACGGCGGTAGAGCACGGCGGTCATGACTGATCTTCGCATCATCGCCGGCGGCGTCACCCTCGCGGCCCGGTTTGAGGCGGCTGCGCCCCGCACGGCTGCGGCCTTCCGGGCCTTGCTGCCCTACCGCCAGCGCCTGATCCACGTGCGCTGGAGCGGTGAAGCCTGCTGGATTCCGCTCGGCGAGCAGGACCTCGGCCTCGGCTACGAAAACCCGACCAGCTACCCGGCGCCAGGCCAGATCGTGTTGCACCCCGGCGGCATCAGCGAGACGGAGATTCTGCTCGCCTACGGCAGCGTGCGATTTGCCAGTAAAGTTGGCATGCTGGCCGGCAACCACTTCCTCACCATCACGCAAGGATTGGAGGCGCTGCCCGAGTTGGGCCGCCGGGCCTTGTGGCACGGCGCGCAAGATATCGTGTTCGAGGCGGCTCCGGCCGCAACAGGGCGCTGACCTGCGTGAACAGGCTTTGGCGGACTCGGCGCGGAGGCGGATACAGCGCCATGGCAGTATATCCGAGCAGGACTGCATGAACTGGGTGGACGTCCTCCTCCTTGTGGTCATTGCCTGTTCCGGCCTGTGGGGTTTCTTGCGCGGCATGGTGCGAGAGGTCCTAGGCCTGGCGGCCTGGGTGGGAGCCGGCATCGCAGCAACCTGGTTCTACCCCGACGCGCAGGTTCTGGCCCACAAGATGATCGCCAATCCGGACGTGGCTGACCCGGTTGCGTTCGGTGCCGTGTTCCTCATCGTGCTAATCGTGTTCTCCCTGATCGCGCGCATTCTGGCCGGAGCCGTGCGACGCTCCGTGCTGGGCGGATTGGACCGCACGCTGGGGCTGCTTTACGGCCTGGCGCGTGGCGCGGCGCTGGTAATCATTGCCTACATCGTGGTCGGCACGGTCGAGCCGGTGAGCCGCTGGCCAGACCCGGTCTTGGAAGCACGCACTATGCCTTCCATCTATCTCGGCGCTGCCTGGGCGGCGCGCCAGTTGCCACCCGCCTACCGGCCTGTCGTGGCCGTGCCGCCGGCCGGCCGGCCGGAGAGTTCCGCCGAGTTGCTCCACGCGAACCCAGTCGGCCGCGCCGTGGGCGCCCAGCCGGCACGGCCACAATGACGCTTTTGGGGAGGGTTGCCATGCAAGCCACCGACCACGACGACGATAAGATGCACGAGGAGTGCGGCATCTTCGGGGTGTGGAACGTGCCGGATGCGGCCGCCCTCACCGCGCTCGGCCTGCACGCGCTACAGCATCGCGGGCAGGAAGCCACGGGAATCGTCTCGTTCGACGGCCAGCGCTTCCACCAGCACCGCGGATTGGGGCTGGTGGCGGATAATTTCGGCGACGCCCGGGTGATCGCCTCCCTGCCCGGAGCCGCCGCGGTGGGGCACAACCGCTACGCCACCACGGGCGAGACCATCCTGCGCAACGTGCAGCCGCTGTATGCAGATTTCGAGTTCGGCGGCCTGGCCGTGTCGCATAACGGCAACCTGACCAACGCGCTGGCGCTCAAGCGCACCCTGGTCCGCCGCGGCTGCCTGTTCCAGTCCACCACGGACAGCGAGGTCTTCGTCCACCTCATTGCCATCAGCCTGTATTCCACCGTGGCGGATCGGCTGATCGATGCGCTGAAGCAGGTGGTGGGCGCCTATTCCCTGATCGCCCTGTCCAACGAGGCGATGTTGGGGGTGCGGGACCCGCTGGGCGTGCGCCCGCTGATTCTTGGGCGCATCACGCCGCCGGGCCGGTCGGACACGGTCGGCGGCTGGGTGCTCGCCTCCGAGACCTGCGCGCTGGACATCGTGGGCGCCGAGTTCGTGCGCGACGTGGAGCCCGGCGAGATCGTCATCGTCAACGACAAGGGCGTGCACAGCATCAAGCCGTTCGGCCCTCGCGCCAGCCGGTTCTGCGTGTTCGAGTACATCTACTTCGCCCGCCCCGACTCGGTGATGGAAGGCACCCCCGTCTACGAGGCGCGCAAGCGCATCGGCGAAACCTTGGCCCACGAGTCGGCGGTGCCCGCCGACGTGGTGGTGCCGGTGCCGGACTCCGGCGTGCCCTCCGCCATGGGCTATGCCGAGGCCAGCGGCCTGCCGTTCGAGCTGGGCATCATCCGCAACCACTACATCGGCCGCACCTTCATCGAGCCGACCGACCAGATTCGCAACCTGGGCGTCAAGCTGAAGCACTCCGCCAACCGCACAGTGCTGCGCGGCAAGCGCGTCATCCTGGTGGACGACTCGATCGTGCGCGGCACCACCAGCCGCAAGATCGTCGAGATGGTGCGCCAGGCAGGGGCGGCGGAGGTGCACATGCGCATCTCCTCACCTCCCACCACGCATTCCTGCTTCTACGGCATCGACACGCCGGAGCGCGGCAAGTTGCTGGCTGCCCGGCACGACGTGGCGGAGATGGCCCGGCTGATCGGCGCGGACAGCCTGGCCTTCATCAGCCTGGACGGGCTGTACCACTCGCTCGGCAAGGCCGGCGGGCGCGGCGAGCGCCCCGCCTACTGCGACGCCTGCTTCACCGGGGACTACCCGATCGGCCTGAGCGACTTGCACAACGAGGCAGAACGCCAGCTCAGCCTGCTTCCTGGCCAGTGAACCAGGGCCGGGTCGCGCTCGTCACGGGGGCGAGCCGGGGCATCGGCGCGGCGGTGGCGGTGGCCCTCGCCCGCACGGGCGCCCATGTCGTGCTCACGGCGCGCACCCAGGGCGGCCTGGAGGAGACTGACGACGCCGTCCGCGCCGTCGGCGGCCAGGCGACGCTGCTGCCGCTGGACCTGGCGGACGGCACCCAACTGGACACGCTAGGGCCGAGCCTGTGGCAACGCTTCGGCCGGCTAGACGCCCTGGTGCACGCCGCCGGCGCGCTCGGCCGGCTGACCCCGGCGCCACACATCCTGCCCGGCGACTTCGCGGCGGTGACGGCGGTGCAGTGGGAGGCGAGCTGGCGGCTGATCCGCACCTGCGGCCCGTTGCTGCTGGCGTCCGAGGCAGGCCGTGCGGTGTTCGTGACGGATGGGCTGACAGACCGGCCGCGGGCGTTCTGGGGGCTGTACGGCGCCACCAAGGCGGCGATGCAGCACCTGGCGCTGTCCTGGGCGGAGGAGGTGCGGACCACGCGATGCCGGGTCAACCTGTTCGACCCGGGCCCAGTGGCGACCCGGCTGCGCAAGGAGGCGATGCCGGGAGAGAATCCGGCCGGGCTGCGGCGGCCGGAGGAGGTGGCGGGAACGGTGGCGGCGCTGTGCGGCGTGGGGGAGGAACGGAATGGGGTGGTGATCGCTGGGTAGGGCTTAGCAGCAACGGAAGCCAGATTCAGTGCCGGAAATCATACCATCGCCAGTGAGAGAGGGAGCACATCACTCTGCCGGAACCCGCCCCGCCGCCGGCGCGTCCTCCAGCCGCCCATCGTGCGGCAATCCCAGCACTACAGCCATCCCGACCAGCCCAGCCGCCGACAGCATCCACAGCCCGCTGTCGAAGCTGCCGGTCCAATCCTTCATGTATCCCATCGCATACGGCCCGAAAAACCCGGCAAGGTTGCCCAGCGCGTTCACCGTGGCAATGCCGCCCGCCGCCGCAGCGCCGGACAGGAACGCGGTCGGCAGCGTCCAGATAATTGGCAGACAGGCGAAGATGCCGAACCCGGCCACCGTCAGGCAGGACATTTTCAGCACTGGGTCGGCAAACAGGGTGGACGCGCCGATGCCCGCTGCGGCCACGAGTAGGGCGAAGGCGGCATGGCCCTTGCGCTCGCGGCGGGCGTCCGAGCGACGGCCCCACCAGATCATGCCGATCACGCCGGCCACGTAGGGCAGTGCCGTAATCAGCCCGATTTGCAAGTTGCTCAGTCCACCGAAGCCCTTGACGATGGTGGGCAGGAAGAAGCTGAGACCGTAATTGGTCGCGTTGGCGCCGAAGTAGATCAGCGCCACCGCCAGCACGCGGGGGTTGGTGACGGCCTGCATCACAGAGAAATGCCCCGCCTGCTCCTTCGCCTGGCGCTCCTGCTGCAAGCGCTGTGTCAACCAGGCGCGCTCGTCCGCGGCCAGCCAATGCGCGTCCCCCGGCTTGTCGGTGAGATAGAGGTACACCACGCCCGACAGCAGCAGCGCCGGCACCGCCTCGACGATGTAGAGCCACTGCCAGCCGTGCAAGCCCAGCATCCCGTCCAGGTCGAGCAGCTTGCCGGAGATGGGGCCGCCGATGACGGTGGAGAGCGGGATGGCAGCCATGAACAGGCCCACGATGCGCGCACGCTCCCTGGCCGGGAACCACAGCGTCAGGAAAAAGATGATGCCGGGGAAGAAGCCGGCCTCCGCGAACCCGAGCAGGACGCGGATCGCGTAAAAGCTGTAAGGGCCGGTGACGAAGGCGGTCGCGCCAGACACGATGCCCCAGGTCAGCATGATGCGCGCGATCCATTTGCGCGCGCCGAACCGCTCCAGGAACAGGTTGGACGGCACCTCGAACACGAAGTAGGCGACGAAGAAGATGCCGGCGCCGAAGCCGAAAGCACTGTCGGACAGGCCGATGTCGCCGCTCATGGTCAGCTTGGCAAAGCCGACGTTCACCCGGTCCAGGTAGGCCACGAAGTAGCACAGCACCAGGAACGGCACGAGCCGCAGCGTCACCCGGCGGATGGTCCGGCGTTCGAGGTCCATGGCTGCGTCTCTCCTGCCCGCCCGTTGCCCGGGCCGTTGGCGGAACACTGGCGAAGCAGCCGGCGGCTGCCAAGCCTATTTCAGCGGGTCGTGCCCCCAGTTCATCAGCGACTTGCGCCACCGGGTCTCCGTCACGTCGCCTTGAGGGCGCTGCTTGGAGTGGCGATGGACGTAGCCCACCACCTTGCGCATGGCCTCGTAGTCGGCCTCGTCCAGCTCGGCCGCCTTCTTGGCGTGCAGCTCCAGGATGCGGCGGCCCATCTCGTGGCCGACCGACTCCCCGCCGCCGTCATGCGCCTTCTCGCCCTCGTGCGTCATGCCGACGGTGCGGCTCTCCTCGCCGTCCAGCCACTTGCGCAGCACCGCCGGGGTCATGTTCACCACCTGCTTGAACTCCCGCGCGGTGTCCGCCCTGGCGGCGGCGTCCATCTCAGCCATGGATGTGCAGCGCCTTTTCCAACTCGGCCTTCTTCATGCGGGTGCGCCCCTTGATGCCCTTGCTAGCCGCTTGCTTCAGCAGCTCGACGCGAGTGCTGGCATAGCCCCGGTGCTCCGCCGTCTTGGCGGCCACGTCCCTGGGCTGGGCGGAGTGCTGCTGGCCGCGGGCCGTGTCCACCCGCTTCTTGTCCGAAGTTCGCTTATACTCGCTATCGGTCAGCGATTCGCGCGCTTCCTTGGGCAGATAACGCTCGCCGGTCTTGCCGCTGTCCTCGCCGGACTTGGTGCCCCAATCCTCGCGGCCCCACTGGACGAGGTGGTTGTCCGGCGACTTCTCGCCCTGGTAGCCGCCGCCCTCGTGCTTGTACTCGTTCACGGCCATCTGCGCCTTACGCGCGGACCACTGGCCGGGCTTGCCGCCCTTGTCGCCTTGCGTGACCTCTTCCTTCACCTTGTCCCACAGCTTGGGATCGGTCTTTTCCGCACCCTTGGCCATTGCGTGATCCTCCTGACCCGGCAACGCCGGCCGGAAGCCCCGGTTCACTCGTCCGCGTACGGGTTCTTGGTGCCGCGGAACTGCAGGCGGACGGGGGTGCCGGGCAGCGCGAAGGTGTCCCGCAGGCCGTTGACCAGGTAGCGGCGGTAGTCCTCCGGCGTCTGCTCCGCCCGGGTGCCGAAGATGATGAAGGTGGGCGGGCGCGCCTTGGGCTGCGTCATGTAGCGCAGCTTCAGCCGGCGGCCATCCACCAGGGGGGCGGCGTGCCGCTCCAGCGCCGCCTCGAACCACCGGTTCAGCTCGCCCGTCGCCACCCGGGTGTTCCACACGGCATGGGCGCGGCGCACGGTGGGCAGCAGCTTGTCTACCCCCGCTCCGGTCATGCCCGACAGCGTCACCACGGGAATGCCGCGCATCTGCGCCAGGCTGGTCTCCAGCCGGTCGCTGACGCCCTTGCGCGCCGCGTTGCGGTCCGGCACCGCATCCCACTTGTTCAGCGCCAGCACGCAGCCCCGGCCCTCGCGCTCGACCAGCCGGGCGATCTGCAAGTCTTGCTCGTGCAGACCCTCCACCGCATCGACGCACAGCACCACGATCTCGGCCATCTTCAGCGCCTCGATGCTGGCCGACACGCTCATCTTCTCCAGCGCCGCCTCGATCCGCGCCTTCTTGCGCAGCCCGGCGGTGTCGACCAGCTCGATCGGCCCCGCTGCGTCGTGCAGCCGCACCGTCACCGCGTCCCGCGTCAGGCCGGGCTCCGGGCCGGTGATCATGCGCTCCTCGCCGAGCAGACGGTTGAGCAGCGTGCTCTTGCCCGCGTTCGGCCGGCCCACCACGGCAAGGCGCAGCGGCCGGTCCGCCTCGTCCGGCTCCTGCGGCTCCGGCAGCCGGTCGGCGATCTCGCCCATCAGGTTGGCCAAGCCCTCGCCATGCTCCGCGGACACGGCCAGCGGCTCGCCCAAGCCGAGGCTGTAGGCGTCCAGCGCCGCCTGCGCCCCGCCGCGGCCCTCCGCCTTGTTGGCGACCAGCAGCACCGGGCGGCCCTGGCGGCGCAGCCAGGCGGCAAAGTGGCTGTCCGCCGGGGTGATGCCGGTGCGGGCATCCACCACGAACACCACCAAGTCCGCCCCGCCCACCGCCGCCTCGGAGCTGGCGCGCATGCGGCCATACAGGCTGTCCGGCACGCTCTCCTCCAGCCCAGCCGTATCGACCAGGCGCACCGTGCGTCCCCGAAGCTGCGCCGTCGCGTCCTTGCGGTCTCGGGTGACGCCGGGCGTGTCGGCCACCAGGGCGTGACGTCGGCCGGCCAAGCGGTTGAACAGGGTGCTTTTGCCCACGTTCGGCCGCCCGGCGATGACCACCGTGGGCAGCACGGCTCAGCCCAGCGCCGAGAGGGTTGAGTCCTCGGTGACCACGAACAGCTTGCCTGCGGCCGCCACCAGGTTCACCGACACCTCATCCGGCAAATCCTGCTCACCCAGGATCGCGCCGTTCGCCGGGTTGATGGCAATCAGCCTTTTGGTAGAACCGGCGCAATACAGGTATTTCCCGCCCAGCAGCGGGCCCGTCCAGTAGATCGGGTCCCGCAGCTTCTTCTCGTTGCCGTAGCGCGGCAATTGGGTGAGCCAGCGCACCCGGCCGTCGATCCGGTTGATGCAGGCGAGCATCTGGTCCTCCGACAGCACGAAGACCCAGTCCCCGGCAATCCAAGGGGTATGCTGGCCCGCCACTTCGCGCTCCCACAGCCGCCGGCCGGAGCGCAAATCCAGCGCCACCATCAATCCCCCGACGCCGATCGCATAGACGGTCGATTGCACGATCACCGGCAAGGCGCGGATGGCGGACAGGTCGGCCGCACTGTTGCGGCCACGCGCGCCGGCCAGGCTGTCGCTCCAGATCAAGGTGCCGGTCTCGGACCGCAGCGCCACCAAATCTCCGGAGCCGAAGCCGCAAACCAGCGTGCCGTCCGCATAGGCAGGTGACGGCTCGCCCAGCATGATGGTGGCTGAGGGAGTGGCCTGGTAGCTCCACAACCGCTTGCCGTCCGTGCTGGACAGGGCGACCATGCGCTCGTCCAGCGTGGGCAGGAACAGGCGGTTCTCCACCAGGGTCGGCGCGGCGCGGGCCGGTGCGTCCAGCGGTACGCGCCAGGTGATGTCGCCGGTGGCGGCCTGCAGCGCCAGAACCTCGGCGCGGCCAGTGCTGGCGAACACGCTGCCGCCGCCGGCCACCACGCCGCCTCCGAGGTTGGAGCTGCGGTCCTTCTTGGGCTTGGTGGACGTGCGCCATTGCCGGATGCCCGTTGCCGCATTGAACGCGGACACGGTGGCATCCGAATCCATGGCGATCACGCGGCCGGCTGCGATCACGGGGGTGGCGGTGATCTTCCGCCGGTAGCCGCCGCCCGTGCCGATCGATTGGCGCCAGGAGCGGCTGAGGTCGCCCAGCTCCAGGTTGCCCATGGCGTGTGCGGAATTGCCGCCGGCCTGCGCCCATTCGGCATTCGTGACGGGAGACGGCAGATTGACCGAAGTGTGAAACGCCGTGTCAACCTGCAAGCCGCGGGTGGGCGGCGTCACCGCTTCGCGCTTGCCTGGAATCGGCGCAGCATCCTTGTCGAACAGGCTGTCGAAGTCGATGCCGCAGCCCGGCAGGGCCGCGGCAGGGGCCAGGGCTGCCGCGCGCAACAGGGTGCGCCGCCTCATCCGCGCGCCCCCGGCACGGCGCCCAGCAAGGTCAGCAGGGCCGTCGCCCGGCCGCGCAGGCTGTCAGGCGCGAGCCCGTCCACGGACAGCACCCGCAACAGGCTTTCCGCCTTAGGCTTATCGTCCTGCCGCAGGGCGAGCAACGCGTCCACCTCCTGCGCCAGCGGTCGCCATGGATTTCCGGCCGCCTCCAGCTTGCCAGTGCGCGCGGCGATCGCCGCCGGGTCTCCGGCATCGACCGAGTGCTGTGCCCAGAGCAAGGTCGCAAGATCCCGCAGCATCGGGTCCGCTGCCTCGTCGGCCGACAGCTGCATCCAAAGCGCGAATGCGGCGTCCTTGTCCCCGGCATCCCAGCGCAGCCCGGCCTCCCGCAGCAACGCCAGGGATCGGTACCCGGCTGGCGCGGTGCTGGCGATCTTGGCGAACGCATCCGCATCCGGCGTGCGCTGCGGGCTGGGACCGAGCGGCAGCGCGTCGGCGGCGCGCATCGCGTCCAGGTAAGGCGCGGCCGCCGCCTCGGCCTGCTTGCCCTGCCGCCATTCCCAGCCCTGCCACGCGCCCACCCCGGCCACCAGCAGCAACGCGGCCAGGCCGGCGATCAGGCCGTAGCGCTTGGCCGCGGCCCGGGCGCGCTCGGCCCGGATGTCCTCACTCAGCTCGTCAAAGATGTCGGCCACGCTTGTCAAAACCCTCCGTCCCGGGGGCGGGGCGATGGCGGACCATAGCGATGCCCCCCGCCGCGGGAAACCCTGTGTTCATCTCCTCGTGGTTGATTGAATTGCATGTCTCACTTGTCACGCGCGGTCCTGCTGTTGGCGATCGCCCCGCTCGGGGGCTGCGTCGGCGTCGGCGTGGCAGCCGGGGTGGAGGCGGCCAGCGTCACCGTGTTCGGGCGCGGCGTGGTGGATGCAGGGGTCTCGGCCGTCACCGGCAAGGACTGCTCGATCGTGCGGCTGGACCGCCAGCAGACCTATTGCGCCCCACGCGAGCAGCTGCCCGGCCCGCCGCAGTTCTGCACCCGCACGCTGGCGGACGTGGAGTGCTGGGCCGACCCGGAGGCGTTCGCCAGCCTGCCCCGCCCGCTCGCGGACAGCCCGCCGCTGACGCCGGAGCAGGTGCGGCAGATCACCGCGCGCTGGCCCAAGTCGCTCAACCTGTCGGGTCCATGACGGCGGGGCCGTCCCGAAACCGCACCAGCCGGCCGCGGGGCAGGCCCACGATCTCCTCCTCACGCATCACCACCTGGCCGCGGATGACGGTCATCTCCGGCCACCCGGTGATGGCCATGCCCGCGAACGGCGTCCAGCCGCAGGGCGAGACGATCCATGAATCCTTGATCGTGCGCTGCCGCTTCATGTCCACCAGGGTGAAATCGGCGTCGTAGCCGGCAGCCAGCCGCCCCTTGCCGACCATGCCGTACACCCGGGCCGGGCCGGCGCACATCAGGTCCGCCAGGCGCGATAGGCTGAGCCGGCCGGCGCTCACATGGTTCAGCATAATGGGCACCAACGTCTGCACTCCGGTCAGCCCCGCCGCGACCTCCGGCCAGGGCCGCTCCTTGGCCGCGCGGGGGTGCGGCGCGTGATCGCTGCCGATCGTGTCCGCGGTGCCGTCCCGCACCGCGGCCCAGGCGGCCTCCCAATGCTCCCGCCCACGGATTGGCGGGTTCATCACGGCATAGCCGTCCAATCGGTCGTAGGCGTCCGGCGCCCACTGGGTCAGGTGGTTGACCAGCAACTCGGTCGTGGCGATGTCGCGATGGTCACGCAGCAGCTCCAGCTCCGCCGCCGTCGAGACATGCAGGATGTGCGCTGGCCGCCCCGTCTTGCGTGCGAGCGACAGAATACGGCTCGTGCCGAGCAAGGCGCAGGTCTCGTCCCGCCATTCCATGTGGCTGCGGTAAGGCATGCCGGAGCGGAACTGCGGCCGGCGGTCCCGCAGGCGGTATTCGTCCTCGCTGTGGTAGGCGACCGGACGGCGGCCGGAGCGCATCACCGCCTCCAGGCCGGCATCGTCCTCGATCAGTAAATCCCCGGTCGAGCTGCCTGCAAACACCTTGACCGCGCACACGCCCCCCATCGTCTCCATGGCGGCAAGGTCCGGCGTGTTGGCGCGGGTGGCGCCGACGTAGAAGCCGAAGTCGCACCAGCTGTTGGCGGCAGCGTAGCCCTGCTTCCAGGACACGCGGGCCGCGTCCGTGATGGGCGGGGCCGTGTTGGGCATGTCGAACACCACCGTCAGCCCACCGAGGATGGCGGCCTGGGTGCCGGTGCCGACGGTCTCGACCGCAGGGTCCCCCGGGTCGCGCAAGTGCACGTGCGGGTCCATCAGGCCCGGCAGCACATGCAGCCCGGCGGCGTCGATCACCTCCTCTGCGGTGCCGGCAGCGCCCAGGGCGACGATGCGGCCGTCCCGCACGCCGATGTCGGTGACGACCTCGCCCCAGGGAAGGATCGCGGCGCCGTTGCGGATGAGCAGGTCAAAATGGGGCATGGCATTGTTCCGGCTTGCTGCTTTTGCCTCGTCCGCGCGCGGGAAAAGGCCTGGGTCGGGGTGGGCCGCGCACCTAGCCCGAAGCCAGCACCTCGAACACGTTCCCGCCCACCGGCAACGCCTCGACATGCGCCCGGTGCCACAGCGCATAGAACAGCAGCGTCCACGCGGCAAAGCCCTCGCGCCGGCCGCCCGCACTGCGGAACAACGATCTCACCCGTTCCGGGTCCGCGATCTCGGCCACGCCCGGCTGCGCCGCCACCAGCGCTCCCAGCCGCGCGCCCTGCCCCGCGATCCAGGCGCCCACAGGCACCGTGAACCCCTGCTTGGGCGCGAACGGGCGCGCCTGCGGCAGGTGGCGCTGCAACCAGCAGCGCAGCAGCCACTTGCCGCGGCCATCCCTAACCTTCAGCTTATCCGGCAGGCAGAACGCAGCCGCCGCAACCCCTGCATCCAGGAAGGGCGTGCGCCCCTCAACCCCGTGCGCCATCAGGCAGCGGTCCAGCTTCAGCAGCAGGTCGTTCGGCAGCCAATCCGCCACGTCCGTCGCCTGCGCCACCTGCAGGCGGCTGCGCCCGCCGGTAGCGGCCCGGGCGTCCGCCGCCGCCATGCCATCCCGCCAGCCTGGAAGCGCGGAGCGCAGAACTTCGAGGCGGTCGAACGTTCCACGGGTGCGCATGCTCCGCCCGCCGCGCCACCAGGGCCGTATCGCGCTGCGGTAGCGGCCGTAGCCGGCGAACATCTCGTCACCGCCCTCGCCGGACAGCACCACCTTGACATCCTGCCGGGCCCGCTGCGCCAGGAACCAGGTGGGGATGATGGCGTAGTCGGCCGCCGGGTCGTCCATGGCGGCCACGATCCGGGGCAGCGCGTCCCAAACCATCGCCTCGCTCACCGCCACCGTCTCGTGCCGCGCACCCACGGCTTGGGCGAGCCCCGCAGCCTGGGCTCGCTCGTCTGCGGCGCCCGCCGCATCGAACCCGGCGGTGTAGGCCAGAACGGGCGCCTCGTTCAGCCGCGCCATCAGCGCCAGCACCGCCGCGCTGTCCACGCCGCCGGAGAGGAACATGCCATACGGCACGTCGCTGCGCTGGTGCAGCTCGACCGACTGCTCCAGCGCCGCGTCCAGCCGGGCCAGCGCCGCGTCCTCGCCGATCTCCTCCGGCGGACCCGGCGGCAGCGCCTCCAGCCGGCAGCGATCCACCACCTGGCCATCGACCACCCGCAGCGTCTCTCCGGGCAGCACGCGCTGGATGCCGGGGAAGATGGTGTCCGCCCCTGTGGTGAACTGCATCTGCAGCAGCTCGTCCCGCACCGCCGGGCGCACCTCCCGCTTCGCCAGCCCCGCCGCCAGCAGTGCCTGCGGCTCAGACGCGAAGGCGAGGCCGCCGGGGATGACGGCGGTATAGAGCGGCTTGATGCCGAAGCGGTCCCGCGTGAGCGTCAGGCTGCGGCTGGCGCGATCGTGGATGGCGATCGCGTACATGCCGCGCAGCTGCTGGGCATAGGCTGCGCCTGATTGCTGCCACAGGTGCAGCGGCGGCTCGCAATCGCTGGCGGTGTGCAACGGCAGGCCCGGCGACAGCTCGCGGTAGTTGTACACCTCGCCGTTGGCCACCAGCGACGCCGCCCCCGCGAACAAAGGTTGGTCGCCGGTTTGCAGGTCGATGATGGCGAGCCGGGTCTGCACCAGCGCGACCTGCCCGGTCGCCATGTGCCCCTCCCCGTCCGGCCCGCGATGCGCCAGGGCATGGGAAAGCGCCGCCAGCGTCATCGGTGCGGGTGGCGGCGCGTTCTGCGCCATCGCCAGCCCGGCTATGCCGCACACGCAGGCTTCTCCACCGATTGCAGGAAGCCGCGCCACCGGGCCAGCACCGGCGCTTCGGCGAACTCCGCCTCCCATCGCGCCCGCCCCGCCGCAGCAAGCCGGGCCGCGAGCGGGGGGCTTTGCAGCACCAGGCCAAGCGAGGTGGCCAGCGCCTCCGCATCCTCCAGCGGCACCAGCAGGCCGTCCTCGCCAGGCCGGATCAGCTCGCGCGGCCCAGCGGCGGCGGCGGCCACCACGGGGCGGCCCGCGCTCCACGCCTCAGCGATGACGTTGCCAAGCGGCTCGTGGCGCGAGGGACACGCCAGCGCGCCGCACCCGGCGAGCAGCGCGGCGCCGTCCGACCGCCAACCAGGGAACTGCACCCGGTCCGCTATGCCCAATTGGCGGGCCAAAGTCTCCAGGGCTTCTCGCTCTGGCCCCTCGCCCGCGATGATGGCGTGGGCCCCGGACAGGTGGGACAGCGCGCGCAGCAGCACATCGAACGCCTTGTTGCGGTGCAGCCGCCCCATCGCCAGCACCAGCGGGCGGCCCGGGGGCACGCCCAGCCGCTCCGGCGCGGCGCCTGAAAGGTCGGGCGCGAAATTCGGGAGATAGTGGGTGCGTGCAGCAGGCCAGCCCTTCGCCACGATCCACTCGGCCAGGGCACACGTGTTGGCCACGAGGTGGTCGCACCCCCGATAGTAGCGCAGGTCGTAATACCCGCCGAGCCGACCAACCAGAACCCAGTCCCCGGTGGGCGTGAAACGGGCGGCGCGGTTCATCCACGCGACCGCGACCCGGGGCGCGAACGGGTGCAAGGCGGCCACCAGCCGGGGCCGGGTCCGCAGGTCGAGTGCGCCGCCAAACGGCAACTGCAATGAGCCCGGCAGCCGTCCCGCTCGTGCCGCATCCGTGCGGATAACAGGCAGCACATCGTCTCCGGCGCGTTGCTGCGCTGACACCAGCCGCTCGAAGAACAGCTCCGCCCCCCCCTGCGGCGCGCCTGCCATGATGTGCGCCACCCTCACAGCAATTCGAGCACCCGAGCCAGAACTTGATCCATCGGCAAGGCGGCCATCGGCGTGTTGCCGGCCGGGCCAGGCGCCAGCACCGCAGCGGCGCAGCGGCCAGATGGCCCGTATTCGCTGGCCGGAGTGGGGCCGAACAGGCCGAGCGTGGTGGTTCCGGTCGCGGCCGCCAGGTGCATCAGCCCGGAGTCGTTGCCTATAAACAGGCGGCAGCGCGCGAGGCATGCGGCGGCTTCCGGCAGCGTAAGGTTTCCAGCGAGGTCGATAGCGCCTGGCAGCGCCGCCAGCACGGGCGCGGCCATCGCCCGCTCCGCCGCTCCAGGGCCTGCGAACACTGCGGCCCGCGCCCCTGGCAGCGAAGGCGCCAGCGCGCGGAACAAGGCGGCATAGCGGTCCGCAGGCCAAGCCTTGCCGGCCCAGTTGGCCGTGGGGCCAAGGGCGACCACCGGGCCGTTGGGGGGCAGCAGCGCGACCGCCCGCGCCTCGTCCGCCGCAGCCCACCAGGCGACGGGCAGCGGTGGCTCCGCCAAACCCAGCGTGCCGGCCAAGTGGGTCAGCCGATGGCCGGGCCGCCGTCCGCCGCGCATGATGGCGCGGCGGCGGGCGGGCAGCAGAAGCGTCACCGCCGAGCCGCGCAGATCCACTGCCAAATCCCACACCGTCGTCACGGTCTGCCGCCACAGGGCCAGCCAGTGGCGGTCATAGCTTCGCTTGTCGATGATGATCGTGCGGTCGCGGTTCGGCATGCGGGCGAACACGCCTTCCGCCACCGGCCCGCACGCCACGGTGAAGCGGGCCGCCGGGTAGGTCCGCAGCAGATGGCCGAGCAGGCCCGTGGACAGGACCGCGTCGCCGATCCGCGTCGCCGTGATGAACAAGACCCGCATGGCCGATGCTGTAACAGCCTGGCGGGACCCCGGCAAAGCACCGCCTTGCCCCGGGGAGCTGCGCGGCTTACCTGGCGTGCATGGCCTATCTCGCCCTCTTGCCCAGCCGCGCCGTGCTGTCCGTGTCCGGGGCGGACCGGGTGCCATTCCTGCAGGGGCTGGTGTCCAACGACGTGGCGCTGGCCGGCTCCGGCCGTGCCGTGTGGGCCGCGCTGCTGACGCCGCAGGGCAAGTGGCTGGCGGATTTCTTCATCCTGTCCGACGGCGATCGCCTGCTGCTGGACGTGGAAGCGGCGCAGCGCGATGACCTCGCCCGCCGCCTGACCCGCTTCCGCCTGCGCGCCCAGGTGGCCATCGCACCCGAGACGCTGGACGTGTATGCCGGCTGGGACGGCTTTGCCCCGCTCGGCCCCGCCTTTCTCAAGGCTGTGCCGGACCCACGGCTGGCCCAAGCCGGTTGGCGCATCCTGGGCAACGACCTGCCCGTTTCGGCTGACGCTGCCGATTACGACTTGCACCGTCTCCGCCTCGGCCTGCCGGATGGCAGCCGCGACATGGAGGCGGAAAAAAGCACGCTGCTGGAAGCCGGGTTCGACGAGCTGGGCGGGGTATCCTGGTCCAAGGGCTGCTACATGGGCCAGGAGCTGACGGCGCGGACCAAGTACCGCGGCCTCATCAAGCGCCGCCTCATTCCCGTGTCCGCTGCCGCCCTGCCCGCTCCTGGCACGCCCGTGCTGCGCGATGGCGCGGAGGTGGGCAGCTTGCGGTCCAGCCGGGGCGGGATCGGCCTGGCATTGCTGCGGACGGACGCGGTCGGCGCGGCGCTGGACTGCGAAGGGCCGGTGACGGCGCACGTGCCCTCCTGGATGCGTCTCGCCTCCTAGCCTGCTAGGACCTGATGCGGGCAAGAGGAGGGCGCATTGGATTTCACCATCGGTTGCACGCTGCGCTACAGCGTCGAGACGCTCACCCCGTTCGTGCTGAACCTCGAGGCCGCCCGCTTCCCTCGCCAGCTCATCTTGTCCGAGACGCTCAGCACCGATCCGGCGCTCGGCGAGCCAGATCGCTACGAGTTCGCCGAGAGCGGCAACCGCGTGCTGCGCTACCTGGTGCCGAAAGGCGAGTTCCAGATTCATTACCAGGCTGAGATCAGCCTCAACCCGCTGATGCTGAACCCGAACGAGGTGACGGAGATCGCTGCCGGATCGCTGCCGATCGACGTGCTGCCCTACCTCAATGCCAGCCGCTACTGTCAATCCGACCGGCTGAGCCGCTTCGCCAACCGCCAGTTCGGCCACGAGCCGGCAGGGCACCAGCGCGCCACCGCCATCTGCAACTGGATTCGCGACAACGTGGACTACCAGCCCGGCACCTCGGACGCACTGACCAGCGCCTACGACACCTTGGGCGACCGCGCCGGCGTGTGCCGGGACTTCGCCCACCTGGCCATTGCGCTGTGCCGGGCGGTCGGCATCCCCGCCCGCTACATCAGCGCTTATGCCTGGCAGCTCACCCCGCCCGATTTCCATGCCGTCTTCGAGGCCTACCTCGCCGGATCCAGCGGCGGCGCGTGGTACCTGTTCGACCCCACCCGCATGGCTGCGCTGGACGGGCTGGTGCGGATCGGCGCCGGCCGGGACGCGGCTGACGTGGCGTTCTGCTCCATCTTCGGCTCGGCCGAGGCACAGCCACCCTCGGTGTGGATCAAGGGTCCGCTCGCCGGGCCGATGCGCACCACCCAAGCCGTCAGCACGCAGGCGCCCTGACCCGGCGCAGGCTGGCTTGGCCGAGATGCTTGGCGACTGGAGCATGGCGGGTGCGTCCAAACGGCTGTTCGACGCCTGCTGCAATGAACCGAACATGGACCATGCCGCGATCTAGCGCTCGCTCCGCGGATCGAACACGTGTTGCAGCCCGTCCCCCAGGAAGTTCACCGATCACCACCACGCGCCAGAACCCGGCGGCGGCGCGGCGACGACCCAGGACACGTCCACGCGCAGCACCTGATATGTTGCACAGGGTCCGATCGGGCACAAATAGGCGCTAGAGGATATAATTTTAAGGGAGTTTGATGTTATGACACACAAAAACCGCTTGCGTATTTTTGTTATGGGATCATTAATGCATAGCTTTTATGCTACTGACGCTTGTGCTCGAGATTACTACACCATAAATTCCGCCGTTGTATGCAAAAACTTAGAGGCATTGCACCTTGTCAACGATCTAAATAATTCAAAAAGATCAAGTCCAACTTGGTTTCATGACGTTTACACAGAGGGCAATTGTTTTACCGTTGGTAACAACACAAAAACGCGTGTGCTGTCAACTATTTCTGACTATACAATAATACTTATGACGGGCGATCCAACACCTTCTTACATAGCCACAATGAATCTTACACCGTAACTTAGCTTTATGTCTTTGTGCGTTTCAAGCAACAAGGTGTTTCATCTCTCGTTCCGCGGATCAAACGCGTGCTGCAGCCCGTCCCCCAGGAAGTTCACCGCGATCACCGTGACGAAGATCAGCACCCCCGGGTAGATCGCCAGCGCCGGGTCCGTGTTCACGAGTTCCTGCGCGTTGTTCAGCATGTTGCCCCAGGAGGGCGTGGGCACCACGATGCCGAAGCCCAGGAAGCTCAGCACGCTCTCGAACAGGATCACCCGGCCCACCGTCAGCGTCACCGCCACGATCAGCGGCGTCGCCACGTTGGGCAGGATGTGCGAGGCCATCACGTAGGCGGCGCTGCCGCCGCTGGCCCGGGCGGAACGCACGTAGTCCCGCTCCCGCAGCGCCAGCGTAGCCGCGCGGGTGAGGCGGGCGATGCCGGTCCAATCGACCAGCGCAATGATCACCACCACGCGCCAGAACCCGGCGGCGGGGGAGCGGGCGAAGTCGGCGGAGAAGCCGAGCTTGGTGAGGTCCAGCGCGCCCAGCACGATCAGCAGCGGCAGCAACGGCAGCGCGATCACCCCGTCGGTGAAGCGCATCAGCAGCTTAGCCTAGAAAATGGCAGCAGCACTCAGCAGTCGATTCGCGCGTCACTCGCTGAGTCGCCGGCCGCGCTGAATAATCTCAACAACGTTTTCACGAGCTTCGTTGGCTTGGTGCCTGATCCGGGTGCGACCTCCGTTGCGCAAAACGACTTAGCTCAAGGCGCCAGCATCGCCCAGGCCACCAACGATCTTCTTGCATCGGACTCGTTCCAGGAAAGCTTGCAGTTCGGCCTGGAGCAAACGTTGCAAGACACGTTGCCGATCAACGAAGTTGCCGCGGAGAACTATGTCGTCCAGCAAGACGTCATTGACCTGACACCCATCACCTGGCAGAGCGTGGCGTCAACCGTTGGCAGCAGTATCATCAACTTCCTCGAAAATCTAAACCCAATTGGCGCTGCAAATGCAAAAGCCGCAACTCCAACTAGCCAACAAGCGGCACGCGATGCCGCTCAGAATGCTTTAAATGATCCCAGGATACCAGCTTTCCTCAAAACAGTCGGAAAAGAGGAAGGCGCAACTTACACATCTATCTGTGGCTACCATAAAAATTTCGTAGACTTTAGCCATTATCCGACAGCAACCGCCGCCGGAAAATATCAAATTATACCGGCAACTTACGATATCGAGTCACACAGGCTAGGGCTTTCTGACTTTACCGTCTCAACGCAGGACCTGATGGGAGCGGATCAACTCATCCAGAGCGGTATTTTTGATCGGTTGCAAAACAATGATCTGCAGGGTGCGATCTCCCTGGCAGCTAAAATCTGGGCTTCTTTTCCCGTCGGTCCAGGCCCGAACGACCAACATTCATACTACAATTACAGCTACACACAAGCCAATATAGCTAAGGGAACTGCCGGAACGCCTCAACCATCCGTACCTTGTAGCCAGGTTTTGCAGAATTATCAAGGTTTTATGAGGTACCTCAACCGAATGGAGATGTTTTTGTGCAATCGACTAACTATTCTGTGCCTTGCAACATTTTCTATTGCTACAACCAACATTTGGGCAGGAGAACCAATATATATTGCTGTAATTGGTAAACCTTATCAAATGGGTCGTAGTTTACTAATGAAGAGCGGCTATCGACCAATCCCACAAGAGAAACATCGATACGCATATTGTACGCAGGATATAGGAGTCGATACTGAGGCTTGCCGTAATTTTTCTGAAACAGAATCCTGTGGTCAGGGCGGGGAAGCACCTTGCCGTTTTGAATGGACTAACCCTGAGGGTAAACCTATGCATTTCATCACTCACAGCATTTATCCTAATAAACTAACCATTGTTGGTTATAGCTTCGACAATTAAGAGCAAACGATTGGTCTCGCCAAAAAATTGATAGTTGTTAACCGCTTTGGTATTTTGAATTACCCTTCGCTCCGCGGATCGAACGCGTGTTGCAGCCCGTCCCCCAGGAAGTTCACCGCGATCACCGTGACGAAGATCAGCACCCCCGGGTAGATCGCCAGCGCCGGGTCCGTGTTCACGAGTTCCTGCGCGTTGTTCAGCATGTTGCCCCAGGAGGGCGTGGGCACCACGATGCCGAAGCCCAGGAAGCTCAGCACGCTCTCGAACAGGATCACCCGGCCCACCGTCAGCGTCACCGCCACGATCAGCGGCGTCGCCACGTTGGGCAGGATGTGCGAGGCCATCACGTAGGCGGCGCTGCCGCCGCTGGCCCGGGCGGAACGCACGTAGTCCCGCTCCCGCAGCGCCAGCGTAGCCGCGCGGGTGAGGCGGGCGATGCCGGTCCAATCGACCAGCGCAATGATCACCACCACGCGCCAGAACCCGGCGGCGGGGGAGCGGGCGAAGTCGGCGGAGAAGCCGAGCTTGGTGAGGTCCAGCGCGCCCAGCACGATCAGCAGCGGCAGCAACGGCAGCGCGATCACCCCGTCGGTGAAGCGCATCAGCAGCCCGTCCGTGCGCCCGCCGATGTAGCCCGCCACCACCCCCACCAGCAGCCCGACTGCGCTGCCGAACACGGTGGAGAGCACGCCCACCAGCAAGGACACCTGGCCGCCCAGCATCAGCCGCACCAGCTCGTCCCGCCCGGCGTCGTCGGTGCCGAGCGGGTGCTGCGGCGAGGGCGGGCCGTACTGGGAGAACAAGTCGGTCTGGTACGGGTCGATGCCCAGCAGGGCCGCGGTGGGCCAGGCGGCCACGGCGAACGCCAGCAACAGCGCCAGGACCGCCAGGCTGGCCATGCCGGCGCGGTGGGTGCGGAACCGCCGCCAGCGCAGCCGCCAGGGCGAGACGGCGCGGGAGACGGCCCGCTCTCCGGCCACGGCGCTCACAGGCTGATCCGCGGGTCGAGCCAGCCATAGGCCAGGTCAGCGGCCAGGTTGCTCAGCAGGGTGATGAGGGTGGCGAACAGCAGCCCGGTCAGCGCGAGGTTGAAGTCGTTGCCGAGGATGGCGTCGTAGATCATCTTGCCCATGCCGGGGGCGGCGAACATCGTCTCCGTCACCAGCGCGCCGCTGAACAGGCTGCCGAAGCTCAGCGCCATCACCGTCACCACGGGAATCAGCGCGTTGCGCAGGGCATGGACCAGCACCACGCGGCCCTCCCCCGCGCCCTTGGCGCGCGCGGTGCGGACGTGGTCCATCCGCAGCGTCTCGATCATGGAGGCGCGGACGAAGCGGGTGAACTGCCCGGTGCTGGCCAGCGCCAGCGTCGCCACCGGCAGCACAAGGTGACGCAGCTGGTCGGCCCAGCCACCGTCCCCCACGGTGCTGAGGCCGCTGGCGGGGAACCAGTGCAGCTGCACGGCGAACACCAGGATGAACACCAGCGCCAGCCAGAACACCGGCACCGAGATGCCGGCGAAGGCGAACAGGCTGACCGCGCCGTCCAGCACGCCACCGGGCCGCAGCGCCGCCGCCACGCCGAGCGCGAACGCCAGCACGACCGACAGCACGAAGGAGGCCAGCATCAGCTTGCACGTCACCCACAGGGCGGGCAGCAGCACCTCCATCACCGGCTGCGAGTGGGTGCGGGAGAACCCGAAGTCACCCTGCAGGGCGGCGAGCAGCCAGTGCCAGTAGCGCAGGGCGATGGGCTGGTCGAGGCCGTAGATCGCCCGCAGGTGCGCCACCACCTCGGGGGTCGCGCCGGGGTTGGAGGCAATCATGACGTCGATCGGGTCCCCCGGCATCAGGCCGATCAGGCTGTAGATGACGAACGACATGACCAGCAGCACGAGGGCGGCTTGGATGGTGCGGCGCAGGATGTAGCGGCTCACGCATCCGCATCCTGCAATCGGCGTTGGGTCTCGGCCGCGGCCCGGCCCCAGGGCAGCATGCGGCCCAGCTCCGCCTCCCCGTCCACGAACTGGTGCTTCAGCGTCCCCAGCACGTGCAGCGCGAGCAGCCCGTACAGCGCGTAGGCGAGCGATCCGTGGATTTGGAACCAGACGCTGTGGACGTGCTCCTTGGTCACCGGGTCGAGCGCCATGATGGGGGCGATGCGCGGCCACGGCACGAGGCCGAACAGATACAGCGGGTGCGCCGCCGCATCCTTGAACGCGGAGTCGTGAATCCAGCCGGAGATCGGCAGCCCAAGGATCAGCCCGTACAGCAGCAGGTGAGCGGCGTGCGCCCCGGCCCGCTCCAGCCGCGGGTAGGAGCGCGGCATGGCCGGCGGCTTGTGGGACAGCCGCCACAGCACGCGCAGCAAAGCGAGGCCGAGCACGGTGATGCCGATGGATTTGTGGGTGTCGATTGCCGGGCGCACCCAGCCGTCCGGGAACCAGTCCAGCACCCAGACCAGCACGACGTTGCCCACGATCAGCACGGCCACCAGCCAGTGCAGCAGCATCGCCGTGCGCGTGTAACGATTGGCAACTTCCATGGCCCGGCCATACTCCCCGCGTGCAAAGCTCCCTTGCAGCGCCATGTGGAGAATGCCCGACCATCCGGCCCGGCGCAAAGCCCGCCAGGGCACCGATGCCAAGAGGCCATGCATGATCGCCGCCATCGAACAGCAGCTCGCGCGCACCCGGCAGGCGGTGTCGCCCCGGTTCGCGCCGCCGCCCACGCCGCTGCGCAGCCGCCTGATCCATGGCGGCGCGCTGCTGCTTTGGGTGCTGTTGCTCGCCCGTGCGTTCGGCGGCGGCGGGCTGTGGGCGTGGTCGGCGGGACTGGCCTACATCGCATACGACACGGTGCTGCTCGGCTTCGTGTTCTGGCAGACGCTGGCGCTGCTGCGGCCCGCGCCGCCGGGTCTGCCCGGGGCGATGCCGGCGGCCACCGTCATCGTCGCCGCCCGCAACGAGGCGGGCGTGCTGCCGGTCACGCTGGCCGCGCTGTTCGCCCAGGCCAGCCCCGCCGACGCCATCCTGCTGGCCGATGACGGCTCGGACGACGGCACCGCCGCCCTGCTGCACCGGGATTACGGGCTGGCGACGCCGCTGCTGGGCGAGCTGAGCGCCCCCAGCCCCACCCACCCGGCATTGCGCTGGCTGCGGCTGCCGCATGGCGGCAAGGCGCGGGCGCTGAACGTCGCCTGCGCCGTGGCGCAGACCCCGCTGGTGCTGACGGTGGATGCCGACACGCTGCTCGACCCGCACGCGCTAGGCGCCATGCGCGCCGCTTTCGCCGCCGACCCGGCGCTGGTCGCGGCCACGGGCGTGCTGACGCCGGTGTGCGGCCGCTCCGCCTCCGGCCGGCTGCTGCAGTGGTTCCAGACCTACGAATACGTGCGCAACTTCCTGTCGCGCTACGCCTGGATGCAGATGGACGGCCTGCTGCTGATCTCCGGCGCGTTCGGCTGCTACCGACGCCAATCCCTGCTGGACGTGGGCGGCTTCGACCCGGACTGCCTGGTGGAGGATTACGAGCTGACCCACCGCCTGCGCGACTTCGCCGCCCAGCGCGGCGAGGTCTGGCGCACTGGGGTGGTCGGGGCGGCCCATGCCCGCACCGACGCGCCCGCCACCGTGCCCGCGTTCCTGCGCCAGCGACGCCGCTGGTTCGGTGGCTTCCTGCAAACCCAGGTCTGGTATCGCCACATGGTGGGCAACCCGGCCTATGGCCGGCTCGGCACCATGATGCTGCCGGTGAAGGCGATCGACACGCTGCAGCCGCTGTACGGGCTGACCGGGGCGGTGCTGCTGATCGCCTACCTTGCCATGGGCCGGTTCGCGGTGGTGACGCCGGTGGTGGGCGTGATCGGCGCCAAGATTGCGCTCGACCTCGCGTTCTACCTGTGGTCGCTGCACCTCTACCGGCGCTGGCTCGGCCACTCCTCCGGCCTTTATCTTGTCCCGGCGATCCTGGCCGCGCTGATCGAGCCGTTCAGCTTCCAGCTGCTGCGCCACCTCGGCGCAGCGCTGGGCTGGGTGTCGTTCCTGACGGGGGCGCGGTCCTGGGGCGTGCAACGGCGGCAAGGGCTGGCCGAGCCGGAACTGGTCACCCGCGGCCGCGGGTGAACCAAACCAGCGCCAAGGACACCAGCGCCGCGCAAGACGCCGCCCCAAACGCCGCCGGCAGCCCGTGGCCGGACGCGACCAGCCCCATTACCGGCCCCGCCGCCCCCAGTCCCAGATCGAAGCACGCGAGGAACGCGCCCAGCGCCACGCCGCGGCTCGCCGCCGGCACCCGGCGCACCACTTCTACGCCCAATGCCGGGAACACCATCGAGTAGCCGAGCCCGGTCAGCGCCGTGCCCGCGAACGCCGCCGCTGGCGACCCGGCGGCTGCGATCAGCGCCAGCCCTGCCGCCTCGATCGTGAGGCACGCCATCGCCAGCCGGATGCCGCCCACCCGGTCCGGCAGGCCCGCGAACAGCAGGCGGGACAGGATGTACACTGCGCCGAACCCAGTCAGCGCCAGCCCGGCCCCCGACCAGCCAAGCGCCTCGTAGCGCAGCGCCAGGAAGGCCGCGATGGTGCCGAAGCCTGCGGACGCCAGCACCAGGCCGAGACCCGGCGGCCACATCGCCCCGATCACCCCGGCCAACGACGCGCGCCGGGCCGCGACGGCGGGCAGGCCCGTCAGCGCCAAGGCCACCGGAACGCCGAGCAACGGCAGGGCCGCCACGGCCGCGGCGACAGCCCCGAAGCCGCCGAGCGAGCCCAGCGCCGCCCCGAGCGGCGCCCCCGCCGCAAGCGCGCCGTACATCGCGATGCCGATCCACGACATCGCCCGCCCGGCATGGTGCGGGCCGACCCGGCTGACCGCCCAGGACGCGATGGCCGTCGTGAACAAGCTGTCTCCCAGCCCGAGCAGCACCCGCCCCGCCAGCAGTGCGAGCAGCCCAGGGCCGGGCGGCATCGCGGCAGCGGCCAGGTAGGCGATCCCGCTCACCGCCGCCGTCAACAGCCCGGCCAGCACGCCCAGCTTGGGGCCGCGCCGGTCCGCCAGCCGACCGGCCACCTGCCGGGTCAGCAAAGTGACGGCAGGCGCAAGGCCCATGACCAAGCCGACGACGGCGGTGCTGTAGCCCAGGCCGTCATGCACCCGTAGCGGCAGGGTGGCGAGCGGCAGGCCGACGGCCGCGTAGCCGAGGAACACGATCAACGCGAACGGCAGCAGGACGCGGGTGACGCTGCCGGGTGCGGCCGCTTGGTCCACGCGAGCAGCTACCAGATGCGGACGCGGTCCTCAGGCTTGATGTACAGCTCATCGCCGGGCTTGACCCCGAAGGCGGCGTACCAGGCGTCGATGTTCGGCGCCGGGCCGTTCACCCGCGCGTCAGGCGGCGAGTGCGGATCGGTCAGCAAGCCCTGCCGCTCCGCTTCAGGGCGCTCCTTGGCGCGCCACACCTGCGCCCAGCCGAGGAACACGCGCTGGTCGCCGCTCAGCCCGTCGATCACCGGAGCGTCCGCGCCGTGCAGGGAGGCGTGGTAGGCATCGAGCGCCAGGGTGAGCCCGCCAAGATCGGCGATGTTCTCGCCCATGGTGAGCTCGGGGTTGATATGCGCGCCCGGCAGCGGCTGCATGGCGGCGAACTCCGCGCCGAGCCGGGCCGCCAGCGCATCGAACCGCTCGATGTCGCTGGCGGTCCACCAGTTGCTCAGACGCCCCTGCGCGTCGAACTTGCGGCCTTGGTCGTCAAAGCTGTGGGTCATCTCATGGCCGATGACGCCGCCGATCGCGCCGTAGTTGACTGCTGGGTCGGCCGTCGAGTCGAAAAAGGGCGGTTGCAGGATGGCGGCGGGAAACACGATCTCGTTGAAGCTGGGGTCGTTGTAGGCGTTGACCGTCTGCGGCGTCATGTCCCACTCGTCGCGGTCCACCTTGGCGCCGAGCCGGGCCAGCCTGCGGTGCCAGTTGAAGCTCCAGCCGCGCTCCATGTTGCCGAACAGGTCATCAGGGCGGACCTCGTAGGCGCCGTAGTCGCGCCATTTCTGGGGGTAGCCGATCTGGGTCGCCATCTGGTCCAGCTTGGCCGTGGCCTTGTCGCGGGTCTCCGGCGCCATCCAGTCGGTGACGGCCAGGCGCGCGCGATAGGCGGCCCGCACGTCCTGCGTCAGCCGCTGCATCTTGGCCATCGAGTCGGGCAGGAAATGCCGCTCGACGTACAGCTGGCCGACCGCCTCGCCCAATTGGCGGTTGGAGGCCCGCAGCGCGCGCTTCCACCGCTCGGCGTTGACCGGCACGCCCTTGAGATAGGAGTCGTTGAACGCGAACGACGCATCCACGAAGCGCGCCGGCAGGCAGGGCGCGGCGTTGGCCAGCACGTGGAACGCTTGCCAGCCTCGCAGAGTCGGCCAGTCCGTCTCGCCCGCCAGCTTGGCGATGGCGGCAATGGCGGTGTTCTCGGACAGGACGACGTAGTCCTGCGCCGGCACCTCCGCCGCCGCCAGAAACGTCGGCCAGTCGAAGCCGGGCGCTGCTTCGGCCAGGGCCGCCGGGCTGACCTGGTTGTAGGTGCGATCCGGGTCGCGCCGGTCGGCGCGGGTCCAGCTCACCTCGGCGATCTTGGTCTCGAACGCGACGACGGCCTTCGCGGTGGCGGGAGCGTCCGGCCAGCCCGCCATGTCTAGCATATCGGCGACGTAGTCCGTGTAGCGGGCGCGCTGCTCGGCGTGCTCGGAGGTCAGGTAGTAATCACGGTCGGGCAGGCCCAGCCCGGCCTGCTCCAGGCTGACGGCGTAGCGCGTCGGGTCCTTCGCATCCGGGTCGAGGTTGATGTGGAACAGCGAGGCATGGAACGAGGTGGGCGCCTGCCCCATCAGCGCCGCCATGGCCTGGCGGCTGCCTGCGGCCTTGATGGCCGCGAGATAGGGTTCCACCGGCGCCAGGCCGCGCTGCTCGACCGCGTCGGCGTCCATATACGCGGTGAAGAACGCGCCGACCTTGGCCTGCACGGGCGTTTGCTGCGGCCCGCCGGCGGCGGCCTCGGTCAGCAGCGCGTGGACCTGCTGCTCGGCGAGGTCGGCAAGCTTGTTGAAGGTGCCGTAGCTGGTCTTGTCGGCCGGGATCGTGAGCTGCTGCACGTAGCGGCCATTGGCATAGTCGAAGAAGTTGTTTCCTGGCGTGGTGGCCTGATCCATGCCTGCGACATCGAACCCGAAGCTGGCTTCGGGCGCAGGCTGAGCGTGCGCGGCGGCGGCGCACAGCACGAGGATAGTGATGGCATATTTCATGTGGCTTGCTTTGCCTCAGCAGTTAGAGGCCGGTCATGCCTTGCGCCTCAAGATCACGAACCCGATTGGCCAACCGGCTATGCTGCGAATGCATCGCCCTGATTTCAGTCAGTAAAGCCGCGAGCGTCCCATCCTGGCGCATGGCAATGGCCGTCAGCACCGCCATGTCATTGCGCATGCTGCCGAACTCCGCCAGAAGCTGGCGCTGTTGGCGGGCAAGGAGGGAAAGATCAGAGCTTTCTGAGTCGCTCATGCCATGATGCTAGCACAAGCCACTCGTTCGGATAAACGGGCTCTCAGCGTTTCGCCCGCGGATGCGCCATCGCGGGCCGGTCCGGCTTGGCTGCCGCCGGCTTCGCCACGCCTGCCCCGGCGCGCAGCTGCGCCACCGTCGTGCGGCTGGTGATCTGCTCCGGGTCCACCACCAGCTCGATCACCGCCGGGCGGCCGCTCGCCACGGCGCGGCGCCAGGCGGGAGCGAACTGGGCGGTCTCCGTCACCGTCTCGCCATGGCCGCCGAACGCCTCGATCAGCCGGGCGAAATCCGGGTTGGTCAGCGCCGTGCCGGACACGCGGCCAGGGTAGCTGCGCTCCTGGTACATGCGGATCGTGCCGTACATCTGGTTGTTGAACACCAGCACGATCGGCGCCACGCCGTGGTGGAAGGCGGTGGCGATCTCCTGCCCCGTCATCAGGAACCCGCCATCCCCCACGAACGCCACCGCCATGCGCTCCGGAAAGGCGATCTTGACGCCGACCGCGGCCGGCACGGCGTAGCCCATGGCGCCGTTGGTCGGGCCGAGGAAGCGTTGGCCAGGGCCGAAGTTGAGGAAGCGCTGCGGCCAGCCGGCGAAGTTGCCAGCGTCGCAGGTGCAGACCGCATCCGGCGGCAGCAGGCGCTCCAACTCGCGCATCACGGCGGCAGTGTTCAACGGGTGCGGCGTGTCCGGCGCCGCGCGCCCGGCTTCCCGCGCGGCGCGCAGCTCCGCGGTCCAGCCATGCCAGGGAATGCCGCCCATCGGCAGCGCCGCGGCGGCAACGGCGAAGGCGTTGAGGTCTGAGGTGATGCCTAAGTGGGGGCGGAACACGCGGCCGATCTCGCCGCCATCCTGGTGGACGTGCACGATCGCCGCACCCACCGGGTCGAACAGGGTGTAGCCCTGCGTCACCGCCTCGCCCAGCCGGGTGCCGATCGCCAGCACCAGATCGGCGTCCTTGGCGTGGGCCACCAGCGCCGGGTCGGGGCCGACGCCGAGGTCCCCGGCGTAGTTTGGCAGCGTGCCGTCGTACAGCGCCTGGCGCCGGAAGCTGACGGCCACCGGGATGTCGTGCGCCGTGAGGAACTGGTGGATGGCGGCGCGGCCGTGCGGGGTCCAGCCGCCGCCGCCCAGGATGGCGAGCGGCTTGCGCGCCGCCGCGAGCAGGCGGCCCAGCGCCTCCATCGCCGCCGGGTCCGGCTGCGGCCGGGTGACGGGCGCGGGGCCCACGTCCGGCACGTCCACCAGATGCTTCTGCATCTCCTCGGACAGGGCGATCACCACGGGGCCGGGGCGGCCGGTGGTCGCCACGTCCATCGCATGCGCCACGATCTCCGGGATGCGGGCGGCGTCGTCGATCTGCGTCACCCACTTGGCCAACGGGGCGAACATGCGGCGGTAGTCGATCTCCTGGAAGCTCTCGCGGTCGGTTTCCGCGAAGGGAATCTGCCCGATGAACAGCAGCAGCGGCGTGCTGTCCTGCTGGGCGATGTGCACGCCGATGGCGCCGTGGCACGCGCCGGGGCCGCGGGTGACCATGGCGGCGGCGGGCCGTCCGGTCAGCTTGCCGTATGCCTCGGCCGCGTTGACCGCCCCCGCCTCGAACCGGCAGGTGACCAGGCGCAGGCGGTCGCGCACGGCATACAGCCCGTCCAGCACGTCCAGGTAGCTCTCGCCCGGCACCGCGAACACGTGGTCGATGCCCTGCGCCACCAGCGCGTCCGCCAGCACCCGCCCGCCGGGCCGCGGGCCGGAGCGTGCCCCGTTGGCGCGTTTCAGGTCCATCGGCGGTCCTTTTGCAATGGTGCGGCAGAATAGGCGCGGCCCGCGCGCGACGCCATCACCGCCGCCGGGTCAGCCCGTCCACCGCGGCGGCGACCTGGCCGGCGCACAGCGCGATGCCGGCCGCGTCCGTCACGCCCAGCAGGGCCGTGGCCGCCAGGCGGGACAGGTCGATCGCCTCCCGCCGGGCATGCAGCGCCGGCATCTGGCCCACCAAGTCCAGCAGGCCGTGGGCGTAGCTGGCGGGCGTGTGCTGCTCGCCCAGCAAGGCCCGGCCGCGCAGCCCGGCGGCGCGGAACCGGCCAGGGTCGCGCCGCAGCGCCTCCAGGTGGGCGCGCAGCGTCTCCGCCTCCCGGTCCGGCTCCACGAAGAACACCGCGTCCTCCGGCAGCGTCGCGTACCAGCCGGTGCGGGTGACGACGGACGGCAGTGCGGCGTCCCAGATGCGCAATTGGCTGGCGGAGGCCTCGCCCATGGAGGGGTAGCGCAGGTTGATCGCCAGGTCGGCGCGGGCCAGGGCGGCGCGCAGCTCAGGCGCCGGGACATAGCCGTGGCGGCGGACGCGGCCGACCAGGCCGGAGGTCGCGATCTGCCGGTCGATCGGGTCGGGGTCGTCCAGCGCGCCGTAGATGTCGAGCCGCACCTCGGCGTCCGGCAGGGCCGCGATCACGTCCAGGATGGGGCCGAGCCGCCGGTTCGGCCCCAGGAAGCCGAACACGACCAGCCGCAGCGTGCCGTTGGGCGGCCCCCGCTCCGGCTGGGGCCCGGCGGCGAACGCGAGCGGCAGGTAGATCACCGGCACCCGGGTCCGCTGCGCCAGTGCGTGCTGCTCCTCGCGGTTGTGCACCACGGCGGCGAGCGCGGGGTCGAGCCCGGCCAGCGCCATCGGGTAGCGCTCCACCAGCTCGTCCAGCGTCGCCTCGCCTGCCAGCCAGCTTTGCGCGTCCGCCATGGCCTGCGGGCCGTGGCTGCGGCGCATGGCGTCCAGGTAGAAGGCGCGGTCGGCCCCCGGCGTCTCGGAGTAGCGGGCGAAGAAGTGCTGCAGCCGGGTGTCGTGCAACACCATGATGCCGGGCGCCTGGCGGGCCACGTCAAAAATGGCGCGGTGGAAGGTGGCGTTGTTGCCGAGGTTGTAGATGTTGGCGTCCGCCCGGTTCAGCCGAGGCCAGTCCACCACCGCCGGGTCGTAGCGGACCACCGGCAAGTCCAGCCCGGTGTGCGGCGTCTCGGCCTGCGGCGTCCACAGCGTCACCTCCGCCACCTCGCGCAGGGCGGCGGCCACCGTCAGCGTGTGGTTGCCGATCTCGCTGGGGACGGGCGGCAGCGGCGAGAACAGGTTCAGCCGAGCAGGCATTGCACCGCGTGCTCCCAGCTCAGCCCCATCGAGCGATAATGCGCCAGGCCCTCGGCCCCCAGCGCGCGGGCCTGGGCGCGGTCGGACCACAGCGTGTCCATGGCGTCCGCCAGCGCCGCCGGGTCGGGCGCGCAGACCAGGCCGTTGCGGCCGTGCTCCACGAACTCCAGCGGGCCTCCTGAGTCGGTGCAGGTGATGACGGCGCGGGACGACAGCATGGCTTCCAGCGTCACGTAGCCGTAATCCTCGTCGAGCGGCGGCACCAGCACGGCCAGCGCGCCGGCCAGCAACTCAACCTTGCGCGCGTCCGGCACGCCGCCGAGCCAGGCGGCACGGCCGGGTGCGATGGCCTCGGCCCGCGCCATAACCCCCTCGGCGTAGGCCGGGTTGTCGGGGGCGCCCATGAACAGCACCCGCACCGGCTGCCGGGTGCGGCCGAGCGCCTCCACCACCAGGTCCTGCCGCTTGGGGCCGTTGAGCCGGCTGGGCATCAGCAGGTAGTCGCCATGCTCGCCGGAGCGGTACTGCCCGGCCAGGGGCGGCGGATGGTACAGCGGCTCGGCTTCGATGCCGTTGTAGTCGCGCAGGCGGGCGGCGACGTTGCGGGAGATGGCGAACACCCGGCGCGCCTGGCCGAGCAGGCGGGTGTCGGCAGCGCGGATGACATCGCGCGCCTCCAAGCCGCCGGGCTGGCCGTACAGGTCGCCCCAGTGCTGCTCCCACAGGTCATATGCGCTGCGGTGCTGGTGCAGAATCCACTGCACCTTGTTCGGGTGGGGCAGCAGGTAGGCGGGGAATTTGAGGCCGATCACTTGGTCGATGCGGGTGCTCATGCTTTCCGTCAGGTCCAGCAACCGCCAGGCCAGAATCTGCTGCGGGATGGCGGCCGGCGGATACCACTTGAACGGCAGGGTGACGATCTCGGCCTCGTGCCCGGCCGCCCGCAACGCGTCGCACAGCCCGTCGGCCAGCGCTTCGGCGCCGCCCCGGATGAACGGCACCTGGACCGTGGCCACCGCGACCCGCATCAGCTGAGCAGGCGGTCCAGCACCTGCGGCCAGCCGAGCCGGAGGTCCGCGTAGTGCTGGCAGCCGGTCCGGCCCCAGGCCTGGGTGCGCGCCCGGTGCGCCCAGAGCCGGTCCAGCGCCGCCGCCAGCGCCGCCGGAGTCGGCGGGCAAACCAGGCCGTTATGGCCGTCCACCACGAACTCCAGTGGCCCGCCGGCATCCTCGGTCGTCAGCACCGCCTTGGCGCACAGCATGGCCTCCAGCGTCACGTAGCCGTAATCCTCCTCCAGCGGCGGGAACATGACGGCCAGGCAGCCGGCGTACAGCGACAGCCGCTCCGCCTCCCCCACCGCGCCGCGCCACTCCACCCGGCCATCCAGGCCGAGCGCCGTGCAGCGCGCCCGCACCACGCGCTCGTATTCCGGGGCGTCGCCGGCGCCGATGAAGCACAGCCGCACCGGCTCGCGCGCCAGGGCCAACGCCTCGACCGCCAGGTGCTGGCGCTTGCTCTCGTTCAGCCGGCTGGGAAACAGGATGTACTCGCCATAGGCCCCCGGCCGCAGCCGGTCGGCTCCCGGCGGCGGATGGTGCAGCGGCTCCGACTCCACGCCGTTGAAACGGCGCAGGCGGTCGCTGACGGGGCGGCTGATGGTGTAGAGCGCCTCGCACTCGCCCAGCAGCCCGTCATCCGCGGCGCGGATGGCGGCGCGGACGTGCGCCCCGTCCGGCGCGTGCATCAGGTCGGAGAACGGCGCATCCCAGAAATCGTAGGCGCTGCGGTGCTGGTGCAGCAGCCACAGCCGCTTGGAGCGGTGCGGCATCAGGTAGGCGGGGAACTTGAGCCCGATCAGCCGGTCGATGCGCTGACCGACACTTTCCTCCACCTGCATCAGCCGCGCCGCCAGCATGTGCTCCGGCACGCGGGCCGCCGGATACCACTTGAACGGCATGGAGATGATCTCCGCCCGGTGCCCGGCCTCGCGCAGCGCGCCCAGCAGGCCCTCGGCCAGCAGCTCCGCCCCGCCGCGCACGAACGGCACCTGCACGGTCGCGATCCCAACCCGCATCTCAGTACGTCAAGGCTGGGGACGTCAAGGCTGGGGTCGCCGGGCGACCAGGGCGTAATCCTGCGGGCCGTGGAAGATCTGGTCCAACGCGCCGGTGAGCTGCCGGTCCGTGCCGGGGAAGCGCGCCGTCATCGGGTGCAGATACAGGATCAACGGGTCGGGAAAGCCGCGCGCCTCGGCCACCATGGCGACCATCTCGGCCGGCAGCGGGTTGCGGTGCGTCGGGTCGAGGTAGAAGTAGCGGCTGGCGGTCAGCAGGTTGGCGGGGTTGGGCGTCTCCAGGATGAGCATGCCGCCCGGCGCCAGGGCGCGCAGGGCCTCGTCCATGATCCGCACCATCACCTTGAACGGCAGGTGCTCGATGATGTGGAACCCGGTGACCGCGCCCAGCGAGCCGTCCGGCTGCGCCGCCAGGTGGCTCAGCGCGTCCGCCTCCGTGCAGTCCAGCCCGGCGGCGCGGCACTGCGCCACCATGGCGCGGCTGGCGTCCACGCCGCGGGCGGCCAGGCCCTCCTCGCGCAGCAGCTCCAGGAACTCGCCCCGGCCGGCGCCCAGGTCCAGCACCGGACGCGCTGGCGTGCCGGCGCCCGCGTCGCGCAGCCGGGGCAGGTAGGCGCGCTGGCGTTCGCGGACGCTGTCCCGGGTGCCGCGGAAACGGTCTTCGAACTGCACGTACAGCTCGTCGAAGGCGTGGTCGTCCTCCGCCGCCGCGGCCGGGGGCAGTGGGTGGCGCACGGCGTGAAGGATCAGCCCGACCCGGCGCTGCTGGTCCGCCACGTCCTGCCGGTTGCGCTCCACCAAGGCTTCCGCAGCAATCATCCGGCCGTCCAGCTCCGCCCGCAGCGCACCTGCCGCGGCATCGATCCGGGCGGCAGCCTCCGCCGGATCGACCTTGCCTTCGACGGCTCCCATTCGAGCCCTCAAGCCTTCGAGCCTGACCTCGTTGCCGCTCAGGCTGTCTGACAAAGCCAGCATGGCGTCGATGACGCTGTCCTCCATCGCCCCGAGCTGGCGCGCGAACCCGGCGTTGTGGCCCGACAGGCTGGCGAGCAGGCGGCCTTGCTCGGCGAGGGCGGCCAGGGTCTTGCGCCCGGACTCCTCCTGCGCCGCCTGCACTGCGGCCAGCCGCCGGGTGGACAGCTCCAGCGCGACCTGCTGCTCGGCCAGTCGCTCCTCCAGGGCGCGGCGGCGGCTGTCGAGCGCCGCCTCGAAGCTGCCCAGGCGCGATTCCAGCTCGGCCCGCAGCGCCACGTCCGGCCGGTCGCGCGCGCCGAACGCGCGGGACACCCCCGCCCGCCGCAACGCGCCTGCGCTGATGCGGGCGAGCGGGCCGATGACGGGGACGCGGTAGAGGCGGCGGGCCAGGTAGCGGCGGCGTAGACCCTGGACTTCGCAGCCGGACAGGCGGCCTTCGGCGCTGGCCTGCAGCTCGCCGAGCAGCTCGATCTTGCTCCGCCCGTGGGACAGCTCCGCGCTGAGGTGCGCCGTGCCGGCCTCGTCCGCCAGGCGGCCCAGGACGGTGGCGTAGGCTGCGTCGATGAAGGCGCCGCCGTCCAGGGCCAGCAGGGCGGGCAGCGGCAGCGGCGCCGGGACGGAGGGCACCGCCACGGGAGAGCTGGCCAGCCGTGCCCGTTCCGCCGCCTCGCGCATGGGAGCCGCGCCGGCATGGTGGCGTGCGACCTCCAGCCAGATCTCGTCGGTGATGTCGGCGGCCGAGATCGGCGCGATCGGGCCTGCCCCATGCGTGTCAGGCATCGCCGCCCTCCGGTTCCAGCCGCGCCTGCAACGATGCGCCGTTCATCGACAGCTCCGCCGCACGCAGGCCGGCCGCCTGGAAGATGAGCGTGAACTCCGCTAGGCTGAAGCCCTGCGGGTTGCCGCCGCGCCGCAGCTGGCCCAGGGCGGCCGGGGTGGGCGCGCCGGGCCACATCTGCCCGACCGGCTCGCAGAACAGCGCAATGAAGCCACCGGGCCGCAGGTGGGCGCGCAAACGACGCAGCGCCACCGCCGGGTCCGGCGTGGCGTGCAGGGAGCCGAAGCAGATGGCCGCGTCGAAGCAGGCGTCCGGGAACGGCAGGTTCGCCGGGTCGGCGCAGGCGGCATGAACGTCGGCGCTCAGGCGGCCGAACTGCAGGGCGAGCAGGTCGGCGTCCACGTTAAAAAGGCCCCCAAGGGACGCGCCGGCCGGCCGGGCGCCGTTGCCGAGTTCGAGCACGCGCGGCTGCGGCGGCAGGTGGCGGGCCATCCAGGCGCGCATGAGCGCCACTGCCTGGTCCCGGGCGCCGTCACGGTCGAGCACGCCGCCGTCCAGCACCCAGTGCGCCGGCGGCGCGAACCCGGCGCCGTCGCGCACTTGGATGCTGAGCGGGCCCAGCACCGGCTCCAGCCAGCGCACGCCCTCCTGCGCCATCCTGAGCAGGAGCGTGTAACGGCCAGGCAGGCCGGGCGTGGCGATCCGGACGGGCAGGGTCAGCGTCCGGCCCGGCGCCAATTCGGCGGGCAACGGTGTCCGCACGTCCTCGGCCAAGCAGGCGCCGGCCGCGCTGGCCCACTCGCACGCGATCGTCACCCGCCCTTCCCCAGCCGCGAGCATGGCGCCGTCGCCGGCGTTGCGGAACCGCACGTTGGCCAGCAGCTCGACGCCGGGGGCCATGGCGCGGGGAAGGTACTCGCCCAGCCACTCGCAGCGGGGCTGGCCGCCGCTGGCCGCCGGGGCGGGCGCGGGCGCCTGGCCCAGTGCGGCGAGCACGCGCCCGTCTTCCGGCAACGCCCCGCCCGCGCCGCCGTGCAGCCGGACGCGGGCGCCGGA
>CAXSAX010000015.1:0-81192 GCA_964235495.1 uncultured Acetobacteraceae bacterium | reverse complement strand
CCCTGAATCAGACCCGGTCGAGCCGGGTCAACCGCTTATGGGTCCTGACCCTAGTATGGATGCTCTAAAATGGGTTGTTAACCGCCAGCTAGCCGAAGCCGCCTCCGACGCTTGTCACCCACCAAGGTCTGCCTGCTCAAAATCCTCACACGTCGCCGTCGCCGGCAAATAAACCCCATGCCGCCGGCACACTCCATCCGCCGACCGAACCGACCCCCGCCCCGACCCCATGATCGCCAACCCGGCAAACTCGCGCTCCAAATACCCAGCCTCGTTGCAGAAGCTGACGCACGCCTGACAGGTCCCCTCCATCAATGCGCCAGCGTCGCCCAGTACGACCCGAACACGTACACGGACAGCACGAACCCGATCGCCACGTTCACCACCACCCCCGCGGTGAACGCCAGGAACGGCTTGCCGCCCGCCGGGGCCAGCTCGCGCAGCCGGGTAGTCAGCCCGATGCTCAGGAAGCAGAAGGTGAACGCCCAGGTCCGCAGCGCCGTGATCGGCGCGATCAGCCCCGGCCGCACCACCGTGTTGTACTCGGCGAAACTCGCGTGCCGCACCACGTACGTGATCGCCACCGAGGCCAGCAGGAAGCCCACCACGAATTTCGGGAACCGCCACCACACCTGGCCGAAATCGACCCGGCCACCCCGCGTCTGCGTCTCCCAGCGGGTGACGGAAATGATCGACAGCACCAGCGCCCAGATGCCGATCCATACATCGCGCCCCACTACCTTGATGAGCGTGTAGGACCACACCGCCTGCTCCGGCGTGCCAGTGATGCCGGTGGCGGGCCCTACTTGGCCGCCATAGGCCTGCGCGGCGGCAAACCCGGCGGCGTCCGCGAACTCCGAGGTGCCGATCCATGCCCCGCCCACCCCGGCCGGCAATTGCAGCAGGCGGGAGGCCAGCGGCAGCACGAAGATCATCACGATCGCCCACAGCACCACCAGCGTGATGGCGATCGGCGGGTGCTCCTTCTTGGCCCGCACCGCGCCCGCGATGGCGATGGCCGCCGAGACGCCGCACACGGCGCCGCCCGCGCCCAGCGTGGCCGCCAGCCGCTTGTCCAAGCCGAGCCGGACGGCCACGAAGAAGATCACCAGGAAGGTCGCGATCGACACGATGGACGCTTGCAGGATGGCGACCGGCCCGGCCCACAAGATCAGCGTGAACGGCAGCGTGGCGCCCAGCAGCACGATCCCCGTCTTGACGTAGAACTCCACCCGGAACCCGGCATCCAGCCAGCGCGGCAAGCCGACCAGGTTCGAGATCAGCAGCCCCACCACCAGCGCCACCAGCGGCGGCTCCAGGTTGTAGCGCACCGCCTGGTCCCAGCTGCCAGCCGCGAAGATCGCCACCGACAGGGCGTACAACAGCACGAAGGACGCCGCGAAGGCGCGCGGGCGGAACCCGAGCGCCACGCCCGCGCCGGTGAACAGGGCGAGCCACAGGGCAAGCTGGGCGGCGTAGCGCGGCGCATTGGCCGCCAGCTGCGCGCCGAGCTGCGGCAGGGTGGACCACTTGGCCGGCGTCACCGCGAGCCAGGCCAGGCTGCCGCCGCCGGCGAACAGGGCATAGGCGGCGGCGACCAGGCCGAGGCCGAGCCAGACCGCCCACCAGTCCTCCTTGCGCCACAGCTCCGACCAGCCGGGAGCCATGGCGCGCAGCTGCGGTTCGGGAGTGATCTGGTCCAATGCACGCTCCAGGAAACGGCCCGCCTCGATTGCCTTCGGGGAGCAGGGCTGCCGCTGTGTGGCCGCGGACCCCGGCACCGTCAACGATCGGACCAACGCCGCCGAAATAAAAGACGGACTTGCCACCATGCGGAGTGCCAGTGGAACGAACCGGCTGCCCAGCCGGCGTGGCCGAGATGAACCTGCTTCCCGGCGGTTGCGTCCAGCGCCGGCTTCCGCCATGGTGCAGCCACCCGAACCATCCGTGCGGGAGAGTGCAGCGCATGCTGCCGCCGAAGGCGCAACCGGCCCCCGGAAACGCTCAGGCACAAAGGACCGCACGGCGCCAGGGTCTCTGGAAAGCCGGCCCACCGATCAGGGCCGCACCGACGGAGTAAGGGTCGTGCGCGACGCGCCCGAATCTCTCAGGTACCGCGACAGAGGGGGGCCGTTCCCGCAAGCAATCCAGCTCGCGGGCGGCCACCCGCGCGGAGCCTGTCCATGTCCGAGTTCATCCCCGGCGACTTCCAAGATCCCGATGCGGACATCGTCCGCACCACGCCGCTGCACGCGCTGCACCTGCGGCTGGGCGCGCGCATGGTCCCCTTCGCCGGCTACGAGCTGCCGGTGCAGTTCCCCGCCGGGGTGGTCGCCGAGCACGCCCAGTGCCGTGGGCGCGCCGCCCTGTTCGACGTGTCCCACATGGGCCAGATCAGCCTGCACGGCGCCGAGGCGGCCGCGGCGCTCGAAACCCTGGTGCCCGGCGACATGCTGGGCTTGCAGCCGGGCCGGCAGCGCTACTCCCTGTTCCTGGACGAGGCCGGCGGCATTCTGGACGACATCATGGTCGCCAATTACGGAGACCGGCTGCTGCTGGTGGTGAACGCCAGCCGCAAGGCCGCGGACGCCACCCACCTCGCCACCCGCATCTCGCACGTCACCGCCGAGCGGCATGACGACCGGGCGCTGCTGGCGCTGCAAGGTCCGGCGGCGGCTTCCGTCATGGCCCGGCTCTCGCCGGAGGCGGCGGCGCTGCCGTTCATGGGCGTGGCCGCGGTCAGCCTCGCCGGCATCGCCGCCTGGGTCAGCCGCTCGGGCTATACGGGGGAGGACGGGTTCGAGATCTCCGTTCCCGCCGCGGACGCCGAGGCGCTGGCGACCAGGCTGCTGGCCGAACCGGAAGTCGGCCCCGCCGGGCTGGGCGCGCGCGACAGCCTGCGACTGGAAGCCGGGTTGCCGCTCTACGGCCAGGACATCGACGAGCTGACCACCCCCGTTGAGGCCAACCTGGCCTGGACGGTGGCCAAGCGCCGGCGGGAGGCGCGCGACTTCCCCGGCGCGGTCGCCATCTGCGACCAGCTCGCCCACGGCCCCACCCGGCTGCGCATGGGCCTGCGCCCAGACGGCAACGCCCCCGCCCGGGCCAGGACGGTGATTGCCGCGCCGGACGGCACGGAGGCCGGCAGCATCACCTCCGGCGGGTTCGGCCCCACGGTGAACGGCCCCGTCTCCATGGGCTACGTCCGCCGCGACCTCTCCATGGCCGGCCAGGCGGTGGAGCTGCTGGTGCGTGGCAAGCGCCTGCCCGCCCGCGTCGCCGCCCTGCCGTTCGTTCCCCACCGCTACGCCCGCTGAAGGAGCCCGCCATGATCCGCTACACCAAGGACCATGAGTGGGTGCGCCTCGACGGCGCGGTCGCCACCGTCGGCATCACCACCCACGCGCAGGACGCGCTGGGGGACCTCGTGTTCGTCGAGCTGCCGGAGCCGGGGCGGGAGGTGGCGCCTGAGGAGGCGGTGGCCGTGGTGGAATCGGTGAAGGCGGCCAGCGACGTGTATGCGCCCCTGGCCGGCCGGGTGACCGAGATCAACGGCAAGCTGGCCGAAGACCCGGCGCTGGTGAATCGGGACTCGGCGGGCGAGGGTTGGTTCTTCAAGCTGGCCTTGGCGGATGCCGGGTCGTTCGACGCGCTGCTGGACCAGGCCGCCTACGACGCGTTGCTGGCGGAGTCGGCGTGATGGACGCTCGCGCTGAGCTGGCCGCCCTAGAGGACAGCTTCGTCCCCCGCCACATCGCTCCCACCGAGGCCGACATCGCCTCGATGCTGCACGCGGTCGGCGCCGAGAGCCTGGAGGCGCTGGCCGCCCAGACCGTGCCCAGCGCCATCCGCACGCCGCCGATGACCGGCCTGCCCGACGCGATCCCGGAAGCTGCCGCCATCGAGGAGCTGCGCGGCCTGGCCGGGCAGAACCGGCGACTGCGCTCGCTGATCGGCCAAGGCTACCACGGCACCATTACCCCCCCGGTGATCGGGCGCAACGTGCTGGAGAACCCCGGCTGGTATACCGCCTACACGCCCTACCAGGCCGAATTGGCGCAGGGCCGGCTGGAGGCGCTGCTCACCTTCCAGACCATGGTCTGCGACCTCACCGCCATGCCGATCGCCAACGCCTCCCTGCTGGACGAGGCGACTGCGGCGGCCGAAGCCGTGGCGATGGCGCACGCCGCCTTCCGCACCAAGTCGGCCAGCATCGCCGTGTGCGCCGACCTGCACCCGCAGACGGCGGCGGTGCTGCAAACCCGCGCCGCCCCGCTCGGCTGGGCGCTGCATCCCTTCGCGCCCGGTGACACGGCGGCGATCGGCGCGGCGCAGCCCTTCGCGGTGGTGCTACAGTATCCCGGCACGTCGGGCGCGTTGCGCGACCTGCATGCCGAGATCGCGGCGGCGCATGAGGCGGGCGCCTTGGCGATCGTCTGTGCCGACCTGTTGAGCCTGGTGCTGCTGACGCCGCCAGGCGCCATGGGGGCGGACGTGGTGGTCGGCTCGGCGCAGCGCTTCGGTGTGCCGATGGGGTTCGGCGGGCCGCATGCGGCGTTCTTCGCCACCCTGGACAAGTTCAAGCGCGTCATGCCCGGCCGCCTGGTCGGCGTCTCGCAGGACGCGGCGGGGCAACCGGCGCTGCGGCTCGCCCTGCAGACCCGCGAGCAGCATATCCGCCGCGAGAAGGCGACCAGCAACATCTGCACCGCGCAGGTGCTGCTGGCGGTGATGGCGGGGATGTACGCCGTCTGGCACGGCCCGGCCGGGCTGGCCCGCATCGCGCGCCGCGCCAACCTGCAGGCGCGCGCCCTGGCAGAGGCCGGCGCGCGGGCCGGGCTGGCGCTGCGGCACGACAGCTTCCTCGACACGGTGGCGTTCGAGGTGGCGGACGCGGACGCGCTGATGGCCCGCGCGGTGGAGGCCGGGTTCAACCTGCGCCGGCTGGACGCCACGGGCGTCGCCATCGCGCTGGACGAGACGGTGACCGCGGCGGAGCTGGCCGCCCTGGCCGGGCTATTGGGGGCGGAGCTGGCCGGCGCCCCCCCGTCTATCCCGGCGGAGCTGCTGCGCACGGGCCCTCTGCTGGCGCACCCGGTGTTCGGCGCCCACCGATCCGAGCACGAGATGCTGCGCTACCTCAAGCGCCTGGAGGACCGGGACGTGGCGTTGAACCGCTCCATGATCCCGCTCGGCTCCTGCACCATGAAGCTGAACGCGACGGCGGAGATGATCCCGGTCACCCTGCCGGGCTTCGCCGACATCCACCCCTTCGCGCCGGCGGACCAGACGGAAGGCTACAACGCATTGATCGGGCGGCTGGCCGGCTGGCTGGCCGCGGCCACCGGCTTCGCCGCCGTGTCGCTGCAGCCGAACGCCGGCTCCCAGGGGGAGTACGCCGGATTGCTGGCGATCCGCGCCTACCACGCCTCCCATGGCCAGGGCGGGCGCGACGTGTGCCTGATCCCGTCCTCCGCCCACGGCACCAACCCGGCGAGCGCCGTGATGGCGGGGCTGCGCGTGGTGGTGGTCGGCTGCGACCGCGACGGCAACGTGGACCTGGCCGACCTGCGCGCCAAGGCGGCGCTGCATGCGGAGCAGCTGGCCGCCCTGATGGTGACGTATCCCTCCACCCACGGCGTGTTCGAGGGCGAAATCCGCGCCATCTGCGCCACGGTGCATGGGCACGGCGGCCAGGTGTACATGGACGGCGCCAACATGAACGCCCAGCTCGGCCTCACCAGCCCGGCGGCAATCGGCGCCGACGTGTGTCACCTCAACCTGCACAAGACGTTCTGCATCCCGCACGGCGGCGGCGGACCCGGCGTTGGCCCGATCGGCGTCGCCGCGCATCTCGCGCCGCACCTGCCGAACCACCCGGCGCGCGCGGACGCCGGGCCGGCCGGCGGCTACGGCCCGGTGAGTGCGGCGCCGTTCGGCTCGGCGCTGATCCTGCCGATCTCCTACGCCTACATCCGCATGATGGGCGCCGCCGGGCTGACCCGGGCCTCCGAGGTCGCCATCCTGAACGCGAACTATATGGCCGCCCGGCTACGGGACGCCTACCCGGTGCTGTACGCGGGGCAGGGGGGCCGGGTGGCGCACGAGTGCATCATCGACTGCCGCGGCTTCCAGGCGGAGGCGGGCATCATGGTGGAGGACATCGCCAAGCGCCTGCAGGATTACGGCTTCCACGCCCCCACCATGTCCTGGCCGGTAGCCGGCACGTTGATGATCGAGCCCACGGAAAGCGAGCCGAAGGCCGAGCTGGACCGCTTCTGCGACGCCATGCTGGCGATCCGCGCGGAGATCGCCGCGGTGGCCGAGGGCAGGGCGGACCGGACGGACAACGCGCTGAAGCACGCCCCCCACACCGCGGCGGAGGCGATGGCCGAGACGTGGCCGCACGCCTACTCGCGGGCGGAGGCGGTGTTCCCGCTGCCCTGGGTGCGCGCCAACAAGTACTGGCCGCCGGTCAAGCGGGTGGACAACGTGTACGGCGACCGCAACTTGGTGTGCACCTGCGCGCCGCTGGAGGACTATGCGATGGTGGCGGAATAGCCACCGCCCGCAGCCTCAGCCCGGCGGCGCGCCGTCGGTGCGGGCGATGAAGCCGGCCACGTTGTCGTGCAGCGTCTTCAGCGCCGTGGGAAGCGCATAGACCATGTGCCCGGACTCGTACTGCCGATACTCGATGTTGGCCTGCAATGCCGGTGACATCGGCAGGTGCTGCATCTCGTACACGCCCTCGTAGAACGGCGTCGCCAGGTCGAAGGCGCCGGCGTTGAGCTGGACCTTGAGCGTGGGGTTGTACTTCATCGCGTGGGCCAGGTCCGGCATCACGTTGGCCGATTGGTCGAGCGGCTGCTCGGAGCCGGGGGGCTGGTGCTTGAAGTTCCACGTCTTGGAGGTGTCGACGTACAGCTGATAGGTCTTGCCCGCGCCGTAGTGCAGCACCCGGCGCACGTAGTCGTTGAACCCGGCCACGTAGGCGGACGCGATCGCCGCGGATTGCGGGTCATAGTCGGCCTCCTTGGCCAGCCGATCTATCGCCGGGCCGCTGAACCGCGTGTCCAGCCGTCCGGTGGTGATGCCTTGGTCGGCTTGCAGCGTCTGCTCGAATTCACCGCCATCCACCCGCAAATTGGCCCGCTCGACATACTCTGCCGGAAGCCCGGTGTAGTCATGCAGCTTGGCCACGATGGCGGCCCGCCGCCCCGGGTCGAGCGCCGCGCCGGCTGCGAGGGCGCTGGCATAGTCGCCCATCGCGAACGCCTCCACCTCCGTCAGCAGGGGGGGCAGATCGGTGAAACGCGGATCGAGCCGGTGATGATACCAGGCCGTCGCGGCGTAGGTGGGCAGCGCCAGCTGATAGGGCAGGTCGATCCCGGGATTAGTTTCGGGGCCATCCGGGCTCAGGTCGAAGCTGAGAATTTGCGACAGCATGACGACGCCGTTGAAGTCCACCGCCCGCTGCTCCAGCAGATCGACCAGCACGGCACTGCGTGTGGTGCCGTAGCTCTCGCCGAACAGGTATTTCGGGGATGTCCAACGGCCGTACTTCGACAGGAACGCGGTGATGAACTCGGCAAAGGCATGCGCGTCGGCGTCGATGCCGTAGAACGCCTTTTCCTTGTCGTGGCCGGCGATGCGGCCGAAGCCGGTGCCGGGCGCGTCGATGAACACCAGGTCGCTGGCGTCCAGCAGGCTCTGGTCGTTCTCGACCATGCGGTAGGGAGCCGGGGGCGAGTGCGCCGCATCGGCGGTGACCACGCGCTGCGGCCCGAAGGCGCCCATGTGCAGCCACACAGTGGCGGATCCTGGGCCGCCGTTGAACAGGAAGGTGATCGGCCGGGTCAGCGGCTGCGCGCCGTGGCGGAAATAGGCGACGTAGAACATGGCCGCCTCCGCGTCCGGGTTGCGGGCCTCGTCGCCGGGCTTCGCGGCATGGTCAGCCGCGTCGTTGGGCGGGGCGGCGTCGTCCCAGCCCTTGGGATGCACGACGAGGGTGCCGGCCACCGCCTGGTAGTCGATCCGCACGCCACCCACCGTGACGGCCCCGTCGCTCTCCGCCGAGTCGGGGCTGAAGGCCGGCGGCTTTGCGGCGTCGTCTCGGGTATCTGGGGCGGGCGGCGCCGCAGCCGCGGGCAGCGCCAAAGCGAGCAGCAGGGAGGTCAGCGTCATGGTGGCGGTGATCGGGTTCATGCTGCGGCGGATAGACCGTTTGCGCCGAACTCGGCAATATGGCGACCACCAGCGCGGAGGGTTCAAGTGCCGATAAGATGGCTGGCTGCTGTCAGCAGTCTGGTGGTCGTGTCGGCAGCCATGCCGAACCCCGCAGCGGCGAAGATTCGCGCGGTCGTCGTGCAGTGGGGCGAGGTCGCCGTGCTGGAGTCGGACAAGACGCTGGGTCCTGAGTATCAGGAGCATTCCCTGAGTCCTGGGCGCGAGGTGGCGTGGTCCAAGTACATCAACCACAACGACCATGTTCCGGCCCAGCTTTGCCGCGGCTTCGGCTTTGAGGCTTGGCTGGTGGGCGGAGTGGCAGATGATATGCCAAGCCGCGTCTTGCTGCAGGTGAGCCACCCGTTGCAGACGCGGCCGGATGGCGCCACGAGCACGCAGGACACGTTGCTGGTGCCGGTCAGGAACGGTTCAGTCGGCTCTTCCTACACGTTCGACGAACCATGGGAGGTTCAGGCGGGCGAGTGGACCTTCGATGTCGTGCTGGACGGGGAAGTCCTCGCATCCAAGGCCTTTGTGCTGGCGGCGCCGCAGCCAGGCACTCCGGCGCCGGAGTGCCCCGGCCGCCCCGTCAGCTAAGCCGCGCGCCGCACCAGCGCCGCCGGCAACCCGGCGATCGCGCGGTCGATGATGGCGGAATCGGCATCCACGGACAGGGTGGCCGCGATCACCTCCTGCGCCGCGCGTGCCGCGATGTTGGCGGCTGCCACGCGTACATCCGTTACGGCGGCCTTCTCGGCGGCGGCGATGCGGTCCATCGCCATCTGCTCCCGGCGGCGGCCTGCCACTTCCGCGTCCGTCCGCGCCTGCTCGCCCACCCGCGCCGCCTCGGCGTGGGCGGACTGCAACAGCGAACGCGCCTCGACGGTGGCCTGCTCGCGCCGGGCCGTGGCGTCCTTGAGCATCGCTTCGGCTTCAGACCGCAAGCGGCTCGCCTCATCGAGGTCGGAGCGGATGGCGGATGCGTGGCGGTCCAGCATGGTGGTCAGCGCCCGCCAGAGCCGGTTGCCGAACAGCACGAAGAAGATGACGAAGGCGACCGCAACCCAGGAGCGCGGTTCGGCGAAAAAGCTGTGCATGGCTGCTTAGCCCTTCGCTGCGGATGGCAGCAGGCCGTCCACGGCGCGGTCAACCCGCGCGGCTTCCGGCACATGCCCGGTGAGCCGGGTCACCACGGCCGTCGCAGCCTCGCCGGCAACCTGGCGCAAGGCGCCCATGGCGGTGCCGCGCGCCGCAGCGATCCGCCCCTCGGCTTCCGCCAATTGGGCGTCCAGGGCCTGGTTCATGCTGGCGGCCCGGGCCGCCGCATCCGCCTTGGCCTGCTGGGTGGCGGCGGCGATGGAGGATTGCGCCTCCGCCCGGGCGCGCTGGGTGGCCTGCGTCAGTTCGGCCACCGCGGCATCCGCCTGCATCTTGGCGGTGCGGGCGGTGTCCAGATTGCCGCTGATGGTCGCCCGGCGCTCCTGCACGACGCTGCCGACCTTCGGCAGCGCCCAGCGGGAGAGCAGCACATAGAGCAGGACGAAGATCACCGCCCCCCACACCACCTGGCTGAGCGTGAGCGGGCTCTTGAAGTTCAGCTGCGGCATGCCCTCGTGCTCCGGCCCAGCGGCCGCGAGCAGGAGGGCAATGCCCGCCAGGGCAAGGCGGCGCATGGCAGGCTTCAGGTGAACAGGATCAGGAACGAGATCAGCAGGGCGAACAGCGCTACCGCTTCCGTCAGCGCGAAGCCGAGAATGCCGAGCCCGAACACCTGATCGCGCGCCGAGGGATTGCGCGCCACGCTGGTGACCAGCGCGGAGAAGATGTTGCCGATGCCGATGCCCACGCCTGCGAGCGCGATCACGGCGATACCGGCACCAAGGGCCTTAGCTGCAGCGACGTCCATGTCTTGAAGTCCTTCGTTGGGTTGGGAGGGGTCTGACAGACGGCTCTAGTGCAGGTGCACCGCGTCATGCAGGTAGATGCAGGTGAGGATGGCAAACACGTAGGCCTGCAAGAAGGCGACCAACAGCTCGAACCCCACCAGCAAGACGTTGATCGCCAGCGGCCCCACGGCGCCGATCGTGCCCAGCACGCCAGCGGCCGACAGCATCAGGATGAAGGTGGCGAACACCTCGAACATCACGTGCCCGGCGACCATGTTGGCGAACAGGCGGATGGAGAGGCTGACCGGCCGCGACAGGTAGGAGATGATCTCCACCGGGATGATCAGCGGTGCCAGCAGCTTGGGCGCCCCCGGCGGGAAGAAGTATTCCGTGAAGAAATGGCTGCCGTTCTCGCGGATCGCCACGAAGGTGACGAACACAATGACCATCAGCGCCAGCGCCGCCGTGACGGCGATGTGGCTGGTGTAGGTAAAGGCGAAGGGCAGCAGGCCGAGTAGGTTGCCCATCAGCACGAAGAAGAACAGCGTGAAGATGAACGGGAAGAAGCGCCGCCCCTCCTCGCCGATCTGGTCCACGCACATCTTCTCGATGAACTCGTAGCTCATCTCGGCCAGCGATTGTAGCCGGTTCGGCACCACGGCGCGGCCGCGCATGCCGAACACCAGCATGAACAGCACGATGGCGCCGCCAGCGACCATCCAGGCGTTGGACTGGGTGAAGTTGACCGACTGCCCCAGCAAGCCCCAGCCGTGATGCAGCTTGAACTGCCCTAGCGCATCGATCGCCGGCGCGCCCGCCTCTGTCGGATCAGCCAAGCTTCCGTCCCTTCCCCTCGGCCGCCTTGGCCGGCTTGGGCGCCATCACGCGCCACACGTTCGCAATTCCCGCCACCCCGCCCAGCAACACCCCCACCACTAGCAGCAAGGGTGACGTGTGCAGCCAGCGGTCCAACGCCCAGCCCAGCCCCACGCCGACGACCAAGGCGGATAGCAGCTCCACCCCGACCCGCGTGCCGACGCCCCAGGCGGAGCCGGACACCGACTGGCCAACGGCGGGCGCCGGCCTGCGGGCTTGTGCTGCCCGCAGCCTGCGCTCGAACTCAGCAGGATCGTCAGCCAAAACCGCCCTCCGCACCCGAGCAGGTCAGGCCGGGCTTGCTAACCGGGGGTTACAGGGGTGTCAAGAACGGCTGCGGCGCGGAATCCGCCGGATTGCCGCCGCCACAGCCGGGCATACGCGCCATCCGCCGCCAGCAGCGCCGCGTGGGTCCCTTGCTCGACGATGCGACCCCCCTCCATGACCACGATGCGGTCCATCCGGGCCAGGGTGGAGAGGCGGTGCGCGATGGCGATCACCGTGCGCCCCTCCATCAGCCCGTCCAGCTGCTCCTGAATGGCGTTTTCCACCTCCGAGTCGAGCGCACTGGTCGCCTCGTCCAGCACCAGGATCGGCGCGTCCTTCAGGATCACCCGCGCGATCGCCACGCGCTGCCGCTGCCCGCCCGACAGCTTGACGCCGCGCTCGCCCACATGCGCGTCGTAGCCGCGGCGGCCGTTCCAGTCCTCCAAGGTGCTGATGAACGCGTCCGCATGGGCGCGCCGCGCGGCGTCGAGCACCTCGGCTTCCGGCGCGTCGGGCCGGCCGTAGCGAATGTTGTCGCGGATGGAGCGGTGCAGCAGGGAGGTGTCCTGCGTTACCATGCCGATCTGCCCGCGCAGACTTTCCTGGGTGATGCGCGCGATGTCCTGCCCGTCGATGGTGATGCGCCCGGCTTCCGGCGCGTAGAAGCCGAGCAGCAGGTTGACCAGGGTTGACTTGCCCGCTCCCGATTGGCCAACCAGCCCCACCCGCTCGCCGGGGCGGATGTCGAGCTGGAGCCCGTGCAGCACGCCGCGCTGGGTGCCGTAGCCGAACTGCACCGCCTCGAACTGGATTGCGCCCTCGCTGACGATGAGCGGCCGGGCTCCGGGCAGGTCCGGATGCTGGCGCGGCCCGGCGATGGAGCGCATCGAGTCCTGCACCACGCCCACGTTCTCGAAGATGCTGGTCACGCTGTCCGACACCCAGCCAGCGATGTTGTTCACCTGCCAGGCCAGCGGCAGCGCCATTGCGACCACGTTCACCCCGACCCGGCCCTGCCGCCACAGCCAGATCGACAGCCCGGCGGTGCCGACCACCATGCAGGCGTTGGTCACCTGCAGCATCAGCGCCCAGGCGGTGAGCAGCCGGGTGCTGCTCCGGTAGATGGCGGTCTGGTCGTCCACCAGCCCGGAGACGTAGGCATCCTCGTCGGACGCGCGGGCGAACAGCTTGACGGTTAGGATGTTGGTGTAGCTGTCCACCACCCCGCCGGTGACCAGGGAGCGCGCCTCCGAGTTGCGGCGCGAGCGGCTGCGCGCCCGCGGCACGAACCAGCGCAGCAGCACGGCATAGGCCACGAACCACAGCGCCATCGGGATCGCCAGCCGCGCGTCGGCATGGCCCATCAGCAGCATCGCCGAGCCGCCATAGATCACGATGTACCAAACGGCGTTGGTGGTGGCGACCACGCTCTCGCGCAGCGCCGGGCCGACCTGCATCACCCGGTTCGCCACCCGGCCGGCGAAGTCGTTCTGGAAGAAGGTCCAGCTCTGCCGCACCACATGCCAGTGCGACTGCCAGCGCACCAGGTTGGTCAGCCCCGGCGTGATCGCCTGGTTGGTGACGAGGTTGCGCAGCAGCATGCCGGCTGGACGCACGGCCAGCAGCACCGCCGCCATGCCCACCAGCTGCCACCGGGCCTGCTGCCACAGCTCCGCCGGCTGGTAACGCGTGGTCAGCGCCACCACCCGCCCCAGGAAGGCGGGGATCAGGCTGTCCAGCAGCGCCGTGAGCGTGCCCACGGCGAACAAGGCGACCACCAGCGCGCGCGATTGCCGGACGAAGTGCCAGTAGAACGCCGCTAGGCCGTCAGGCGGCTGGCCCGGCGGCGGCGGCGCCGTCGGCGTGAGGAAGCTTTCGAACCATTTGAACATGGCCCTGCAAGTCGGGCGCTGGCCGCGCCGGGTCAAGCCAAGCCCGCGTTATCGCTCACCTGGACGTGAGCCAGGCCGACCTGTAACGAAGCGGGCCATGGGGCAGGTGGATCAGGCGCTCGGGACGGTTGCAAGTTGGCTGCGCGCCCTGCTTGGGCTGTTTCTCGGCCTGTTCGGCGCGCTCGACGTGTTCTTGCGCCATGCGCTGGCCAGGGCCGGGGTGCCGAACAGTGCGCAGGCCGTCATCATCCTGGTCGCGGCGGTGGTGTTCATCGCCGCCGTGCTGCGGCTGTTCGGCGGCGTGTTCCGCATCCTGCTGGTGGTGTTCCTGATTCTGCTGATGCTACACGTCCTGCTGCCGCCCAATAGCTTCTGACCCTCTGATCGGCGTCGCTGACCCTATCCGGCCCGCCCCCGTCACAAGGATTCCTGATCATCTCCCCTGTTGCCCAGCTGGACACGCCTGCCTTTTCCCCTGCCAAGCCGCCCTTGCCTGGCAAGCGCTTCGACAGCGCCCGGCTGCACCGGTTGATCGCTGCCAGCCGGACCATCCGCTCGTTGTCCATCGGCCTGCTCGCCCGGCTTGAGCTGGCCTTCCTGGCCGGCCACAAGGAGCGCCATGTGCTGAGCGCCATCAAGGCGGCGCGCCGGCAGCGGGAGTCGCTACTCAGCGGCAACGAAGCCTTTTCGCTGTACTCCATCGCCCGCGCGCAGAGTCGGCTGGACGGCGAGATGGCGGAGGTGGGCGTCTATCAGGGGGTTTCGGCCAAGATCATCAGCGTGGCCAGTGGTGGGGCACCGCTGCATCTCTTCGACACCTTCTCCGGCTTGCCGACACCTGATGCAGACGAGTTCGCCCGCATGCGCGAAGGGCACTATGCGGCCTCGCTGCCCTCCGTCCAGGCTTTCATGGCGGACCGGCCCGAGGTGAGCTTCTACCCCGGCTTGTTCCCAGCCACCTCGGCCCCGTGCGACGGCCGGCGCTTCTCCTTCGTGCACCTGGACGTGGACCTGAAATCAAGCACGCTCGGCTGTCTCGAGTTTTTCTACCCGCGCATGGTCCCCGGCGGCGTGATCCTGACCCACGACTACTCCTATTTGGACGGCGTGCGCGCCGCCTATGCCGAGTTCCTCGAAACCCGGCGTGAACGGCCGATCGAGCTGCCGTCCTCGCAGGCCATGCTCATCAAGCTTTAGCGGACGGCGGAGGCAATGCCGCGCAGTGAGCGGCAGAGCTCCATCGCAGGATGAGCCTGCCTGGCCAGCCATGCTCCTGCAGGGCGAAGGGGCCTCGCTGGCACAAGCCATCCCCTTGTGAACGCAAGGCCAAAATTCCGTCAAAAGCTATCCATTACTCTTTGATGTAACTGCAAGTAACAATGACGTCCTAAACTCGTTGCATATCTGGCGTGCTGACCGAATTGTGTATGGCTGATTGCCTTTAGAACATGTTGTTCACGGCTAGGTTCGCAGGGCTCGCTGCTGACCACCTTAAAAGGAAACACCATGACGCCGACCAATCAGAACCTAAAGGCAGGTCCCCGTCTGGACCGCCGAGCCATGCTCGGCGCGGCCAGCGTGGCGACCATCGGTGCCGTGCTCGGCACGTCCGGCTCCGCACAGGCCCAAGCGGCGACCGGGCTGACCGATGGCGACATTTTCAACTTCGCCCTCAACCTCGAATACCTCGAAGCCAACCTTTACCTGCACGCCGTGACCGGACAGGGCTTGCCGAGCACTCTGACCACCGGCACCGGCACAGCCGGGGCCGTCACCCTGCTGACCCCTGGCCCGGTGCCGTTCCAGAGCACGGCCGTGCAGCAGTACGCGCTGCGCCTCGCCTTGGATGAGCAGGCGCACGTCAACCTGATCCGCTCCTACCTGACCCTCAAGGGCTTCAGCCCGGTAGCCCAGCCCGCGATCAACTACGCCACCGCCTTCTCGGCGCTCGCAGTGGGCGCCGGATTGATCCAGCCCGGCCAGACCTTCGATCCGCTCGCGGACGACGACAGCTTCCTGCTCGCCGCCTACTCGCTCATCGACGTGGGCGTGTCGGCTTACGCCGGGGCGGCCAACATGATCGTTGATCCCGACCTGCAGGCTCAAGGTGCTGGGCTGCTCGGCGCCGAAGGCTCGCACTCCGGGGCCATCCGCGGCATCCTGGCGGATTTGGGCGCCGGGAACGCGACGAACGCGATCTCCGCGGCGCGAGCGACCCTGTCGGGAGCGGCTGACGACGTGGGCACCTCCATTCCTGGCGAGGCCTTCAACTTCGTTGACAACGACTACAACGGCTTGGTCTTCCGTCGCACGCCGCAGCAAGTGCTGGCCATCGTTTACCAAACTCCGGCAGTCGGAACGGCAAGCGGCGGCTTCTTCCCGAACGGCGTCAACGGCACCATCACCACGGTTTAGCCTACGCAAGCGGCTGCCTCACCCGGTCCGGGTGGGGCAGCTACGCTCCAGGTCGCCGCACCGACGCGATGGCCGCCAGGATCGCGGCATGGTCCGACTGTCGCCTCAGGTCGCGCGCCAGCTCCAGCATCCCGTCCCGCACCGACCCGTCCGTGGTCACGTCGGCTAGGCGGCGGCACTCATCGGACCGTCGCTTGAACCAGTCGGCGTCCCAGTGGCTCTCAAAACCAGCGGGCAAACATTCCTCCATATGAACTCCGTCTTTCCAGGTTCGATGTGCAAGTGCCGCAGTATTTTGCCGCATCACGCTTGGTGCTGTCACGCGATCGGCTTTGCGGGAAGCAACGCCCCAGCCAGATCCCAAAACTCGACCATGCCGGGTGCGCGGACATCCCTGGCGTCCATCATGACGCCGGCGGCCAGACCCTGTCCGGAGGTCCATCGTGCGGAGGGCAAGACGGAACGAACTGCCCGCTGATGAGCCACGACTCGCTTCTCTGCCAGGGCTGGCACGTGGTGACGGTGCTCTTGTGGAAGAACCGGCCAATCGCGTCGATTCCCTGTGGAGCGTCTGCTGCGACCCTGAACGTTCCGATCGGCCCGCTGTCGCCGTGAATGAGCTGTCCCGCCTCGTCCGGAGCCAGGTAGAACTCCATCCGGTCCGTGCCAGCCTGACGCGCTGACTGCCAGGTCCGGGCACGCGCATCGATCGCCCAACCGTAGCTGGCGTAATCCTGCGACAGGCCATGAAGGTCGAACAGCACTGGATACAACGAGATCGCAAGCAAGCTGGGGGCCGCCCAGGTGACCCGGCGCCATCGGGGCCACCGTGCAAGCATCCAGGCCATCAACAGGATGAAACACAGATCGATGAACCAAGCGCGCGCCGTCGCCTGCCGCTCGCAGCATAGCGTGCCAGAGCGGTCATATGCAGCGACGATGGAGAACAACGCCGCTCCACCAAGGGCGGCCGCCAACACGGCCTGCCAGCGGCCTGTTTCCGACCCCGATGAGCCGTATCGTTGCCAAAGCATGGCGAAGCCCAGTGCAAACAAGAGCTTGGCCGAGACTGCGGCCAAGGCCGCTGCCCCCATCCGATCACTGCCCACGACACCCAGCAAAAGTTGGCGCAGGCCGATGTCGAGCGAGGTGCCCAAGTGCCCGGCCAGAAGACTGGCCTCTCCCGGTTCGGCGTCGAGGGCGTGCGCCAGGGGCGGCACACCAAGCACGGCCAGGCTGAACAGGGCTGGAACGGCCCACCACGCCCCCTCGCGGAACGTCTTGCTCAAGCCCGCTCGCCCGCCCAGTGCACCTGCGAGGGCGGCAGCGCCGCCGAAGCCTGCCGCCAGGGCTGCCCCCATCTCGCTGCTGGCGGCGGCTACCAGCAGCGCCGCGCCGCAGCCCAGCCGCCGGCGCGCATCAAGCGGACCTGCCAGCAAGAACAGCAGCACCACCGCGCTTTCGGCCGTCGGCAGGTAAGCGGCGGTGGCCACCGGCCAGTAGAACATCTCGGTGATATTGTTGGTTGCCAGCACGAAGGCGAACAGCCCCATCACCAGCGTCGCCCCCGTCGCCAGCCGATGCCGGGAGGGTGGCAGCGCCTTGGCGGCCGCCCACACCGCGCAGCCCAGCATGCCGGCCCAGAGCGCCGCCAGGAACGGGACCACCAGCGGGCTGCCAGACTCAAGCACGGCCGTGCCGTAGAGGAACAGCAGCAGCTCTGAGAATGGGTAGGGCGAAACCGCAAGGCGGGGCAGCAGCGCCTGCCACCCCAAGCTTTGCAGCTTATGGAACAGGACGTACTCGTCCAATTGCCAGTGCCCAAGGCCGAGCTGCCCCGCGTACGCGGCCAGGCACAACAGCGCGGCGACCCCGGGCAACAAAGGCGTGCCACCCAGCAGCCGCACCGTTGCCCGCCCGGTTGCTCGCCAGTCCGGCCGCTGGGCCACCGAAGCCCGCACGCTGGCCGCAACGGTGGCGGGCATCCCCAGCTCTGCCTCCAGCCGCCTGCCGCTCTGAGGCTTCAGTTGCAGCGCCGGGCGTTCGACCAGGTGCCAGGACGCCATCGCCACCGCGACCGTGGCTCCGGTGGCGATGGTGGTGGCAAAGCCGTGGACATGGTCCAGCACCAGCTGCTGAATCGGGAAGGCGTAGAGGTAGGCGCCGTAGGACAGGTCCCCGAAGCGCGTGGCGCGGCGCAGCAGCGGGGTGGACTCGCTGCCGAAGGCGATGACGACGTAGGACAGCGTCAGCCAGCGGAAAGGGGTGCTGCTGCCGCCAACCAGCGTAGGCAGCAGGAACGTCGCGGCCGTCAGCGCCACCGCCGCGTCAAGCCGGAACAGCCGGGGGAGGCGCAGCTGCACCTGGCGCCAGAACGCGCCGGCCATAAAGAACGGTACCTGGACCAGCACGTATTTCGGATCGGCGCTGTAGATGAGGCCGTAGCCGGTCGGGTGATAGGCAAACATGTAGAGCCCGCCGGCGCCGCACGTGCCCATGATGGCCAGCAGCAGCGCGCCGCGTCCCCAGGCGACGCACAGCCAGACCAGGGGCACGGCCAGGTAGCACAGCGTTTCCGGGAACAGGCTCCACAGCGAGCCGTTCACCGCACTGCCGAGCAGCCGGTGGGTGAACACGCCGGGCAGGGTGAGCTTGAGGTAGAGCGCGATGTTGAGCAGGAACTGCCAGGTGCCGTGATGGCCGAAATAGTCGCGCAGCGGCAGGGCGGTGGCGGCAGGGCCCACGACGAAGGTGCAGAACAGCACGCAGACCGCCAGCCCCGGGAAGATGCGCAGCGCGCGCTTGGCAAGGAAGGCGCCGAGCCTGGGATCGCGCAGCCAGCTGTCATAAATCAGGTAGCCGCTCAGGCAGAAGAACAGGTCGAGTCCGATGCTGGAGACGGACACGTCCCACAGGATGGGCGTCGGCGCGCCCTTCATGTCCTGACCATGGCCGTAGATGACCAGCAACGCTGCGAATAGGCGTATCGCCCCCAAGTTGTTCTCGCGGGAGCGGGCTGGGTGTATAGTTTCCATTTGGAGGTATTTGTCTCTAACACGCTGGTGCTGGCTGATCCATCCAGCCAAGCATGTTGACGTGCAACTTGCTCCGCCATGGTGCGACTCGCATCAAACCATGAACTTATTGCACCACAGCTATGCTTGACAAAATCTTGGCAAAACGCACTCGCGCTACTCTCCAAGCGTGGGACAGATCAAATCCGGCCCAGATTGCAAAGGCAAGCGGCACAGCAGCAATCATGTAGCGCGGAATGACATAAACGGCATAAAGGGGTCCCGCCGCCACGACCGCTAGGAACCCGGCACTCGCAACAAGGCATCCTAGCCTCGTTCGCCGCCCGAGCAGCAGATGCCAACCAGCCGCCAGCACGGTTCCAGCAAGCAGCAACGGGTAAACGGGAGCGACCCTAAGAAACGTGCTGAGCATGATCGACGGTTGGACGGCAATCTCAGGCGTTATGTGCGGTTTCGCGAGCCGGTTCATCATGTCGATGAAGCCCTGTGGCAGGCTGCGCGTGATGCCGGTTTCGACATCCAGATGCTTTCGCCACTCGCTGGGCTCAAAATGGAAGAGCAGAGTGGTCGCATAGACTTGTAGGAAACTCAGTGGATTGCGCCATAGCGCATGGACGACGATCCGCGTGCAGGTGTTGTCAACGATGCGGGTATAGGGTGCCGTAACTCCAAGTCGGCGTTTGATCAAAGCTTGCGCGTCCGTGTCGTTCACGCCCCAGATCTGGTCACCCCGTCGGTCGTAGTCGTTCAATCTTAGCGCCGCCACATCGGCATCGGAAACTTCGATCCCGGCTGCGCGGAAATCTGTGGCGTTCAGCGCTGGCGCGAAGCTGCCCAGCACGAATACGCCCGAGAGTTTGTTGATGAACAACTCGCCGGGGAACTGTTCAGCAAACAAAACCCGATTTGCGCCGACTAAGACAACAATCGCGAGGAATGGAAGTGCCGCAATCATCACAAGGCGATTCGTCATGGGCAGACGCAGCCGTGCTGCACTGAAACCGAAGAAAGCCACGCTCAGCAAAATGATCACACCATAGGCAACGCGGGTGAAGACGGCCGCCGTGACGATCAGCGCCAGCGGTAACAACCAGAGTCGGAAACCTTCTCGCGTCGCCCGAACCGCGCGGTGAAGCAAGACAAGGAACATCAGGAACATCAGGGCTGCCAATAGGTCCGTCATGTAGAAACGTGTGTAGAGGCCAGTCAGCGGGTCAAGGCAGCAGGCAACAACGAAAGTTGCATGGGCGCGACGGCCGCCCCGTGTTTCCGCAAACAAGGACGCACATGCCATCAGAACCATCAGGAGAGCCAGCGCCTGTAATGCCCTGAAGCTGTATTCGCTGCCCGTTACGCGCACCAGCGCATTCAAGGCCAAGCCGAACAGCCAGGAGCGGTCAGGTGGCAGGTAGTGACCCTCCGTCCCGAGGTAAGAGAGAGAGTCGCCCTGGAAAAATCGCTCAACGTGGTCAAAAGCGAGGCCGGCGGCGAGCAGCAAAGCGGCGGCGGCGATCCAGAGGGGGCGAGGCCATCTGCGGAACGCCTCGATACGGAAGGAAGCGGAACGCTGGGTACCATGAAAACCTGATACCTGGCAGATAGCTGTTGCACCATCAACCAGCACGGCCGTGAGAGGATCGCTACTTGCTGTCTTGGGCGCGTAAGTACTCCCCTGCTGCCTGTCACACTTTTCTCCATCAGTGCCGGGTCACCTAATCCCGGCTTTTCACCGAGCGTAAGCGATAGGGTTCAACATGACGTCGATGCTATGATGGCTGCCGAGTGGCACCGTGTTCCCACACTCAACGGCTTCGCAATCAAGGCACCCAATAGGTGAAACCTTTTGTCTGTTGGTAGCCCAGATTACCTGGACCGCCTCCGCAACTATGCACAGGGGCAAGGCCTGCTGCCGAGGTTATACGAGCTGAACTTGCAAACCGGCCCATGGAACGAACAGCCTTTGGAGGACGAGCCGCAGAGGTGATCGTCTAGCCTCTCTTGCCCCTTCGCGCCGGGCCGCGCTATTGGCCCCTCCGGGCGATGCTGGATCGCCATGGCAGCGGGGAGACGGCGCAAGCCGCTGATGAGCCAGCACGACGCCTGCCTCGCCGCAACCCGATGACGGCGCTCTTCCATGCGTCCGCCGACGCCCGCGCCGTGGGCGCCCCCCTCGTGCGCCTGTTCGTCGCCGCGCTGGGGCGCACGCCGGACTCGCCCAGCCTGCAAGCCCTCGTGCAGCAGCGCCGCCAGGGCGGCAGCCTGGCCGACATCGCCGACGCCCTCGCAGGCGGAGAGGAGTTCCTGGCCCGCCATGGCCCGCCGGGTGCGCCGGACGAGCACTACCTGCGCGCCCTGTTCTGGGCCGTGGACGGCCAGGACCCCGCAGATGAGGATGCGGCCCTGCTGGCGTCCCCGGCCACGCGGGCGGGCGTGCTGCTGGCCGTCAGCCAGTCGGAACGGGCGCGGGACGGGGTGGGGCTGGCCGCCAACCTCTACCCGGACGGGCTGCCGCCGGAGGACGATGTCGCCTACCAGCTCTGGCTGGAAGCCGGGCAGGGCGAGCCGGAGGACATGGCCGCCCAGGCCTGGCACGCCGCCAGCCTGCCTGACGCGCTGTTCTCGCTCATCCTGGTCGTGCCGCCCGCACGGCCGGACCTGGTGGAGGAGACGCTCGCCTCCCTGGCCGCGCAGATCTGGCCTCAATGGGAATGCCTGCTGGCGTGCCCGGACACGCTGCCGCGGCACGTCCGCGAGGCTGTGCAGGCGATGGCGGCGCGGGATGCGGCGGTGCGGCTGGTCGATGCGCCGGCTGCGCTCTCTGCCGCTGACCTGGCCAACCGTGCCTCGGCGCAGGCCAGCGGCGTCATGCTGGGCTGGCTGGCCGCCAGCGACCGCCTTGCCCCTACAGCCTTGTACGAGGCCGCCGCCGTGCTGGCCGCTGACCCGGCGGCGCAGCTGATCTACACCGACGAGGACTGCATCGCCGGCGACGGAACGCGCTTTCGCCCGGCCTTGAAGCCCGGCTGGAGCCCGGATCTCGCCCTCATGGGCGACAGCATGGGCCAGTTAACGCTGCTCAACCGGCAGGCGGCGCAAGCGGCAGGCGGCTTTTCGGCGTCCGCCGCGCCGTTCGAGCGCTATGAGCTCGGCTTGCGGCTGGCGCAGGATGCAGCGCCGGGCCGCGTGCACCACATCCCAGCCATCCTGTTCCATCGCGGCCGGGCGCGGGACGGCCGACCGGCCAGCTTCCCCGCGGCCCGCGCCGTGGCCTCGGAGCCGCAGCTCGCGGCCATCGTCGCCCGTCACCTGCAACGGGGACCGCCTGGGCTTGCCTTGGGCGAGCGCCTGGGTGGCGATGGCCTATGGCCCACTCTGTCGGCCGCCCTGCCGCAGCCCGCGCCGCTCGTGTCCGTCATCATCCCCGTGCGTGATCGTGCGATCCTGCTGGAGCGCTGCCTGGAGGGCCTGCTGACGCAAACCGACTACCCGAGCCTTGAGGTCCTGGTCGTGGACAACGGCAGCGTGGAAGGGGAGACCCTGCACCTGCTGCAACGCGCCCGCCACGATGCACGAGTGCGGGTGCTGGTCCAACCGGGTCCGTTCAACTGGTCCGCCCTGAACAACGCGGGCGCGCGGGCGGCGGCGGGCGACGTGCTGCTGCTCCTGAACAACGATGTGGAGGTGGTGGCGCCAGGCTGGCTGGCGGCCATGGCCGGGCACGCGGTGCGTCCCGGGATCGGCGCTGTCGGGGCGCGGCTCGTGTTCCCCGCGGGCGGCCTGCAGCATGGCGGCGTCCTGCTCGGCCCCCACGGCCAGGCCGTGCATGCGATGACCCACGCCGCCGAGGGCGAGGCCGGCTATCTTGGCCAGGTCGCCCTGCCGCGGGACCTATCGGCCGTCACCGGAGCCTGCCTGGCGATCCGTCGCGCAGTGTTCCAAGAGGTGGGCGGCTTGGAGGCCGAGTCCCTGCGCGTCGGCTGGAGCGACATCGACCTCTGCCTGCGGGTGCGCCGGGCCGGCTACCGCGTGCTCTGGCTGCCAGACGCCGTGCTGGTGCACCACGAGATGGCGACCCGCGGGCGGGACGCGGCCCTGGCCCAGCAAGCGCGGCACGAGATCGAACGCGCCGCCCTGCGCCGGCGCTTCCCCGGCGAGACCGACCGCGACCCGTTCCTCAACCCGAACCTGGACGCGACCGCGACCGGCATCGTGCTGACGCAGCAGCCCCGCCGCAGGCCGCCCTGGCAGCGTGGGTCAGGCGCCTTGGAGCAGGAGACGGCGGCATGAACGAGCTGTTCCAGGCCATCCAGCCCAGCGCCGCGCATGAGTACACCGGCGAGCGCATGTCCGAAGGCCACAGCCTGGAGACGGCGGTGGAGCATTTCCACCGTTACTACCTCGCGCGCAGCCTGGCCGCCGGGCTGGACGTGCTGGATATCTCCTCCGGCGAAGGCTACGGCAGCGCCATGCTGGCCCAGGTGGCCCGCTCCGTCGTGGGCGTGGACCTGGATCCGGCGGCGGTGGCCCACGCGGGGCGGACCTACGTGCGGGACAACCTGCGTTTCCGCGAAGGCGACGCCACCGCGATCCCGCTGGCCAACGGCAGCCTCGACCTGGTCGTCTCATTCGAGACGCTGGAGCATTTCACCAACCATGACGCCTTCTTCCGCGAGGTTACGCGCTTGCTGCGCCCCGGCGGGCGGCTGGTCATCAGCACCCCGGACCGCGACGTCTACTCGGCCCCAGGCGCCGCGCCAAACCCGTACCACGCGCGGGAGCTGAACCGGCCCGAGTTCGAAGACCTGCTCCGCCGGCACTTCGCCCACCATGCGTTGTTCGCGCAGCGGGCCTTTGTCGGCTCGGCGATCGTCAGCACCGAGCCGGTCGGGGCGCTGCCGCTGGTGTTCGACCGGCGCGGCCCGACCGAGGTGGCGGCCTCCGCCGGCATGACGGAGGCGCGCTACTTCATCGCGGTGTGCAGCGACGCGACGCTCGCCGGGCTGCCGGACAGCCTGTTCATCGAAACCGGCGACATCAGCGGGCTGACGAGCGAGATTCCCTGGCTGAAGCAGGAGATCGTCGAACGGATCGAGCTCCAGGCGCAGGAGCGCGCGGCCCACGCCGAAGCGGTGGGGGCGGAGACCGCGGCCGGGGCCCAGCGCCTCGCGGCGGCCGGACGGCAGAACAGCGCGCTCGCCGGCGAGATGCAGGTCAGCCTCGTCCAGCTCGCGGCCGAGCTGGCGCACCACAAGGCGCAGGCCCGCCGCCTGCTCGGGCTGTGGCCGCGGGCTGAGCTGCAGCGGCTCAAGCTCGACCTGGCCCGCGAAAGCGCCGAGAGGGCGCGGCTGGCGGCGGAGAACGCGGCCGTCAGCGCGGCGATGGGCGCCATCAGCCAGTCCACCCTGTGGCAGCTGAGCCAGTCGCTGCGCCGCGCAACCCGCCGCAGCCCGCGCCTGGCGTGGCTGGCGGTGAAGGCGGTGCGTGCGCTCCAGTTGCTGCGCACCGGGCGCCTGGTGGCTGCCGTGCGGGCGCGGCAGGAGCTGCGGCGGCAGCGCCGGGCGGACATGGTGGTGCTGGCCGGGCATCCGCTGTTCGACCACGCCTGGTACCGCGCCCGCTACCTGTCCGGCCAACCCGGCGCCGATCCGGTGGCGCACTATCTCTGGCTGGGCGCTGCGGCCGGGCAAGACCCGCACCCGCTGTTCGACACGGCCTGGTATGCCGCCCGGCATCCCGGGCTCGGCCTCGCCAACCCGTTCGCCGACTACCTGCGCCGCGGCATGGCCGCCGACGAGGACCCGCATCCGCTGTTCGACGCCGGGTTCTACCGCGCACAGGCGCCTGAGGCGGCGGGGCAGGGGTTGCAGCACTACTGCGCCCGGGCCGCCGCTGACCCGCGCTGCCCCACCCCGTTCTTCGACATGGCCGGCTACCTCGCTGACAACCCGGACGTCGCCACCTCCGGCATGGATCCGGTGCAGCACTTCATCAGCACCGGCGCCGCCGAGGACCGCGACCCGCACGCGCTGTTCGACACCGTCTGGTATCGCCGCACCCACCTGGGCGGCGCGGCCGGCATCAACCCGCTGGCCCACTGGCTGCGCGAGGGTGCGGCGGCCGGCCTCGCGCCCCACCCGCTCTTCCCCGGCCTGGGCCCGAACGATGCTGCGCTCAGCCTGCCGCCCGGCGACGCCCCTGCCGTCTCGATCATCATCCCCGTCTATGGCCGCCTGCTGGACACGGCGCGCTGCCTCCACGCCGTAGCCCGGCGCAGCGGCGGCGTGGCGTTCGAGGTCATCCTGGCCGACGACCGCCCCGCTGCGCCGATCGCGCCGCTGCTCGCCTGGGTCAGCGGCCTGCGCACGCATGTGAACCCGGTCAACATGGGCTTCCTGCGCAACTGCAACGCCGCCGCCCGGCTCGCCCGCGGGCGGCACATCGTGTTCCTCAACAACGACACCGTCGTGCACGAGGGCTGGCTGGAGCCCCTGGCGCGCTTGGCGGACAGCGACCCCACGATCGGCCTCGTCGGCTGCAAGCTGCTCAACCGCGACGGCACCGTGCAGGAAGCGGGCGGCGCGTTGTTAGCCGATGGCTGGGGCCGCCCCTACGGCGCCGGGCAGGACCCGGCGTTGCCCGAGCTGAACTACGTGCGCGAGGTGGACGTCGTCATCGGCGCGAGCTTCCTGGTGCGGCGTGAGGCGTTCGAGGCGGTGGGCGGCTTCGACGACCGCTACGCCCCCGCCTACTACGAGGAGTTCGACCTCGCCTTCGTCCTGCGCGACCGCGGCCTGCGCGTCATGTACCAACCGGCCAGCGTGGTGACGCACCTGGACGGCAGCAGCTACGGCAAGGCGGAGCGGGACGTCCAATCAGCCCGCAACCACGCGAAGTTCTGCCGCAAATGGGCGCGCGCCCTGGCGGCCCAGCCCTCCCGCCGGGCGCCCGCGTTCCTCAGCCGCCAGCGTTCGGCGGGAGGAACCATCCTCGTCATGGAGGATCGCGTGCCGGAGCCGGACAAGAACGCCGGGGCCGCCGCCATCGCCCAATATGTGGCGCTGCTGGTGAGCCTGGGGTTGCGCGTCATCTACTACCCGCATGACGGCCGTGCGCCGCAGCCCTACACGGCGGCGCTGCAGCAGCAGGGTGTGGAGGTGCTGTGCCATCCGGTCGTGTTCGCGGAGTGGCTGCATGAGAACGGCCGCTTTCTCGACCACGTCTGGTCCTCCCGCCCCTACGTCTCGGGCCACCTGATGGACCAGCTGCGCCGTGACACCGGCGCGCCGATCCTGTACCTGACGCATGACCTGCACCACCTGCGCGAGACCCGGCGCTACGCGCTGGACCGCGACCCGATGGCCCTGGACGAGGCGACCCGGGTGCGGGCCATCGAGCTGGGCATCTTCGCCAAGGTCGACTGCATCCTGACCTTCAGCGAGGACGAGGCGGATGTAATCCGCGAGGCGGTGCCGCGGGCGGCTGTGCGGGTGCTGCCGCTGTTCTTCTACAGGGGCGTGCCAGCGGTCGGCGATGCGGCCAGCTTTGCGGGACGGCGCAAGCTGCTGTTCGTCGGCGGCTTCAATCACATGCCGAACATCGACGCCGCTCTGTGGTTGGTGCGCGACATCATGCCCCTGCTGTGGCGCGCCCACCCGGACGCGCAGCTCAGCATCGTGGGGCCGGAGCCGCCGGAGGAGCTGCGCGCGCTGGCCGGCCCGCTCGTGCAGGTCATGGGCCACGTGCCGGATTTGGCGCAGAGCTATGCAGAGGCGCGCGTCTCGGTGAATCCGCTGCGCTTCGGCGCCGGGGTGAAGGGCAAGATCGTGGCCAGCCTGGCCGCCGGCCTTCCCGTGGTGACGACATCGATCGGCAACGAGGGCATTCGGCTGCAGGATGGCGTGGAGGCGCTGATCGGCGACACGGCGGAGGCGATCGCCGCCCACATCGCGGCCTTGCTCGACGACGACTCGCGCTGCCACGACCTGGCCGCCGCCGGGGCCGCCGTGATCGCGCGCCGCTTCTCTTACGAAAGCGCGCGGGCGCTGGTGGCGGAGGTGCTGGAGGTGCACCCGCCTGGCCGGACGGCATGACGGACCTGCCGGACTCCTCCAGCCTGGCCGAGTGGCGGCTGTTGCAGGCGGGGCGGAACGTGGCGCGGGCGGAGCGCCGGGTCGTGCAGGCCGGGCAGCAGGCGGCGCAGGCCGAAGACGCAGCCAAGGCAGCGGCGCTGGCCGCGGAGGACGCGTTGCGGCGGGAGCGTGATCGAGCTGCGGTGTTGCAGGCGCAGCTGGACCAACTCCTTGCCAGCACGTCCTGGCGCGTCAGCCATCCGGTGCGCGTGGCCAGCCGGCTGCGGCAGGCCCTGCGGCGGCCGCCGCCGGTGGCACTGCCGCCCTCCGCCGCGCCGCAGCCGTTGCCGGACCGCCCCGCGCCGCTGCCGCCGCGGGAGCAGGCTATCCTGCAACGGCTGCTGGGACCTGGGCGGGACTGACCGGCGCCATGCGGCTGGTGATCGACTTGCAGGGCGCGCAAAGCGACAGCCGCAACCGCGGCATCGGCCGCTACAGCCGCGCCCTGGCGGTGGCGATGGCGGAGCAGGCCGGCGAGCACGAACTTATCGTGATGCTGAACGGCAGCTTCCGCGACGCCACGGAGGAGCTGCGCGACGCCTTGTCCTCCGTGCTACCCGCGAGTCACGTCCGGGTCTGGTACGGCCCCGGGCGGCAGACCTCATGGAAGGTCGCCGACCACGGACGCCGCCGCGCGGCCGAGCGCATCCGCGCCGCCTTCCTCGCCTCCCTGCAGCCGGACGTGCTGCTGGTCGCCAGCCCCTTCGAGGGCTACGGCGACGACGCCGTGACCGGCTTTCCGGCCGACCTGGTCCCGCCGTCCACGGTCAGCCTCTGCTACGACCTGATTCCCCTGTCGCGGCCGGAGCTGTACCTGCACAGCCGGGTGCAGCAGGGCTGGTACTATCCCCGCCTGATGCAGCTGGCGCACAGCGATGCGCTGCTTTGCATCAGCCAGTCGGGCCGCGAGGAGATCCTCGCTGGATTGGGGGTGGACGCGGCCAAGGTGTTCAACATCCTGGCGGGGGTGGGAGGGCTTTTCCGGCCTGCGGCGCCGGGCGACGAGCCGCAGGACGCGCTGCTCGGCCGCTATGGGCTGCAGCCCGGCTACGTGCTGTGCGTGGGGGCGGTGGAGGAGCGCAAGAACCTCGCCGGGCTGATCCGCGCCTACGCCCTGCTGCCGCCCGCGCTGCGGCGGCGGCACCAGCTGGTGGCAACCTGCTGGAACGACGGCCACCAATTGCCGCTGCTGCGCCGCATGGTGAGCGACGCCGGGCTCGCCGAGGACGACGTGCGGCTGCTGACCGGGTTCGTGCCGGACCGCGACCTTCCCGGGCTCTACCGCGGCAGCGCCGCCACCGTATGCCCGTCCTTTCACGAGGGGTTCGGCTTGTCGGTGGCCGAAGCAATGGCGTGCGGCGCGGCGGTGCTGTGCAGCAACGCGAGCAGCCTGCCCGAGGTGATGGACCACCCGGACGCCCTGTTCGACCCGAAGGACCCGGCGAGCCTGGCGGCGCGGCTGCGGGCCGTGCTGGACGGTCCCGCGCTGGCGCAGGAGCTGGGCCGCTACGGTCTTGCCCGGTCCGCGCGCTTCACCTGGGCCAGCACGGCCCGCCGCGCCTGGGCCGCCGTGGCCGAGACCTCGGCCCGAACCCGGCCGGCCCCTGCGGACCGCAAACTGCGGCTCTGTGTCCTGGCCCCGTTGCGGGGCGACGTGGCCCCGCTGCGCCGCCTGCTGCAAGGGCTTGCGCGCTGGTATGCCGTCACCATCCTGTCCGACGATCCGGAGCCGGACGACCCGGCGCTGCGCGCCTGCTTCCCCCTCCGCACGGCCGCCGCCTTGGCCGCGCAGCACCCGGACCGCCTGCTTTACTGGCCCGGCGACGATGCCGCCCATGCCGCGTTGACCGTCCACATGCTCGACGCCTATCCCGGCGTGGTCGTCGGCGGCGCCCTTCCATTCGCCTTTTTGCTGCAGGAAGCTCCCGGCGCGGGGGCTGATGTTCTCTCGTCAACCATGCTTGAGGTGCATGGTTGGCACGCGGCAGTCGCTCTGCAGGAGGATGCCGCCGCGGCGGCGCGATACCCGATCGAGAGAGGCTTGGCGCAGCGCGCGATCCGTTGGCTGACCGAGCCGGTTCTGGATCCCGGCGCGCTGCACGACATCATCGAGCAGGTCTACGCGTCCAGCCCGCAGGCCGCGCTGGAACGCTGCCTGCTCGGCCTGGCGCGCGAGGGTGCCGCCACGCCGGAGGTGGCGAAGGCCGTGGCCGCCACCTTCCAGCGCCCCGGCTCCCGCCTTCTGCTGCTGGATGTCTCGACCATCGCGGCCTACGACGCGGGCACCGGCATCCAGCGGGTGGTGCGCGAGACCGTGCGGCAGCTCGGCCGCATGGCCGATGTGGACGTCAGGGTGGAGCCGGTGAGCATCGGGCCGGAAGGCCTGACCCTGGCCCGCGGCTTCGGCCGGCGCCTGTTCGGCCTGCCGCCGACCGATTGGGTGCCGGAGGCTGCGGTCCCCGCCGAGGGAGACGTGTTCGTGGGGCTGGACCTGCACATCCACGATGTGGGCGGGCTGGCCGAGACGATCCACGCCGTGCGCGCCCGCGGCGCCCGCGCCGTCGTCGTCATCTACGACCTGCTGCCGGTGCAGATGCCGGCCTGCTTCCCGCTGCCGGTGCAGAGCATGTTCCCGCATTGGCTGCGCACGATCAGCAGCCTCGCGGACGGCCTGCTCTGCATCTCCCGCGCCGTCGCCGACGACCTGCTGGGCTGGCTCGACGCCCATCCTCCCGACCGCACCCGCCCGCTCGATGTCGGCTGGTTCCACCTCGGCGCCGATTTCCGCCCGGCCCCAGGCGCTGTGACCGGCCACGCCTGCCTCGCCGCCGCTGCGGCGCGTCCGACCGCCCTGGTGGTGGGCACACTGGAACCGCGAAAGGGGCATGTGGACACCCTGGCGGCGCTTGAAGCGCTGTGGGGGGAGGGGGTGGATGTCGGCTTGACCCTGCTGGGCCGCACCGGCTGGCTGATGCATGGGCTGGAGCAGCGCATCCTGGCGCATCCCGAGCTGGGCCGCCGCCTGCACTGGGTGCAGGACGCCGATGACGGCCTGGTCGCAGCGCTGTACGAGCGCAGCGCCGTGCTGCTGATGGCCTCCGAGGGCGAAGGCTTTGGCCTGCCCCTCGTGGAGGCGGCGCGCGCTGGCCTGGCGGTGGTCTGCCGCGACCTGCCGATCTTTCGGGAGGTGTGCGGCGAGAACGCGGTGTACTTCACCGGGGGCGCCGCATCCCTGGCCGCCGCGCTGCGTCGCTGGCTTGCGCTGCGGCAGGCCGGCCGGGTGCCCGACCCCGCCCGCATCACGACGATCTCCTGGGAAGACTCAAGCCGCCGCCTGGCCCGCATCGTTCTCCACGACGATTGGTATGCTCGTTGGACTCCTCAGAAAGGATTGTGCGCATGACCGAGAAGGCGACCGACGCCACCGCCGTTTGGGACCAACGCTACGAGGGCGGCGAGCATGTCGGCTCGCAGCCCAACGTGGACGGCGACCCGGTCGATTACACGCAGCACAAGTTCCTCTATCGCCACGCCATCGCCGAGCCGACCACGGGCTCGCCCGATGGCTGGATCATCGACGCCATCGGCCAGCGCCATCTCACGCCGCCGCCGGCGCGCATGCTGTCCATCGGCTGCGGCATGGCCTTCATCGAGGAGCACATGGTCAAGGCGGGCTACGCGCAGCACATGGTCGCCTACGAGATGTCGCGCTCCGCGATCACGGCGGCGGCGGCGCGGGTGGCCGGGCAGCCCTACGCCGAACGCCTGGAGCTGCGTTGCGGCGACGTGCTGACGGAGGACCTGCCGACCGCCGGGTTCGACGTCGTGTTCGTGCAGGCGGCGATCCACCATTTCTTCGAGATCGAGGCCATGTTCCAGCTGATGCACCGGGTGCTGAAGCCGGACGGGCTGCTGATCTTCGACGAGTATGTCGGCCCGGACCACCACATCTACGACGACCACGTGCTCGCGCTGATGAACCGCATCGACGCCTGCCTGGCGTCGCGCTACCGCTGGGACGTGCTCGCCAAGCACCAGCGCCCGGGCGTGCCGAAGCCGTCGCTGGACTGGATGATGCAGCACGACCCCTCCGAAGGGGTGCACGCCTCGCGCATCCTGCCGCTCACCTACCAGTATTTCGACGTGATCGACCGGCGCGACTACGGCGGCAGCATCATGCGGCCGTTCTTCACCGGCATCCTGCCCAACTTTGATTGGGAAGACCCGAAAGACCAGACAATCGGCCGGCTGATCGTGCTGATGGAGCGTATGCTGACCGAGAGCGGCGTCGTGCCGAACTATCAGACCGCCGTGGTGGCGCGGCGCCGGCCGACGCCGCTGGCGCCGCTCAGCGAGGCGGAAGCTGACCGGATCAACTACTCTGGCTGGACGCCCGCGCCGCCGCCCGCCCCGCCGCCCGCTTCGTCAGCGTCAGGCAAAGGGCTGTTCAGCCGTCTGTTCGGGCGCTGACGCCACCAATCCTGATCGGACGGCGTGGGCGCCACCACTGACGCGTTCCGGCTCAGCCGCGGATGATGCGCCGGGTCATCGGCGAGGAAGCCCTGCCACCTCTGCAGGAACAGCGCGGTCTCGTCCGGTTCAGGACCAGGATCGCCGTCGGACGCGCCCCGACGCTGCGTCAGCTCCGCATGCGGGGTATACACCATGCGGAAGCCCAGCAGCCGCAGCCGCAGGCACAAATCCGCCTGGCCGCAGGCGAACCCGAAACGCTCGTCCAGGCCATTCACGTAGTGCAGCAGGCTGCGCCTCGTGGCGAACGCCTCCCCGGACACCACGGACCCCTCGCGCTGCACCACCGCCCAGTTCTGGTCGGGGGCGGCCGCCTCCGGCAGGCCGGCGAAGCCGGGGGAACCCGGCGTGCCGCACGCCATCCCCGCATGCCGGACGGCGCCGTCCGGACTCAGCAGCCGGGCGCCCACGCCGCCGATTCCTGGGTCGGCGGCGAAGGTCATCAGCGCCCGCAGCCAGCCTGGCTCGCTGACCAGCAATCCCGCGTCCAGGAACACCAGGTGCTCCGCCTCGCTGGCCCGCCAGAGCCGGTTGACGCTGGCGGCCTCGCTCAGGCCCTGCGTCGCCACCCGTCGCATCCCGAACGGCCGGGACGGCTCCGGGCCAGCCGTCGCATCCTCCCCGATGACGACATGGAGGCGATCCATCGGCCAGTCGGTGCGGGCGAGGCTGTCCAGCAGGCCGGGAGCCAGGCGCGCGGCCCCGCGGCGCGGCAGGATCACGAGGCTCACAGGCGGCGGGTCGTCAAACCTGCGGCGCAGCTCAACCGTGCAGGCTGCCAGGCCCGGCCCGACTTCATGGTCGGGGTGGCTGCGCGCCAAGCCTCGCCTCAGCACCGCCAGGCGGTCCGGCGTGGTGGCCCGTGCAATGCCGGCCGGGTTCACGGCCAGCACCTGCTCGATGCGGCCGACCGCGAACCCAGTCGCCGTCGCGCGCAGCACGAGGTCGTAAACCTGCGCCGAGCCAGCGGACGCATCCAGCCCGCCCAGGGCTGCCATGACCCGGCCGCGAACGGCGATGGGCACCCCGATGTAGTCCTGCGCGACCAGCTGCGTCGCATCGAAGGCGGGCTTGCACAGGTGCTGCAACGGCTGGCCCGGCGCCGCAGCGATGACCTCGTCGCCATGCACGATGTCCACATCCGGCCGCTGCTCCGCGTAGCCATGCAGCAGGGCGGCAAGGCCGGGGTGAAGCTCCGCCTGCCGGTCGCTGAACACGTACCAGCACGCCAAATCCCAAACGGGCTCCCTGTCCCGGGTGAAATGGGTCGCGGCGGCCGTGGTCCACTGTCCGTTCGGCGCGAGGACCAGGGCCAGCAGGTCGGGCGTCATGCCTGGCCACCCGGTTGCCGCATCACAGCCCCAGCAGATCGTTGATCTCCGCACGCATCCTGCCCGCGACCGCCTCGGGCGAAAGCTGCGTCTGGATGCGTTGCCGGGCCTGGGCGCCGATATCCAGCAATGCCGCCGCCGGAAGCGAGGCGACGCTCGCCAAGGTCTCAGCCAGGCGATCCTCATCGATGCGCCCCCAGGTGGTTCCCTTGGGGTAGGCGCCGTCATCCTCCGCCAGCTGCCACGGCGTGCAGCGGACCGGAAAGCCGCAGCTCGCGTCAAGGAAGTCGGTGCTGCCGCCGAAATCGCTCGCCACCACCGGCTTGCCCATCGCCATCGCCTCCGCGATCGTCAGGCCGAAGCCCTCGGATGCATGGGGCGAGGCGTAGATGTCGGCCATCGCCATCAAGGCGAGAGCAGCCTCCTGATCGACCGGACGATCAACCAGCAGCGTGCCGACGCTGCGCTCGACCGCGTCCAGCAGCATGCGCCCGCCCGCTTCCGCGGCGCGCAGGTGCTTGGTCTTCAGCAGGAGCCGCCATCCCGCGCCGGCCAGCCCGGACCGGTCGAACGCCCGCACCAGGGCCTGCGGGTTCTTGCGCGCGAGATAGCTGGAGGCGTCGAAGCTGAACAGGACCACCCGGCTCGCCGGGGCAAGCCCCAGCTCCTGCTTGAGCTGCAGGACGCGGCTCGCGCCGATACCGGGCGGCCGCACCGGGACGACGTAGGGGACGACGTGCACCGGCGCTTCGGAGACCTGCCGGAACGCGTTCGCGCAGTAGCAGCTCGGCGCCCACACTGCGCTCAGCCGCCGCGTGATCGCCGCAAAGCGCTGCGGCACGTCCATCGACTCCCACACGAACAGGCCGACCCGGTGTCGCGCCGCATCGACCGCCGCGGACTGGGCAGCGGTGAGCAAGGCGTCCCACGCCTCCGGGTTCAGGTGCACGAGCGCCACGTCCGCCGGCCCGACGCATTCGGTGCACGGCAGGGTCGGCGCCACCCGCTGATGCACGTTGAACGGCCGCTCGACCGGCAGCAGGGTGGCCGGGAGGCCCAGGTGCATCAGGGCCGCCATGTAGCCCCGTGCGGCGACGCCCAGGCCGTTGCCGAAGTTGAACGGGCCGACGAAGGTGATCTGGGGCGGATCGGCCAGCGGCGAGACATGTGCTGGACACGCAACCTCAGCCGGGGCGTCGGGCCCGTCCCGGCAAAGCCGTTCAGCCAGCAAGGCGTCGATGCCGTGCCTGGCCAGGGCCGTCCTGCAACCGGCCGCGTCGCCGTGCTCGAGGCCGTGCCTGACAGCTGCGACCTTGACGAACGGAAAGCCGGCCTCCAGCAGCGCCTCCCACTGGTGGATTGCTGGATTGGCGTGGTCGGCCGGCTCGAACACCGCCGCCACGGACAGGCCGGCTGCCCTGAGAACGGCGGTCAGCCTGATCTCGTAGACATTGATGGCGTCCTCCTTGTTGCGCAGGCTTTGGATGCCGAGCACGAAGGCTTGGAAGCACGCCGATCGAAGCGCCTGCGCCTTGAGCGCCAGGAAGAAGCTCTGCACGTGGTAACCGCGCTCAAGGCTGGCGGTGAGCCCCATGGCGTCGCACCGCCCCTCCCTCACGCGCTGCAGCACGGCCCGGAACGCTGCCTGGTTCACCGGACCGATGACGCTGTCGTTCAACCAATACAGGATGTCGGACCGATAGAGCTGGCGGTTCAGCCGCAGCACATGCGCCCAGCAAGCGAAGTCCCAACCCCCGTTCTGGCGGACGTAAAGCCCGTCCACCAGCTCGCGAAGCCAGGGCTCGTCGTCGCTGAAGCCGTGGTCCGCCGCGACGATCAGCGTGGCTGCGACGCCTTCCTGCTTTAGGCATTGCAGGTAATGCCGCACATGCGGCTTCAACCGGCCATCAGGCGAGTGCGTCACCAGCAACGCCGCTTCCGGGCCGCCCTGCGGCCGCTTGCGCGCTTCGATCGGCGCCTGGTCAACCGGAACCGCCTCCAAGGCTTCGAGCGAGGCCGTCCGCTTCTCGTGCCGGCCGTGCGCCAGGTAGTGCGCCAGCGGATTCATGCCGCTCGCCGCCACGTCCGGGTACCAGTCCAGGTAGCGGCGGGACTGGAACAAGGGCGATGGGTCGTGCTGCCGCACGGTCCCGACCGTGCTGAAATACAGCAGCACATCCTGGCCAGGCATCCCGGCCGTTTGATGCTGCTGGCGGTACCACCGGGGATCGAACAGGGCGTTCGGCCACCGGTCCTCCGCCCGCCCCCGCGTGATGTAGTGCAGCAAAGGCTCCTGGTCGCCGATGTCGGGATACCGGGCGCGATACCACGGGGGGTCGAACAAGGGATGCGGGCTCAGCCCCTGGAACCGGCCATGCAGCAAGTAATGGCGCGCCGGGCTCAGGCCGCTGCGCGATGCGGAGGGATGCCTGCTGTAATGCGCCGCATCGAACGCGGGATCCACGCCAATCTGGGCCTCCCTCTGCCGCAGCAGCGACCGGGCGCGCAGCCCGGCGGCCAGCGCAGCTGGCAACCCGGCGGCCCGCCGGAGGGCGCGCACCAAGACCACCGCTGCGCCCCCTGCACGCGGAAAGCGGTGCTGGGCGTAGCGGATCGGCCAGGTCACGCGCCAGCTCAGCCGGCCCAGCAGGCGCGCTTGCTCACGCTGCAGCTGCTCGATGCGGGCCTGGGCGGCCAGCAGGGACGCCTGCGCCGCTGCCTCCGATTGCAGCAGGCGATCGATCCTGTTTCGCTGCCCCCAAGACCTGGCTTCGGCGCGCTCCTGGCCGTCGAGCGCCGCACGCAGCGCGAGGGCGTCGTCCGGCAGCCCTGCGAGACCGTCCTCTAACGACGCCACAACATCGCAACAGCTTGACGGCATCCATCCAAGACCGGAATCGCCTGACTGGCCATGCACAGCATGGGGGATGGCAGCGAATACTGGCGCGCCCGGAAAGACTCGAACTTCCAACCCCCAGATTCGTAGTCTGGTGCTCTATCCAATTGAGCTACGGGCGCCGCGAGCGGGGTGTGTAGGCCAAGCCGCCCGGGCAGACAACCCGGAATTAGCCGGCCAAGCGGTCAAGCTCACGCAGCAAGCCGTCCCCCATCACGGCGGTGCCGACCAGGGTGGCGCCCGGTGCCATCACGTCCGCGGTGCGCAGCCCGCTGGCCAGCACAGCGCTGGCGGCCTGCTCAAGCAGCGCCGCGTCCTCCTCCATGGCAAAGGAGTGCCGCAGCAGCATGGCGAAGCTCAGCAACTGGCCGAGCGGGTTGGCCACGCCCTGGCCGGCGATGTCCGGCGCGCTGCCATGGATCGGCTCGTACAGCGCGTGGCGGCGGCCCGCCGGGTCGGGCGCGCCCAGCGTGGCGGAGGGCAACATGCCGAGGCTGCCCGTCAGCATGGAGGCCAGGTCGCTCAGCAGGTCGCCGAACAGGTTGCCGGTGACGACCACGTCGAACTGCCGGGGGTTGCGCACCAGCTGCATGGCGCAGTTGTCGGCATACATGTGGCTCAGCGCCACGTCCGGAAACTCGCGCGCCGCCAGCGCGGTGACCACCTGCCGCCACAGCAGGCCCGACTCCATGACGTTGGCCTTCTCCACGCTGCACACCCGGCCCTGCCGCCGCCGCGACAGCTCAAAGGCGACGCGGGCCACCCGCTCGATCTCGTGGGTAGCGTAAACCTCGGTGTTGATGCCGCGCTGCTGCCCGTCCGGCAGCATCTCAATGCCGCGCGGCTCGCCGAAGTAGATGCCCCCCGTGCTCTCCCGCACGATCATGATGTCGAGCCCGCGCACCACCTCCGGCTTGAGGGTGGAGGCGTCGAGCAGCGGCTCCAGCACCGTCGCCGGCCGCAGATTGGCGAACAGGCCCAGCTCGCGCCGCAGCGTCAGGATGGCGAGTTCCGGCCGATTATCGAAGCCGTGGCGGTCCCATTGCGGGCCGCCCACCGCCCCGAACAGCACCGCGTCCGCCGCCTTGGCCCGTGCCACCGTCTGCGGCGAGATGGGAGAGCCATGCGCGTCGAGGGCCGCCCCGCCCACCAAATCCTCGCTGATCTCGAACGCCGCGCCCCGGCGCTCAGCCAGCCAGTCAATGACCCGGCGCACCTCGCGCATCACTTCGGGGCCGATGCCGTCGCCCGGCAGCAGCAGCAGCGTCTTGCTGGCCGCCATGCCGCCCTCTATGCCGTGACGCCGGGCAGCCAGCCCGGCCGTCCCGCCTCGTAGCGCTCGATGGCCGCGCCGCGCAGCATGGTTTGGTCGATGTCGTCCAGCCCGTGCAGCAGCAGGTGCTTGCGGAAGGCGTCGATGGCGAACGGGATTTCCTCGCCCGACGGCCGCACCACCACCTGCCGCGCCAGGTCGACGGTCAGCCGCGCGTTGCCGCCCAGGCGCGCATCCTCCATCAGCTGGTCGCACACTGGCCGTGGCAGGCGGATCGGCAAGATGCCGTTCTTGAAGCAGTTGCCGTGGAAGATGTCGGCGAAGTCCGGCGCGATCACGCAGCGTATGCCGAAATCCAGCAGCGCCCAGGGCGCATGCTCGCGTGAGGAGCCGCAGCCGAAGTTCTCATGCGCGATCAGGATTTCGGCCTGGCGGTACGGGGGCTGGTTCAGCACGAAGTCCGGCTGTTCGGCGCCGTCCGCGTCGTAGCGCAGCGCGTCAAAGGCGTGCACGCCCAGGCCGGTGCGCTTGATGGTCTTCAGGAAGCGCGCCGGGATGATCTTGTCGGTGTCCACGTTGGCCAGCGGCAGCGGGGCCGCGACGCCGGTGAGGATGGTGAAGGGCTGCATCAGGCGTGCCCGCCTGGCACGCCCGCCATCTCGCGCACGTCGGTCAGCCGTCCGGTGACCGCCGCCGCCGCCGCCATGGCCGGCGACAGCAGGTGTGTGCGCCCGCCGGGTCCCTGCCGCCCCTCGAAATTGCGGTTGGACGTGCTGGCGCAGCGCTGGCCCGCCGTCAGCCGGTCCGGGTTCATCCCCAGGCACATCGAGCAGCCGGCTTCCCGCCACTCGAATCCGGCGGCGGTGAACACCCGGTCCAGCCCCTCGCGCTCCGCCTGCTGCTTCACCAGGCCGCTGCCGGGCACCACCATGGCGCGCACGCCGGGCGCCACGCGGCGGTCGCCCACCACGGCGGCGGCGGCGCGCATGTCCTCGATCCGGCCGTTGGTGCAGCTGCCTATAAACACCACGTCGATCGGCAGCTCCGCCAGTTTCTGGCCCGGCTGCAGATCCATGTAGGCGAGCATGCGGCGCACCTGGTCCGCCTGCGCCGGGTCGGCGTAGCTGGCCGGGTCGGGCACGGCGGCGGTGATCGGCAGCACCGCCTCCGGGTTGGTGCCCCAGCTCACCATGGGCGCGATAGCGGCGGCGTCCAGCTCCACCACGCGGTCATACCGGGCGCCTGCGTCGGAGGGCAGGGTGCGCCAGTAGGCGATCGCCTGCTCCAGCGCCTCGCCCTTCGGCGCTTGCGGCCGGGTGCGGACGTAGTCGAACGTGGCCTCGTCCGGCGCGATCATGCCGGCCCGCGCCCCGGCTTCGATGCTCATGTTGCAGATCGTCATCCGCCCGGCCATGTCGAGCGCGCGGATGGCGCTGCCGGCATACTCGATGACGTGGCCGTTGCCGCCGGCAGTGCCGATGGTGCCGATGATGGCAAGCACGATGTCCTTGGCGGCGACGCCGGGCGCGAGCTCGCCCTCCACCCGCACCAGCATGTTGAGCGCCGGCTTCTGCAGCAGGGTCTGCGTCGCCAGCACGTGCTCGACCTCGGAGGTGCCGATGCCGAACGCCAACGCCCCCAACGCGCCATGGGTGGAGGTGTGGCTGTCGCCGCAGACGATGGTGGTGCCGGGCAGGCTGATGCCCAGCTCCGGCCCGATGATGTGGACGATGCCCTGCCGCGCGTCGAGCAACGGAATGTAGGGCACACCGAACTTCGCCACGTTGGCGATCAGCGTCTCCACCTGCAGCCGGCTTTCCGGCTCGGCGATGCCGCTGCGGCGGTCGGAGGTGGGCACGTTGTGGTCCACCACGGCCACCGTGGCATCCGGGCGGCGCACGGGGCGGCCGGCCATGCGCAAGCCCTCGAACGCCTGCGGGCTGGTGACCTCGTGCACCAGATGGCGGTCGATGTACAGGACGCAGGTGCCGTCCTCCAGCCGGTCCACGACGTGGGCATCCCAGACTTTATCGAACAGCGTGCGCGGCATCCTGTCTCTCCCTTCCAGGGGCTTTGCCCCTGGACCCCACCAGAGGACGGTCGTCCTCTGGACACCTGTTTCCAAGGGTGAAGGGGATGACTATCCCCTTCCGGGTCCAGGGCAGCGCCCTGGCCTTGCCTACTCGGCGGCGACGGTCTCCGGGCGCAAATCCCGCGCCTTCTCCGCGATGCGCGCGGACTTGCCGCGGCGGCCGCGCAGGTAATACAGCTTGGCCCGGCGCACATCGCCGCGGCGGATCACGTCGATGGCGGCGATGGTCGGCGCATAGAGCGGGAACACGCGCTCAACCCCCTCGCCGTAGCTGATCTTGCGCACGGTGAAGTTGCTGTTCAGCCCCTTGTTCGAGCGCGCGATCACCACGCCCTCGAACGCCTGCACGCGGGAGCGCTCGCCTTCCTTGATGTTCACCGAGACTTTCACGGTGTCGCCGGGCGCGAACACGGGCACCGCGCGGGCGGCGCTGAGGCGGGCGATCTCGCCGGCCTCATATTCTTGGATCAGGTTCATGGTCGGAAATCCTTCTGCAAGTGGGTTACGGCGCGGCGGCGCCGGATGCAACGGGTGTCAAGTCGGAGGGCAGCAGATCCGGCCGGCGGGCGCGGGTGGCCTGCTCGGCCTGCGTCCGCCGCCAGCGCGCGATGGCGGCGTGGTCGCCGCTCAGCAGCACGTCGGGCACGGCACGGCCCTGCCATTCCGCCGGCCGGGTGTAATGCGGGTATTCCAGCAGCCCGGCGCTGAAGCTTTCCTCGTCCGCGCTCTCCGCAGCACCCATCACGCCGGGCAGCAGGCGGACGCAGGCGTCGAGCAACACCATGCTGGCCAGCTCGCCGCCGGAGAGCACGTAGTCGCCGAGGCTGACCTCCTCCGCGCCGGACGCCTCGATGACGCGCTGGTCGATGCCCTCGTAGCGGCCGCACAGCAGGATGGCGCCGGGCCCGGCGGCCAGGCGGGCGACGTCGGCCTGGCGCAGTGGGCGGCCGCGCGGCGTGGGGTATAGCAGCGGGCGGCCGTCCGCCACGGCGTCGATGCCGGCGGCGACCACGTCCGGCCGCATCACCATGCCCGCGCCGCCGCCGAACGGCGCGTCGTCCACGCTGCGATGCCGCCCTAGCCCGGCAGCGCGGATATCGTGCGTGTCGAGCGCCCACAGGCCGAGGGACAGCGCGCGTCCGGCCAGCGAGTGGGCGAGGGGGCCGGGAAACATCTCGGGGAACAGGGTAAGGACGGTGGCGCGCCAGCTCATGGCGGCGCGTCCGGCACGACGACCTCTTCCGGCATCGCCACCACCAGGTGCCCGGACGCCAGGCTGACCGCCGGCACGCAGGCGCGGGTAAACGGCACCAGCAACGGTTGGCCTTCCCGGGCGACCTCCAGGCTCGCGCCGGCGCCGTAATCGTGCACCGCCGCGACCCGGCCGAGCGCCGCCCCGTCCGGCGACAGCGCCGCCAGCCCAACCAGGTCCGCCAGGTAGAATTCGTCCGGCTCCGGCGGCGGCAGCCGGTCGCGCTCGATGTACAGCTCCGTGTTCACCAGCCGCTCCGCCGCGCTGCGGTCCGGCAACGGCCCGTCCGCGCCGCGCAGCTCGGCCACCCCGGCGCCGCGCCAGGCGAGCGTCCAGGCGCGGCCCGAGCCGTCCGTCAGTGCGCCGTAGGCGGCCAGGTCGGCCGGGTCGGCGGTGTAGCTCTGCACATGCACCAGCCCGCGCACGCCGTGCGGCCGGCCCACCACCCCCATCAGGATGCGCGCCTCTGGCATCAGGCCCCGGCGGCGGCCTTGGCGCGCTCCTGCGCCTTCTTCTTCGGCGCGGACTGGATCGGCTGCGCGGCGTAGGTCGGCATTGGCGCCAGCCCGGCGCGGCCGAGGAACTTGGCCACCCGGTCGGTCGGCAACGCGCCCTCGCCCAGCCAGTGGGTAATGCGCTCGTCCTGCAGCCGCACGCGGTCCGCGTGGTCGGCGGCCAGCATCGGGTTGTAGCTGCCCAGCTTCTCGATGAAGCGGCCATCGCGCGGCGAGCGGCTGTCGGCCACCACGATGTGGTAGTACGGCCGCTTCTTGGCGCCCGCGCGGGCCAGGCGAATCTTGAGTCCCATAAAGCTTTATCCTCAGGTGGTTAGTAGGGCCGGCGCTGCTGCTGCTGCTGTATCGACTTGGGCATGATCGCGCCGAGGCCGTGCCGCATCAGCCCTTTCTGCCCCAGCTTGCGCATCTTCTTCATCATGGTGGACATGTCGTCGAACTGCTTGAGCAGCTTGTTGATCTCCTGCACCGTCGTGCCGGACCCGGCGGCGATGCGCTTCTTGCGGCTCGCCTTGATGATGTCCGGCGTGCGCCGCTCCTTCATCGTCATGGACGAGATCATCGCGCTCTGCCGGGCGAACACCGTCTTGTCGATGTTGGCGCCTTCCAGCGCCTCCTTGGCCGCCCCCATGCCGGGCAACATGCCGACGATGGAGGAGATCGAGCCCATCTTGGTGATCTGCTTGAGCTGCTTGGCGTAGTCGTCCAAGTCGAACTTGCCGGCCATCATCTTGGCGGCAAGCTTCTCGGCCTCCGCCTCGTCGATGTGCTCGGCGGCCTTTTCCACCAGGCCGACGATGTCGCCCATGCCGAGGATGCGGCCGGCCACCCGCTCGGGGTGGAACTCCTCCAGCGCGTCGATCTTCTCGCCGGACCCGGTGAGCTTGATCGGCGCCCCGGTGATCGCCCGCATGGACAGCGCAGCACCGCCGCGGGCATCGCCGTCCATCCGGGTCATGACGATGCCGGTGATGCCCAGCGCCTCGTTGAACGCGCGGGCGGTGTTCACCGCGTCCTGCCCGGTCATCGCATCGACCACCAGCAACGTCTCGGCTGGCTGCGTCGCCTCCCGGATGGCGCGCACCTCGCCCATCAGCGCCTCGTCGATCGACAGGCGGCCGGCGGTGTCCAGAATCACCACGTCGTACACTTCGCGGCGGCCGGTCTCCATGGCGCGCCGGGCAATCTCGACCGGGGTCTGCCCCGGCACGATGGGCAGGCTCGCCACCCGGGCCTGCTGCGCCAATTGCTGCAGCTGCAGCTGCGCCGCCGGGCGCTGCGTGTCGAGCGAGGCCAGCAGCACCCGCTTCTTGTCGCGCTGCGCCAGCCGCAGCGCGATCTTGGCCGAGGTGGTGGTCTTGCCGGAGCCTTGCAGCCCCACCATCAGGATCGGCACGGGGGCGGCGGCGGCCAGGTTCAGCGGCACGGCGCCGGCGCCGCCCAGCGCCTCCACCATGACGTCGTTCACCGCCTTGATGACCTGCTGGCCCGGCGCCACGCTGTCCAGCACCTCGATGGCCGTGGCCTGCTCGCGCACCTTGGCGATGAAGTCCTTCACCACCGGCAGCGCGACGTCAGCCTCCAGCAGCGCCAGGCGGACCTCGCGCAGCGCCTCGGCAATGTCGATCTCGGACAGGCGGCCGCGCTTGCGCAGCCCCTCGAAGACCCCGTTCAGCTTGCTCGACAGGCTGTCGAACATGGCGCACTCCACAACGCAAAATGCGCCGCTGCGCGACCATCGCGGAGCGGCGGCGTCCCAAGGGACGAGGTGCTGGGCACCACCAGCCAGCCTATGGGCGCACCGGCCGCACGCGTCAAGATTGCGCCGCGGGCGGCAGCCTTGTAGTGCGGCGGCAGTTCCGCCCCGGGGTGCCTCCGCCATGCGACACGTGCTGTTCCTCGCCTTGCTCCTGGCAACTGCGTTGCCGCTCCCGGGGCAGGCGCAGGAGGGCGGAGACAGGCTCTCGCTGGAAGCGCTCACCGCAACGCCGCCCGGCGGCGGCGAACCCCGCCACAGCTACGCCCGCCACAGCTATGCCAGCCACGGCTATGCCCAGCGAAGCCTCATCCGTCATGGCTACGCCCGCCCCAGCTACGCCCGCCGAAGCTACGGCCGCCACAGCTACGCCCGCCATGGCTACGCCCGACACAGCGACCGCGGCGGGAGCCGGCGGCATGGCTACGCGCCCATGCACGTCCAGCAGCACCACGGCGTCGCCCGTCATGCCCATCATGCCATCATCCACCCGCGCCGCCACCGCTGAGCGCGCTTGAGCTTCATCACGGATTTCGCTGATCAGGCGGTGATGCTGCCGCTGGCAGCGTGGATGGCGTTGGCGCTCGGCGTGTCCGGCTGGTGGCGCGGGCTGGCGGCCTGGCTGCTGGGCGTGGGCGGCGTGCTCGGCGTCATGGCGCTGCTGAAATACGTCTGCTTCGCCTGCGCTGCGCCGCTCGCGTTCACCGGGGTGCACAGCCCGAGCGGGCATACCGCCGCCTCGACCGTCATCTACGGCGGCGGTTTGCTGCTGCTGCTGCGCGGCCGGCTGCCGCCCGGCCTGCTGGCCGTGCTGCCACTCGCGATCGCCGTGCTGTTTGCCATCACCCGCGTCGCCGTCCACGCGCATGATGTGCCGGAGGTGCTGGTGGGCGGCACGGTCGGCCTCGCCGGGGCAGCAGGGCTGCTGGCCATCGCCGGGCCGCGCCCGCCGTTGCGCGTCGCCCGCGTCGCCGCCGTCGCCGTGGTCCTGATGCTGGCATTGCACGGCGTCCGGCTGAACGCGGAGGCGACCATCCACCACTCCCCGCTGTTTGCCTGGCTGCCGCTGCCCGGCGCCTGTCGGGCCTGACAGCCCGCAGCAAACCACGGAAAGCGGGCCGCCGGCGAACCGGCGGCCATTGCGGGCGGCCTGCGGCTTACTTCAGGATGATCTGCACCCGGCGATTCTGCGGCTCGCGCACGCCGGCCGCCGTGTGCACCAGCGGGTTGCTCTCGCCGAAGCCCTGCACCGTGATCTCGTTGGCCGGAACGCCGTCCCGCACCAGTTCGGCCTGCACGGTCTTCGCGCGCCGGACCGACAAGCCCTGGTTGTAGGCCGCAGTGCCGGACAGGTCGGTGTAGCCGTTGACCTCGATGCGGGTGGTCTGCACCCGGGTGCTGGCCTGGGCGGCTTCCGCCACGATCTGCCGGGCGCGGTCGGTCAGGTCCGCACGGTCCCAGTCGAAGAACACCAGGTAGGTGCGGGTCGGCTGCACCGGCGGGCTGGCGATGGGGACGGGAGCGGCCGCTGGCGGCGGCGGCGGGCCGCCGAACGCGTAGGCCACGCCGACGACGAACAGGTGCAGGAACTCGGGCGACAGCTTGATGTTGCCCTTGCTGAGGCCGGCCGACGTGTAGAAGTTGCTCTTCAGGTCAACCGGGTCCGGGATGGCCACGAAGTTGTACTGCGTGAACGCCGCCATCCCGGGCACCGCCGAGATCGGGAACACCAGGCCCAGGATGGACTGCGCCGCGAAGTTCGGGCCGCTGGTGCCGCCGATGTGGTTGACCGCAACGCCGCCGCCCAGCACTTCCGGCAGGGTGGCGTGCGTCCACAGCACGCCCACGCCCAGGCCCACGTACGGCTTCACGAAGCCGATATCCATGCCCATCTTCGGCGGGTCGATCACGTACTCGCCGTTGACGAAGCCGCCGTACGAGTATTGCTGGCCGGTCTGCTTGCCGGGTGGTGACACCGGCGACAGCTTGTTGATGTCGTTGAACTCGTAAGCGCCCTGCAGCTCGACCTGAAAGCCGTTGCCGAACGCGTAGCCGGCCACCGCCGCCGCGGCGCCGCCGATCTTGAAGCGCTCCTCAGCCCGGCCCGGCGATTGCGGCTGGTCCATGGGATGCACATGGATGTCCTGCAGGATGGACAGCGCGCCACCCACGCCGACGTAAGGCACGCCGGAACTGCCGACCGGTGGCGGCGGCGGTTCCTGGGCGAAGGCGGGACACTGCATCGCCGCCATGCAAGCGGCGGACGCAGCAAGCTTCGAGATCATTCTCATTGCGCACAACTCCGAGTCCAGAAGGGTTGCGTGCGGGCTGGCGGGCCATCTTTTGTTGACGGAATGATTGCAGGTCTTTGACTAGACTGACAGGTCAGTCTGTGTACCGAGAGGATTTCACCACGGGGATGTGGCAACACGGCATCACTGACCGTCGTCGCCACCCCCCTCAGGCGGGCAAGCGCCTGGTCTGCTCCATCTGCCACAGCGCCAGCCCCAGCAGCCCGACGACCACCTCCCGCACGCGCTTGACCAGCGACAACGAAACCCCCGCCGTCTGCGGCAGCCCGACCGCCGCCGCCGCCAGCGCGAACCCGGCCTCCTGCACCACCAGCGCGCCTGGCACCGCGAACCCGGCGCTGCGCGCCGCCATGCCCAGCGCCTCCACAATCACCGCCTGCACCGGGCTCACCGGCAAGCCGAGCGCATGCAGCACGGCCCAGCTCTCAACGCTGCCGAGCGCCCAGGCCAGCAGGTGCAGCGCCCCCGAGCCCAGCAGGGCGGAGCGGCGGCGATAGATGGCGGCGGCGGCCTCGTCCAGTCCGGCCAGGGCGGCGGCGGCCGGCCAGCGCGCGGCGATGCGCCGCGCCAGGCCGTCCACCAGGCGCAGCAGGCCGAAGCGCTGGGCGGCCAGGAACCCGCACGAGCTTGCCGCCGTCAGCAGCGCGGTGCCGGCCCATGCCTGCCACCGCCCTCCGGATGTGGCAAACGCCAGCGCCCCGAGGCCGGCCAGCAGGAACACGAGTTGGCTCAGGAATTCCATGGTGACGTCCACCACGACGCTGGCCCCGCTCACCGCCAGCGGGGTGCCGCCGGACGAGAGCAGCCGGGCGCCCTCCACCTCGCCGCCCACCTGCGCCACCGGCAGCAGGGAGTCGATGCCCTCCCGCACGATGCGCAGGCGGTAGATGCGCCGCAGCGCCGCGCCGGGCGGCAGCAGCAGCTGCCAAGCGCGCGCCGAGGTCAGCAACTGCACCAGGTGCAGGGCCACCAGGGCCGGCAACAACCATAGCGCGTGCACCGCGCCCGCACCGGCCACCAGGACGCCCTGCCAGGCCGTGACGGTGGCCCAGGCCGCGAACCCTGCCAGACCGATGGCCAGCGCCGCGCTCCAGGCGTGACGCCGGGTCAGGCGCCCTCGGCCACGACGCGGCCGCGCCAGTCGGCCAGCACGTCCGCCAGCGTCTGCCGCCAGGCGATCGCCGGTGCCCAGCCCAGCAGGCGGCGCGCCAGCCCGGCATCCCCGGCGGCCAGCGTGATCTCGGAGGCGCGCATCCGGCTAGCGTCGTTCTCCACCGTCGCCTCGACCCCCGCCAGCTCCAGCAGCTCCGCCAGCACGTCCCCCACCCGGCGCGGCGCGCCGGAGGCGATGTTCAGCACGCTGCCGGGGGGGATGGTGTCGGCTCGGGCGAGGCACAGCGCGTAGGCGGCGCACACGTCGCGCACGTCCAGGAAGTCCCGCAGCGGGTCCAGTGCGCCCACCCGCAGCACCGGGGGCTGCAGCCCCGCCGCGATGCGCGCCGCCTGCCGGGCGAACGCGGCCACCACGAAGTCCGCCGACTGGCCCGGGCCGGTGTGGTTGAACGGGCGGGCGCGGATCACCCGCAGGCTGTCCCCTGCCATGGCCCCGAGCGCCAGGTCGGCCGCGGCCTTGGTGGCGCCGTAGGTGTTCATCGGGTTCAGCGCCGCCGACTCGTCCAAGCCCACGCCCGCCTTGAACGAGCGGCCGTAGGCGTCCGCCGTGGAGGCGAACAGCAGGGTGCAGCCGGGCTGCTCCGCCGCCAGCGCCCGGGCCAGCGACAGGGTGCCGCCGAGGTTGACCCGCCAGGCCGCGTCCGGATCGGACTGCGCGGCGGGAATGGCTGATATGGCGGCCAGGTGGACGCAGGCATCCGGCCGCGCCTGGCGAACGGCCTGGGTGACGGCCGCCGGGTCAGCCACGTCGAACGGCTGCGTCGCCAACTCCGCCGCGGGGAACGCGGCCCGCAGCGCCGGCAGCAGATGGCGGCCCACGAACCCGGCAGCCCCGGTGACGAGGATGCGGGACGGGCCGCCCGCCGGCATGGTCAGGCGGCCATGCGGGCGCGATGCCGGGCCAGGTCTGCCTCCACCATCTCGCCGATCATGGCCTCCAGCGAGGTCTCCGGCCGCCAGCCCAGCACCTGCTGCGCCTTGGACGAGTCGCCCAGCAGCACGTCCACCTCGGCCGGGCGGATCAGGTCGGAGCGCGTGGTAACGTGATCCTCGGCGTTGAGCCCGGCATGGCCGAACGCGATGCTGCACAAATCCTTGATGGAGGTGGTGCGGCCGGTGGCGATCACGTAATCGTCGGCCACGTCCTGCTGCAGCATCAGGTGCATCGCCTGCACGTAATCCCGCGCGTGGCCCCAGTCCCGGGTCGCGGTCATGTTGCCGAGCGCCAATTGCGTGTCCAGCCCGAGCTTGATGCGCGCCACCCCGTCGGTCACCTTGCGGGTAACGAACTCGATGCCGCGCAGCGGGCTCTCGTGGTTGAACAGGATGCCGCTGCTGGCGTGCATGCCGAAGCTCTCGCGGTAGTTCACCGTCATCCAGTGGGCATACAGCTTGGCCGCGGCGTAGGGCGAGCGCGGGTAGAACGGCGTGCGCTCGGACTGCTTCGGCTCCTGGATCAGGCCGAACATCTCGGACGAGCTGGCCTGGTAGAACCGCGCCTCCGGCCGCATCAGCCGCACCGCCTCCAGCACGTTGGCAGCCCCCAGCCCGGTAACGTTGCCGGTCAGCAGCGGCTGCTGCCAGGACGCCGCCACGAAGGACTGCGCGGCCAGGTTGTACACCTCGTCCGGCTTGTAGGTGGTGATGACGCGGATCAGGCTGGACAGGTCGGTGAGGTTGGCGTCCACCAACTCCACCTCCTTGAGGATGCCGAGCCAGCGCAGCCGCTCCCCGATCACGTCGGAGGAGGCGGAGCGGCGCATCAGGCCGATCACGCGGTATCCCTTGGCCAGTAGAAGCTGGGACAGGTAGGCGCCATCCTGCCCGGTGACGCCGGTGACGAGTGCTGTGGGCATGGTGGTCCTCAAGCGGTCAAGACATGGCCAATTAGCGCAATCGATGGGGCAAAGCCACCGAACTCAGTTCCGTCCGTACGTATCCTCGATCCGCACGATGTCGTCCTCGCCCAGGTAGGCGCCGGACTGCACTTCGATCAGCGTCAGCGGGATGCGCCCCGGGTTTTCCAGCCGGTGCACGGTGCCGAGCGGCAGGTAGATGCTCTCGTTCTCCCGCACCATCACCTCCTCGCCGTCTCGCGTCACCACCGCGGTGCCGTTCACCACCACCCAGTGCTCCGCGCGGTGATAGTGCCGCTGCAGGCTGAGCTTGTGGCCCGGCGTTACCACGATGCGCTTGACCTGGAAGCGGTCGCCGCGGATCAGGCTCTCGTAGAACCCCCAGGGGCGGTACATGCGGTTGTGCGCCACCGCCTCGTGCCGGCCGGCGGCCTTCAGGCGGTCCACCACCTTCTTCACGTCCTGCGCGCGGTCCCGGTGCATGGCCAGCACCGCGTCTTCCGTCACCACCACCACGGCGTCCTTCAGGCCGACCACGGCCGTCATGATGCCGTCGCTGCGGGCATAGCAGTGGGTGGAGCCCTCCAGCAGCACGTCGCCCACCGCCACGTTGCCGTCCGCATCCTTGCCGCCCAGCTCCCACAGCGCGCCCCAGGAGCCCACGTCCGACCAGCGCAGCTCGGCCGGCACCACGGCGATGCGCCCCGTGCGCTCCGCCACCGCGTAGTCCAGGCTGATGTTCGGGCTGGCGGAGAACGCGGCCGGCTGCAGCCGGATGAAGTCAAGGTCCCGCGTCGCCGCCTCCAGGGCGCGGCGCACTGCCGCCAGCACGTCCGGGGCGTGGACTTGCAGCTCCTCGATCATCGTCTCGGCGGTGAACACGAACATGCCGGCATTCCACAGCGCGCCCGCGGCCACCAGCCGGGCCGCCCCGGCGGCGTCCGGCTTCTCGATGAAGCGCGCCACGGCGTGCACGCCGGGCGCGCCCTCCAACGGGTCGCCCACCTCCATGTAGCCGTAGCCGGTCTCCGGCCCGGCCGGCCGCATGCCGAGGGTGACGATCCGCCCGGCCCGCGCGCCCGCCACCGCCCGGGCCAGGATGGCGTGCAGCGCGGGCAGGTCCTCGATGGCGGAGTCGGCCGCGGTCATCCAGATCACCGCCTGCGGGTCGGTCTGCGCCACCAGCAGGGCGGCGGCGGCGATGGCGGGGGCCGAGTTGCGGCCCACCGGCTCCAGCAGGATTTGCGGGTCCGCCACCCCGGCGTCCCGCAGCTGCTCGGCCACCAGGAAGCGGTGCTCGTGGTTGCACACCACCACGGGCGGCGCGAAGCCAGGGCCCACGCCGCGCAGGGCGGTCTCGACGATCATCGAGCGATCGTTGTTCAGCAGCCCCCAGAACTGCTTGGGAAAGCTCTCGCGCGACACCGGCCACAGCCGCGTCCCCGAGCCGCCGGACAGGATGACCGGCACCACGAGCCCGCCCGCATTGCCGGCTGCGGCGGTCCAGTCCGGAGCTGAGGCGAGCGCGTCCATGGTCGTTCCAACAAGCGTAGAAACCGTGCCTAGCCCGTGATCGGCAAGCTTGTCCATCAGCCCTCCTTCGCCGGGGCGGTTTGCCCGAGCACCCAGCCCTCCCAGCGCCGCACCCACGGGTCGGCGGGCGCCGCGTCCGGCCGCGCCCCGTCCAGCACTGCCAGCACGCAGAGCAGGCCGAGCAGGCTGTCGAACCGGTCCTCGCCCGCCGCATCGGCGCCGAACCCCTCCGCGAGCGCCGCCCGCAAGGCCGCGTCCGGTGTAGCACGCAATCCTTTCAGGATTCTTTGCAGCGGCTCGGCGAGCGTCGCCCGGTCCGCCTGGCGGCGCTTGCTGCCGCGCAGCCGCAGCCCGAGCTGGCGCATCGCCTCCGCCGGGTAGGTCTCGGCCACCACGGCGCGGCCCGGCCGCAGCAGGGCGCGCAGCGGCCCGTCGAACGGCCACAGCGCGGGCGGGCAGGGGCCGGCCAGCGCGGGCAGCAGCAAGTCCCGCCAGCCGGAGATCGCGGCCTTGCCCGATTGGTTGGCGCCCAGCGTCCAGAACAGCGGCGCGCCGGCCGGCCGCTCCGCCGTGGCGAGGTCGCAGGCGCGGGACAATCCGGCGGCGCCGCCCAGCCCAAGCGCCGCCGCGTGGGACAGCCGGGTCATGCCGGCCAGGCCGCGATGCGGGTAGAAGGGCCGGTCCGGCGACACCTGCGCCTGGGTGTCGCACACGCTGAAGAACCCGGGCCGCGCGCCCAGGCCGCGCAGGAAAGCGGAGAAATCCCGCTCCGCGGCGTGCCGGGCGGCGTAGGCGCGGGGCAGGCCGAGCGGGAAATCGACGCCCAGCGCCGTTGCCCCGCCCGTCGCGGCCAGCCGGGCCAGCAAGGTGCCGAGCTCGCCCACCCGGCAAGGCGCGGCCACCGCCCACCCGGACGGCGAGCCGTTTGCCACCGTCATCCAACGCTTGCCCCCGTCCACGCTCCAATCGGCGTGGGCGGCGATCAGGGCTTCTTCAGCGGCTGGTGCGCCCGGTCGATCAGGCGGGACAGCAGGCCGGGCGGGCGGACGGGCTTGGCCGGCTTGGCGGCGGCCTCGGGCGCCTGCTTCTGCTGCAGCCACTTGTCGAGCGACATGCCGGCTTTCTCGGCGCGCTTGCGTTCGTAGTCGCGCTGCGCCTCCGTCATGGGGCGGATGGTGGTCGGGTTCGTGGCCATGGCGCGGACTTTGACAAAGCCGGGGGCCCGGTTCAAGCGACTCGCCATGGACATGCACCTGTCAGGCAAGCGCGCGCTCGTCACCGGCGGCTCCAAGGGCATCGGCCGCGCCAGCGCCCTGGCCCTCGCCGCCGAGGGGTGCAGCCTGCTGCTCGCGGCCCGTGACCCGGCGGCGCTCGGCGAGGCCGCCGCGCTGATCCGCGGCCGCCACCAAGTCCAGGTTGAGACCATGCCGGCCGACCTGTCGCAGAGCGACGGCGTGGCGCGCCTGGCCGAGGCCGCCGGGGCGGTCGACCTGCTGGTGAACAACGCCGGCGCGATCCCGCCCGGCACGCTGCTGCAGGTGGACGAGGCGCGGTGGCGCGCGGCGTGGGACCTCAAGGTGTTCGGCTTCATCAACCTGACGCGGGCGTTGTACTCCGTGCTGAAGCAGCACGGCGGCACGGTGGTGAACGTGATCGGCTCGGCGGGCGAGAGCTTCGATGCAGGCTACATCGCCGGCAGCGCCGGCAACGCGGCGCTGATGGCGTTCACCCGCGCCCTCGGCCGCGCGGCGCCGGCGGACGGGATGCGGGTGGTGGGCATCAACCCCGGCCCGGTGGCGACGGAGCGGATGGAGACGATGCTGCGCGCCCGGGCGGAGCGCGAGTGGGGCGATGCCGGCCGCTGGGCGGAGCTGACCCGCGCCATGGCGTTCGGCCGGGCCGCCACGCCGGAGGAGATCGCCGACGCCGTGGTGTTCCTGGCCAGCCCGCGCTCCGGCTACACGACGGGCACGATCCTGACCATCAACGGCGGCGCGTAGCCGCCCTTGCACGGGGCGGGACCAGGCGGCATCCTCGGGCAACAAACGAGAACGCAGCAGGGGAATGCCATGAAGACAGCACCACCACGACCGAAGCGCGGCTTGGCCGCGCTGATCCTCGCGACAGCCCTGGGCGGGCCGGCCCTCGCAGCCGGGCCGCAGGTGGTGGCCGGCCCGTCCGCCGACCCGCAATGCTACGTGCCCTGGACGGCGCAGACCAAGTTCTTCCAGTTCCCGAAGAAGCCCGGGCCCTACCGCATCGCGCTCGCCAACGGCTTCATCGGCAACACCTGGCGCATCCAGATGATTCGCACCGCCAAGGCGTACGCCGAGCAGCCGGAGGTCAAGGCCAAGCTCAAGGAGTTCAAGGTCGTCTCGACCGGCGAGGACATCGCGGCGCAAATCTCGGCGATCAACAACTTCATCGACTCTGGCTACGACGCCGTCATCGTCGATGCGCAGAACCCGACGGCGTTCAAGTCCGTGGTGCGGCGCGCGCAACAAGCGGGCGTGGTGCTGGTCGCGTTCGACAACACGATCGACTCCGACGAGGCGGTCAACGTCAACGTGGACCAGGTCGGCCTCGGCCAATACTGGGGCGACTGGCTGGTGCGCTCGCTGCCCAAGGGCGGCTCCGTGCTGGAAGTCCGCGGCGTCAGCGGCACCACGGTCGATGCCGACCGCCACAAGGGCGTGCAGGACACGCTGAAGGCCTCCGGCAAGCCGTTCGACGTGACGGAGGTGGTCGGCCGCTGGGATGACGGCACGGCGCAGAAGGTCGTGGCCGACGCCCTCGCCGTGCACGGCCATTTCGACGGGCTGACCGCGCAGGGCGGCTCGACCGGCTCGGTGCGGGCGTTCATGGATGCCGGGCAGCCCTTCGTGCCGGCCGCCGCCGAGACGGAGAACGGCTTTCGCAAGCTCTGCCTGGCGCACCAGGCAGAGGGCCTGAAATGCGCCTCCGGCGGCACCGGCCCGGCGCAGGTCGCTGTGGCGATGAAGACGGCGATGGCCGCGCTGGACGGCGAGGTGGTGCCGCAATCGGTCAAGCTGCCGCTCGCCCATGTCGAGGACCCGGACTTTAAGGCGGGCGTCAACACCTTCCCCGAGCAGAGCGACAACTTCTTCGTTGGCAACTCCTTCCCAAGCTGCGGCATCAGCTTCACGTCGCAGGAAATCATGGGCCAGTCCGAAACCAACCAGTGAGGCGGAGGAAGAGCAGGGCGCTGGCCTGCACCCGCAAGGGGACGAAGTCCCTTTGACCCCATTATACCAGGTGTCCAGAGGACGACTGTCCTCTGGTGGGGTTCGGGGCAAAGCCCCGACCTTTCTCTAGCCATGCCTACCCCCCCGCTATTCCAGATGCAGGGCATCGCCAAGCGCTACGGCGGCGTGCTGGCGTTGGAGGGCGTGGACCTCGCGGTGCACGCAGGCCGCATCCACGCGGTGCTGGGCGAGAACGGCGCGGGCAAGTCCAGCCTGATCAAGTGCATGGCCGGCGTCGTGCAGCCGGATGCGGGCGTCATGCAGCTGGACGGCGCGCCCGTCCGCTTCCCCACGCCCGCCGCCGCCAACGCAGCGGGCGTGGTGTGCATCTTCCAGGAGCTGTCCCTCGTGCCGGACCTGTCGGTGGCGGACAACATCCTCATCAGCAACCCGCCCCGCCGCCTGGGCATGATCAACCGCCGGGCGCAGCGCCGCCTGGCGGAGGCGGCGCTGGCCCGGGTGGGGGCGGAGGGCATCCACCCCATGGCGCTGGTCCGCGACCTGCCGCTGTCCCGCCGCCAACTGGTCGAGATCGCCAAGGCGCTGGTCCGCGCGCCGCGGCTGCTGATCCTGGACGAGGCCACCTCCGCGCTGACCGCCAGCGACGTAGCGCCAGTGTTCCGCCTGCTCAAGCAGCTGCGGGCGCAGGGTGTAGCGCTTGTATATATCTCGCACCGCATGGACGAGATCGCCGAGCTGGCCGACGAGTGCAGCGTGTTCCGCAACGGCCGCCGAGTGGACAGCTTCGCCGCCGGGTCGAGGACCGACGACGAGATCGTCACCCTGATGATCGGGCGGGACTACAGCCAGGTATTCCCGCCCAAGCCGTTGCGGCCGCCGGCCGCGCCTGCCGTGCTGGAGGTACGCGACCTGTCCTGGGGCGACTCGCTGGCCGGCATCTCCCTGGCGGTGCGCCCGGGCGAGATCGTGGGCCTCGGCGGGCTGGATGGGCAGGGGCAGCGCGAGCTGCTGCTGGCGCTGTTCGGGGTGCTGCGCGGCGTGTCCGGCGCCGTGCTGGTCGGCGGCGAGCCGGCCGCCGCCGGCGGGCCGCACGGCGCTGCGGCGCAAGGCGTGGCGCTGATCCCGGAGGACCGCAAGACGGAGGGCCTCATGCTGCCGATGACGGTGGGCGAGAACCTGTCCTTCGCCTCGCTCGGCCGCCTGTCGCATGGCGGCGTGCTGGACCGGGCCGCGGAGCGCAACGCGATCGGCCGGGTGGTCAAGCTGCTGGCGATCAAGGCCGCCGGAATCGGCGTGTCCGTGGCCGCCCTGTCCGGCGGCAACCAGCAGAAGGTGGTGCTGGCCAAGTGGCTGATGAACGCCCCCCGAATCATCCTGCTGAACGACCCCACGCGCGGCATCGACGTCGGCACCAAGCAGGAGATCTACCAGCTGCTGCGCGACCTCGCGGCCAAGGGGGCGGCCATCCTGCTATACTCGACGGACTACGCCGAGCTGATCGGCTGCTGCGACCGGGTGCTGGTGATGTACGAGGGCCGCGTGCGGCGCGAGCTGGCGGGCGCCGACATCACCGAACGCGCCTTGGTCGCAAGTGCCCTGAACATCGCGCCGGACCCGGCGCAGGCGCCGCAGTGACCGGCGACTGGGGCCACCGGCTGCGCGGCCAGCGCCCCACCCTGTCGGCGACGCTGGTGTTCGCCGCCATCTTCGCCCTGTACCTGGCCAAGCACCCGGCCGGGCTCAGCGCCAACGTGGTGCAGACGGCGGCCAACAAGGGCGTGCTGCTGGCGCTGGTCGCGGTGGCGCAGACCTTTGTCGTGCTCACCGGCGGCATCGACCTGTCGGTCGGCGCGGTGTTCATCCTGGCGGACTGCCTGGCGTCCTGGATCGTGATCGGCTCCCCCGCCATGACGGCGCTCGGCATCGCCGGGGTGCTGGGCGCCGGCCTCGCGTGCGGCGCGCTGAACGGCGCCCTGGTGATCTGGGGCCGGCTGCAGCCGATCGTGGTCACCATCGCCACCGGTTCCATCTACTTCGGCCTCGCCCTGCTGCTGCGGCCCAACCCGGGCGGCGACGTGAACAACGACCTGGCCGACGCCGTGACCGGCCAGCTGCCCGGCGGCGTGCCGTCCAGCGTGGCGCTGCTGCTGGCCGTCATGCTGCTGGCCTGGCTGCCATTCCGCCGCTCGGTGCTGGGGCGGGCGGTGTACGCGGTTGGCTCGTCCGAGGCGTCTGCCACCCTGTCCGGCGTGCCGGTGCAGCGGGCCAAGCTGCTGGCCTACAGCCTGGCCGGGCTGTTCGCGGCGCTGGGCGGGCTGCTGCTGGCGTTCCTCACCTACTCGGGCGAGGCCTCCTCCACCAACGCCGCCACCTACACGCTCAACTCGATCGCCGCCGTGGTGATCGGCGGGGTGTCGCTGTTCGGCGGCTCCGGCAGCGCGGTGGGCGCCATCTTCGGCGCGCTGATCTTCCGCACCATCAACGACCTGCTATTCGTGTTCGACCTCGATCCGCTGTGGCAGCCGCTGTTCCTCGGGCTGGTGCTGCTGTTCGCCGTCAGCCTCGGCTCCGTACGGCTGCTGCGCCTGCGCAACCGCCTCGACCTGTTCGCCCCATGACGCTCCTGCGTTCCCGCTTTCTACGCCGTGCCGACCCGGCGGTGCTCACCGCGTTCGCCTGCATCGCCGCCCTGCTGGTGGTCGGCAGCTGCTACTCGTCGAGCTTCCTGTCGCCGCGCTACCTGCTGCAGCAGCTCCAGGTCGGCGCGTTCCTGGCGCTGCCCGCGACCGGCATGATGCTCGTCGTGCTGCTCGGCCAGATCGACCTGTCCGTGCCCTGGCTCATCACGGTGGGCGGCATGATGGCGACCGCCGCGGCCGGCCCGGCCGAGGGCGCGCTGGCGATCCCCGCCGGCGTGCTGGCGGGCGTGGCGCTCGGCCTGGTCAACGGCGTGGGCGTCGCCTACCTGCGGGTGCCCTCCATGATTTTCACCCTTGGCGTCGACGCCGTGGCGCAGGGGCTGATGATCCTGCGCACCGGTGGCGCCGCCCCCCAGGACAGCGCCACGCCGCTGATGCACCAGCTGGCGACCGGGCACGCCGTGGGCTTCGTGCCGAACGCGGTGTGGGTCTGGGCGGGCGTCGCCGCCGCGTCCGTGTTCGTGCTGACCCGCACGGTATTTGGCCGCTCGGTGTACGGCATCGGCAACCGCGAGCAAGCCGCCTACCTGTCCGGCATCCGCACCCGGCGCGTGGTGCTGCTCGCCTTTGCCGTGTCCGGCGGCCTCTCGGCTCTGGCGGGCGTCCTGCTCGCCGGCTACTCGGACAAGGCGTACCAGGGCATGGGCGAGCCGTACCTGCTGCCGGCCATCGCCGCCGTCGTGCTGGGCGGCACGTCGATCCTTGGGGGCCGCGGCACGTACCTGGGCACGGTCGCGGGCGTGCTGCTCATCACCCTGCTGCAATCCATCCTGTCGGTGGCGCAGATGCCCGAGGCCGGGCGGCAGATCATCTACGGCGTCGTCATCCTGGCCATGCTGCTGCTGTATGGGCGATCCAAGCCAGCGTAGTGCCCCTTCACCATGCCCGGCGGCGGACGAAGAGCAGCCCGGCGAGGCCGCTGAGCAGGACCGCGAGCGATGTCGGGGCAGGCACGGCGGTTGGCAGCGCATCAAGGGGCGTGATCGTCACCGACCCGTTGCCGGCGCCGATGCCTGCCAGCAGCACTTGGTCGAGCCCGGCGTCGAACGACCCGCCGCCGCCGCCGGGCGCGCCGCCGGTGAAGAAGCTGCCATTGAATATGCCGCCCCCACCCCCGCCGCCGCTGAACCCGCCACCGCCGCCGCCGCCGCCATCACGGCCCCCGCCGCTGCCGCCGCCGCCGCCGCCGAACCCGCCGAACCCGCCGCTGTTCTCGCCCGAGCCTCCCTCTCCTCCGAGCAGCCCAGGAAACCCGCCGCCGCCGCCGCCGACAGAAAAGTCTCCGACCACAGGTTGCGTTCCAGCGCTGAGGAACCCGCCGCCGCCGCCGCCGCTGAACCCGAGTGCTCCAGTGCCCCCTTGGCCGCCGCTCCCGCCCGCACCGCCCACAGCGCCGCTTCCAGCGCTCCCCTGGGTGCCGGTGAGCGCGTTTCCGCCGTTGATCTGGTTTCCCGCACCGCCGCCGCCGCCGGCGATGACCAAGGGAGTGTTGCCGGGTCCGACGACGAAGCTGCCGCCTCCACCGCCTGCCGCGCCTTCTGGGTGGGGTTGGCTGGTGTTGAAGAAGATTCCGGGGAAGCCTGCTTGCCCGACCGCGATCTGCAGCACCTCACCCTGCATCAACAGGAAATCGCCCTGGATTTCGGCGCCCAACCCGCCAGTTCCGCCCAGGGGATCGCTGCCGCCTTGCGCGCCGATGGCGGACAGGGTGTAGGCGCCCGTTTGCGGCACGAGGTAGTCCACGATGCTGCCGGTGGTCCTGTTAGTGCCGTTGTAGCCGAACGTGACGGCCGCGGCCCGCGCCGCGGTGGCTGAGACGGACAACGCTAGAATGACTGCGCCTCCGGCCATCAAGGATGCGCCCAAGGATAGGCCATGGCCGCGCCCGACGGCGACTGAGCTGATGCAGGTCATGCTGCGGCCGATAAGATTGTTGCGGTTTCACGCTATGGCTGCCCCTCCCGGCCTGTCAATCACATAGCGGTGTCAACCATCGCCTCGTTCCGCCGCACCGGCGCCGGGCCACTGGCCTGGGTCACCACGCGACCCCGGCCGAGCGGCCCGCTTGCCGCGGCCCTGGCTGCGGCGCTTGCCAGGGGTGGGTCGGCATGAAGCGGGGCGCCAGGAACCGGTAGGTGGCGGCCAGCACGGCGGCGACCTCGGTAGCGGAGGCCTCGCCCGCGCCGTCCCATTGCGCCAGCACCGGGTCCCACGCCCGCTGCTCACGGTGCATCCAGTCGCGCTGCGCGCGCAGCGCCCGGCGCTGGCCCGGCACGTCGCCCAGCAAGGCCCGCGCGTCCCGCTCGCCGGCATCCACCGCATCGAACCGCTCGCGCAGCCCGCGGCACGCCAGCTCCGTCAGCTTGTGCACCTGGGATAGCGTGTCGAGCGGTGCCGCCAGCCGCTTGCGGTCCTCCCGCAGGCCCGCCAGCCGCACGCCCAGCGCCTCCACCGGGCGGAGCAGCTGGCTGCGCAGCGCCTCGATGTAGGCGAACTCGCACGACAGCTCCCGTACCAGCCGCCGCACCGTCGCGCCGTCGGGCAGGCCGAGCGGCCCGGCGGCGCGGGCGGCGGCGGCTTCCAGCTCGGCCTGCGCCGCCGGGTCATCCGCCAGGCGGGCCAGCGCTGCCTCGTCCCGGGCCATGGCTCCCCAGGCGGCCTGCGGCAGCAGCCAGGCCAGCAGCGCCAGGGTGAGCCGGGCGGTGGCCAGCCGGGCATGCGCCGGGCTGGGCTGCCAGCTCGCCTCGCCGGTCCGCACCTCGGCCGGCAGGCGGTCGCCAAGCTTGAGGCAGGCCACGTAGTCCAGCGCGGAGCCGATCAGGTCCAGCATGTGGCCGTCCGGCGTGTCATGGCCGATGTCGAACTGGCGGCGCAGCGAGTGCAGCGGCATCTGCGCCTCCCGCTCGCCGAGGCGCACCAGCATCATGGGCGTCCCGTCGCTGCCGGAGCGGAACCGCACCCGCCCCATGGCGGTGAACATGGGGTGCTCCAGCTGAATCCGTTCCGGCGCTGGCCGGCTGGATGGGTCGGGCATGGCCTGCTCCGTGATGCCGCGCAGGCTAGAGGGCAAGGGTTAACGAAGGCCTTGCGCGGCCCATTCCGGCGCAAATGTGACAACGCGTAAACCTGGCCCGGCGCGCCTTGCACCGGCCTGCGTCATGCGTCAGCTTCCGCGCCATGTCTCACCAGCCTGTTGCAGGCATCCCTGATCCCGCCCTCATCTGCGACACCATCCTGCGGCTCGTGGCGGAGCGCGGCGCGGACAAGTCGATCTGCCCCAGCGAGGCCGCCCGCGCGCTGTCCCCGGCGTGGCAGGCGCTGCTGCCCGCGGTGCGCCGCGCCGCCGTCACGCTGGCGCAGGCGGGCCGCATCGACATCCTGCGTAAGGGCAAGCCGGTCGAGCCCGCGGGCGTGCGCGGCGTGATCCGGCTGCGGGGCCGCTGATGCGCCGCTTCGGCCGCTTCATGCGGGATGTATGGTACCTCGCCTCGCCCTACCTGCGCTCGGAGGAGAAGTGGTCGGCCTACGGGCTGCTGGCCGTGGTGCTGGCGGCGGATTTCCTGCTGGTCCAGGTCAGCGTGGTGCTGAACACCACTCAGGGCGCCTTGGTCAACGCCTTCCAGCAGTACAACCAGCCGGCTTTCCTGCGCCTGATACTGACATATGAGCAGAGCCCGGACGGCTTCTTCGGCATCATCCCCGGCTTCGTGCCGGCGATCGCCGTGGCACTGCTGATCCTCGTCAACGGCCGCTACCTGCGGCAATGGCTGCAAATCCGCTGGCGGCGCTGGCTGACCGCGCACTACCAGGCGGAATGGCTGTCCGGCCGGGCCTACTACCGCATCGGCCTGCAAGCCGAGACGCTGGGCAACGACAACCCGGACCAGCGCATCGCCGAGGACATCGCGAGCTTCGTGGAAAGCGGGCTGGTGCTCGGCTTCGGCCTCATCACGACCATCGTCTCGCTGGTCTCGTTCCTCGCGATCCTTTGGAGGCTGTCCTTTCCGATCACCGTGTTCGGCGTGAGCATCCCCGCCTACCTGGTTTGGGTCGCGCTGCTCTACTCGGTGGTCGGCACCCTGCTGGCCCAGCTGATCGGGCGTCCGCTGGTCGGGCTGAGCTTCGTCCGCCAGCGCCTGGAGGCCGATTTCCGCTATGCCCTGGTCCGCCTGCGCGAGAACGCGGAGGGCATCGCCCTGTATAACGGCGAGGCGGACGAGGGCCGCATCCTGTCCCGCCGCTTCAGCGCCATCGTCGCCAACTGGCGCAGCATCATGTCCCGCAACCGGCTGGTGAACGCGTTCACCTACTTCTATAGCTCGGTCGCCGGCATCTTCCCGTTCATCGCCGCGGCGCCGCTGTACTTCGCCAAGCAGTTCAGCTACGGCACGCTCGTGCGCGTGGTGGGCGCGTTCGGGGAGGTGCAGGCTTCGGCCTCCTGGGTGGTGGACAACTACGGCTCTTTGGCCGAATGGGCCTCGACCGTCTCGCGCCTGGCCAGCTTCGGCCACACGCTGGACGCCATGCAGGCGTCCGAAAGCGGCGTCTCCGTGGTTTCCGCCGCTGGAGGCGACTACGCGGTGCGCGACCTGCACCTGGAGCTGCCGAACCACGCCGTCCTGCTGGACGACGTGAGCTTCCAGCTGCAGCCCGGCAGCACCACCGTGCTGCGCGGCCGCTCCGGCACCGGCAAGTCCACCCTGTTCCGCGCCATGGCCGGCATCTGGCCGTTCGGCCGCGGCACGGTGGAGCGGCCGGAAGGCACCACGCTGTTCCTGCCGCAGAAGCCCTACATCCCGCTCGGCACGCTGCGCCGGGCCGTCAGCTACCCGGCGGCCATCGACGCCTACCCGCAAGCCGCCATCGCCGCCGCGCTGACCGATGCCGGGCTCGGCCGTCTGGTGGAGGAGCTGGACGTGGACATGTCCTGGGCGCAGCGCCTGTCCGGCGGCGAGCAGCAGCGCCTGGCCCTGGCCCGCGCCCTGCTGCTGCAGCCGGACTGGCTGTTCATGGACGAGGCCACCGCCAACCTGGACCCCCAGGGCGAGGCGGAGATGTACGCCATGCTGCGCCAGCGCCTGCCGGGCACCGGCGTCGTGGCCATCACCCACCGCCCGGACGCGGCGGAGGCCGATAGCAGCCAGTTGCTGCTGGAACGCTCCGGCGGGACGGGCGCCTCGGCGCTCAGGGCAGCGCCTGCTCAGTAAAGCGCCTGGCGCCAGCTGAGCAGCAGCGACTCGATCGTGCGCTGCCAGGTGTATTCGGCGGCGCGCGCCAGCCCGGCTTGCCGCATCCGATCGGCCAGGCCTTCGTCCTCGATCAGCCGGCGCAGCCCGTCGCGGATCGCCGCCTCGTCCAGCGGATCGACCAGCAGCGCGGCGCCCGCCGCCAGTTCGCCGACCGCGGTGGTGCTGGAGGCGAGCACCGGCGCGCCGGCCGCCATCGCTTCCACCACCGGCAGGCCGAAGCCCTCGTACAGGCTCACATAGGCGAACACCGCCGCGCGGGCGCACAGCATCACCAGGTCCGCGTCCGAGACGTGGCCCAGCAGCCGCACCGTGCCGTCCTGGATCGCCGCGTCCGCCTCCGGCCGGGCCAGCACCTGCCCCCAGCCCTTGCCTCCGGCGATCACCAGCGGCGCCCGGCGGCGCAGCGCCGACGGCAGGCCCAGATGCGCCGCCAGCAGCCGGTCGAAGTTCTTGCGCGGCTCCAGGGTGGAGATGGAGAACACGTAGCCGCCATCCGCCAGCCCGAAGCGGGCCAGGGTGTCCGCCGCCTCCGGCCGGCTGAACGGCCGGAACTCCTCTGCCGGCGCCAGCGGCACCACGTCGATCCGCTCGGCCGCGACGCCCAGCTCGCGCACCACGGCGTCCTTGGTGAACTGGGAGATGGCGACGAAGCGGCTGGCCTGGCGCAGCGTCTGCTGCAGGTTACGGCCGATCCAGCGCAGCCGGTCCGCCGGGTGCCAGGACGGCTGGTGGTGCCAGGACAGGTCGTTGATGGTCACCACCGTGGGCAGCGACACCGGCCGGGCGATCATGTTGGGCTCGTGGTACACCAGCCGGCCGTGGCACTCCCGCGCCATCAGCCGCACCTTGCGGTTCACCCCGCCATGCTTGACCTGGCGCAGCAGTTGCACGCCCGGCACCCGCCCGATCGCCACCTTCCAGGGGATCGGCACCCGGTTGGGGACCTTGTTGAACGCGATCGGATCGACCAGCTGCTCCAGCCGCTCCACCCGCTCCACCCCCCAGGCCAGCAGCAGCGCCGTGTGGTCGATCTCGCCGCAGGCGCGCGCCGCGCGGGCAATCTCCAGCGTCATGCGGCCAACGCCGGACCGGTGGGAGGCGAGGCTGTCGGCCCCGATCAGGACGCTCAGCTTGGGCAGGATGTCGAAGGGCAACGGTGGTCCTCAAGCCGAGGTGGAGCAGGACCGCACCCATTCGTTGCATCGTGCCGCCGGGTCAATCCCGGATGTGGCAGTCCGATGTCAGGTGGCCGCGGAATGGCGTCCAGAACACGGTCTGGCCGAACAGCGGCAGGCCGATGTAGCCCCGCATGCGCAGCCGGCCATCCGGCTCGGTCCGCAGCGTGATCGTGTAGGTCTTGCCGTTATCGGGGTTGGTGATGTGGCTCTGCCACATGCCGTCGCCGTCCACCCGGCCGTCCGGGACGATTTGCAGCTGGCAGCGCGGCCGGCCGCGGTTGTCCCTAAGCACGGAGCCGTCGGCGGGGAAGTGGGTGATGCCCACCACCTTGCCGCACAGCCCTGCCGGGCAGGTCTCGAACTGCACCACGCCGTCCCGGTCCTGCGTCCACCAGGTGCCGATCACCGCCGCCGGGTCGTATGCCGCCGCGCCGGGTGCTGCCTGGGCGGCCGGGCCGAGCGCCAGGCCCGCCGCCACCGCCAGCGCCGCCCGCCTCATGCGGCGGGCCTGGGCGACCCGGCGACCCGGGCGAAGGTGGCCACGATGCGCCAGCCGGCCCGCAGCGTGCCGCGCAGGGAGCCCGCCACCTTGCTCTCGCCCCCGGCGCGGCAGCGGTAAGGCACCGGCACCTCCAGGATGCGCAGCCCGGCGCGGGCGGCCTGCATCTGCATCTCGATGTTCCAGCCGTACGTCATCTCCCGCAGCCCCAGCCGGTCCAGCGAGGAGCGGCGGATGGCGCGAAAGGCGCACATGTCGGTGTAGCGCACGCCGTACAGCGCCCGCATGCCGAGGCCCGCCGCCCGGCCCGCCAGCACCTGGTGCCAGCTCATGGAGCCCGGCTCCCGCTCGCCGCGGGTGCGCGAGGCGATGACGAAATCGTGCGTGCCGGCGCGGATCGGCTGCACCAGCCGGTGCATGGCGTCCGCCCGGTCGGCCCCGTCGCCGTCCATGAACACGATGATGTCGCTGGCCGGGTCGGCGGCGGCGGCAGCGCGGGCGCAGGCCAGGCCGTAGCCGCGCTGCCGCAGGTCGAGCAGCCGCGCGCCGGCCGCCTGCGCCGCCTCCTGCGTGCCGTCGTGGCTGCCGCTATCCGCTACGATGATTTCGGCGGCCACGTCGCGCGGGATCTCCCGCACCACGGCGCCGATCGCATCCACCTCGTTCAGCGTCGGGATGACGACAGAAACGCCTAGAGCGACCACCGCAGCCCGCAGTTCTCGCAAGGCTTCGGCGGCGCGTCGCCCAGCAGGTCGGTGCGGAACTGCTGGTACAGCGGCCCGTTCCAGATCTCGCGCAGGCTCTGCTGGGTGGCGTCGCCCAGCGTGTAGTTGCTGTAGCCACGGGCGCTGAACGGCGCGATGCAGCAGGGCAGGGCGCGGCCGTGCGCGGTGAAGTACATCAGCGACCACGGCCGGCGGCAGGTGGCCCAGGCGCGCTCCCCGTCGCTGTTTTTCAGGCTGACGCCGGGTTCGGTGGCGCCGGAGGCGTCCAGCATCACGCCCAGGTCAGCACCGATGGCCTGGGCGGCGGCGATCGCCTGCTCCTCTTCCGCCTGGGTCTGCTCGAACAGGCTGTTCTCCGCCCGCGCCATGCCGAACCCGGCGTCGTCGAACACCAGGCGCTGCAGGTGCACCTCGCGCACGCCCATGCCCGCCGCCATGCGGACGAACTCGGGCAGCTGCTGCACCGTCTCCTTCAGCCCGGTCAGCCAGATCGACACTTTCGGCGTGGCGGAGCCCACCCTGGCCTGGAAGGCGGTGAACTTGCCCACGTCGCGCACGATGCGGTCGAAGAAGTCCTTGCCGCGCACCGCGAGATACGTCTTGCGGTCGGCGGCATCGACCGACACGCGCAGCTCGTCGAGCCCGGTGTCGATCAGCTCCTGGAACTTCTTGGGGTTAAGCAGGGTGCCGTTGGTGTTGAACAGCACGTAGATGCCGCGGTCCTTCAGGTAGCGGATCATCCGCGGCAGATCCTTGACCAGCATCGGCTCGCCCACCCCGTGCAACACCACGCGGGCGATGGAGGGGAATTGGTCCACGATGCGGGTGAACAGCTCCCAGCTCATGTCCTGCGGCGGCTCCAGCGTCTCGAAGGTGCGCGGGCAGGTCTCGCACAGCAGGTTGCAGCGGTTGGTAGTCTCCAGATACAGGCACACCGGCGGCGCCGCGGTCACGTCGCGCGCCTCCACTGCCTCGAAGTAGCGGCGCGGGTCCTTCAGGGTCGTAGCCGACATCAACGGCACTCCTTTGTGGGCATTACGCGGGGCCGGGCGGCCCGGACGGCGTCAAGCACGGCAAGCGGCACAAATGGCCCGTAAATCAGCCAGGGATAGATGTTGTTCCGGTGGTAAGGGTCCAGGTACATCATCACCCCGCTGGCCGACAGGTAGATCACGCTCCAGTAAGGCGCGAAGCACGCCAGCAGCGAGAGCCAGCCCAGATACCACGGGTAATGCGGCGAAATAGCGACCGTGGCGGCGGTGGCCAGCACGGTGGCGCCGCGGCCGATGGCCAGGATGCGTGGGCCGGGCGTCGTGGGCAGAGGGCGGGCGAAGCCATACGCCGCCGCCAGCGCCAGCAGGCCCGCGCCGGCCGCCGCCATGTACGCCGTCGCCGCCCAGGCCGGCAGCGGGCCGAGCAGGGACAAGGCCCGCAGCGCGAAGAAGCCGCTGCCGGTCGCCAGCCCTTCCTCCGCCGCATAGCCCGGCAGGTAGCCCAGCACGTGCCAGCCGGCGCCCCAGGCATAGGCGCCGTACAGTGCCACGACGATCGCGACGGTGCCGGCCAGCAGCCGCCAGTCCCAGCGGCGCCAGAAGGCGGGGAACAGGGCGGCGGGCAGCAGCTTGCACAGGATCGCCAGGCCCAGCACCACCCCGGCCAGCCCCTGGCGGCGGCCGGAGGCGGCGGCCAGCAGCGCCAGCGCGATGAAGCCCAGGCTCGCGCCGTCGATGTGCCCGTTGCCGGCGTACTCCCAGACCGGCAGCGGGTTCCACGCGTACACCAGCACCCCGGCCATCGGCAGCCCGGCCCGCCGCAGCAGCACCGCCACACAGCCGATCGCCACCGCCTCGAACCCGCCCATCACGATCTTGACCATGGCGAGCGAGGACCAGACCTGGCCGATGGCGGCGAAGATCAGCTGCGCCATCGGCGGATAGATAGTGGGCGCCTCCTCCGAGCGGTTGGTGCTGGCGTAGATATCGTCGTCCCGCAGGAAGGCGAGCTGCCGCGCCGCGGGCAAATAAAGGTACGGGTTGATGCCCTGCGCCTGCACTCGGCCGTCCCACACGTAGCGGAACAGGTCGGAGGACAGGAACGGCGGCCAGGCCAGCGGCATCACTCGCATGGCGGCGGCCAGCCCCAGCACTAGCAGCGTCGCCCGCCGCGGCAGCGGGCCGGAGCGCACCAGCCAGACCGCCGCGAAATACACCACCCCCGCCGCGCATTCGAGCGAGACGAAATGGCTGAGCCGGTCGTCGGAGCCGATATAGGCCACCGCCCCCGGCTGGTGGCACAGCAGCTCCGCCACCACGAAGCCGAGCAGCACGAAGCCGACCGCGGCCAGCGCCAGGAAGCGGGTCCGTTCCGTCATGCCGCCAGGCGCGCCCGCAGGTCGAGCCGCGCCACGCAGGCGGCGGTGGCGGGGGCGGCGTATCCCGTCCCGCCGTCCAGGTCGGCCAGCAGGCGGCCCAGGGCGGCGCGGTCGTCCACGTCGTACCAGGGTGGCAGCTCGGCGGCGGGCAGGCCCATGCCGGCCGCCGCCGCCCGGGTCTGCGCCGCGACCCGCTCCGTGCTCCAGGCGATGCCGCCGTACAGCCCGGCATGCGGCGCGGACATGCCGAGCAAGTAATAGCCGCCATCTTCCGCCGGCCCCAGCACCACCCGGTCCGACCCGGCGGGCAGCGCGCGCGCCGCCTGCACCAGGCAGGCGGTGGGCAGGGTGGGGCTGTCGGAGTTCAGCACGCACACCGCATGGTGGCCGCGCTCGAACAGCGCGCGCGTCGCGTGCCACAGGCAGCGGCCGAAGCCGTGTACGTCCCCTGGCACCCCATCCGGCGCGTCGCCCTCGCCATCGGCCAGCACCAAGTGCGTGCCAGATGCGAGCAGGCCGTCGAACAGCCCCTCCATCCCGGCCGGCGCGTAGGCGACGTATCCCGCGATATCAGCCTGTTGCCCGGCCAGCCGAATGTTCTCGGTGATGTCGCGCAGGAAGGCGGCGCTCATCTGCCGCGCCTCCTCCGGCAGCAGCGGCGGGGACAGGCGCGTCTTGGAATGGCCGGCGCGGGGCGCCTTGGCCATGACGGCGATGGCGACGCTCATTCAGAGTCCTGCGAACAGCTCGGTCGAGAGGTAACGCTCGGCAAAGGAGGCGGCGATGCCCACCACCAGCCGCCCCGCCAGGGCCGGCCGCCGCGCCAGCCCCAGCATCGCGTGCAGCACCGCGCCGGAGGAGAGGCCGACCGGGATGCCCTCGGTCCGCGCGCACAGCCGGGCCGCCGCCACCGCCTCCCGCTCGCTCACCTGCGCCACCTCGTCGACGAGGCTCATATCCAGCACCGCCGGCGCGAACCCGGCGCCGATGCCCTGGAGGCCGTGCGGCCCCGGCGCGTCGCCCGACAGCACCGCGCTCTCCGCCGGCTCCACCCCCACCACCTGCATCGCCGGGCGGCGCGGCTTCAGCACCCGCGCGATGCCGGTGAGCGAGCCGCCGGTGCCGATCCCCGCCACCAGCGCGTCCATCTCGCCCTCCGTGTCGGCCCACAGCTCCTCCGCGGTGGTGGCGGCATGCACCGCCGGGTTCGCCGGATTGTCGAACTGGCGCGGCATCCAGGCGTCCGGTGTCGCGGCCAGGATCGCCTCCGCGCGCGCGATGGCGCCGGGCATCCCGAGCCGGCCCGGCGTCAGCTCCAGCTCCGCGCCCAGCAGCCGCATCATGCGGCGGCGCTCGACGGAGGCCGTGTCCGGCATCACCACCACCAGCCGGTAGCCGCGCGCCGCCGCGACAAAGGCCAGCGCGATGCCGGTGTTGCCGCTGGTGGGCTCCACCAGCACGGAGCGGCCCGGCGCGATCAGCCCGTCCCGCTCCGCCGCGTCCACCATGGCCAGGCCGATGCGGTCCTTCACAGAGCCGAGCGGGTTGAAGAACTCCAGCTTAAGCGCCAGCGCAGCCCCTGCGCCCTCGGACCGCTCCAGCCGCGGCAGCCGCACCAGGGGCGTTGCGCCGACCGTCTCCAGGATGCTGTTGTACAGGCGTCCCCGGGCGCGGGCGGGTGCGGGGCAGGGGGGGGCTCCATCAGGCATGGCGGTAGCAGTATCACGGGCCAGCATGTCACCAAAGAGGGCCGCAGCAATGCTCGTACGCCAGGACCGCGCCATGATGGCCATCGCAATTGTGCTGGACGTGGCGTTCCACGCCGGCCAGGGCGCCGCGGTGAGCGCCGGCGAGATCGCCGACCGCGTGGGCCAGGCGCGCCGCGGCATCGAGCCGCTGCTGCAGGCGCTGACCCGGGCCGGGCTGCTGGACAGCCTGCGCGGCCCCCGCGGCGGCTACCGGCTCGGCCGACCCCGGCGGGACCTACGCCTGCTGGACGTGGTGGACGCGGTAGCGGAAGGCGAGGCGGAGCCGCCGCCGGGCCGCCTGGGCGGCGCCGTGCTCGCGCCGCTCTGGGCCGAGGTCGAGGCCGCCTGCCGGGAGCGGCTGGCCGCCCTCACCGTGGACGACCTGCTGCAGCGCGCCGCCGCCGTCGGCCTGCACCGCCCGGCCGCAGGGCCGGTGAACTTCGCCATCTAGCGGGCCTTCAATTCGTCCCGTCCTGGTGTGATATGCTAAAGCCACGGCGCGCGGGCGTGATAGCGTGCGAGAGCGAACGAGGAACCCACCGATGAGCATCCAGCTCGGCCAGATCGCCCCCGACTTCGAGCAGGACTCGACGGACGGCCGCATCCGCTTCCACGACTGGCTCGGCGCCAGCTGGGGCGTGTTGTTCAGCCACCCCAAGGACTTCACCCCCGTCTGCACCACCGAGCTGGGCGAGGTGGCGCGGCTGAAGCCGGAGTTCGACCGTCGCGGCGTCAAGGTCATCGGCCTGTCCGTGGACACCCTGGACAACCATGGCAAGTGGAACCAGGACATCGCCGACGTGACCGGCAGCACGGTCAACTTCCCGATGATCTCCGACATCGGCCGCACCGTCAGCGACCTGTACGGCATGGTCCACCCTGAGGCGGACCCGGCGCTCACCGTGCGCTCGGTCTTCGTGATCGACCCGGCGAAGAAGGTGCGCATGATGCTGGCCTATCCGCCCTCCGCCGGGCGCAGCTTCCCCGAGATCCTGCGCGTCATCGACAGCTTGCAGCTTACCGACTCCCGCAAGGTTTCGACCCCGGTGAACTGGCAGCCGGGCGAGCGCGCCATCATCCTGCCGAGCGTGTCCGACGAGGCGGCCAAGGAGCGCTTCCCGCAGGGCTGGGAGACCAAGAAGCCCTACCTGCGCTACGTGGACGTGAGCAAGTAACATGGACCAGGTCTCCAATCTGCCCGCCAAATTGCCCGCAAAGCTGACCGGGGCGGAGACGCTCAAGGCCGGCAGCCACGGGCTGCGCGGCACCGTCGCCTCCGAGATCGCCGGCACCCCGCGCGGCGGCGTCTCGGAGGGCGTGTACAACCTGCTCAAGTTCCACGGCACCTACGAGCAGTTCGACCGCGACACCGCGACTGCGCTGAAGCAGGCGGGCGAGGACAAGGAATGGCAGTTCATGGTCCGCGTCCGCGCCCCCGGCGGCGTGATGACCGGCGCGCAGTATCTGGCGCTGGACGCCATCGCCACCCGCTACGCCAACGGCACGCTCAAGATCACCTCGCGCCAGGGCATCCAGTTCCACGGCACCATCATCGGCAACCTGAAGGCCGAGATCGCCGCCATCAACCACGCCCTGATGACCACCTACGCCGCCTGCGGCGACGTTGTGCGCAACGTCATGGTCACCCCAGCACCCCGCCGGGACGCCGTGCACGCCCGCCTGCTGGCCGACGCGCAGATGCTGTCCGAGCGCCTGCTGCCGCACAGCCGCAGCTACTACGAGATCTTCCTCGACGAGGAGGGCGACGCCGCAGCACCCGCGGAGGTGGAGCCGGTGTACGGCGCCACCTATCTGCCGCGCAAGTTCAAGATCGGCCTGATCCACCCCGCCGACAACACGATCGACCTGCTCGCCAACGACCTGGGCTTCGTCCAGGCCTGGGACGGCGACGCCCTGCTCGGCTACCAGCTCTACGTCGGCGGCGGCCAGGGCATGACCCACAACAAGCCGCGCACCTACCCGCGCATTGCCACCGCCGTGGGCTTCGTCGGCCCCGACCAGCTCTGGGAGGCGACGCTCGCCGTCATCGCCCTGCAACGCGACAACGGCGACCGCACCGACCGCCGCCGCGCCCGGCTGAAATACGTGGTGGATGACCGCGGCCTGGACTGGGTGCGCGACACCCTGGTCAACACCTACGGCCTGGCGCTGCAACCGGTGCGCGACATCGGCAAGCTGCAGATTCCCGAGCTGCTCGGCTGGCACGAGCAGGGCGACGGCAGGCTGTGGCTCGGCCTGCCGATTAGCGCCGGTCGCATTGCCGGGGGGCTGCGCGCCGGCCTGCGCGAGGCGGTGCAGCTGTTCGGCATCCAGCCTGTGTTCACCGCCCAGCAGGACGTGTTGCTGACCGACATCCGCCCGGAGGACAAGGCGGCGGTGGAGCAGCTGCTGCGCGGCCACGGCGCGGTGTTCACCGAGGCGCTGAGCCCGCTGTCGCGCTGGGCGCTGGCCTGCACCGCGCTGCCCACCTGCGGCCTGGCGCTCACCGAGGCCGAGCGGGTGCGCCTGCCCATCGTGGCCGACGTGGAGGCCGCCCTGGCGCGGCACGGCCTGGCCGGCGAGCGGATCAGCCTGCGCATCACCGGCTGCCCCAACGGCTGCGTGCGCTCCTACTCCGGCGACATCGGCCTGGTCGGGCGCGTGCCGGGCCAGTATGCGATGTTCGTCGGCGGCGACTTCGAGGGCACCCGGCTCTCGTTCAAGCTGCTGGAAAAGGTGCCGATGGAGGCGATCGGCGCCACGCTAGAGCCGCTATTCGCCACTTGGGCCGCGCACCGCGAAGGGGACGAAGGATTCGGCGACTTCTGCACTCGGATGGGCTTGCCGGCGCTGCTGGCGACCCTGCCGCAACCGTCACAGGTCGCAGCGGAATAGTCCCGCCAGCCGCTACCGTCCCCGCCTGGCGCAACGCCGCCGACCCCGGCGAGCGCTGCGTGCCGGAGGAGGTGGCGGTGGCGCTCACCTACAACCGTGTCACCCACGCGGTGATGATGGCCACGCCGTCCGACTTGGAGGACTTCGCCGCCGGGTTCAGCCTGGCTGAGCACATCATCACCGCGGCGGATCAATTGGAGGAGCTGGAGGTGGTGCCCGCCCCGCTCGGCATCGAGCTGCGCATGTGGATCGAGCCGGCGCGCATGGCCGCCCTGGAGAAGCGCCGCCGCCAGATCGCCGGCGCCACCGGCTGCGGCCTGTGCGGCATGGACAGCCTGGCCGATGCCATGCGCCCGCCCCCCGCCGTGCCGCCCGGCCGCGGCTGGACCGCGGCGCAGGTGTCGGCCGCCATCGCCAGCCTGCACCCGGCGCAGCACCTGAACCACCAGACCCGCGCCGTGCACGCCGCCGGGTTCTGGCGCGACGGGCTATTGGCGGTGCGCGAGGATGTCGGCCGCCACAACGCGCTCGACAAGCTGACCGGGGCGCTGCTGCGCGCCGGCGAGGACCCGGCGGGCGGCCTGCTGCTGCTCACCAGCCGCGTGTCGGTGGAGCTGGTGCAGAAGGCGGCCAACGCGGGCATCGGCACGCTGGCGGCGGTGTCGGTGCCGACGGCGCTGGCCATCCGGGTCGCGGAGGCGGCCGGCATCACCCTGATCGCCATCGCGCGCTCCGACGGATTCGAGCTGTTCACCCACCCGGAGCGCATCACGGCGGGTTAGGGGGCGGAGGCCCGGCCTCGGCTAGCAGGCTGCTGAAAAACTCTGCACAGCAAGGATCAGGGCTTCGCCCCGAACCCCACCAGAGGACAGTGGTCCTCTGGACACCTGGTATGAGGGGTAAAGGGGATGACTATCCCCTTTCGGGTGCAGGGCAGAGCCCTACTAGGCCGCCTTCGCCTCCCGCCGGCGCGCATGCAGGATGAACTCGGTGTAGCCGTTCGGCTGCGTCCGCCCCTGGAACACCAGGTCGCAGGCCGCCTTGAACGCGGGGCCGTCGAAGCCCGGCGCCATCGGCGTGTAGGCCGCATCGCCCGCGTTCTGCGCGTCCACCACGCCCGCCATGCGGCGCAGCGTCTCGTGCACCTGCGCTTCCGTGGCCACGCCGTGGCGCAGCCAGTTGGCGATGTGCTGGCTGCTGATCCGCAGCGTGGCGCGGTCCTCCATCAGGCCCACGTCATGGATGTCCGGCACCTTGGAGCAGCCGACGCCCTGGTCCACCCAGCGCACCACGTAACCCAGGATGCCCTGCACGTTGTTGTCCAGCTCTGCCTGCACGTCGTCCGGCGCCCAGTTCGGCCGGTCCGCCAGCGGGATGGTGAGCAGGTCCGACAGCGCCGCCTTGGGGCGCCGGGCCAGCGCCTGCTGCCGCGCGCCCACGTCCACCTGGTGGTAGTGCAGCGCGTGCAGCGTGGCGGCGGTGGGGGAGGGCACCCAGGCGGTGTTGGCGCCGGCCTGCGGGTGGCCGACCTTCTGCGCCAGCATGTCCGCCATCCGGTCCGGCGCGGCCCACATGCCCTTGCCGATCTGCGCCCGCCCGCGCATCCCCGCGGCCAGCCCGTAATCCACGTTGCGGTCCTCGTAGGCGCGAATCCAGGGCGTGTTCTTGATCTCGTTCTTGCGGATGAACGCGCCCGCCTCCATCGAGGTGTGGATCTCGTCGCCGGTGCGGTCCAGGAACCCGGTGTTGATGAACACCACCCGGTCCTTCGCCGCGGCGATGCAGGCGCCCAGGTTGGCGCTGGTGCGCCGCTCCTCGTCCATGATGCCCATCTTGAGCGAGGTGGGCGCAACACCCAGCATCCGCTCCACCCGGGCGAACAGCTCCACGGCGAACGCCACCTCCTCCGGCCCGTGCATCTTCGGCTTCACGATATACACCGAGCCCTCGCGGCTGTTGCGCCGCGCGCTGGGCTTGAGGTCGTGCATCGCGATCAGCGCGGTCACCGCCGCGTCCAGCATCCCCTCCGGCACCTCGGCGCCGTCCGCGTCCAGCACAGCATCGGTGAACATGTGGTGGCCGACGTTGCGGATCAGCATCAGGCTGCGGCCCGGCAGGGTGATGTCGCTGCCGTCCGACGCGGTGAATCGGCGGTTGGGGGAAAGCTTGCGCTCCAGCGTCTTGCCGCCCTTTTCCAGCGTGGCGGACAAGCTGCCGTCCATCAGCCCGAGCCAGTTGCGGTACACCCCCACCTTGTCCTCGGCATCCACCGCGGCGACGCTGTCCTCGCAGTCCATGATGGTGGTGACGGCGGATTCCAGCACGATGTCCGCGACCCCCGCCGGGTCGGTGCCGCCGATCGGGTGGCCGCGGTCGATCAGCAGCTCGATGTGCAGGCCGTGGCGGCGGAGCAGGATGGCGGTGGGCGCCGAGGCCGGGCCGACATAGCCGGCGAACTGCGCCGGGTCGGCCAGCCCGGTCTGCCCGCCGCGGTGCTGCGCCAGCAACGCGCCATGCTCCACGGCGTAGCCGGTGACGGGCGCGTGGGAGCCGTGGGCGAGCGGCACGGCCTCGTCCAGGAACGCCTTGGCGCGGGCCACCACCTTGTCGCCGCGCAGCTTGTTGAAGCCGCGCCCCCGCGCCGCGCCGTCCGCGTCGTCGATCGCGTCCGTGCCGTACAGCGCGTCGTACAGGCTGCCCCAGCGCGCGTTGGCGGCGTTCAGCGCATAGCGCGCGTTGCTGACCGGCACCACCAGCTGCGGCCCGGCGATGCTGGCGATCTCCGCGTCCACCCCGCCGGTCTGCACGCTGAACGGCTCCGGCTCCGGCAGCAGGTAGCCGATGCCGCGCAGGAACGCCTCATAGGCCGCCGAGTCGATCTCGGCGCCCCGGTGCTCGGCGTGCCAGGCGTCGATCTGGCCTTGCAGCTCGTCGCGTCGGGCGAGCAGGGCGCGGTTGCGCGGCGCGAGGTCGTGCACGATGGCGGCGAAGCCGGCCCAGAACCCGTCCGCGGTGACGCCGGTGCCCGGCAACGCCTCGTCCGCGATGAAGTCATGGAGCGGGGTGGCGACCTGCAGGCCGTGCGTCTGGGTCCGGTTCATCGTGGTCTCCGTCGGTTGGGTGCGTTGTTTCCCCGGGCCGGGGCGTTGTCGAGTGGCTTTCGCGCAAGGCAGCATAGTGGGCGCCTCGCCGGAACCGTCATAGTCCGGCCCCAATCCGAAATTAATTACGATACTGCACGGACAACTTTCAGAAAGCGGATCAAGTGGCAGGCAACACCTCCGACCAGGCGCTGATCCTGGCCTACAACCAGGTGCTCGGCCGTGATCCGGCGGCGGCCGAGCTGGCGCTGGGGGAGCAGCAGTTACAAGGCGGCACGCCGATCTCCGCCATTCGCGCCTACCTGGCCACCACGGGATATGCCACCAACTTGATCGGCGCGATCTACGACGGCGTGGTCGCCCGTGCCGTGAGCGCGCCCGAACTGGCGTCCGACCAAGCTTACCTGGCCGGAGGCGGCGACCTGGCCAGCCTGCGCGGCTACCTTGCCGCCAGCAACGAGGCCGCGGGCAAGCTGCAATGGCTTTATACGGACGTGGTTGGCCGCGCCATCACGCCTGGCGAATTGGGTAGCGACGTGGCCCAGATCAGCGCGGGCGCCACCCTTGCCGGCCTGCGCACCTATTTCGCCACCACCAGCGAGGCCACGGGCAAGCTGCAATCGCTTTACGAAACCGAGCTGGGCCGGGCGGTCACCCCGGGCGAGTTGGCCAGCGATGAGCAGCTGATTGCCAACGGCTCCAGCCTGGCGGCCATCCGTGGCTACCTGTCCGTTTCGGGCGAGGCCGTGAACGCGATCGAGCGGCAATACCACGCCGACTTCGCAAGCGCGCCGGCAGCGGCCGATCTGGTTTCTGGCCAGTTGCTGCTGGCCAGCGGAGCCAGCCTGCCATTCGCCGCGGCCGATGCGGTCTCTTCCACTGCGTTCAGGGAGGAGTTCCAGTCCGCCTTTGGAAACCCGGCTTCCTTGGCGGATATCTTGGCGGGAACGCGAGCACTGGCTGACGGCGCAAGCCTGCCAGTGGCCGTGGCGAGTTCCCCCACTGTCGTGGCATTCATCAACAACACATACTCATCACTGTTGGGCATCGCGCCTAGCTCAGGCGACTTCAACGCGGTCGAGCAACAGATTGCGAGCCAGTTCGGCAGCCAGCCGCCATACATCCCTGTTAGCCGCAGCCCTGATGATTCCGGTCTCGTGTACAGCGACTTCACCAATCCTGATGTCGATAATCAAAGCTATGCCTACCCCGGTCTTCCAGGAAATCTCGTGACAGCAACAGCGGCCGCTAGTTCAGCGTTCGCCAACGACATCAATACCGCTTTTCAGGCGGCCATCGGCCGCCCAGCCAACGCGGTGGAACTGGCCGCAGACCGATCAGAGCTCCAGCTCGGACACGATGCTTCTGGCCAGCAAGGGACGGTAACGATCGCGACGTTGCAGACGCAAATTGCTGAGCTGTCAGGAGGAGCGCCGCCGCGTGAAGCCGGACAATACGACAATGTATCCATCACGCCTCAAACCATCGCGGGAGTTCCAGGGCAGGTTTACGGGCTGCTCCACAACGATGCCTTAATCGCTCTACAGCCTGCCATCATCACGGCAAGCCTGTCAGGCACTCAAGCGACCTACATCCAGGGATTCAATCCCGCAACGGACATCCTGCAAATCGAGAGCCGGCAAGCTGCGGGCTATGCGGCGCTGAACGTGCATGAGCTGGGCGTCGGCAGCGCCGGCTTCAATCCCGCCAGCAACGCCTTCACCGAGGTCGATGTTGGCCGAGGGGCGACCATCATCGTGGAAAGCGTGTCAAATGCTGTGCCGACCGCGGCAAACTTCCGCTTTGTCTAGCAGGCGTCGTTGTCGAGTGGCTTTCGCGCAAGGCAGCAAAGTGGGCATCTCGCCGGAACCGTAATAGTCCGGCCCCAATCCGAAACTACTTAAGGTATCGCACTGAAAATTTTCAGGGGCTGATCCGATGGCAGGCAACACCTCCGACCAGGCGCTGATCCTGGCCTACAACCAAACTATCGGGCGTGATCCGACAGCGGCCGAACTGGCACTGGGCCAGCAGCAGTTGCAGGCCGGGACGGCAATTTCCACCATCCGCGCCTATCTCGCAACGACGGGTGACGCATACGTCTCGATCAGCGCAATATACGACGACGTGGTTGGCCGCAGCTTGACATATCCCGAAGCCGTCGCCGACGAAGCCTACCTGGCCGGAGGCGGCAACTTGGCCAACTTGCGCACCTACCTCTCCACCAGCAACGAAGCCTTGGACAAACTTTATACAGACGTGGTCGAGCGTGATCCTACGACCGGCGAATTAAGCAGCGAAGTGGCTGCCATCAACACGGGCACCATCACCTTTGACGGCCTGCGCAGCTATTTCGCCACGACCACCGAGGCCGCGAGCAAGCTGCAAACCCTTTACCAAACCGAGTTGGGCCGCACCGTTACCCTTGGCGAGCTGACTGGCGACGAGCAGTTGATCGCCAACGGCGCCAGCCTTGCAGCCATCCGCGGCTACCTTTCCACTTCTGTCGAGGCAGCCAACGCATTTGATCGGCAGTATCAAGCCATGTTCGGCGGCCCGCCAGACGCTGCGGATCTCACGACAGGCAAGCAGTTGCTGGCAGGCGGCGACAACCTGCAATTCGCAGCAGCCGAAGCGACCTACACGACCGCGTTCAAGGGGTATTTCCAACTCGAGTATGGGTTCCTGCCGGCTTTGCCGGACCTCCTGGCGGGCGCAGAGAATGCGGCATCTGGCGTAAGCCAGGCGCAGGCAGTCGCGAACACGCCCACCTCCGATAATCTCATCTACAACACGTTCTCAACGTTGCTGGACGTGCGACCGAGCCTCAGGCCCGACCTGGGTGCTGCGATCCAGGCCATTGCAGATGACGTGACTGCCTCGGTGACGATGCCGGGCCAGCACATGCCAAACCCGGTTGCCGTAGTGACGGCGGTTGTCGCTGCCAGTCCGGAGTTCTCCACTGACGTCAATGCCGCGATCTATGCCGCCCTTGGACGGCCGGCCAACGCGATTGAAACAGCAGCAGACCGAACGGAACTTGGCCTGGGTGCACCGTCGGTTGACCAGGAGGGTGCACCAGCAATCACCATCGATACTTTGAGGGCGCAAATTGCTGAGTTGTCAGGCGGGGTCAGCCCATTTCTTGGAGGAATGATGCTGGGGATCACGCCGCAGACGATCGCTGGAAATCCCGGCATTATATATGGGTTGTACAATAATGACGCCTTGATCTCTTCACAGCCGGAAACTGTCTTTAGCGGCGGAATATCTGGCTTTAACCCTCAGACCGATGTTCTACAGATCAAGAGCCGGCAGGCTCCAAATTTCGGATCTCTCACTATTACCGAAGAACCAAACGGGTCGTCTCAGAATTCGTATACACAAATTACCCTGCCAGACGGGCAGTTTGTAACCACCTTGTACCGTATATCAGCCACCTCGTTGACGCCGGCAAATTTCCGCTTTGTCTAACACCAGCCGTTGCATGTCAGCCCGTTGACAGATTTACGCTGTTACAGCCCCCGCCGCGCCAGCGCGAAGTGCGCCGGCCGGTCCGGCTGCGTCGTCACCCGGCCCACCGGCCGCACCTGCGCCACGTCCGCCGAGCTCACCCGCAGCGACCCCACCAGCTTGGCCAGCACCAGCACCGCCTCCGCCAGCGCGAACTGGGCGGCGACGCAGATGCGCGGCCCGGCGCCGAACGGCAGGTAGGCGAAGCGCGGCAGCGGCAGCGCGCCCGGCATGAAGCGTCCGGGATCGAACGCCGCCGGGTCGTTCCACAGCAGCGCGTGGCGGTGCAGCACCCAGGGCGACACAGCGACGGTGGCGCCGCGCGGCACCATGGTGCGGTTAGCCACGTCGCGCGTCACCGCCTCGCGGGTGATGAGAAAGGCCGGCGGGTACAGCCGCAGCGCCTCGCTGACCACCGCCTTGGCCACCGGCAGGTGCGCCATCGCCTCCGCCGCGTTCTCCGGGCCGAACGGATGCGCGGCGGCCTCCTCGGCCACCCGCTCCTGCCACAGCTGCGACTGCGCCAGCAGGCTCAGCGACCAGAACAGCGTCAGCGCCGTGGTTTCGTGGCCGGCCAGGATCATGGTCGCCACCTGGTCGCACAGCTGCTCGCGGCTGAAGCCCTCGCCGGTCTCCGGGTCGCGCGCGTCCTTTAGCATGTCGAACAGGTCGCGCGGGCCGTCTGCCGCCGGCAGCCGGGCGCGGGCGTCCACGATGCCGCCGATCAGCGCCGTCCACTCCTTGCGGAAGCGGCGACGCGCGCCGTCCTGCGGGCTGGGCATGGCGGCGGGGATCAGCAGGTCGATCGGGTTCGGCCGCGCCAGCTGCATGGCGAAGCGCATCAGCAGCGCGCGCATCGGCGCCCCGTGCTGCGCCATCTCCAGCGAGAACATCGAGCGCCCGGCAATCTCCAGCGCCGTGCGCTGCATCTCGGGCAGCAGATCCACCCCCTCGCGGCCGGCCAGGCGGTGCAGGCACTCGTCCGCGGCGGTGGCGACGTGGCTGGTCAGCACCGGCATCGAGCGCGGCGCCAGGATGGGGGCGATGGTGCGGCGCTGGTGACGCCAGGCGGCCCCCTCGCTGAGCAGCAGCCCGTCGCCCAGCAGTGGCGCCAGCACCCGGCGCGAGATGCCGGGGCGGCGGTAGTTGGCCGCGTTGCGCACCAGCACGTGGCCGATCGCGTCCGGGTCGTTCAGCAGCACCTGGATGCGGCCCATGAAGCTGCCGACGATGGACGCGCGCTCATAGGCGCGGCGGCCCCACATCTCCAGCGCGTTGCCGCGCAGGATGCGGATCATGCCCAGCGCGCCAGGGTCGGTGGAGCGGATGGCGTGGATGGGCGGGGCGAGGCGGGGTTGTGCCAGCATACAACCCTAAGAGGGGACGGCGCAGGCGTTCGGAAAGGGGAGGCCCGCCGTGGCGGCGGCGGGCGCGCCGGTCAACGGCCGGCCGCGGCCGTCTCGCGCCGCGCTTCCAGGTCCAGCCAACGCTCCTCCGCCTGGCCCAGCCGGTCCTGCGCCGCCGCCAGGGCCCCCGTCGCCTCCGCGAAGCGGGCCGGTCGGCGGCGATACAAATCCGGGTCCGCCAACTCCCGCTGCAACGCCGCCACCTGCCGCTCCAGCGTCGCCACCTCGCCCGGCAGCGTGTCCAGCGCCTGCTTGTCCTTGAACGACATCTTGGCCGGCTTGCCCGGCGGCTTGCCTTGCACCTTGCCGGCCGGGCGCACCGTGTCCGGCGTGGCGGGCGCGCCGCGCTGGGCCAGCATGTCGCTGTAGCCGCCGGCGTACTCCGTCCAGCGCCCGCCGCCATCCGCCGCCAGCGTCGAGGTCACCACCCGGTCCAGGAAGTCGCGGTCGTGGCTCACCAGCAGCACGGTGCCGAGATAATCGGCCAGCAGCTCCTGCAGCAGGTCCAGCGTCTCCAGGTCCAGGTCGTTGGTCGGCTCGTCCAAGATCAAGAGGTTGGACGGCCGGGCCAGCGCGCAGGCCAGCAGCAGCCGCCCGCGCTCGCCGCCCGACAGCATGCCCACCGGCGTGCGCGCCTGCTCCGGGCGGAACAGGAAGTCCTTCATGTAGCCGACCACGTGGCGCTTCTGCCCCGCCACCGTCACCTGGTCGCCGTCGCCGCCGGTCAGCGTGTCCTGCAGCGTGCGCGCCGGGTCGAGCGTGGCGCGCTGCTGGTCCAGCGTCACCGGCTGCAGGTTGGTGCCGAGCACCACGCTGCCGGCGTCCGGCTGGTCCACCCCCGTCATCAGCCGCAGCAGCGTGGTTTTGCCGGCGCCGTTGGGGCCGATGATGCCGAGCCGGTCCGCCCGCAGCACCCGCAGCGACAAATCCTGCACGATCGGCCGCTCGCCGTACGAGCGGCTGACGTGCTCGGCCACCATCACCTGCTTGCCGCTCATCTCGCCCTCGGCGGCGGCCATCTTCAACCCGGCGCCCGGCCCGCCCATCTCGCGCCGGCGGGCCCGCAGCCCCGCCAGCTCCGCCACCCGGCGCACGTTGCGCTTGCGCCGCGCGGTGACGCCGTAGGTGATCCAGTGCTCCTCGCGCACGATCTGCCGGCTGAGCTTCTGCCGGTCGCGCGCCTCCTGCTCGGCCACCTCCTCGCGCCAGGCCTCGAAATGCTCGAAGCCGCGGTCCATGCGCCGGGTGATGCCGCCCTCCAGCCACACCACGCTGCGCCCCACCGTCTGCAGCATGCGGCGGTCATGGCTGATCAGCACGATGCCGGCGCGCGACGACGCCAGCTCCTTCTCCAGCCACTCGATGGCGGGCAGGTCCAGGTGGTTGGTCGGCTCGTCCAGCAGCAGCAGGTCGGGGGCGGGAGCTAGCGCGCGGGCCAGCGCCGCCCGCCGCGCCTCGCCGCCGGAGAGGTTCGCCGGGTGCTCGGCGCCGGTCAGGCCGAGCCGGTCCAGCAAGGCGGGGCCGCGGTGCTCGTCGTCGCCCGGCCCGAGGCCGTCCTGCACGTAGTCGAGCGTGGTGGCGAACCCCGTCAGGTCCGGCTCCTGCGGCAGGTAGCGCACGGTCGCGCCGGGCTGAACGAACCTCGTGCCGCCGTCCGGGCGCATCATGCCGGCGGCGATCTTGAGCAGGGTAGACTTGCCGGAGCCGTTGCGGCCCACCAGGCAGATGCGCTCGCCGGCGCTGACGCCGATCGCGGCACCGTCGAGCAACGCCTGGGTGCCGAGGGTGGCGCGGATGTCTTGCAGCAATAGCAGGGGAGGGGGCATGGCGGTCATATAGAAGCATGGGGCTCCGCCCCAAACCCCGGCAAAGGGCGGTCGCCCTCTGCACTCTTGGGGTGAAGGGGACTTCGTTCCCTTCCGGGTCCAGGGCAGAGCCCTGGCCTTGCCTTAGAACGGCGTCGGAATCATGGCGCTCAGCCGGTTCGGCTCCGCAGCGTTCGGGCCGCGCCCGATACCCGCGGCCCCCCGCGGCAGGCTGCCCACCGGCTGCGGCTCGCTGCCGGCCGCCTCCGCGGCGGCCGGCGACTGGCCAGACAGCAGCGGCGGCCCGCCCAGCCTGGCGCCGCAGCCGCCGAGCGCCAGGCACAGAACGAGGGCAGCCCGCATGGCCGGCTCAGGCCATCAGGCTTTCCGCGAACGCGTAGTTCGCCAGCTTGTCCAGCCAGTTGGTCACGTAGTCCGGCCGGCGGTTGCGGAAGTCCAGGTAGTAGCTGTGCTCCCACACGTCGATGCCGAGCAGCGCCGTGCCGTCGCCGGTGGCCACGGGGTTGGAGCCGTTCGGCGTCTTGGTCACCTTCAGCTTGCCGTCCGCGCCCTGCACTAGCCACGCCCAGCCAGAGCCGAACTGCGTGGTGGCGGCGGCCTTGAATGCCTCCTTGAACTTGTCCATCCCGCCCAAATCCTCCGTGATCTTCTGGGCGAGCTTGGCAGGCACCTTGCCGCCCTCGGTCGGGCTCATCGCCTGCCAGAACAGGATGTGGTTCCAGTGCTGGCCCGCGTTGTTGAACACCGGGCCGCCCTCGGTGGCGGTGTGCTTGACGATGTCCTCCAGCGACTTGCCTTGCAGCGCCGGGTCCTTCTCGACGAAGCCGTTGAGCGCCGTCACGTACGCCTGATGGTGCTTGTCGTGGTGCAGCTCCAGCGTCTCCTGGCACATGCCCTGCGCGGCCAGCGCCGAGTGCGGGTACGGCAGGGCGGGAAGTTCAAACGCCATGGTAGTCTCCTTGAAGCTCGGCCCGGCCATCGGGCCCGGGTTCCTTCCTGTCTAGCGCGCAAGCCCCATCTTCGTTGCATGACCCAGCCCCCTCTTCACTCGCCGGGCCAGCTCTCGCCGGTGGGCGCCATCGTCCGCCGCGCGGACCCGGACCGCTTCCTCACCGCCCTGTTCGCCCCGCCGGACAAGCGGGAGGCGCTGTTCGTCCTGTACGCCTTCAACCACGAGACCGCCCGCGCCCACGAGGCGACCCAGCAGCCGATGATCGCGCTGATCCGCCTGCAATGGTGGCGCGAGGTGATCGAGGGCGCGCGCAGGACCCACGAGGTGGCGACCCCGCTCGGCGCCCTGCTGGAGTCCGGCGCGCTCGACCCGGCGGAGCTGCTCGGCGTGCTGGACGCGCGGGAGGTTACGGAGCTGGCCACGGTGGCGGAGTGGCGGGACTGGCTGCTGGCCGGCCCCGGCGCGCTGGCCGCCGCGGCCGCCCGGCTGCTGGGCGCCGCTGACCCGGAGCCGTGGCGCGCGCTGGGCGCCGGCTATGCCGCGGCCGGCCTGCTCCGC
>CAXSAX010000014.1:0-82488 GCA_964235495.1 uncultured Acetobacteraceae bacterium | reverse complement strand
GCGCAGGTTGTCGAAGATCGCGCCGAGGTCGTCGGCGATGTCGCCCATGACGAAGCAGTTGAACAGCGTGACCCGGCGGTCGGTGCCGGCGCCGGACAGGATGCGGCCGGCGGGCAGGAAGCAGAAATCCTGCAGGGCGCGGTAGAAGCGGGGCTCCCACTGCGCCGGGTCAGCCTCGGCGGCGGCCAGGGCGCGGGCGACGCGGCGCCAGCTATCCTCGACGGTGGCGTCCAGCGGGGTGCCGTCCAGGGCTTTGAGCCGGTACTTCGCGTCCCAGATCTGGCGGGAGATGGGGGCGATGCCGTCCATGGCGGAGTGCAGCGCTTCGGTGCTCATGTGCATGTCCATGAACCCTTCCTAAACCCTTCGGCCCGATTCGCCAGCCCGTCGATTTATCTTTCACTAGGGTGTGACCGGGCCGACACGCACAACATGTAGTAGCAGCACCGCATGAGCCTGGATCGTCCCCTGCCCCGCGCCAAACCCGACCGCCTCGGCGCGCTGCGCAGCCTGCCCGCCTTCCTGCGGCTGATCTGGCGCACCAGCCCCGGCTTGACCGCGGCCACGGCGGCGCTGCGGCTGGGGCGTGCGGTGCTGCCGGTCGCCACGCTGTTCGTGGGCAAGCTCATCATCGACGAGGTGGTGCGGCTGGCCCGCCTGCCGGGCCACCCGGCGGCGCTGGCGGACTGGGTGCACGGCGGGTTGCTGACGCGGCTGGGCCTGCTGCTGGCGGGCGAATTAGCCCTGGCGGTGGCGGCGGACGCGCTGGGCCGGGGAGTGTCGTTGCTGGACGCGCTGCTGTCCGACCGGTTCAGCGACGAGACCAGCCTGCGCCTGATGCGCCATGCCGCCACGCTCGACCTGCAGGATTTCGAAGACAGCGAGACGCAGGACAAGCTCGACCGGGCCCGGCGGCAGTCCAGCGGGCGCAGCGGCCTGATCAGCCTGCTGTTCGGCCAGGCGCAGGACTTGGTGACGCTGGCCGGGTTCGCGGCGGGCATCGCCGCCTACGCGCCGTGGCTGATCCTGCTGCTGGCGGCCACCCTGGTGCCGGCCTTCCTGGGCGAGGTGCGGGCCAACGAGGGCGCCTACGCGCTCAGCGTCAAGCGCACCGCGGACCGGCGCGAGCTGGACTACCTGCGGCAGACGGGGGCCAGCGCGTACACCGCCAAGGAGGTCAAGCTGTTCGGCCTCAACGGCTTCCTGGCCGAGCGCTACGCCGCCGTGTCCGCCGCGATCCGGCGGGAGAACCGGGATTTCGCGGTGCGCCGGGCGCTGTCCGGCGCGGCGCTCGCGACGCTGGGGACGGTCGGCTACTACGCCGCCTACGCCTACCTCGCCTGGCGCGCCGCCAGCGGCGGGCTGTCGATCGGCGACCTCACCTTCCTGGCCGCCTCCTTCCTGCGGCTGCGCGGGCTGCTGGCGGGGCTGCTGAGCGGGCTGTCCAGCCTGGCGAGCCAGGCGCTGTACCTGCAAGACCTGTTCTCGTTCCTGGAGCTGCGCCCGGCGATCGTCTCGCCGCCCGCGGGACTCCTGGTGCCTCCGGCGTTGCGGGAGGGCATCGCGTTCGAGGATGTCGGCTTCCGCTACCCGGGCGCCGAGCGCTGGGCGGTGCGCCATCTCAGCTTCCGCCTGCCCGCCGGCCAGGTGCTGGCGCTGGTGGGCGAGAACGGCGCGGGCAAGACCACGCTCGTCAAGCTGCTGACCCGGCTGTACGACCCCAGCGAGGGCCGCATCCTGCTCGACGGCGCCGACCTGCGCAGCTACGACCTAGACAGCTTGCGGGCCAGCGTGGGCGTGATCTTCCAGGACTTCGTGCGCTACGACCTGTCGGCGGCGGACAACATCGCCGTCGGCCGCATCGGGCTGCGCGATGACCGGGCGCGCATCGAGCAGGCGGCCGAGCGCGGCCGGGCGGACGAGGTGATCGGCCGGCTGCCGCGCGGCTACGACCAGATGGTGGGGCGCCGGTTCAGCGGCGGCACCGAGCTGTCCGGCGGGGAGTGGCAGAAGGTGGCGATCGCGCGCGCCTACATGCGGGACGCCGCCGTGCTGATCCTGGACGAGCCGACCGCGGCGCTGGACGCCCGGGCCGAGTTCGAGGTGTTCCAGCGGTTCAAGGGGCTGAGCGCCGGGCGCACGGCGGTGCTGATCTCGCACCGGTTCTCCTCCGTGCGGATGGCGGACCACATCCTGGTGGTGGCGGATGGCCGGGTGGAGGCGAGCGGCACCCATGCCGGGCTGCTGGCGCAGGGCGGGCGGTATGCGGAATTGTTCGAGCTGCAGGCGGCGGGGTATCGCTAGCCGCCCGCCTCACTCCACCGTCACCGACTTCGCCAGGTTGCGCGGCTGGTCCACGTCCGTGCCCTTCAGCACCGCCACCTGGTAGGCCAGCATCTGCACCGGGATGGCGTACAGGATCGGCGCCACGAACGGGTGCACCGCCGGCAGCACCACCAGCTCCGCCGCGATGCCGCGCAGCTTGGCGGCGCCGGCGGCGTCGCTGAACACCACCAGCTTGCCGCCGCGCGCCGCCGCCTCCTGCAGGTTGGAGGCGACCTTCTCGAACAGCGGGCCGCTGGGGGCGGCGGCCACCACGGGGACGTCCGGGTCGATCAGGGCGATCGGGCCGTGCTTCATCTCCCCGGCGGCGTAGCCCTCGGCGTGGATGTAGCTGATCTCCTTGAGCTTCAGCGCGCCCTCCATGGCGATCGGGAAGCACGCGCCGCGGCCGAGGAACAGCACGTCGCGCGCCTGCGCCACCCGGGCCGCCACGGCCGCCAGGTCCAGCGCCAGGGCGTCGGCCACCCGGCTCGGCAGCTCCAGCAGCGCATCGACCAGCTCGGCCTCGCGCGCTGCGCCCATCGCGCCGCGGGCGCGGCCGGCGGCGATGGCGAAGCAGGCCAGCGTGGCGAGCTGGGCGGTGAACGCCTTGGTGCTGGCGACGCCGATCTCCGGGCCGGCCAGCGTCTCCAGCACGGCGTCGCTCTCGCGGGCCATGGTGCTCTCGGCCACGTTCAGGATGCTCAGCACGTGCTGCCCCGCGCCGCGCAGGGAGCGCAGCGCCGCCAGCGTGTCCGCCGTCTCGCCGGACTGGCTGACCAGCAGCGCCAGCCCGCCGGGCGGCAGCGGCGGCTCGCGGTAGCGCAGCTCGCTGGCCACGTCCGCGTCCGTCGGCAGGCGCGCCTCCGCCTCCAGCCAGTGGCGGGCCACCAGGCCGGCGTAGAACGCGCTGCCGCAGGCGGAGACGGTGATGCGCGGGATGGCGGCGAGGTCGAACGGCAGGGCGGGCAGGGCGACGGTGCGGGTCGCCGGGTCGATCATGCGCTGCAGCACCTGGCCGATGACGCTCGGATGCTCGTGCAGCTCCTTTTCCATGAAGTGGCGGAAGCCGTCCTTGCCGATCATGGCGCCGGTGTGGACGGTGAGGCGCACCTCGCGCTGCACGCTTTGCCCGGCCGCATCGAAGAACTGCGCGCCGTCGCGGGACAGCACGGTCCAGTCGCCGTCGCGCAGGAAGGCGATGCGCTGGGTGAGCGGGGCGAGCGCCAGGCTGTCGGAGCCGAGGAACATCTCGTCCTCGCCGAAGCCCACCGCCAGCGGCGCGCCGTGCTGCGCCCCCACCATCAGCCCGTGATGGCCGGCGAACACCATGGCCAGGGCGTAGGCGCCTTCCAGCCGGGCGAAGGTGGCGCGGGCCGCCTCCACCGGGGCCATGCCCTGGCGCAGGTGGAAGTCCGCCAGCTGCGCCACCGACTCGGTGTCTGTGTCGGTCTCGAACACCTGGCCGGCGGCTTCCAGCTCCTCGCGCAGGGCGGCGTGGTTCTCGATGATGCCGTTGTGCACCACGGAGACGAGCGACGTGCCGTGCGGGTGGGCGTTGGTCTCGGTCGGCGCGCCGTGGGTGGCCCAGCGGGTGTGGCCGACGCCGGTGGCGCCGGCCAGCGGCCGGCGCTCCAGCACGGCGGCCAGGTTGGCGAGCTTGCCCGGGGCGCGGCGGCGGTCGATGTGGCCGTTGGCCAGGGTGGCGATGCCGGCGCTGTCGTAGCCGCGGTATTCCAGGCGCTGCAACGCTTCCAGCAGCAGCGGCGCAGCCGGCCGCGCGCCCAACACTCCCACGATGCCGCACATCAGCGCGTCTCCTTCCGTTTGCGGAACGCGGCGGCGCGCCCCGGCAGCGTCTGTTGCCGTGCGCGGCCGAACGCCATGGCGTCCTCCGGCACGTCCTGGGTGATCGTGCTGCCCGCCACCACCATCGCCCCGTCCCCGATCCGCACGGGCGCGATCAGGGAGGTGTTGGAGCCGATGAAGGCGGCCTGGCCGATCTCGGTGCGATGCTTGCCGTAGCCGTCATAATTAACCGTTATCGTGCCGGCGCCGATGTTGGTGCCGGCCCCCACCGCCGCGTCGCCCAGATAGGTCAGGTGGTTGGCCTTGGCCCCTTCCCCCAGCACCGCCGCCTTCAGCTCGACGAAGTTGCCGACATGCGCGCCGGCGCCCACCACCGTGCCGGGGCGCAGCCGGGCGAACGGGCCGATCACCGCGCCCGGCCCCACCGTGCAGCCCTCCAGGTGGCAGAAGGCGCGGATGACGGCGCCGGAGGCGATGGCGACGCCGGGTCCGAACACCACGTTGGGGCCGATCGTGGTGTCCGGCGCGAGGCGGGTGTCGGCGCAGAGGAACACCGTCTCCGGCGCGGTGAGCGTGGCGCCCCCGGCCATCGCCGCCTCGCGCAGCCAGCCCTGCGCCACGGCCTCCGCCGCCGCCAATTCGGCGCGGGAGTTGACGCCGCGCAGCTCGGCCTCCGGCGCCTCGACCGCGGCCACCCGCACGCCCTCGGCGCGGGCCAGCGCCACCACGTCCGTCAGGTAGTACTCGCCCTTGCTGTTGTCGTTGCGCACGGCGCGCAGCCAGCGGTGCAGGTCGGCCGCCGCCGCGCAGATCACCCCGGCGTTGCACAGGCCGACCGCGCGCTCCGCCTCCGTGGCGTCCGCCCATTCGACGACGCGCTCGACCGCGCCGTCCGCCATCAGCACCCGGCCGTAGCGGCCCGGGTCGGCCGGGCGCATGGCGAGCAGCGCCAGCCCCGCCCCGGCGCGCGCCGCCCGCAGCCGGCGCAGGGTGTCGGCGCGGATCAGCGGGTTGTCGGCGTACAGCACGGCCACGTCGCCGTCGCCGAACTCCATGGCCGCCTGCAGCGCCGCGTGCGCCGTGCCCAGCCGCTCGTGCTGCACCACCACCGGGTGCGGTGCGGCGGCGGCGGCCAGCGCCTCCATGCCGGGGCCTGCGACGACCACCGCCCGGTCGAACACGCCCGCGCAGGACTCGAGCAGGTGGCGCAGCATGGGCCGCCCGGCGATGGGATGCAGCGCCTTGGGCAGGGTGGAGTTCATCCGCGTGCCCAGGCCGGCGGCGAGCAGTATGGCGGTGGCTTGCATGATCCCCCCGGGTAGCGTCCGCGCCGCCGCACTGTCAAAGCGGGCGCGAACACATCTCGTTTCGCAGCGTGACAGAACCCCGTGGCCGGCGTCCGGTGCAACATTGTTTTACAACGGCGAAAGTTGACCAGCCCTTGAAGCAGGCACGTTGCTGGGCAAATCTTGCGCCCGACAATTTTCGTGAGTGCAAGCCATGGCTGGATACAAGACGGCGGCGCTGGGACTGAGCTGCGCCCTGCTGCTGCAAGGCTGCGTGACCACCCCGTTCGGCCCCACGGTGCCGATCATCCCGGCGCAGGGCAAGCCGTTCGAGGCCTTCGCGCAGGACCAGGCGATCTGCAAGCAGTACGCCGGCGACCAAGTGCAGGGACAGGCGGAGCGGGCCAACAACATCGGCGTGGGATCGGCCGTGCTCGGCACGGTGCTGGGCGCCGGGCTGGGGGCGGCGATCGGCGGCGGCCGAGGCGCGGCGATCGGCGCGGGCGGCGGCGCGCTGGTCGGCACGGGGGTGGGCGCCAGCAACGGCGGCGGCGCCCAGGGCAGCATCCAGGTGCAGTACAACAACGCCTACGTGCAGTGCATGCTCGCCAAGGGCAACTCGCTGCCGTCGCGGCCGCCGGTGTACGTGCAGCCGGCGCCCTACCTCGTGCAGCCGGCGCCGTACCTCGCGCAGCCGGGCCCCGGCCCCTACTAGCCCACCCGCGACCGGCTACGGACCCGAGCGCACCCCATCGCGCTCGGCCCGCGCCACCAGCGTCGCGGCGTCCTCCGGCAGCAGGAAGCGGGCCTCCACCAGCCGCGCCGCCGCCGCCTTGAACGCCGCGACGTAGGCGTCCCGCGTGGGATACCGCTCGGCCAGGGACAGGCGGGGGTCGCCCACCGCCCGCCGGTCCGCCTCCGTGGCGGCGAATGGGATGAACGAACCGGACAGGTTGCACATGCCGCCCTCCAGCCAGCCGGCGCGGAACAGGTTCCAGCCGAGGTAAGTGCCGACCGGCACCTGCTGGAACACGCTGCGAATGCCGGCCAGGTCGTTGCCGTCCGCGTCCACCTGCGGCGCCAGCACGCCGTAGCTCGCCGTGCCGACCCGGGGCGGCTCCACCGTGATCATCCCGCTGCTCTCGCCCGCGCGGTAATCGGGGCCGAAATCCAGCACGTGCAGCGTGTCGTACAGCCGGCGGGCCGAGACGGCCGGCCGCTGGGTGCCGCCATAGCCGTTGGCGGGGATGCCGGGCAGGCGCACCTGGTCGGGCGCCACCAGGGTGGCGTCGGCGATGCGCGGCGCCGCGCCGGGCGGCGGCTCCACGCCGTCCCGCACCCAGGCGGTCAGCGCCGTCAGCAGCGCGCGCATGGTCCAGAGCTGCGGGTTGGGGTTGGGCTGCTGCTGGCACAGGCCGAAGGGGGGCGCTGCGGGCAGCGGCAGGCCGGCGGGGGCGTGCTGGGTGCTGGCCATGATGAAGGTGCGCACGCCCGCCGGGTCCGCCACGTCGCGCAGGCCGAGCGGGTCGGTGAGGCCGAGGGATTGCCGGCCCTCCCACATCTCCAGCGCGGTGGCGACGTGGAAGATGCGCGGGCAGGTGGCGGTGGCGGCGCAGCGGTCCAGCACGCCCTGGCTGCGGCCGGTCAGCGGGTCGTCCTGCTTGGCGTAGGAGAACGGGAAGTCGTAGGCGGGATACAGGTGGTCGGTCTGCTCGCCCCAGGCGCGCACCGGCTGGCCGAACCGCACGTTCAGCGGCATCAGCCCGCCGCCGATGTGCGGGTAGGCGCCGTCGAACACCTGCCGCCCGTCCTCGCCGCGGTTGAAGCCGAGCAGCAGGAAAGTGCGCAGCATCCGCCCGCTCTGCGAGGTGCCTTCCAGGAGGGCGCGCGCATCGGCCCGCCACACCGGGTTGGCCACGCCGTCGTCGCCCTGCTCGGCGTTGCGCAGCCACTCGCCCAGGTCCCGCGTGGCGGCGAAGCCGATGCCGAGCACCGCCGGGTCGCGCGCCTGGTAGACCAACTCGTAGAGCAGCCCGGGCTGGAAGCCGGACGCCATGCAGAGATGCCCGGCGTCGGGCGCCACTGTCCCGTCGCCGCGGCAGGCGCCGAAGCTCCACTGGTCGTTGGCGATCGGCTGGCGGCGGTCCTGCTCGTGGGCGCGCACCGTCAGGGTGGCGTCGCGGTTGTCGCCGCTGGCGGGCGGGTAGTTGACGTAGCTGCCGGGCGGGAAGCCCTGCACCTGGCTGCTTTGGGCCAGGCCGATGGTGCGGGTGGCCACGGGGGTCAGCAGCTCGGTCCGCACCACGCCGGTCACGGGGCCATCGGCGTTGCGCGCGATCACCGGGGGCAGCACGAGCCGGCCGCCGCCGGGGGCGGCGTCCATCTCCCAGCCCCACCAGGCCAGCGTGTAGCCCTGGCGCAGCAGCCAGCCGTCGCCGGCCCCGGTCAGCGCGTTGCGGTCCCCGGCGCGGCCCGGCACGTCCTCGTCGAACACGGCCAGGGCGAGCTTGTTGCCGCGGTTGTTGATCTCCAGCAGCAGCATCCGGTTGCCCTGGGCCATGTCGGCCGGCTTCAGCAGCTCGACCGGCGTTGCATACTCGACGTGCCCGGCGGCGTTGCGCGGGGCGAGCGCCAGGTCCTGGATGATGCCGTCCGCCGGGTCCGCCGGGTCCAGCTCGCCGTGGGCGATGGCGGTGACGTGCTGGTACGGCCCGGCGCTGCCGAACGCCTGCCCGCCGAACGCGGGTTCCGTCCGCACGATCTCGAGGCGCACGATGCGGGCCGCGGCCGGCATGGTCGCCGCGGCCAGCGCGAGCGCCGCAGCCAGTCCCAGACGCTTCATGCCGTGGAGTCCCGCTGCTGCCGGGCAGAGTGGCGAAGGCGGACCAGGGCGGCAAGGGATGCGGCAAGGGGGTGGTGTTGCAAGTTGAAATCCGGTTGAGTCTGTTCGTCCGCTTCCGACCCCAAGTCGGTCATAACCGGGCAACGCAGGTGTGTCCAAAAGCGGACAATCGGGGAGTGGCCAGTAAGACTCCAACACGAGACAAGCCGGGGATGACTCTGGTTTCATTACACCCGGTCACGGCGGCGATGAGCCATCAGCATCGTAGTCATGAACCCCACATCGCTCAATCCACGACGGAGTGCGCCGGCGTAGAGGAGCGCGCTGACCGCGAATGCAGCCGCAAAAGCGGCACCTTCCGCATAGTCCGATGCGGGACAGAACAGGCGGGTGGCTGTGTCGATGCCACTGGCCTGCAGCCCCATCTGACAATGGGCAGGGCCGAGAGCAGCGACGCCAGCAAGCGCCGTCAGCCCGTTACACGCTGCTAGGACTAACACAACTCCAGCCAAGCCGCGGCGTATGGACAGAAGCAGGTCGAGCAGCATCACAAAAGCCATACTGCCACAACCCCAGGCAGCGAGTTGGAACATGCCGGAGCCGCCATGGAGCAGGCGCGCCGGAGACGGCCACATGGCGAAGGCGCCTACGCCGATTAGTATAAGCGTGTTTGCTTTAACGAATTCTGGAAGTTTGCACCGCAGGAGCCCGCCGGCCGCTCTCTCGAACAAATCAAGAAGCGCGATACTGACAAATCCGCCGACGAATCCGCCAAAATGCGCAGCCCAATCCACATGCGAGCCTGGAACGTTAGCGGCGCCCAGCAGGCCGAAGTTGATGAAGAAGAAGCGGGGATGCAGGTGAACCTTCCCCATGATCCAAAGCGCAAACAACGCGCCGAGCAGGCCGATGATCGCGCCCGATGCGCCGACGCCTATAAAGATCGCGCCATGAGCTTCCACACTTGTGAAACTGCTGCTCATGAGCGCGGCGACATAGACCAGTGTGAACGCGGTAGGACCCAAGCGCCGCTCGAGCGTCGGCCCGCAGGCAAAGAGCGACGCCAAGTTGGTGAGCAGATGCGGCACGCTGGTGTGAAGAAAGCCAGCGGCAAGAAGACGCCAGTGTTCGCCCGATTGAAGCGACCACGTTGTCAACGCTCCTGCGGCCACCAGGTCGTTAGTCGACGGGGTGCCGCGACCGTGCGCGGACAGCACGAACGCGAGGACATTCGCCGCCGCAAGAAAGCAAACGATTGGAGAGGGAGTTGCGTACGCCCAGACAATGCGCCGCCTCATGCGCCACTCGTGAACATTACCACCTTCTTCGCCCACGAGACGACCATTGCCTTTGGACGGTCGCGCCTATGACAAAATATGATGGAAAAGTAAAAGCGATGTTACTTTGACGGTGCTGACGGCCGTTCGTCACCGCGGCCACGTCATCTTTCCAGCGTCTCTTATGTCAGCCCTTGATGGTCTAGTTCACATCGTGTTTTCGAATACTGCAAACATCAGGATTTATGCACAATCCGCAGAGGTGATTGGCCAATGGCTTAACTGGTGCAGAAGTCCGGTGCGAATGTCCGCTGTCTCAAGTTCCTGCCCGAAAGCAGACAGGCCGCTAACCACCAAACACGGATCCGCAGTCCAGGCGCCCCAGTTTAGACAGTCTGCCAAGGGTGCGGAGCTGGCCCGGATTTCAAGTCGAGACACGACCGGCACGGGAGAGGTCAAAGCCGCGTGCGGACGCGCGTGCGGCCTGGAAGTGCCGCGCGGGCATGACGAAATACTCCGCATGAGCTTTCGCCCCTGGGTCCCCAAGCGCCTCCTCGCCACGCCCTCCGCCCTGCAATGGCCTTACGGCGCGGCGGTGGCGGAGCGTGCGGCGGCGCTGGGCACGGAGATCGTGCGGCTGCCGGCGGACCGGTTGTCCGGCCTGCCCGACGCCTACCGGGATGCCAAGACCACGGTGGCGCTGGTCGTCGCCTCGCCCAGCCGGCGGCGGCTGCAGCCGATCCCGCCCTCCGCGGATTGGCGGTTCGACCTGGCGGAGGGCTGCCCGGCGCATTGCCAGTATTGCTACCTCGCCGGGTCGCTGGCGGGGCCGCCGATCGTGCGGATCTATGCCAACCTGCCGGAGGTGCTGGCCGAGCTGGCGCCGGCGCTGGGCCAGGGCACCGTCACCTCCGTCTCCCCGGCGCGGGCGGCCGAGGGCACCACGTTCGAGTGCTCCTGCTACACCGACCCGCTGTCGATCGAGCACCTGACCGGCGGGCTGGCGGCCTGCATCAGCCATTTCGGCGCCTGGGACGCGGCGGTGCAGCTGCGCTTCACCACCAAGTTCGACGCGGTCGAGCCGTTGCTCGGCTTGCAGCACGGCGGGCGCACCCGCATCCGCTTCTCGCTCAACGCGGTGGCAGCCGAGCGGCTGGAGGGCGGCGCGCCGCGCATGGCCGCCCGGCTGGCGGCGCTGCGCAAGGTGGCGCTGGCGGGCTACAAGGTCGGCCTGACCATCGCGCCGATCATGCGGCTGCCGGACTGGCAGGATGGCTACGACCGGCTGGTGGCCGACGCGGCGGAGGCGCTGGACGGGGTGCCGGACCTCGACCTGACGACGGAGCTGATCACCCACCGCTTCACGCCGAAGTCCAAGACGGTGCTGGAGGAGTGGTATCCCGGCAGCAAGCTCGAGATGGACGAGGCGGCGCGCACCCGCAAGCTGACCAAGTTCGGCTCCACCAAGTGGGTGTTCCCCAAGGAGCAGATGGCGGAACTGCGCGGGGCGATGGAGGCCAGCCTGGCGCGGCGGCTGCCGGCCGCGCGGGTGCTGTACTGGACCTGAGCGGGCGCTGGGCCCCGGCAGGCCGTGGTGCGGGGCTTACAGGTCGAGGATCGCCTGGCGGCTTGTAAGGGCGGCGTCGATCGCCAGGAGATGGGCTTGCAGCTCTTGGACGTGCTCCACGATCCAACCCGGCGGCTGGCCCCGCACGCCCTGCCGCAGGCTCTCCGCGTGACCGGTCAGGGCCATGTCGGCCCGCAGCAGCCGCGCGAGGGTTTCGGCCTCCGCCCGGTGCCGCTGGATGATGCGGTCGTTGGCCGGCGCCGGCAGGGACCGGATGCGGCTGGCGGCCGCGGCGACCTGCGCGGCCAAGGCCTCGAACAGGCGGACCTGCTTGAGGGCGGCTGGGTCAGGGCGCGGGTGCTCCCTGGACAGCGGCGGCAGATGCTCCCCGCGATAGGCGGCCTCCGCGTCGCCGATCGCCGCGCGGGCCTCTCCGAGCAGGCCTGCCACCTGGTGGCGGACCAATAGGTCATCGGCCCGCAACTGGTTCTCCGCGCGGTAGAAGTTGTAGCCCCAGCCGTAGAACAGGTTGATGGCGGCCTGCTCGACCGGGTCGGCGGCGTAGAACTCGGACCGCGCTTCGGCGGTCACTTGGCGCCGAGCCCGGCGGCGTCGCCGAGCGCCACCGCGCCCAGGGTCTGGCCGCCGATGTGGAAGCCTTCGCCGACGGCGGCGTTCGGGGCGGAGACCAGGCCATGCTTGGCCATGCTCATGGCCAGGTAGTATCGCACGGCCTCGATGGGGGTGAGGCCGAACGCCCGCAGGGAGATCAGCTCGCGCATCCGCTCGTCCTTGGGCAGCACGAGGATCTTCAGGTCGTTCAGCATGATGCCATAGACCTTGAGGAACTCGGCCAGGTGGCCCTTGACCGTGTCGCGCAGCTCCGCGATGCGCTCGTTGATCGAGTCCAGCGGCGTGACCTGGACGACCTGGTTGATGGCCTGCTCGATCGCCGGGCCTGCATAGGCGGAAATCTCGTCCGTGTTGATGACGGACCCGTTGAACGGCAGGTGCTGGATCAGGTCCAGCGCTTCCTGCTTGGTATCGACGTGGATGTAGTAATCCGCCTGCCAGGCGACCTCCGCCATCTCCGACGTGGTGGCGGTGCCGGCGCTCTTTACCAGCAGCTTCGACCGGTTGATGTAGATGACCTCGTACACCCACGGGGACGCCCCGCCGAAGAAGCCTTGCGAGATGGAGCCGAACAAAGGCTTATCCGGCGTGACCAGGGGGTATTGACCCGTCTCGTAAACCTGGAGGATGGCGCCCCGGCTTTTCAGCACGCAGAAATGGTTGCTCTCCACGGTGAGCAACGAGCCGGACACGATGTTCTGGTCGTCCTGCAGCTTGAGGGCCAGGTTGCTGGTGCCCAGCAGGTCAACCCCCCGGCTGTCCAACGCGGTGATGACGCTTCTCGTGATCGCCATGGCGCAGACTCCCCCCACATTTGACTATCGGAGCGGTTGACGCAGTCAGGCCGGCTTCAGCTCGGCTCCACCTGGCGGCGCATGGCGGCGATCAGCTTCTCGACGTCGTTGCCGTTATGCGTGAGGTAGGAGGCGTAGTCGCTGCGCTGGGTGAGGCGCAGGCTGGTGCCCTCCGCCACCACGTCCACGATCTTGGGCGCGCCGGACGCGGTGCTGATGACCCAGCGGACGTTGGTGGGGGCGGCGTTGGGGCGCTGCACGACCGTGCCGACATAGACCTCGTCGCCGCGGACGTTGCTGTCGCGCATGGCGAAGGTCACGCCCCGGAAGTCGCCGATCTTGCTGGTGATGTTGTTGACCAGCACGGCGTGGAACAGGGTGGTGAACTCCTTGACCTGCTGCGGCGTGGCCGTGGTGGAGAAGCGGCCGAGGCAGAAATGCGCGATGGTGTCCACGTCCACGGCGCCGTCGATCAGGGGGCGGAGCTGCTGCTGCTTGTCGGCCAGCGGCTGGTCGCTGTTCACCACGCCCACGAGCTTGGTGCCGAACTTCTCCACGAAGGCGTCCGCCGCGGCGGGCTCCTCGGCCCAGGCCCGGGGGGCCCAGGCGCCGGGCAGCCTGGCCAGGGCCAGCGCGGCCAGGCCGGCGGCCAGCAGGGTTCGACGGGTCAGCAACATCGTCGGCGTCCTCACTTCGAATACCAGTTTGGCACGGTGCCGCGTTTCTCGGCTGCGACTTCCTCGATCGTGCTCTCCCGGTTCTGCCGGTAGAGGCTGCGGAACGTGGCGTAGGGGTCGAGCGCCGTCTTCTTGATCGGCTCGATCTGGCCCAGCACCTGCGAGCGCGCGTCCACCGCGCTCAGGCCGACGCGGGAGTATTCCAGCGTGCGCAGGCCGTGGCCGCTCGGAACGTAGGTGAACGGGTCGAACGCGGTGTCGGCCCCGTATCCGGTCGCGTCCCGCACGTCGGACGGACCCAGCACCGGGAGGAACAGGAACGGTCCCTGCGGCACGCCCCACAGCGCCAGCGTCGTGCCGAAATCGTTGCTGTGATAGGGGTAGCCGACCTTGGCCGCCACGTCGAACAGGCCACCCACGCCGGCCGTCGTGTTGATGACGAAGCGCATGAAGGTGTCGCCGGCGCGGCGCGGGTTGGTCTGCACCACGTCGTTGATGAACAGCACGGGGCTGGTCATGTTCTGCAGCAGGTTGTGGATCGGCTGGCGCACGACGCCGGGCACCGCATACTGGTAGGCGCGGGCGACGGGCGCCAGGAAGTAGGTGTCCAGGCCGTCGTCGATCGCGTAGCCTACCCGGTTGGCTGGCTCGAACGGGTCGTTGTTCTCCTGGAACTCCTTGACCGCCTCGGCATCGGAGGCAGGCGGCTTGGTGGCGCAAGAGGCCACGGCCCAGACGGACGCGGCGGCGAGCAGGGAGCGGAGCAACGGGGATCGCATCGAAAATCCTTGGAAAGGCTGCCTTCGCAGTGGAACAGGCAAAGGGCCCGGTTGTCTAGCACGGGCCAGGCCACGCGCCAGGCCCGCAAGGCCCATCAAGGGCATTGTCACGCGACGGTGCTTGCGTTGCAGCAGAGGTACACACATCACTGTGTCATGGACCAGAACATCGGCTACGCGAGCCAACCCACCCTCGAGCGCTGGCTGACCGGGCCGCGCTTCGGAGCCCTGCCCGCGCCGCTGGCCGGCGCCCGCCCGCCCGCCCTGTCGTTCGAGTTCTTCCCGCCCCGCACGGAAGCGCTGGAGGCCCAGCTATGGACCTGCATCCGCCGCCTGGAGCGGCTGGCGCCCCGCTTCGTGTCCGTCACCTACGGCGCCGGCGGCACCACCCAGGCCCGCACCCATGCCACCGTCAGCCGCATCGTGGCCGAGACCGGCCTGATGCCGGCAGCCCACCTCACCTGCGTCGGCGCCAGCCGGGGCGAGGTGGACGACGTGGCCCGGCAGTACTGGGACGCCGGCGTGCGCCACATCGTGGCCCTGCGCGGGGACGCCCCGGCCGGCGAGGAGTACGTGCCCCACCCGCAAGGCTACCAATACGCCAGCGACCTGGTGGCCGGGCTGAAGCGGATCGCGGATTTCGAGATCTCCGTCGCCGCCTACCCGGAGACGCACCCGACGGCGATGAGCGCCGCCCACGACCTGGACAACCTCAAGCGCAAGCTGGACGCCGGCGCCACCCGGGCGATCAGCAACTACTTCTTCGATGGCAGCGTGTTCCTGGACTTCCTGGACCGCGCGCTGGCCGCGGGCATCACCGCGCCGCTGGTGCCGGGGATCATGCCGGTGTCCAACTTCGCGCAGGCGGCCAAGTTCAGCGCCATGTGCGGCGCCAGCATACCAAGCTGGCTGGCCAGCCTGTTCGAGGGCACGGAGAACGACCCCGAGATTCGGCGCATGGTCGCCGTCGTGGTGGCGGCCGAGCAGGTGCGGCTGCTGCAGGCCAACGGCGTGGACGAGTTCCACTTCTACACGCTGAACCGGCCGGACCTCACCTTCGCCATCGCGCACATCCTGGGCGTGCGGCCGCTGAGGGATGCAGCCGCACAGGACAGCGGCCAGGACGGCAGCCTCAAGCAGTAGTTTGGGAGACGCCTGCAAACCGTTGACAATGCATCATTCAGCTGCGATCGGACGGCAGGCTTGCGCCAGCCAGGCCGTCAGGTCCTCAGCGCCGGCCAGCTCGGCCGCTACGCGGGCGTGGTAGCCGTCCAGCCAATCGCATTCCGCAGGGCTCAGCAAGGCCGGATCGATCAACCGGCGGTCGAACGGCGCGAGCGTCAGCACCTCGAAGCGCAGGAAGGGCCGGGTCGCGGCGGGGAGGTCGGCCGGCTGCACCAGCAGCAGGGTCTCCAGCCGGATGCCGTATGCGCCGGCCGCGTAGAAGCCGGGCTCGTTCGACAGGATCATGCCGGCCTCGACCGGCGTCGGGCGGGCGGCGCGGGACAGGCTGACCGGCCCCTCATGCACCGAAAGGTAGCTGCCGACGCCGTGCCCGGTGCCGTGGTCGTAGTCAAGCCCATCCGTCCACAGCGGACGCCGCGCCACCGCGTCCAAGTGGGGGCCGGCGACGCCGTACGGAAAGACGGTGGTGGACAGCGCGATGTTGCCTTGCAGGACGCGGGTGAACCGCCGGCGCAACTCGTCGGGCGGCGCGCCGGGTCCGGTCCAGATCGTGCGGGTGATGTCGGTGGTGCCGTCCTCGTACTGGCCGCCGCTGTCGATCAGGTAGACCTCGTTCGGGCCGATCGTGCGGTCTGTCGCCGGCGTGACCCGGTAGTGGATCACCGCGCCGTGCTCCCCCGCGCCCGAGATGGCGGGGAAGCTCTCGTCACGGAAGCCCTGGCCCGCCTGCCGGAACGCCAGCAGCCGGGCGGCGGCCGACATCTCCGTCTCGCCCCAGGCCGATTCCAGCCATTGGAGGAAGCGGCACACCGCCGCCCCGTCCCGCCGCTGCGCCGCCCGCGCGCCGGCCTGCTCCACGGCGTTCTTGCAGGCCTTGGGCAGCAGGCAGGGGTCGGCGCCGTTCGCCACCACGGCGCCGGCGTGCCGCAGCGCCTGCGCCGCCGCGACGGGGGCGTTCGCCGGGTCAACCCGGACGGTGCGGCCGGACAGCGCAGCCAGGGCGGCCGGCAGGGCGGCCGGCTCGTGGCACGACACGGCCGGCCCCAGCCATTGCCGGGTGGCGTCCGGCAGCTTGCCCCCGGCGATGAACAGGTCCACCCCGGCGTCGGCATGGGCGATGGCGAAGGCCAGGGCCACCGGCACGAAAGGCAGGTCCGCCCCGCGGATGTTGAGCAGCCAATTGATGCTGGCCGGGTCGGTCAGCACGCAGGCGTCCTGCTTGGCCGCGCGCAGCGACTCCGCCAGCGCCGCCCGCTTGGCCTCCGCGCCCTGCCCGGCGAAGGCCAGGGCGTGCGGCACGGCAGGGGCGCCCGGCGGGGCCGGGCGGTCCTGCCACACCAAGTCGATGGGGTTGGCCGGCAACGGCACCATCTCCAGGCCGGCCTCGGCGTAGCGCGCCAGGCCTTCCGCGCTGACAAGCCAGGGATCATAGCCGAGCCGGTGCGCGCGGGCGGCGGCCCAGGCGGGCGGCGGCTGCTCGGTGACATGCAGCCGCTCGAACACGGCGCCGTCGGTTTGCTCGGCCAGCTGCAGCACGTAGCGGCCATCCGTGAACACGGCGGCCTCAGCCTTCAGCACGATCGCCAGGCCAGCGCTGCCGGTGAAGCCGGTCAGCCAGGCCAGGCGCTCGGCCCCTGGCGGCACGTATTCGCCCAGGTGCTCGTCGGCGCGGGGCACGAGGAAGCCCTCCACGTCCCATTCCTGCAAGGCGTTCCGCAAGGCGGCAACCCGGGTCGCCGACACAGATGTTGACATAGCTTTAAAGGACCTCATGCATTCAGCGCATGGCTGCGGACTCGGCTTGACGCGGGACAACGGAGCTGGGCGGCCTATATTGCAGTGCAGCAAACGGGAGCAAGCCACTGTCCGGTGGCCTCCGCAGCCCGTTGGCAAGATGAGGCTTTGTCGTCATGAATGCCTACGCATCCAAGGAGGAACTGGCTCTCCTTCCCGCCAACCGGGTGAGCTATCCGGAGCATTATGCCAAGGATCACCATCGGCGTCATCCGGCTCGCCCGGGTCTTTTCGCCCGTGTGGCCGCGTGGCGCGAGCGGCAGCGCGCCTACAGCGAGCTGTCTGGGCTGACCGACCGCGAGTTGCAGGATATCGGGCTGAACCGCGCCGACATCGGCCGGGTGTTCGAGCCAGGCTTCGAGCCTAGCTGGCGTTGACGCCGCGCAGGCTGGGGTTGCGCAGCACGAGCGTCGTCCAGGCCCCTTCCCGCAAGCGGCGCACCAGCACCAAGCCGACCCGGCGATGCGCTGCGGCCACCAGGGCGGATTGGCTGGCCAGCAAGCCGGCCAGGATGGCGATGCCTCCGGGCGCCAGATGGGCTGCCAACTGGGGCGCCATGGCGCAAAGCGGGCGGGCCAGGATGTTGGCGAACACCAGGTCGTAGGGGGCTCCCCGGCGGGCGGGCGGTTGCCAGCCGGTGGCCAGCGCGGGCCGCAGCCGGTTGCGCAACCCGTTGGCGATGGCGTTCTCCCGCGCCACCCGGACCGACCAGGGGTCGATGTCGGTGGCCACCACGGGGCGACGCAGCAGCTTGCAGGCGGCCATCGCCAGGATGCCGGAGCCGCAGCCGAGGTCCAGGATGCGGCGGGGCCGCCGGTGGGCGACCAGCTCCAGGGCGCGCAGGCATCCCCGGGTCGATCCATGCTCGCCCGACCCGAACGCGACGCCGGCATCCAGGGTCAGGGTGATGCGCCCGGCCGTGCTTCCCGCGCCGAGGTGGCTGCCGCGGATCAGGAAGCGGCGCCCCACCTGCTGCGCGGGAAACGAGGACCGCGTGCGGGCGAGCCAGCCGCCCGCCTCGGTTGGCCGGCGCTGCAAAGCCGGCCGCTCATCCGCCAGCAACTCGGCCAAGGCCAGGCCCGCCGCCAGCTTGGCTTCCCCCTCCCCGCGCCGCTTGACGCCCTCGACCGTCCAGGTGCGGCGGGCCTCGTCGGCCAGGAAGAAGCCGACGGTGCGGCAGGCTTGGCTCAGCGCGGCCTCGAACACGTCCAGCGCCGCCTCGGGCACCGTGACGAAGACGGTTTCGAGTTCGGCGCCCGCTCCCGTCAGGTCAGGGCGCCATGCCCTGCCAGGGCGTGCCCCTCAGCCGTCGCGGCGGCGCGGAAATACTGGAAGGCGAACACCCGCACGGCGCTGGTGCGGCCGCCTTCGGACTGGTTGCCCTCGACCTTCTGCACCAAGTCACCCAACGCCACGCGTTCGCGCTTGCAGATTTCCTGCAAGGCATCCCAGATTTCCGGTTCCAGCCGCATGGACGACCGGCCCCGCACTGCGATGATGTTCCGATTGACCAGCCGACTTTGCATTGTCCACACCCGTCTTAAAATTGAGCGCTTATCGTCGTTAATGAATTATTAACGAACTGACTCGCAAATTACAACTATAAATAGCAGACCCTGTTTTATTTTGAGACGGGCTTCACCGCGGCAGGGAGCGACTCCGCGGGGGAACGAAGGTCGAGCGACAGGGCGTGCAGCCCGTCAAGGAACTCGCCCTGCAACGCCGCATGGACGGCGCGCGAGCGGATCAGCCGACTTTGGCCTGAGAAGGCGGTTGAGGTCATGCGCACGGTGTAATGCGTCTCGCCGCCCGCAGTTGCACCGGCATGGCCGGCATGGCGGGCGCTGTCGTCGGTCACGTCCAGGGTCGTCGGGGCGAAGGCGGCGTTCAGCACCGTCCTGATTCTGTCCTGTCGGCTTGCCATGGCGCAGTATCGGCTGAACATCGCCGAACAAACAACTGCGACGCTGGCAGGCCTGGCCGGCCTTGCTCCCGCCGCGCCCCGGCGCACATAAGGACCGATGACCCGACGCATGCCGCGACCCCGGGCCTACGCGCCCGACCCGGCGGCGCCAGGCCGCCCTTGCGAGTACCCCGGCTGCACGCAGCCAGGCGGCTACCGCGCACCCAAGTCCCGCAGCAGCCTCAACGAATACTGGTGGTTCTGCCTGGAGCACGTGCGGACCTACAACGCATCCTGGGACTTCTACAAAGGCATGTCCCCGGGGCAGATCGAGGCGCAGATGCGGGCCGACACGCAGTGGCAACGCCCCACCTGGCCGCTCGGCCGGCTCGGCGCGCGCTTCCTGGACGAGGACGCCCTGCGCGACCCGCTGGAGGCGCTGATGGCCCAGCGCGGCCGCGCCGCCGAGCGGGTGAAGCCTGCCGCGCCCGCTGAGATCAGGGAACCACTCAGCACGCTCGGCCTTGAATGGCCGGTGTCGCTGGATGCGGTGAAGTCCCGCTACAAGGAACTCGCCAAACGGCACCATCCGGATGCCAACGGCGGCGACCGGGCCTCGGAAGAGCGGCTCAAAACGATCAACCTCGCCTATGCCGCCGTGCGCAACCACTTGACAGCCGACCCGTCTTTGGCTGCCACAGGGTAGCCCGATTTGCCGCTCTCTCCCGCCCAAGCCGTCCGATCTTGCTCAGGAACCCACAGCCGATGACCAACGTCGCAGCCCTCGCGGACACGCGTCCCGCCCCGACCTCCACGATCGACGCGCCGGACACGCATGTGAGCGCGCGCGAAGTGTTCGGCATCGACGTGAACCTCGACGTGCCCGCGTTCAGCGTGCGCACCGAGCACGTGCCCGACCTCGACCCCACCTACCGGTTCGACCGCGAAACCACGGTCGCGATCCTGGCCGGGTTCACCAACAACCGCCGGGTGCTGATCCAGGGCTACCACGGCACGGGCAAGTCGACCCACATCGAGCAGGTGGCAGCGCGGCTGAACTGGCCGTGCATCCGCGTCAACCTGGACAGCCACATCAGCCGCATCGACCTGATCGGCAAGGACGCCATCGTGGTGCGCGACGGCAAGCAGATCACCGAGTTCCGCGAGGGCATCCTGCCCTGGGCGTTGCAGCATGCCTGCGCCCTGGTGTTCGACGAGTACGACGCCGGCCGGCCGGACGTGATGTTCGTGATCCAGCGGGTGCTGGAGGTGGAGGGCCGGCTGACGCTGCTGGACCAGAACAAGGTGATCCGCCCGCACCGCTCGTTCCGCCTGTTCGCCACCGCCAACACGGTCGGCCTAGGCGACACCACGGGGCTCTATCACGGCACCCAGCAGATCAACCAGGGCCAGATGGACCGCTGGAACATCGTCGCCACGCTGAACTACCTGCCGCACGCGCAGGAAACCCAGATCGTCATGGCCAAGCTCGGCATGGACCCGAAGGACACCGCGCAGCGCAAGCGCACTGAGCAAATGGTGGCGCTAGCGGACCTCACGCGCGCCGGGTTCATCAACGGCGACATCTCGACCGTGATGTCGCCGCGCACGGTCATCACCTGGGCCGAGAACGCCAAGATCTTCGGCGACCTCAGCTTCGCCTTCCGCGTCACCTTCCTGAACAAGTGCGACGAGGCGGAGCGCTCCACCGTCGCGGAATACTACCAGCGCTGCTTCAACGAGGACATCCCGGCAGGGGTGGCCGCACGCAAGGTGCTCTGAGATTGAGCGGATCCAAGGACGGGCGGACCGAAGACTTCAAGCGCGCCACGGCCGGCGCGCTGCGGGCGGTGGCGCAGGCGCCGGACGTGCAGGTGGCGTTCCAGCCGGGGCCGTCCGGCGTGGTCGGCCGCCGCGCCCGCCTGCCGCTGCCGACCCGCGCGCTGCCCCCCGGCGAGATGGCCAAGCTGCGCGGCGCCGCCGACAGCGTGGCCCTGCGGCTGCGCCACCACGACGAGGGCGTGCACGCCGCCCGCTCGCCCGGGCAGCGCGAGGCCAAGGACGTGTATGACGCGCTGGAGCAGGCGCGGGTGGAGACGGTGGGCGCGCAGCACATGGCCGGCGTGTCCGCCAACCTGCGCGCCAGGCTCGCCGAGGAGTGCGAGTCCGAGGGCTACGACCGCATGACCCGGCGCGACCAGCTGCCGCTGCCCGCCGCCCTCTCCCTGCTGGCGCGCGAGCGGATGAGCGGCCAGGGCAGCCCGGAGGCCGCCGCCCACATCCTGGACGCCTGGCGCGACACGTTGGGGCCGGAGGCGGAAGCCGCCATGGCCGCCATGGCGGCAGTCCAGGGCAACCAGGCCGAGTTCACCCGCGCCGCGCGCAAGCTGCTGGCCGCGCTGAACCTCGCCGAAGCCGAGGTGGAAGCCGAGCCCGACCAATCGGAGGACGAGGGGGAGGACGGCGGCGAGCAGGCCGGCGCCCAGGACAACAGCCAGGACAGCCAGGGCGAGAGCCAGTCCGAGCAGGACCAGACGCTGGGGCAGCAACCCGAGCAGATGGAAGGCCAGGCGTCCGAGGACGAGGGCGAGCCGGGCGACGAGGAGGAGGCCGCCGCGGCCGAGGGCGACGAGAAGCCCGGCGGCCCGCAGCAGCGCCGCGAGCGCCCCGCCACGGACGACACGGCGGCCTATCGCGCCTTCAACCGCGCCAACGACGAGGAGGTCCATGCCGACGACCTCTGCGACCCGGACGAGCTGGCCCGGCTGCGCCAGCAGCTCGACCAACAGCTCCAGCACCTGCAAGGCGTGGTCAGCAAGCTTGCCAACCGGCTGCAGCGCCGGCTGATGGCGCAGCAGACCCGGGCCTGGGAGTTCGACCTGGAGGAAGGCATGCTGGATGCCGGCCGGCTGGCCCGCATCATCGTCAACCCTTTGCTGTCGCTGTCGTACAAGCGGGAGCGGGAAACCGAGTTCCGCGACACCGTGGTGACGCTGCTGATCGACAACAGCGGCTCCATGCGGGGGCGGCCGATCACGGTGGCGGCGATGTGCGGCGACATCCTGGCGCGCACGCTGGAGCGCTGCTCGGTCAAGGTCGAGATTCTGGGCTTCACCACCCGCGCCTGGAAGGGCGGCCACTCGCGCGAGCGGTGGGTGGCGGAGGGCAAGCCGCGCAACCCGGGCCGCCTGAACGATTTGCGCCACATCATCTACAAGCCGGCCGACGCGCCCTGGCGGCGGGCGCGCAAGAACCTGGGCCTGATGCTGCGCGAGGGCCTGCTGAAGGAGAACATCGACGGCGAGGCGCTGCTCTGGGCCTATCGCCGCCTGGTGGGCCGGCCGGAGCGGCGGCGCATCCTGATGGTCATCAGCGACGGCGCGCCGGTGGACGACAGCACGCTGTCGGTGAACCCGGGCAACTACCTGGAGCGCCACCTGCGCGAGGTGATCCGCGAGATCGAGAGCCGCGACGCCGTGGAGCTGATCGCCATCGGCATCGGCCATGACGTGACCCGCTACTACCGTCGCGCGGTGACCATCGTGGACGCCGAGGAGCTGGGCGGCACAGTCATGAAGAAGCTGGCCGAACTGTTCGACGAGGACGCGACCGGCGCCTGGGGCCGGGCGAGCATGGAACGGGCGCCGCTCGTCGCCTAGACTGCCCGCGTGCTGATCCAACCGCCTCCGCGCCCCGACCGCGCCCAGCGGCTCGTCACCCGGCCGACCCGGCGTCGGCGGCTGCTGCGGCCGATGCTGATCGGCTCGTTGGTCGTCCATCTGCTGATCCTGCTCGTGCTGGCGTTGCGCGCGCCAATCCCGGAGCTGCCGCCGCAGGCCACGGCGCCGGACCAGGTCGCTATGGTGTACCAGAGCGCCGGGGACAAGCAGGCTTCCACGGCAGCTCCCGAGCCGTCGCAGCAGGCCTCGGTGGCCCGCGGCAACGCGGACGCCCCCGTGGCGCCGCCGACGCCGGACACGTCCCTGCCCACCCCGCCGCAGCCGGACGCGCCGCCCACCCCGCCGCCGACCGGCGCGCCGCCAGAGCCGTCGCCCGAGCAGCCGCCTGCCCCGACGCCCGACCCGGCGCCCACCCCGACGCCGCCCGCGGCCCAGCCGCCAACCGTGTCGCTGGACCCGGAGGAGGAAGGCTTCACCCTGCAATCGCCGGCGTTCCGCATGCCGCAGCCGCCGCTGCCCCTGCCGCCGCTGCCCCTGCCGCCTCGCCCCGCCCCGCCGCCGCGCTACGCCGCGCGCCCGGTGCCGCGCAGCCCCCACGGCTTTCCCGTGCCGCAGCAATGGTCGTTCAACGCGCCCGCGCAGCCGCCGGGCCACGCCTCGCACGGCTTCGACATGGGCACCTCCAACTCGGGCGGCATGAAGGACACCTCGCTCGGCTATATAAGCGGTGCCCGGCCGAGCGGGGACTGGATGTCCGAGCTGCGGCGCTGGGTGGATGCGCGGACCTACTACCCGGAGCAGGCTATCGCCGACGAGCAACAGGGCGACGCGACCTTGATGCTGCTGATCGACCGCTCCGGCCGGGTGCTGTCCGCCAAGATCATCGAGACGTCGCGCTCACCGTTCCTGGACGGCGCGTGGCTGGACATCTTCCGCGGCGCCAGCGTGCCGCCGTTCACGCCGGACATGACGGAGCAGACCACGACCATGCGCGCGACGCTGCGCTATATGCTGCGCATCATCCACTGAGGGGCACCTGAACGCGAGAAGGCGGCTCGACGCCTGGGCGGGAGCCGCTAGGGGCGGTGCGCCACTGGGTCGCCGTTGGGCGAGAAACCTAGGCTGCTGCCTTTTTCGCCTGGGCGCGCAGGATGCGGCGCTTCAGCGATTGCGCCTCTTCCGGCAGATTGCGGTTCGGCGTCGTGAGCAGGAACGAGTCCAGCCCGCCATTATGCTCGATGGTGCGCATGGCATGGGTGGTCAGCCGCACGCGGATGGACGTGCCCAGCACGTCGGACAGCAGCGACTGCTCCTGCAAATTGGGCAGGAAGCGGCGGCGGCTCTTGTTGTTGGCGTGGCTGACGTTGTTGCCGGTCAGCACGCCCTTGCCGGTCATCTCGCAACGGCGCGACATCGTGGTGCAATCCTCAGGTCTGGCGGAGGGCGGGTTATGCCGATACAGCCCTGCCCCGTCAACCGGATGGGGAGGGGAGCGCGTGGACTGGCTCACCGCCTATGGCTTGTTCGCCGTCACCGCCATGCTGGCCTGCTACGCCTGCGAGCGCCGCTCGCCCTGGTTCGTGCTGGGGTTCGCCGGGTCCTGCCTGCTGGGCTCGATCTACGGCTTCCTGCAAGGGGCCTGGCCGTTCGGCCTGGTGGAAGGCATCTGGTCGGTCGTGGCGGCGCGGCGCTGGTGGCAGGAGCGGCGTTAGCAGGGTGGTAAGAAACTCCACGAAGCAAAGGTCGGGGCTTTGCCCCGAACCCCACCAGAGGACAGTGGTCCTCTGGACACCTGGTATAAGGGGTAAAGGGGATGACTATCCCCTTTCGGGTGCAGGGCAGAGCCCTGCAAGCACCGCTAGTTCCGGGCCATTTCCCCGTCCGCGCCGCGCAGCTCGCCGGCGCGCACGCTGCCGATGGCGTTCTGCAGAATCTGGATTACCGCCTCGTCGGACAGGGTGCGGCAGAGCATGCCCAGGGCGCCGCCCAGCAGGGCGGAGGCGATGGCGATGGAGCTGATGTTCTGTCCCGTCATGTACTCCACCGACTTGTCCACCACGGCGCCGGCATGGCTGAGGTCAGCGGGCGCGCCGTCATCGACTGCGAGGGTCATTCTTGGCTCTCCTTTCGGCTTAGATGGCGCAGCGAAGGCCCGATTTAACCCCGCTCAGGCAGCGTCCGCGATCGCCTCGGCCATGGCCAGCTCCGCCTTGGCCTCTTGCAGCCGCCACATCCCGGCATACGCGCCGCCCACCGCCAGCAGGACAGCATGGGTGCCGCGCTCCGCCACCCGGCCGTCCACCAGCACGATGATCTCGTCGGCATCGACCACCGTGGACAGCCGGTGCGCGATCACCAGCGTGGTGCGGTTGGCCTGCGCGTTGCGCAGGGCGGCGCCGATGTCCACCTCCGTGCGGGTGTCGAGCGCGCTGGTCGCCTCGTCCAGGATCAGGATGCGCGGGTCCTTCAGGATGGTGCGGGCGATGGCCACGCGCTGCTTCTCGCCGCCCGACAGCTTCAGCCCGCGCTCGCCGACCCGCGTGTCGTAGCCGTCCGGCAGGGCGAGGACGAAGTCGTGCACCTGGGCGGCGCGGGCGGCGCGCTCCACCTCCGCCTGCGTGGCGCCGATGCGGCCATAGGCGATGTTGTAGCGGATGGTGTCGTTGAACAGCACCGTGTCCTGCGGCACCACGCCGATGGCGGCGCGCACGCTGTCCTGCGTCACGCCGCGCACGTCCTGGCCATCGATCAGCACGCGGCCGCCGGTCGCGTCGTAGAAGCGGAACAGCAGTCGGCTGACCGTGCTCTTGCCCGCCCCGGTCGGCCCCACGATGGCCAGCTTGCCGCCGGGCGGCACCGTGAAGCTGACGCCGTGCAGGATTTCCCGGTCGGGGCCGTAGCCGAACCGCACGTCCTCGAACGCGACCGACCCGGCACGCGACCCGGTGCACGAGGGGGCCAGCGGCGGTGCGCCGGGCGCGTCCGCCACCTCCTGGTCCACCGCCAGCAGGCGGAACATCTGCTCCATGTCCACCACGCCCTGCTTGATGCTGGCATAGACGAAGCCGAGGAAGTTCAGCGGCTGGTAGAGCTGCATCAGGTAGGTGTTGACCAGCACGAACTTGCCCACCGTCATCTGCCCCGCCACCACGCCGCGGGCGGCCATCAGCATGATGAGCGCCAGCCCCCCGGCGATGATGACGGCCTGGCCGATGTTGAGCAGGTTCAGCGTCACCTGGGTGCGCACCGCCGCCGTCTCGTAGCGGGCCAGCGCGTCGTCGAACCGGGCGGCCTCGTGCGCCTCGTTGCCGAAATACTTGACCGTCTCGTAGTTCAGCAGGCTGTCCAGCGCCTTGGTGTTGGCCTCGCTGTCCACGTCGTTCATCTGGCGGCGGTACTTGATGCGCCACGAGGTGAAGCCGACGGTGAAGCCGATGTAGCTGGCCACCGCGCCGAAGGTGACGGCGGCGTAGCGCCAGTCGAACAGCCGCCAAATGATGCCGGTGACCAGCAGCACCTCGAACAGCGTCGGGATCAGGTTGAACACGGCCAGCCGCAGCACCTGCTGGATGCCGGCCACGCCGCGCTCGATGGCGCGCGACATGCCGCCGGTCTGCCGGTCCAAGTGAAAGCGCAGCGACAGGCCATGCATGTGGCGGAACGTGTCCAGCCCGATGCGGCGCGTGGTGCGTTGCTGCACGGACGCGAACACGGCGTCCCGCAGCTCGCCGAACCCGGCGGACGCCACGCGGAGCAGGCCGTAGCCCAGGATCAGCGCGAGCGACACGGTCGCGGGGTTGTGGGCGGGGCTGAGCCGGTCCACCGCCTGGCTGTAGACCAGCGGCACGTACACCGTCGCCACCTTGGCCAGGATCAGGCAGGCCGCCGCGAGCAGCACCCGCACATGGGCGCCGCGGTCGCCCCGCGGCCACAGGTAGGGCGCCAGGGAGCGCACCGTCGCGAAGGTGGAGCGCGGCGGGATGGGCAGGTCCAGGCTACGGCGTGACATGCCGCTGATGTGGCGACCGCTTGCCGCGATGCAAAGGCGATCCGTGACGGTGCCGGGCCGCTGGGCTAGGCTGCCGCATGCCCCCCTCCGAACCCGGCCTGCTGCGGCACGTCACGGCCTGCAACAACGCCCGCCTGCCCGGCCGCCGGGTGCCGTTCCGCGTGGCGGGCCAGGCGGTGGGCTGGGTGGGGCCGGACGCGGCGGCCGTGGCGGGCACGGCGGTCACGGCGGCGGCGCTGCCGGCCGTGGGCCGCGCCCTGGCCGAGGCCGGGCTGTGCCGCTGGCGGGACGAGGCGTTCGACGTGCGGGCGAGCGCCGGCGGCCCTGCCCTGGGCACGATCGACCGCGGGGCGATGGCGGTGCTCGGGCTGGAGGCGGTGGGCGTGCACCTGAACGGCTTGGTGCACCGCCCAGACGGATGGCACATCTGGATCGGCCGCCGGGCGATGGACAAGAAGCTGGACCCGGGCAAGCTGGACAACATGGTGGGCGGCGGCGTGCCGGCCGGGCTGGGGCCGGACGAGACGCTGGTGAAGGAGGCCGACGAGGAGGCCGGGCTGCCCCGCTGGCTCGTGTCGCAGGCCGTCGAGACCGGCACGATCAGCTATGTGATGGAGCGGCCGGAAGGCCTGCGCCGAGACCGTCTGCACTGCTACGACCTGCAGCTGCCGGAGAGCACGGTGCCCTGCCCGGTCGATGGCGAGGTGAGCGGCTTCGAGCTGCTGCCGGCCGCCTCCGTGCTGGAGGCGGTGCGGCACACCGACAACTTCAAGTTCAACGTGAACCTGGTGCTGATCGACCTGTTCCTGCGGCTCGGCCTGGTGCAGGACGCCGCCCTGGAAGCCTCGCTGCATCCAAGCCGGTTCGCTCAGCCCTCCGGCTGAGCGATCGGGATGTCGCGCGGCTCGCTGGACGGCTGCTCCGACCGCAATTCGCGTTCCAGGTCCGGCTGGTCCTCGTCCTCCTCCTCCGGCTCATCACGGCGGGGGCCGTTGTGCTGCGGCGGCTGGGCGGCTTGCGGAGCCTGCCCGTTGGGCTGGCCGTGCTGCGGCTGCAGCTGCTGCGCCTGGTTGATGGCGTTGATGATGCGGAAATAGTGCTCGGCGTGCTGGAAGTAGCCCTCGGCCATCACCCGGTCGCCGCTGCTGGAGGCGTCGCGGCCCAGCTGGAGGTATTTCTCGAACAGCTGCTGCGCCGTGCCGCGGACGCGCAAGTCCGGGCCGTTGCTGTCGAACACGTGGTTGCGGTTGAGCGGGACGTTGCCGCTCTGGTGCCGGGGCGGGCCGCCACCGCCGCCACCGCCACCAGGCCCGCGGTTGTTGCGGCCACGCATGCGTTTGATGTTCATTCTGCTCTGAAGCTCTCTCAAGTTTCAATCACGGGCGGGCTTGGTGAGCGTCGTCCCGTTGGGGCCGAGGTGGGCCGGTCGCCCGTGGCAAGCCGGCTGCCCCATGGGCTGCCCGACCGTGCATCCTCGCTGAGGCAGGACCCTACCGGCGGTGGCCGGGTTCGCCAAACGATTTCTTGCGGGACAGACGGACGGGCAAGGCCCGCTCCACCCCCGCCAGGTCCGGCCGCGCCACGCCGGGTCGCAGGCCTGCCGCACGGGCGAGGTCGGAGATCGCCCGCGCCTGCCCGGCTCCGATCTCCAAGATGGCGACGCCGCCCGGCGTCAGCAAGGCCGGCAGCGCGTCCATGAGGCTGCGATAGGCGTCCAGCCCGTCCGCGCCGCCATCCAGCGCGAGCGCGGGCTCGTACTGCGAGACCTCCGGCATCAGCCCGGCGATGGCGGCGGTCTCGATGTAGGGCGGGTTGCTGAGCACCAGGTCGAAGCGGGCTTGCAGCGCCGTCGCCCAATAGCCGCAGGCGATGGCCGCACGGCCGTCCAGCCCCAAGTCCCAGGCGTTGCGCCGGGCCAGCGCGGCGGCGGCGGCGGACCAGTCCACCCCCACGCCGAACGCGCCCGGGAACTCGGTGAGCACGGCCAGCAGCAGGCAGCCGGTGCCGGTGCCGAGGTCCAGCACCCGCCGGGCGTCGCGGCCGGGGAACGCCTCCAGCGCCGCCTCCACCAGGGTCTCGGAATCCGCGCGCGGGATCAACGTGTCGGCGGACACGGCCACGTCGAAGCTCCAGAACGGCTGCCGCCCCGTGATCAGCGCCAGCGGCTCCCGCGCGGCGCGGCGCGCCACCAGCGCCTCGAACTCCGGCGCAGGATGGTCGGCATGCAGCTCGCGCAGCAGGCCGGCGGCATCCAGCCCGGTGGCGTGGCACAGCAGCAGCCGCGCCTCCCGCCGGGGACGGTCGAGGCCGGCCGCGGCCAGCGTGGCGGTCGCGGCGGCCAGGCGGCGGCCCAGGCTCAATCGCCCATGCTCAACCGTCCGCGCTCAATCGTCCGCCGCGAGCCGGGCGGCCTGGTCCTCCGCGGTCAGCGCGTCCACGATCTCGTCCAGCTCGCCCAGCATCACCCGGTCGATCTTGTGCAGCGTGAGGTTGATGCGGTGGTCGGACACGCGGCCCTGCGGGAAGTTGTAGGTGCGGATGCGCTCGGAGCGGTCCCCGGTGCCCACCTGCGCCTTGCGGTCAGCGCCCCGTGCCGCCGCCAGGGAGGAGCGCTGCAGCTCGTACAGCCGGGCGCGCAGCACTTTCATCGCCTTGGCGCGGTTCTTGTGCTGGGAGCGTTCCTCCTGCATCGCCACCACCACGCCGCTCGGCAGGTGGGTGATGCGCACGGCGCTGTCCGTCTTGTTGATGTGCTGCCCGCCGGCGCCGGACGCGCGATAGGTGTCGATGCGCAGGTCGCCGTCGTTCACCTGCACGTCCACCTCCTCCGCCTCCGGCAGCACCGCGACCGTCACGGTGGAGGTGTGGATGCGGCCCTGGCTCTCGGTGGCGGGCACGCGCTGCACCCGGTGAACGCCGGACTCGTATTTCAGCCGGGCGAACACGCCGCGCCCGCTGATCTCGGCGACGCCCTCCTTCAGCCCGCCCAGCTCAGTGTCCGCGTAGTCCAGCACCTCGACGCGCCAGCCCTGGGCGGCGGCGTAGCGCTGGTACATGCCGAACAGCTCGGCGGCGAACAGCCCCGCCTCGTCGCCGCCGGCCGCCGGGCGCACCTCCAGGATGGCGCTGCGCTCGTCCGCGGTATCCTTGGGCAGCAGCGCCAGGCGGATTTCGCGCTGCAGGCCCGGCAGGCTGTGGCGCAGCCCATCCAGCTCGGCCTCCGCCAGGTCCTTCATCTCGGGATCGGCCAGCAGCGCCTCCGCCTCGCGCGCCGCCTGCTCCGCCGCCCGCAGGTCGCCGATGCGGGCCACCACCAGCTCCAGCTCGGACAGCTCGCGGGAGGAGCGGGCGAAGGCGTCGCCGGACAGTCCGGCGCTGAGCTGGGACCGCAGCTCGTCCGCCCGGTCCACCACCCGGTCCAGCTTCACGTCGAGCGGCGTCACCGCAGCCGGGCGGCGAGGCTGTGCAACGCCACCTCCTCCTGCGCGCCCGTGTCCAGCCGCTTGAGCTGCGCCACCCCGCGGGCCGCCTCCTCCGCGCCCAGGATGACCGCGGCGCGCGCACCGATGCGGTTGGCGCGCTCCATCCGGCGCTTGAGGTTGCCGCGGTAGGCCATCTCCGCCCGGATGCCGGCCTGCCGCAGCGCTTGCAGCACCGCCATCGCCGGGGCCTCGGCGTCCTCGCCCACCGGGACCACCGCGACCGGACCCGGCGGCGGCGCCGGGTCGCCCAGCAGCATGGCCAGCCGCTCGACGCCGGCGGCCCAGCCGACCGCCGGCGTGGGCGGGCCGCCCATCTGCTCCACCAGGCCGTCATAGCGGCCGCCCGCCATCACCGTGCCCTGCGCGCCCAGCCGGTCGGTCACGAACTCGAACGCGGTGTGGTTGTAGTAGTCGAGCCCGCGGACAATGCGCGGGTTCTCCCGGAACGGCACGCCGAACCGCTCGATGCGGGCGAGCAACGCCGCGTAGAACTGCCCGGCCTCGGCCGTCAGGTGGGGGGCGATGGTCGGCGCGTCGGCCACCACGGCGCGGTCGCCGGCGTCCTTGCTGTCCAGGATGCGCAGCGGGTTGCGCTCCAGCCGGTCCCGGCTCTCGGCGGAGAGCGCCTCGCGGTGGGCGCTGAAATACGTCACCAGCGCCGCGCGGTAGGCGTCGCGGCTCGGGCGGTCGCCCAGGGTGTTGACCTCCAGCACGATCCCGTCGGCGATGCCGAGCCGGGTCAGGATGTCCCAGCCGCAGCTGATCGCCTCCGCGTCCGCCAGCGGCTCGGCGGGGCCGATCAGCTCGATGCCGATCTGGTGGAACTGGCGGGTGCGGCCCTTCTGCGGCCGCTCGTAGCGGAACATCGGCCCGGCATAGAACGCCTTCTGCGGCAGCGCCTGGGTCAGCCCGTTGCTGACCAGGGCGCGGCAGATGCCGGCCGTACCTTCCGGGCGCAGGGTGAGGCTGTCGCCGCCGCGGTCGGCGAAGCTGTACATCTCCTTGGTCACCACGTCGGAGGTGTCGCCGAGGGTGCGGGAGAACGCGGCGGTGTCCTCGAAGATGGGCGTGGCCCACTCGTCGAAGCCATACAGCGCGGCGGTGCTGCGGGCCGCGTCCACCACCCGGGCGTGGCGGCGCTGGTCCTCGCCGATCAGGTCGTGCGTGCCGCGGGGCGGTTGGAGGGCAGCCATGATGGTCCGGACATGGAGGTTGGATGGGCGCGTGTCATCGCCGGTCGCACGGCGCGGCGCAAGCCGGATGCTGGGTTGCTGGACCCATGAGGCGGAATCGATGAGGCTGGCGCGTGACAGAAGACGAATGGGCGGAGCTGCTCCGCCATTGCCCGACGCTCTACCACATGGCCGAGAGCGGCAGCTGGCCGGGCATCCAGCGGCACGGGCTGCGCAGCACCACCGCGCTGCTAGACCTGTTCGAGGTCCCGGCCGGCGAGCGGGCGGCGATCGAGGCGGCGCACCGGCCCGCCGGCGTGTGGCTGCGCCACCCGGCGCATGGCGCGGCCCTGGTGCGGGACCAGAAGCCGATGAGCGACGCCGCCCTGCGCCGCTGCTTGCAGGACGGCATGGCCCCAGCAGACTGGTATCGGCTGCTGAACGGCAAGGTGTTCTTCTGGCTGGCGCGGCAACGCTTGCTGAAGCTGCTGGACGGCCGGGAGTACCGGGCGGCCGAGCACGACGTGCTGGAGATCGACGCCGCGGCGCTGGCGGCGGCATACCGGCCACTCGTGACGCTGAGCCCGATCAACAGCGGCGCCACGTTCAACCTGGGCCCTGCCCCGCGCGGCCGGGCCACGTTCCAGCCGGTGGCCGAGTACGACTATGCCAGCCGCCGCAGGAAGGCGGCCCCGGCGGCGTGCGTCGTGGAGCTGACGGTGGACTATGCCGTGCCGGACATCGCGCGGTTCGTCCGCCGGGTCGTGGCCATGCGGGGCGGGACGGCTGGCCGCGTTGTTTATGTGCGTGGTGGGTCAGATACCGGTGAATAGCCAGTCGAGCGCGCGCAGGATGTCGTCGCGGTCGGCTGCGATGAAGCCTGCGGGACGGCGGAGCCAGCGCCTGTCCACTGCGCTCATGAGTATCAATGCAAGCAGGTAAGGCTTTCCCTCGAACATCACCGGAATGACGGTTTTACTGCTCTGGAGCGTGCCAGGCGCGAAAAACGGACAAGCGAGGCACAGCGGCCCATCAATGCCATCGGCCTGCAAATTGACCAGGAAGGGCTGGCTTACGCGGCTCCGGACGTTGTTGTTTTCAAACACATCATGCTGCATCGACGTTCGATGGTTGCCCCAGGGTTTCCTCAAACATCTTGTTCCACTCATCGACGGCATTGCCGTCCCAGGCTACGATGGAGGCGAGCGCCTCGTGCGACTGCCTTATCTCCGCCCGCACCGCCTCCCGCTCCTCCGCCGTCATCGGGTCGCGCGGCGACTTGATGTGGGAGGTGTCGATCCGCGGCCCGCTCACTCCGCCGCCACCCTTACGGGCGCGGCCGCCTTCAGCTCCGCCACCTTGGCCTCCACCAGGTCAACGATGTGGTCCACCATGCCCTCCGCGTTCATGCGGTGGTCCTGCCGCCCGGCGGCGTACACCATGTGCTTGCCCTCGCCGCCGCCGGTGACGCCCAGATCGGTCATCAGCGCCTCGCCCGGGCCGTTCACCACGCAGCCGATGATGGACAGCGTGATCGGCGTCTCGATGTGCGCCAGCCGCTCCTCCAGCGTGCTGACCGTCTGGATCACGTTGAAGCCCTGCCGCGCGCAGCTCGGGCAGGAGATGATCTTCACCCCGCGGTGCCGCACGCCGAGCGACTTCAGGATGTCCCAGCCGACATAGACCTCCTCCTCCGGCTCGGCCGAGAGCGACACGCGCAGGGTGTCGCCGATGCCGGCCCACAGCAGCGAGCCCAGCCCGATGGAGCTCTTCACCGTGCCCGCCCGCTTGGACCCGGCCTCCGTGATGCCGATGTGCAGCGGGTGGTCGCACACCTCGGCCAGCTGCTGGTAGGCCGCGACCGCCAGGAACACGTCGGACGCCTTCACGCTGATCTTGAACTCGTGGAAGTCGTTGTCCTGCAGGATCTTGGCGTGCTCCAGCGCGCTCTCGACCAGCGCCTCCGGATTCGGCTCGCCGTACTTCTCCAGCAGGTGGCGCTCCAGGCTGCCGGCGTTCACGCCGATCCGCATGGAGCAGCCATGGTCCTTGGCGGCGCGGATCACCTCGCGCACCCGCTCGGGGCTGCCGATGTTGCCCGGGTTGATGCGCAGGCAGGCCGCCCCGCTCTGCGCCGCCTCGATGGCGCGCTTGTAGTGGAAGTGGATGTCCGCCACGATCGGCACCTCGACCTGCGCCACGATCTCGCGCAGCGCCAGCGCGCTCTCCTGGTCGGGGCAGGACACCCGGACGATATCGACGCCCGCCTTCTCCGACTTGCGGATTTGGGCCACGGTTCCCGCCACGTCCGTGGTCAGCGTGTTGGTCATGGTCTGCACCGTCACCGGCGAGTCGCCGCCCACCGGCACGCGGCCGACATGGATCAGGCGGGACTTGCGGCGGTCGATCTGCTGGTATGAGCGGTAGTTCATCGGGGCGGGCTCCGTAACCGTGCCGGCATCTTACTGCGCGGCGGCGCGCGGCGTCGAGTTCGGCTTGGCCGGCTTGAGCCCCACCTTGGCCATCGCCGGGTCCAGCGGCACGTCCCGCCGCAGCGTGCCCGGCAGGCCGAGCGAGGGCATGGCCACCCCGTCCACCAGCAGCTGCAGGCCGCCGGCGTTGCTGGTCGTCAGCAGCAGTTGCGGGCGCACCGGCACCGGCCAGCTCTCGCCTGCGCGCAGCACCCGGTTGAGCAGCACCTGCCCCTCCGCCTGGCGCACCTGCACCCAGCCGCCCGCGTTGGCGCGCAGCATCACCCGCGACGTGGCGGGCGGCGCGGCCGGCAGCGGGGGCGGAGCTGCGGCGACGGCCGGAGGGGGCGCGACCACGACCGGAGGAATCAAGGCGGGCGGCAAGGATGGCGCCAAGGCCGGAGTGGGGGTGAGGATCGGGGCGGCCGGCGGCTGGGCTGGGCTGGCGGGCGGCGCGGAGGGCAGGATGGAGGCAACCTGCGGCGACTGCGCCGGCGGCGGCACCATGGCGGCCAGGCGCTCCGGCGGCGAGGACGCCTCCTGCATCACGCGCGCCCCGTCATTGCCGGAATAGCGGTACCAGGCGGCATAGGTGCCCGCGGCGATCACCAGGCCCAGCAGCACCACCGCGCCGGCCGGCACGCCGCGCTGCGGCACCGGCACGGGGAAGGCCAGGCGGGTCTTCTGGTTGACCTCCTGCGCCTCCGCCCGGAAGCGGCGGGACATCTCGGCCGCGTCCAGGCCGAGCGCCGTGGCGTAGGTCCGCACGAAGCCCATGGCGTAGGCGTTGCCGGGCAGCGCGGACAGCCGCCCCTCCTCGATCGCCTGGAGGTAGGGCTGCCGGATGCGGAGCCCGGCGGCCAGCTCCTCCAGCGTCCAGCCCAGGCGCTGGCGGGCCAGGCGCAGCTCCGCCCCGACCCGGGCGGCTCCCTCGCTGGGCACGAGTCCTTCGGGATCGAGGTAGGACATCACGCGGCGGCGCCGGCGAGGGGATGGGCTGGCAGCACGCACGTCTCCGGGGGCCGGGTGAATCCTGCGGCCAGGATGTAAACCTTCCGGTATCGGACTGCAAAAAACAGCCTACGCCTCCAGCCCGTGCTCCCGCGCCCAGGCGACGATCGGCTCGCGCAGGCTGGCCTCTCCCGAGGCGTTGGCGCGCAGCGAATGCAGCACGGGGCGGAACGCATCCAGCCGGGCCGAGCGCAGGAACGCCTTGGCGCCCAGCAGCCCGGACGCCGGCATGGACAGCGCGGTGATGCCGAGGGCCGCCAGCGTCAGCGCCTCCAGCGGGCGCGACGCCGCCTCGCCGCAGACGGACAGCGACACCTGCGCCGCCTCCGTGCAGCTGCGCACGTGGTCCAGGATATCCAGCACGGGGGGCGACAGCAGGTCGTAGCGGCCCGCCAGCGCCGGGCTGCCGCGGTCGGCGGCGAACAGGAACTGCATGAGGTCGTTGGAGCCGATGGAGATGAACTGGCAGTCCTTGAGCAGCGCCGGCAGCTGCCACAGCAGGGAGGGCACCTCCAGCATGGTGCCGATGCGCAGGCGGCTGGGCGCAGGCCGCACCCGGGCCGCCTCCGCATACAGCAGGCCGCGGGCGGCGCGGAACTCCGCCACCGTCGCGACCATGGGGAACATGACGGAAAGCGGCCGCCCCCCCGCCGCCAGCAGCAACGCCCGCACCTGGCGGCGCAGCAGCGCCGGGCGGTCCAGCGCCACGCGCAGGGAGCGCCAGCCCATGGCCGGGTTCTCCTCCTCGTGCGCCGGCGCGTCCGGCAGCATCTTGTCGCCGCCCAGGTCCAGGGTGCGGAACAGCACGGGGCGATCCCCGGCGGCGTCCAGCACGCGGGCGTACAGCGCCGTCTGCTCCGCCGTGTCCGCCAGCGCGCCGCGGGCCAGCATGGCGATCTCGGTGCGGAACAGGCCGATGCCGTCCGCCCCCACCGCGTCCAACTGGTCCAGCTCGAGCGCCAGGCCCACGTTCAGCATCAGGCTGAAGGCGGTGCCGTCCGCGGTGACGCTGGGCTGCGCCCGCAGGGCGCCGTAGCCGGCCCGGCGGGCGGCCCGGCCCTCGATGGCGCGGTCATAGCTGGTGCGCACCTCGGCATCCGGCCGCAGGATGAGCTGGCCCTCGTCCGCGTCCAGCACCGCCTCGTCCCCCGGCCCCATGGCGTCCAGCAGGCCGCGCACCCCGCCCACCATGGGCAGCCCCAGCGCGCGCGCCAGGATGGCGGCGTGGCCGGAGGGGCTCGCCTCCTCGATGGCGATGCCGGCGATGCCGCTGGCGTGCCATTGCAGCAGCTGGGCCGGGCCGAGCCGGCGGACCACCAGGATGGTGCCGGACGCCACCGGCCCGGGCACCGCCCCGCCATCGAGCGCTTGCAGCAACCGGGCGGCGAGGTCCTCCAGGTCGGCCAGGCGCTCGCGCAGGTAGGGGTCGGTGATGCGGCGCATCCGGTCGCGCAGGTCGCTGGCCACGCGCACCACGGCCGCCTCCGCCGTCAGCCCGGTGCGGATCGCCTCGGTCACGCGGCGCACCCAGCCCTCGTCGGCGGCGACCAGGCGGGTGGCCTCCATCACCTCGCGCGTCTCGTCGTTGGCCGGCATGCCCTGCTCGATCAGCACGTCCAGGTCCCGCCGCATGGCCACCAGCGCCGCCTCCAGCCGGGCCTGCTCCGCCGCCGGGTCCTGCGCCAGGAAGCGGCGCGGGACGTTGCCGAAGCGGCTGCCGATCAGCCGGCCGGCGACCAGGCCCGGCGCCAGCGGCACCGCCTCGAACTGGCGCGGCAGGGTGGCGCCCAGCGCGTCCTCGGACACGGCCGCCGCCCCCGCCGCGGCCAGCGCCTCCGCCAGCAGCATGGCGACGGTTTCCACCACGTCCACCTCGTCGGCGTTGTAGCGGCGGGGCGAGCGGTTCTGCACCGCGATCACGCCCATGGTGTGCCCGGCCCGCCGCACCGGCACGGCGAGCAGGGAGGCGAACGGCTCCTCGCCGGTTTCGGGCCGGTAGGCGAAGCTCGGGTGCATCTGGGCGTCCGGCAGGTTCTGCAGGTCCCCGGTGGCGGCGCAGATGCCGACGATGCCCTCGCCCATGCGCAGCCGGGTGCGGCCCACCGCGTCCGGGCGCAGGCCGTGGGTGGCGATCAGCTCCAGCGCATCGCCGCTGCGCAGCGCATAGAGCGAGCACACCTCGGCCACCAGCTCGGCCGCGACCAGGCGCACCACGTCGGCCAGCGGAGCGGCGTCGGAGGCCATCATGTCCCGCAGGCGCGCGAGCAGACGCCGGGTGCCCGACATGGCTAGCTGGCCGCGCCGTGATCGCCCAGGCCGGAGGCGGGCGCGCGCAGGGCCAGCGCGCCGGCAGCTTGCGCCACCAGCTCCTCGATGATGTCCGGCACCGCCTGCTCGGCCGTCACCATGCCGACGGACTGGCCCATCATCACCGAGCCGTGCTCCACGTCCCCGTCGATTACGGCGCGGCGCAGCGCCCCGGCCCAGAAATGCTCGACGTCCAGTTGGGCGGCCTCCCGCGTCAGCTCGCCCGCCTCCATCCGGCGCACCGCCTCCCTTTGGTGCAGCACGAAGCGCCGGGCGCCGTGGTTGGCCAGGCCGCGCACCGGCGTCACGGGCAGCCGCTCGTCCAGCTGGACGGACGCCATCGCGTCGCGTGCGCGGGCATGGATGAAGGCCTGCTTGAAGCGGGGGTGCGCCACCGACTCCTCCGAGGCGGCGAAGCGGGTGCCGAGCTGCGCCCCGGCGGCGCCCATCTCCAGGTAGCCGAGGACCGCCTCGCCCCGCCCGATGCCGCCGGCCACGAACACCGGCACCTCGCGCAGGTGCGGCAGTATCTCCTGCGCCAGCACCGTCAGCGACACGGGCCCGATGTGCCCGCCCGCCTCCGACCCCTCGATGATCAGCGCGTCGGCGCCGGAGCGCACCAGCCGCCGGGCCAGCACCAGGGCCGGGGCGAAGCAGATCAGCCGCGCGCCGCCGTCCTTCACCGCGCGCACCGCCGTGCCCGGCGGCACGCCGCCGGCCAGCACGACATGGCTGACCCGCGCCTCCAGGCAGACCCGGACCAGGTCGGCCAGCCGGGGGTGCATGGTGATGAGGTTGACGCCGAACGGCGCGGCCGTGCGCTCCTGGGTCGCGGCGATCTCGGCGGCCAGGGCGTCCGGCCCCATGGAGCCGCCGGCGATCACCCCGAAGCCGCCGGCGTTGGAGATGGCGGCGACCAGGGTGCGCTCGCTCACCCAGCTCATGGCGCCGCCCATGATGGCGGTGCGGCTGCCCAGGAAGGCCAGCCCTGGCGCCCACAGCCGGTCAAGCTCCGCCCGGGCGCGCCGCAGCCGCGCGTCCGGCTGCATCAGCAGCCGCGGCGTGACGTCAGGCGGCATCGAGGCCGTAGGCGGTGTGCAGGGCGCGCACCGCCAGTTCCGTGTACTCGGCGCCGACCAGCACCGAGACCTTGATCTCGCTGGTGGAGATGACCTGGATGTTGATGCCCTTCTCCGCCAGGGTGCGGAACATCGTGTTGGCCACCCCCACGTGGGACCGCATGCCGACGCCCACCACGCTGATCTTGGCCACGTCCGGGTCGGTCAGCAGCTCCGCGTAGCCCACGGCGGCGCTCGCCTCGGCCAGCGTCGCCTGCGCCAGCCGCAAATCCGCGCGGCCCACGGTGAACGTCATGTCCGTGGTGCCGTCCGCCGACACGTTCTGCACGATCATGTCCACGTTCACGTTGGCCGCCGTCAGCGGGCCGAAGATGGCCGCCGCCACGCCGGGGCGGTCCGGCACCCGGCGCACCGTGATCTTCGCCTCGTCACGTGAATAGGCGATGCCGGACACGATTTCCTGTTCCACGATCTCGTCCTCATCCACCACCAGCGAACCGCCTGTGCCCTCCTCCGGCGCGTCCTCGAACGAGGACAGCACCTGGACGCGGACGTTCTCCTTCATCGCCAGCTCCACGCTGCGGGTCTGCAGCACGCGGGCGCCGACGGAGGCAAGCTCCAGCATCTCCTCGTACGCGATCTTACCGAGCTTGCGCGCCTTGGCCACGATTCGCGGGTCCGTGGTGTAGATGCCGTCCACGTCGGTATAGATGTCGCACCGGTCCGCGCGCAACGCCGCCGCCAGCGCCACGGCCGACGTGTCCGACCCGCCGCGGCCCAGCGTCGTCACCCGGTTGTCCGGCCCGATGCCCTGGAAGCCCGCCACCACCGGCACCTGGCCGATCGCCATGCGGGCGAGCAGGGTGGCGCTGTCGATCCGCTCGATGCGCGCCTTGCCGTGCGAGCCGTCCGTGTGCAGCGCGATCTGCCAGCCGGCCCAGGACCGCGCATCGATCCCCGCCTCCTGCAACGCGATGGCGAGCAGCCCGCTGGTGACCTGCTCGCCCGTCGCCACCACCGCGTCGTATTCCCGCGCGTCGTGCATGGGCGCCAGGGCCTGGCACCAGCCGACCAGCTGGTTGGTCACGCCCGACATGGCCGACACCACCACCGCCACCTCGTGCCCCGCCTCCACCTGGCGCCTGACCCGGCGCGCCACGTCCCGGATGCGGTCGAGGTCGGCCACCGAGGTGCCGCCGAACTTCATCACGATGCGCGCCATGCCGCCGTCCCCACTCTTCAAGCAAGGCGAGCCTCCGGCAAGGCCGGTTGCGGCCGACGCCAGGGGCGATCACATACCGGGCATGACGGACATCGACAACCGCGGGCCGGCGCAAGGCAGCCTTCCGAAGGGCACGCGGCCCGCGCAGGGAGGCATCGCCGCTCCCGCAGAGGTGCTGAAGTTCGACGCGCTGGCCGACGCATGGTGGGACCCGGCGGGGCCGATGCGGGCGCTGCTGGCGATGAACCCGCTGCGGGTCGGCTGGATCGCGGACCGCCTGGACGGCCCCGGCACGCTGCTGGACGTGGGCTGCGGCGCAGGGCTGGCCGCCGAGGCCCTCGCCCGCCAAGGCCACGCCGTGCTCGGCATCGATGCCGCCCGCCGCCCGGTCGAGGCGGCCCGCGCGCACGCCGGCGCGCTGCCGGTGGAGTACCGGGTTGCCACCACGGGCGACATGCTGGCCGAGGGCCGCCGCTTCGCCGCGGTCACCGCGCTGGAGGTGGTCGAGCACGTGCCCGACCCGGCGGGCTTCCTGCGGGAGCTGGCGGCGCTGCTGGAGCCGGGCGGCCGCCTGTTCCTGTCCACCATCAACCGCACCGCCCGCTCCCTGGTGGTGGCCAAGTGGGGAGCGGAGTACGTGCTTCGCCTGCTGCCGGTCGGCACCCATGACTGGCGGCGCTTCGTCACCCCGGCCGAGCTGGCGCGGCTGGCGCGGGGCGCCGGGCTGCGCCTGACGGACAGCGCCGGCATGACGTTCGACCCGCTGCGGCAGCGCTGGACGATCAGCCGCGACCTCGGGGTGAACTACATCGCCGCCTTCGCGCGGTAGGCGGCGCGTCACCCGTCGGCGCGCGGCACCCAGGGCATGCGCGACACCTCGATGCCGTCATCGGCCAGCCGCTCGGCCTCCTCCGGCGTCGTCTCGCCGTAGATGCCGCGCGCGTCGGCGTCGCCGTTGTGGATGCGGCGCGCCTCCGCAGCAAAGGCCGGGCCCACGTAGTCGCAGCGCTTCTCCACCTCGGCGCGCATTCGCTGCAGCATGGAACGCACGCCGTCCGGCAGCGCGCCGCCCACCACGGGCTGCGGCGCCGGAGGCTTCGCGGCCGGCGCCGGCGAAACCTCCGCCGCGGGCTCGACCTGGGCCAGGGCGGCGTGCGCGCGGCCCAGCGCCGGCGCCATCAGGCCGCGCCTGACGTCGATTGCGCCGCAGACCGGGCAGGACAGCAGCCCGGCGCCGGCCTGCTGCTCGAAGGCGGCGCTGTCGCGGAACCAGCCGTCGAACGCGTGGTCGCCGCCGCAGCGGAGCTGGTAGTGGATCATCCGGCGGCCAGCATGGGGTCCAGCTTGCCCGCCCGGTTCAGCGCCACCAGGTCGTCGCACCCGCCGACATGCGCGCCGCCGATGAACACCTGCGGCACGGTGGACCGGCCGGAGCGCTGCTCGGACTGCGCCCGCTCGGCCGAGCCGTGGGGGGCGTTGATCTCCTCGAAGGCCAGGCCCTTGCTCTTCAGCAGGCTGACCGCACGGGTGCAGAACGGGCACCAGGGCTGGGTGTAGATTTCGATGCGCGGCACAGCGTCAGGATCCTTTGCGGCAATGAGTTCAGCAATGGCGATGCTTGGGCCTCAAGGCAAGGCTTCCCCTGGACCTCAAGGCAAGGCTTCGCCTGGCCCGGCCACGCCGGCGCGCGCGCCCACCAACAGGTCCACCCGCGCAGCACCCCCCGCCAGCAGCGCCCGCGCGCACGCCCCGGCGGTGGCGCCGCTGGTCAGCACGTCGTCGATCAGCACGACCCGGCGGCCCGTGATGGCGGCCTCCCGCCCCGGCCGGACGGCGAACGCGCCCCCCACCATCTGCGCCCGCTCGCGCCGGGTCAGCCCGGCGAGGGGCTGGGTGGCGCGGGTGCGGCGCAGCCCGTCCGCCACGACCGCCCGCCCGCACAGCCGGCCGACCGCATGGGCCAGCAGGGCGGACTGGTTGTAGCGCCGCGCCAGCAGGCGGCGGCGGTGCAGCGGCACCGGCACCAGGATGTCGGCGTCCCGCAGCAGCGCCGCGCCGGCCCGCGCCATGTGCCGCGCCAGGGCGGCGGCCAGCTCCACCCGGTCGCCGTATTTCAGCGGCAGGATGATGCGGCGGGCCTGGTCGTCGTAGCGCAGGGCGGCGCGGCCCATGCGCCACGGCGGCGGCTCGGCGGTGCAGCCGTCGCAGGCCCGCGCCAGCCCGCCCTGCCCCGCATGCCCGAACGGCAGGCCGCAACGCTGGCAGCACGGCTCCGTCACGAAGCTGGTGGCGCGGAAGCAGGCGGTGCACATCCGCCCCGGCGCCTCGACCCCGGCGTCGCACGTCAGGCAGTGCGGCGGCAGGGCCACGTCCAGGGCGTATCGGGCGGCGGCGCCGATCCAGGACCGCCCCGTGAGGAGCGCGCGGGCGATCGGCTGCATGGCGTCAGGTTACGCCTGTATGGCGGGGCGCGTCCACCGTGCGGGAGCTTCCGCCATGGCGATTTTTGTGCATAAGTCGTGCGCATAACTTAGTGCATCCGCGCAAGGTCGCATCATGCCCCGCATCGCTGCCAAACCCTTGCCGTCCCGGCGCGCGACGAACGTGACCCTGCCGGAAACCCTGCTGCAGGATGCTCGCATGCTGGGCATCAACGTGTCGCAGGCTTGCGAGCGCGGGCTTGCGGCAGAGGTGGCGGACAGGCGGCGGCGGCAATGGCTGCAGGAGAACCAGGACGCGATGCGCGCCTGGAACGAGCATGTTGCCGAGCATGGCTTGCCGCTCGACGCCTATCGGCAGTTCTGATTGGCCCGCCACGACGTGCATCCCATGCCCGGCAAGGGCAGCAAGGGCTATGTGCTGGACGTCCAGGCCGCCCTCCTGTCCGCCCTGGCCACTCGGACCGTGGTGCCGCTCGTGCCCATCGAGGGTGCGCCTTCACCGATCGGCGACCTCAATCCGGTGTTCGACATCCTGGGCCAACGTCACGTGATGCTGACGCAAGCCATCGCCAGCCTCCCGGCGCGCGAGCTGAAGCGGGCGGTTGCCAGCCTGGCGGCCGATCACGACCGCATCATCCGCGCGCTGGACATCCTGCTCGTCGGGTTCTGAGAGAACCATCTGCGGAACCCCAACCGAAGGCCCGCCCCATGACCGAGACCGTGTTCGACCGCCGGGCGGTGCGCCTGCACCGGGACCGCGCCGCCAGCCGCATCGGCGAGGTGGCGCCGGTGCTGGCGGAGGTCGCGGACCGCTTGCTGGACCGGCTGGACGACACCACCCTGCGGTTCGCCCGCGCACTGGACCTGGGCGGGCGCGGCGTGGTGGCGCCCCGCCTGCGCCAGCGGGGCATCGAGACCGTCAGCTGCGAGCTGTCCCCCGCCATGGCCCGGCTGGACGGGGCCGTGGTGGGCGATCCGGAGTGGCTGCCCTTCGCCGCCGCCAGCTTCGACCTGGTGGTCGCCAACCTGTCCCTGCACATGGTCAACGACCTGCCCGGCGCGCTCATCCAGCTGCGCACGGCGCTGCGGCCGGACGGCCTGCTGCTCGCCTCCATGCCGGCGCTCGGCACCTTGGCGGAGCTGCGCGGGGCGTTGACGGAGGCGGAGGCGGCGCTGACCGGCGGGGCCAGCCCGCGGGTGTGCCCGTTCGCCGGGCTGGCCGACTGCGCCGCGCTGCTGCAGCGCGCCGGGTTCGCGCTGCCGGTGGCGGACGCGGACACCGTCACGCTGCTCTACGCCGACCCGCTCGCCCTGCTGCGCGAGCTGCGCGCGGCCGGGGAAGCCAACCCCGTTTCGCTGCGGGAGCGGCGCACGCCGCCCCGCGCGCTGTTCCCGGCCGCCCTGGCCGCCCTGCCGCGGCAGGACGGGCGGGCGGTGGCGACGCTGCGGCTGGCGATAATGACGGGATGGGCGCCCGGCCCCAACCAGCCGCGCCCGGCGCCGCGGGGCAGCGGTGCCGTCAGCCTGACGGAGGCGCTGCGCTGAGGCTTTGCGAAGCAAGGTCGGGGCTCTGCCCCGAGCCCCGCCAGAGGACGAAGTCCTCTGGACACCTGATTATAGTACCAGGGGTGAAGGGGACCTCGTCCCCTTCCGGGTGCAGGGCAGAGCCCTGCAAGGCCCTACCCCCCCGTCAAGCTCATGGTGCGCCCGACCACGGCCGCCGGTCGCCGGCGGTCGATGATGAAGTCGTGGCCTTTCGGCTTGCGGGCGATCGCCTCGCGGATGGCCGCCTCCAGCGCCGCCTCGTCGCCGCCCTCCCGCATCACGCCGCGCAGGTCGGCCGCGTCGTCCTGGCCCAGGCACATGAACAGCGTGCCGGTGCAGGTCAGCCGCACCCGGTTGCAGCTTTCGCAGAAATTATGCGTCATGGGCGTGATGAAGCCGAGGCGCCGGCCGGTCTCCGCCACGTCGAAATACCGCGCCGGCCCGCCCGTGCGGTAATCCGCCTCCGTCAGCGTCCAGCGCCGCCGCAGCCGGGCGCGCACCAGGGAGAGCGGCAGGTACTGCTCCGTCCGGTCCGCCACGTCGCCCATCGGCATGGTCTCGATCAGGGTCAGGTCCAGCCCCTCGCGGCCGCACCAGGCGAGCATGTCGTCGAACTCGTCCTCGTTCACGCCTTTCAGCGCCACCGCGTTCAGCTTGACGGCGAGCCCCGCGGCCTTGGCCGCCCGTATGCCGGCCATCACCGGCTCGATCCGGCCGCGCCGGGTGATGGCGGTGAACCTCTCGGCCGACAGCGTGTCCAGGCTGACGTTCACCCGGCGCACGCCGGCGGCGTGCAGCTCCGGCGCGAAGCGGGCCAGCTGGGTGCCGTTGGTGGTCAGCGTCAGCTCGTCCAGGCCGTGCCCGAGGCGGGCGCCGAGCGAGCGGAACAGCGTCATGATGTCGCGCCGCACCAGCGGCTCGCCGCCGGTGATGCGCAGCTTGCGCACGCCCAGGCGAATGAAGCTGCCGCAGAGCCGCTCCAGCTCCTCCAGCGACAGCACCTCCTCGCGCGGCAGGAAGGTCATCTGCTCCGCCATGCAATAGACGCAGCGCAGGTCGCAGCGGTCCGTCACGGACACCCGGAGATAGCTGATTGACCGGCCGTGCGGGTCGATCATGGTCGGACAGGGCTGCGCAGCATGCGCGTATAGTCGGCGGGAGCCGCGCCGGGTTCAAGCCCCGGCGGCTCAGTCACCCCGGCGGCTCAGTCGCGCGCGGTGGCCTCCACCACGTCCAGGCTGACCAGCCGGGCGTTGATGACAAGCTTGCCGGCATGGGGAAAATTGACCGTGATCCGCTCGCCGATGATGGATTGCACCTGCCCCACGCCCCAATCGGGCTGTTGCGGGTGGCGCACGCGCTGGCCGGGCTCGATGTGCGAGGAGGAAGGCATGGCGGCTCCAGCAGCTCCGTTGACACAGGTTTGATGCGGGACGCCAACGCAGGTCCCGCCCCAGTGTTTTGCTCTGGGCGCGGCCCCGTGGCATTTGACGGCACTATGATGGGAGGCCGCAATGGCCGAAGCGCACGCGACCTCCACCCAGCTCGCCGAAGCGCTCTGCGCGCGCCTGTGCCACGACCTGGCCAGCCCCCTAGGCACGCTGATGAACACGCTGGAGCTGATGGCCGAGGACCCGGCCTCGATCGCCGAGGCCCTGCCGCTGGCCAACGAGGCGGCGCAGGGCCTGGCAGGCCGGGTAAGGCTGCTGCGCGCTGCCTGGTCGGGGGATTGCGGCCCGCTGGACGCGGCCGGGCTGGCCGCGCTCGCCGCAGGGCTGCCGCAGCGGGTGACGGCGGAGCTGGGCGGCCTGCGCCCCGGCGAGCATGCAGGCCCAGCCGCCCGCGTGCTGGTCAACCTGCTGCTGCTGGGGGCGGAGGCGCTGCCGCGCGGCGGCGTGGTCAGCCTGTCCGGGCAGCCCGGCGGGGATATCCTGGTCGCGGTGCAGGGCGCCGCCGCCGCGTGGCCGCCCGGCCTGTGGGCCACCCTGGCTGATCCCCTGGCCGGTGCCGGCCCTGGAGCCGTCGCAGTCGAGCCGCGGGACGTGCAGCCGTCCCTCGTGGCCCTGCTGGCCCGCGCCGCCGGGCTGCGGCTGTCGGCGCTGATGCCCGGCGGCAGCGGCGCGTCCCTGGCGCCGCCGCTGCTGCTGGCGCCTGGTTAACCCAATCTTCGGCACTGCGGCCCATGGTGGCCGCAGGCGCCGGAGCTGGGTGGATGGACGAGTTGCTGATCGAGTTCCTGGCCGAAACCAGCGAAAGCCTGGCCGCGCTGGACGACGCGCTGCTGCGGCTGGAACGCGAACCCGGCGACGCGGCGCAGCTGGCTGACGTGTTCCGCCTGGTGCACACGATCAAGGGCACCTGCGGCTTCCTCAACCTGCCCCGGCTGGAGCGCGTGGCGCACGCGGCCGAGGATCTGCTGGGCGCGGTGCGGGACGGCGAGCTGCAGGCCACGTCCAGCCTGATCACCGTGGTGCTGGCGGCGCTGGACCGCATCAAGCTCATCATCGCCGGCATCGCGGCGACGGAACAGGAGCCGGCGGGCGACGACACGGCGCTGATCGCCGGGCTGAAGGCCGCCAAGGCCGCGCCGGACGCGCCGGACGCCCAGCCCGCCGGCCCGGCGCCCGCGGAGGCTGCCGGCGCGGAGCCCGCCTCGCACAACATCCGGGTCGCGGTGGACGTGCTGGAGACGTTGATGGTGCTGGTCAGCGAGCTCGTGCTGACGCGCAACCAGTTGGTGCAGCTCGCCCGGCTCGAGCCGGACAGCCGCTACGCCGCCCCGCTGCAGCGCCTCTCGCACCTGACCTCCGACTTGCAGGAGGGCGTCATGAAGACGCGGATGCAGCCGATCCGCCACGCGTGGAGCAAGCTGCCCCGCATGGTGCGGGACTTGTCGGCGGAGCTGGGCAAGCGGATCGACCTGGTCATGCTGGGCGAAGGCACCGAGCTGGACCGCCAGGTGCTGGAGCTGATCCGGGACCCGCTGACCCACATGGTCCGCAACAGCGCCGACCACGGGCTGGAGTCCCAGGCCGTCCGCCTGGCCGCCGGCAAGCCCGCCACCGGCACCATCACCCTCAACAGCTTCCACGAGGGTGGCCACATCGTCATCGAGGTGCGCGACGACGGCGCCGGGCTGCCGACCGCCCGCATCCGGGAGCGCGCGCTGGCGCAGGGGCTGACCACGGCTGGGGAGCTGGCCGCCATGTCGGACCAGCAGGTCCAGCGCTTCATCTTCCATCCGGGCCTCTCGACCGCGCAGGCCGTTACCGCCGTGTCCGGCCGCGGCGTGGGCATGGATGTGGTGAAAACCAACATCCAGCGGCTCGGCGGCTCGGTGGACCTGCGCAGCGCGGCAGGCCAGGGCACCGTCTTCACCGTCAAGATTCCGCTCACCCTGGCGATCATCTCCGCCCTGATCGTCGAGGCTGGCGGCCAGCGCCTCGCCCTGCCGCAGACCTGCGTGGCCGAGCTGGTCCGCGCGGAGCAGGAGGGCAGGCCCGTCGAGGGCGGCCTGGTGGTGGAGCGGCTGCACGGCGCGCCCGTGCTGCGGCTGCGCGAGCGCCTGCTGCCGCTGGTGATGCTGCGGCACCTGCTGGGCCTGCCGCCGGACGAGGCCGCCACCGGCGCCCTGACGGTGGTGGTGGCCGTGCTCGGCGGCCTGACGCTCGGGCTGGTGGTGGACCAGGTGTTCGACACGGAGGAGATCGTGGTCAAGCCGGTGTCGCCGCTGCTGCGCCACATCGGCCTGTTCAGCGGCAACACCATCCTGGGCGACGGCTCCGTCATCATGATCCTCGACCCCAACGGCCTCGGGCGGGCCGTCAGCGCCGTCGTGCCGCCCATGTCCGACCACAAGGCGGACGCGCCGCTGACGGCGGCCGAGCGGCCCGGCGACCGGACGCCCATGCTGCTGGTCCGGCTCGCCGACGCGGGCAGGCCGGTGGCGGTCCCGCTCGGCCTGGTGGCGCGCATCGAAAGCATCGCGGCCCCCGAGATCACCCGCAACGGCGGCCGCGACGTGATGCAGTACCGCGGCGAGCTGATGCCGTTGATCAACATCGAGCATCACGCCCCGCAGGGCAGCGTTCCGGTGCTGGTGTTCTCGGACCGCGGCCGCTCCGTGGGGCTCATCGTGGCGGAGATCGTGGATGTGGTGGAGGAGCAGCTGGCCATCAGCCTGACGGCCGGGCGGCCGGGCTTTCTCGGCACGGCGCTCATCGCGAACCGCGTGACGGATGTGCTGGACACGGGCCATTGGCTGCAGCAGGGCGCCAATGACTGGTTCGTCGAGTTCCAGGGCCTCGAGCGGCAGACGGTGCTGGTGGTGGAGGACTCGGCGTTCTTCCGCCAGCTGCTGGTACCCACGCTCTCCGCCTGCGGCTACCTGGTCACCGCCGTGGACAGCGCGGCCAAGGCGCTGGAAATGCGCGATGCCGCCTCGGCTGACCGATTCGACGCCATCATCTCCGATGTCGAAATGCCTGGCATCGACGGCTTGCAGTTCGCAACCCTGCTGAAGCAGGACGGACCCTGGCGGCACACGCCGCTGCTGGCGCTGAGCAGCCGCGCCAGCCCGTCCGACGTCAGCCGAGGCAGTGCCGCGGGGTTTGACGAGTACATCGGCAAGTTCGACCGCCCCGCCCTGCTGCAAGCATTGCGGCGGCAGCTGGCGCCCGCAGAGCGGCAGGCAGCCTGATGGCCGTCGAGCAGGGCACCGTGTTCGTCACGCTGAACCTGGCCGGGCAGCTCTGCGGCGTGCCCGTCAGCCGGGTGCGGGACGTGCTGCGCCACCAGCCGATCGCGCCGGTGCCGCTGGCGCCGCCGGAGGTGGCCGGCAACCTCAACCTGCGCGGCCGCATCGTCACCGCCATCGACCTGCGCTGTCGGCTCCGCCTTGCCGCGCTGCCCGCGGGGCAGCAGCCCATGGCGCTGGTGGTGGAGAACGAGGGCGAGCTGTACGCCCTGCTGGTGGACCAGGTGTGCGAGGTGCTATGCCCGGACGCTGGCTGCTACGAGCCGAATCCGCCCACCCTGCCCGAGCAATGGGCGCGGTTCAGCACCGGGCTCTACCGTCTGGAGGCCACGCTGATGATCGTGCTGGACCTGCATAGCCTGCTGGCGTTCGAAGCCGAGCCCGCATGACCGCAGCGCCGGTCTGCCTGGTCGTCGATGACAGCCGCGTCGTCCGCAAGGTCGCCCGGCGCATCCTGGAGGCCCACGGCTACGAGGTGGCGGAAGCGGAGGACGGCCGGGAGGCGCTGACCTACTGCCGGCGCGGCCTGCCGCGCTGCGTGCTGCTGGATTGGAACATGCCGGTGATGAACGGCCTCGCCTTCCTGCAGGCGCTGCGGGCGGAGTTCGGCGCAACCGGCCCGGCGGTGGTGTTCTGCACCACCCAGAACGACGTGGCGCAGATCGCCGCCGCGGTCGAGCACGGCGCGCAGGACTACATCGCCAAGCCGTTCGACGAGGCGATCCTGACCGGCAAGTTCAAGGAGCTGGGGCTGCTGTAGCGGCCCGCGCACCGCTCACCGGCGGCCGATCAGGGCCGCGAGCGGAACCTGGTAGGACACCACCGCCGCCTCCGTGCCCGGGTTGTGCCGGGTGATGCCGGCATTGGAGGTGTGGCCGAACGACGCGACCAGGCGGGAGCCGTCGTTGAACACGTAGCCGCCCTCGAAGGTGGAGCGTATCTCGAACACCGAACCGAGATTCTTGCCGTTGCTGCGGCCATAGGCGCCCACGCCGACATTGGGCGTCAGCACCCAGTGGGGGCCGAGCGGGATCTCGATCAGGATGCCGCCGCCGCCGAAGATCGATTGGCGGGAGGTGGTCTCGAAGCCGGCCCAGGGCTTCACCTTGAAGGTGTCCTCGAAGAACGGCAGCAGCGACAGGCCGGACCGGTACTCCAGCCGGAAATCCGCCGCCGCCTTGACCTGCTGGTTCAGGATGTCCGTCCCGCCCACGCCGAGGCTGACCAGGGCCGGGTCGGCGCGGGCGGGCGCAATCGCCAGCAGGAGAAGCAGGCAGGCAGGGGCGCGCAAGGTCAACGGAGGGCCTCGTATGAACGTTTGGCAATGTCACCGATCGCACCCGGTCCAGCAAGTCACGCGGACGGCCTGGGCTTTTTGCCTTCCTCCGAGGCCCGCCAGAGATACCAGGCGGCGGTGGAGCGGTAGGGCGCCCAGGCCGCGCCCAGCCGCGCCAGGTCGCGCGGGCGCGGCTGGGCGGGCAGGCGCTGGATCAGCCGCCAGCCTTCCCGCACGGCGAAGTCATCCACCGGCAGCACGTCCGGCCGGCCCAGGGTGAAGATCAGCAGCATCTCCACCGTCCAGCGCCCGACGCCGCGGATGACGGTCAGCCGCTCGACCAGCGCCGCGTCGTCCAGCGCCGCGGCCTCGGCGGCGGTGGGAACGACGCCGGACAGGGCATGGGCGGCGATGTCCCGGATGGCCGCGACCTTGCTGCCGGACAGGCCGCAGCCGCGCAGGGCCGCCGGCTCCGTGGCCAGCACCAGGTCGGGGGTCGGGAACGGCACGCCGGGGTGCAGGGCGGCGAACCGCCCCAGGATCGCCGCCGCCGCCCGGCCGTGCAGCTGCTGGTGGCCGATGGCGCGCACCAGGGCCTCGTAGGGGTCGCGGGGCAGCACGGCGAGGCCGCACGGCCCCACGCGCCCGATCAGGGCGGCGAGCGCCGGGTCGGCGGCGGACAGGTGGGCGAGGGCGGCGTCCATGGCGGAACCACACCACGGATCAGTGGGGGCCGCGAGCCTTGCAACTGCGCGCATGCGGCAGATACCATGGTCATCATGTGGCAGGTGCGGCGCTCAGCCAGCGAGGACCAGGACGCGGGGGCCGACCGGCAGACGGCGAGCCTGGCCGCCCTGGCCGTCACCCTGCTGCTGGTGGTGATCGGCCTGGCCCTGGTGCAGCAGCTGCGCGCCGCCGCGGGCTTCGAGGACTGCGTCATGTCTGGCCGCAGCACCTGCGGCCAGCCCCCTCCCCCCTGAACGCCGGCTCAGGCCCGCAGCAGCCCCAGGCTCGGCGGCGCGTCGCCGCTTTGCGGGAACACCGCCGCCAGCGCCGCCGGGCGGAGCCCGAGATGCGACACCAGCAACCCCTTGGCCAGGGAGCGCAAATCCGTCGTCGGTTGCAGGTCCCGCCCGTCCAGCAGGTTGGCCAGCCCCGGCCAGTCGGCCAGCACGCGCCCGCCCGCCACCTGGCCGCCCGCGATGAACGCCACGGCGCCGGTGCCGTGGTCGGTGCCGCGGGTGCCGTTGACGCGGGCGGTGCGGCCGAACTCGGTAACGGCGAGCACCGCCGTCTGGCCCCACGCCTCGCCCAGCGAGTCCTTCAGCGCCGCCAGCCCGGCGTCTAGCTCGCCCAGCGGGCCGGCCAGCCGCCGCACCTGGTCGGCGTGCGTGTCCCAGCCGCCCAGCTCCAGCGCCGCCACGCGCGGCCCGGTGGCAGAGGCCAGCATGCGGCCGGCCGCCGCGGCGAGCGCGCGGAAGGCGAAGGCGTTGCCCGGCGTCGCCGCCCCGGCCAGCGCCGCCCCGGCCACGCCGCGGTCCCGCATGCCCTCCGCCAGCGCCGGCCCGATCACCGGGTCCGCCGCGTTCAGCAGGGCGATGCGGCTGAGCAGGTCAGGCTCCGGCGCGTGCATCGCCCCCGGCGGCGCCCACGCGCCCACCGAAGCGGGCCCCCGCATCAGCAGCGGCGTGGTTAGCCCCACCGACACCGCCACCTCCGGCCCCGCTTGTTGCGGCCCCGCTTGCTGGGCCCCCGCTTGCTGAGACAGGGCGAGCACGGCGCGGTTGAGCCAGCCGCTGGTCATGCGCTGGTCTGCGCCGCTTTCCATGCAGTCCTGCGCCTCGAAGTGGCTGCGGCTGCGGTAGTGCCCGGCCACGGCGTGGACCGGCAGCAGCTCGCCGGCGCGGTACAGCGCCGCCATCTGCGGCATCGCCGGGTGCAGGCCGTAGAAGCCGCCGAGGTCGAGCAGGCCGTCCGGCGCGCCGACCGGGGGCAGCGCCAACTCGCCGCGCAGGGCGGCCAGCGCCGGGTCCCCGTACGGGACCACCGCCGCCATGCCGTCCAGCGCGCCGCGCATGATGACGACGACCAGGCGTCTCTCGGTGGGGGCTGCGGCCACCGCCATGGAGGCGCGGCCGAGGGTGAACGCGGCGCCCAGCCCGAGCAGCGCGGAGCGGCGGGTCATGGATGGGTGCATCAGCGCCTCTGGAACTCGGGGGAGGTGAACAGCAGGGTCAGCCCGTCGCGGCGGGACCCGGCGCCGCGGACGGCCTCGGCCGTGGCGGGGGCGAGCAGCGGGCCGAGGCTGGCCTCCGCCACCGCCGCCGGGTCGAGCGCCGCCGCCTGGCCGCCGAGGCCGTAGGCCCAGTCCACCCGGCGCATCATCGCCTCCGGCCCGGCCCAGTCCGCCGCCTGGTCCGGCCAGCCGATGGGGAACGGGGCGCCGAACAGCGGCTGGCCGAGCGCGCGCATCGCGGCCACGGCGTCCGGGCGGCCGTCCGGGGGCAGGTCCGCGGCCCGCAGCGCGGCCAGCACGTAGTCCTGCGGCGTGCGCAGCTTGGCGAGCGGCTGCCACGCCCGGGGCAGCCGCGTCAGCGCAGCCGCCGCCTGCCCGAGGTCGCCATCCGTGTCGCGCAGCGCCGCCTCGACCCGGCGCACATCGGCGGGCGCCGGGTCATCGGCCACGAAGTGCCGCACCAGCTTGGCGGCGAGGTGGCGGTGCGTCGCCGGGTGGGCCGCCAGGAAGGCGAGCGCCGCCACGCCGCCGGCCTCGCCGTCCGGGAACGCCTGGCCGAGTAGCGCCTGCCCGCCCGGCTCGTGCAGCTGGGGGCGGAAGACGAATCCGGCCGGCTCCGGCTGTCCGTTGGACACCGACCAGCCGGTGATGATGCGGGCGAAGCTGGTGACGTCGGCCTGGGTGTAGCCGGAGGCGGGGCTGAGCGTGTGCAGCTCCAGGCACTCGCGGGCGAGGTTCTCGTTCAGCCCCTTGCCGGTGCGCAGGCCGGCCGGGCTGTTCGGCCCCGTGGAGCGGGCGTTGTCCAGGTAGGTGAGCATCGCCGGGTGCCGCATGACGGCCAGCAGCATGTCGCCGAAGCGGCCGGTGGCGTGGGGGCGGATGGCGGTGCGGACGAAGTCGCCGCCGAACGCCCCGGTGCGGCCGTTGCGCAGGCTGACGCTGAAGTGGTTGGCCCAGAACCACACCAGGCGCTCGCGGAACGGCGTCGGCGTGGCGAGCGCGTGGTTGACCAGCGCCTCCGCCTCGCCGCGGAACAGCAGGCCGGCCTGGCGGGGCGCACCAGGGGGCGGCCGGTTCTCGCGGTCCTGCTGCAAGGCGGCGAACCCGTCCGCCAGGGACGGCCCGGGCGGCCCCGGGTCCGCGGCCGCGAGCTGGCGGCGCAGCCAGGCGGCGGGGTCGTCCGGCAGCGGTTCGACGCCGCGGCGACCGAGGCCGAAGCGGGTCAGGGCTTGGATGGCGCTGATGTCCATGCCGGCGAGCGTAAACGAACCCGGGCGCTCAAACTGTTACGAACAGTGAGGCTTGCCCGGCCTCGCGGATGGCTGCGCGGCTTGCAAAAACACGGCCCGGGGCGCATTTGCAGCCTGCAATTATCACCGGCGCTGGCCGGAGCGTGGCGGGCGGCTCGGGCAAGGGGCCTGCGCCGCCGCCACTGCATGGAGGAAGACCCCGTGGCCGACAACCCGCTCGACCGGATTCGCAATATCGGCATCACCGCGCACATCGACGCGGGCAAGACCACCACCACCGAGCGCATCCTGTACTACACCGGCGTGTCGCACCGCATCGGCGAGGTGCATGACGGCAACACCACGACCGACTACATGGAGCAGGAGCGCGAGCGGGGCATCACCATCACCTCCGCCGCGGTGACGTGCGAGTGGAAGGACCACCGCATCAACATCATCGACACGCCGGGCCACATCGACTTCAACATCGAGGTGAACCGCTCCCTGCGCGTGCTGGACGGCGCGGTGTTCATCATCGAGGGCGTGGCCGGCGTGCAGCCGCAGTCCGAGACCAACTGGCGCCTGGCCGACCGCTACAACGTGCCGCGCATCATCTTCATCAACAAGCTGGACCGCACGGGCGCCGACTTCTACCGCGCGTTCGACACGCTGAAGGAGAAGCTCGACATCGTGGCGCTGCCGCTGCAGCTGCCGATCGGCGTCGAGGACCAGTTCGTCGGCGTGGTGGACCTGGTCGAGATGAAGGCGATCATCTGGGAAGGCGGCGAGCTGGGCGCCAAGTTCCACGACGAGGCGATCCCGGCGGACATGCAGGACAAGGCGGCCGAGTACCGCCAGACGCTGCTGGACACGGCGCTGTCGGTCGACAACGAAGCGATGGAGGAGTACTTCGACAAGGGCGACGTCGAGGTCGCGACGCTGAAGCGCGCCATCAAGGCGGGCGCCATCTCCGGCGCGTTCCGCCCCGTGCTGTGCGGCACCGCGTTCAAGAACAAGGGCGTGCAGCCGTTGCTGGACGCTGTGCTCGACTACCTGCCCTCCCCCATCGACGTGCCCGGCATCTCGGTCGCCGCCGAGGAGGGCGAGGAGGACGGCGAGCACAGCGACCGCCGCCGCATCAAGGCCGACCCGAACGCGCCGTTCGCCGGGCTCGCGTTCAAGATCATCAACGACAAGTACGGCACGCTGACCTTCGTGCGCGTCTATGCCGGCACGCTGAAGAGCGGCGACACGGTGATGAACACGACGAAGGAGAACAAGGAGCGCATCGGCCGCATATTCCAGATGCATGCCGACAAGCGCGCCGAGATCAAGGAAGTCCACGCCGGCGACATCGCCGCCTTCGTGGGCCTCAAGGACACCGGCACCGGCGACACGCTGGCCTCCGCCAGCGACCCGGTGGTGCTGGAGCGCATGGCTTTCCCGGTCCCGGTGATCGACATCTCGGTCGAGCCCAAGACCAAGGACAGCGTGGAGAAGATGACGCTCGGCTTGCAGAAGCTGGCCGGCGAGGACCCCAGCCTGCGCCTCAAGACCGACCAGGAATCCGGCCAGACCATCCTCTCCGGCATGGGCGAGCTGCACTTGGAGATCATCATCGACCGCCTGCGCCGCGAGTACGGCGTGGAGGCCAACATCGGCGCGCCGCAGGTCGCCTACCGCGAGACCATCAGCAAGCCGCACACCGAGACCTACACCCACAAGAAGCAGACCGGCGGCTCCGGCCAGTATGCCGAGGTGAAGGTGCTGTTCGAGCCGCTGGAGCGCAACGGCGGCGTGGTGTTCGAGAACAAGACGGTCGGCGGCTCCGTGCCGCGCGAGTACGTGCCCGCGGTGGAGAAGGGCATCCGGGTGCAGGCCGACACCGGCGTGATGGCCGGGTTCCCGACGGTGGACTTCAAGTACACCCTGGTGGACGGCAAGTACCACGACGTGGACTCGAGCGCGCTGGCGTTCGAGATCGCCGCCAAGGCCTGCTTCCGGGACGGCATGAAGAAGGCCAGCCCGATCATCTTGGAGCCGGTGATGGATGTGGAGGTGACGACCCCGCAGGACCACGTGGGCGACGTGGTGGGCGACCTCAACCGCCGCCGCGGCCAGATCCAGAGCCAGGAATCGGCCGGTTCCACGGTGACGGTGCGGGCGGGCGTGCCGCTGAAGGAGATGTTCGGCTACATCTCCGACCTGCGCTCCATGACGAAGGGCCGCGCCTCCTTCACCATGCAGTTCCACCACTACGACCCGGTGCCGCGCAACATCGCCGACGAGATCATGGCGAAGTCGGCTTGATCTAGCTGCCCCGCGCTTGTAATGAGCGCGGGGCTTCTACTCACTTTATGCATATGCCCGAAACTTTGCTGACCAAAACGCAGGCTTACGCGGCCATGTTCTCGTTCTTGGAGGACATTTACAATCGGACCAAATCAAACGATTTAGGCGGCCTGTTAGGGTCCATGTCGCTACTCAATGATGGAAGTTCAGCCGACGCTGCGATTAAAAATGATTGGGCTAAGGCGGTTGGTCGGGCACTGCTAGACGACACGATCGGAAGTTTTCGCCTCCAAGATTAGCCGGCGGTTGCGCCGTTATCTCCTGACCTGTTCCAGGCGAAACCTTCCATGCCCGACGACCTTACCGGCACCATCTTAGACGCCCCCCTCGCCGACGCCCTCAGCGAGCGTTATCTCGCATACGCCCTCAGCACCATCATGTCCCGCTCCCTGCCGGACGTGCGCGACGGCCTCAAGCCGGTGCACCGCCGCCTGGTGTACGCCATGCACCAGCTCAGGCTGGACCCGAGCGCCGGGTTCAAGAAATGCGCCCGCGTGATCGGCGACGTGATCGGCAAGTATCACCCGCACGGCGACGCCTCCGTGTACGAGGCGCTGGTCCGCCTGGCGCAGGACTTCGCCGCGCGTTACCCCCTGGTCGAGGGCCAGGGCAACTTCGGCAACATCGACGGCGATAATCCGGCGGCCATGCGCTACACCGAAGCGCGCATGACCCTCGTGGCCCGCGCCATGCTGGACGGCATCGACGACGACGCGGTGGACTTCCGCCCCAACTACGACGGCGAGGAGCACGAGCCCGTCGTGCTGCCCGGCGGCTTCCCCAACCTGCTGGCCAACGGCGCCGTCGGCATCGCGGTCGGCATGGCCACCTCCATCCCGCCGCACAACGCCGGCGAGGTGTGCGCCGCCGCCCTGGCGCTGATCGCCGACCCGGACGCCACCACCGCCGCGCTGATGGCCCACCTGCCCGGCCCGGACTTCCCCACCGGCGGCGTGCTGGTCGAGGACCCGGCGGCCATGGCCACCGCCTACGAGACCGGCCGCGGCGGCTTCCGCCTGCGCGCCGCCTGGGAGGTGGAGCGCGGCAAGGCGGGCGCGTGGCAGGTCGTGGTGACCGCCATCCCCTACCAGGTGCAGAAGGCGCGGCTGATCGAGTCGCTGGCCGAGCTGCTGGAAGCCAAGAAGCTGCCGCTGCTGGGCGACGTGCGGGACGAAAGCACCGAATTGGTCCGCCTGGTGCTGGAGCCCAAGCTGCGCAGCATCGACCCGGCGGCGCTCATGGAGACGCTGTTCCGCGCGACGCAACTGGAAACCCGCTTCCCGCTCAACATGAACGTGCTGACCGCCGACCGCACCCCCGTCGTCATGGGCCTGCGCGCCGTGCTGCGCGCCTGGCTGGACCACCGCGGCGAGGTGCTCGTCCGCCGCTCCCGCCATCGGCTGGGCGCGGTGGAGCGGCGGCTGGAGCTGCTGGACGGCTTCCTCGCCGTGTTCCTGGACCTGGACGAGGTGATCCGCATCATCCGCGAGGAGGACGATGCCAAGGCGGGCCTGATCCGCCGCTTCGGCATCAACGACCTGCAAGCCGAGGCGATCCTCAACATGCGGCTGCGCTCGCTGCGCCGCCTGGAGGAGATGGAGCTGAAGCGCGAGCACGCCGCCCTGGAAAAGGAGCGCCGCGGCCTCACCGCGCTGCTGGGCAGCGAGAAGCTGCGCTGGAAGCGCGTGGGCGAGGAAGTGGCCGCCATCCGCGACAAGTTCGGCAGCGGCCCGCTGGGGGATCGCCGCACCCTGCTGGCCGGCGTGCCGGACGCGGTGGACGTGTCGGCGGAGCTGGCCGTCGAGCGGGAGCCGCTGACCGTCATCCTGTCGCAGAAGGGCTGGCTTCGCGCGGTGCGCGGCCACCTGGCGGACGGCGGCGAGCTGAAGTTCAAGGAAGGCGACGCGCTGCGCCTGCTGCTGCCGTGCCAATCGACCGACCGGCTCTGCCTGTTCGGCAGCAACGGCCGCGCCTACACGCTGCGCGTCGCCGACCTGCCCCGCGGCCGCGGCGACGGCCAGCCAATCCGGCTGCTGGCGGAGATGACCAACGCGGACGAGGTCATCACCCTGTTCGTCTGGCGGGAGGGCGCGCGCTACCTGGTGGCCACGGTGGGCGGGCGGGGCTTCGTGGCCGCGGCGGCAGACCTGCTGGCGGAACGCAAGGGCGGCAAGCAGGTGCTGAACACCCGACCGGGAGAGGAGGCGCTGCTGTGCATCCCCGCCGAGGGCGACCACGTGGCCACGGTGGGCGACAACCGCAAGCTGCTGGTGTTCCCGCTCGACCAGGCGCCGGTGCTGGCGCGGGGGTCGGGCGTGATCCTGCAGCGGTTCAAGGAGGGCGGCCTGAAGGACGCCAAGGTGTTCCGCCTGGCGGACGGGCTGACCTGGCGCCTGGGCGAGAAGACCCGCACGGAAACCGCGCTGCGCGACTGGCTGGGGGAGCGGGCGCAGGCCGGCCGGCTGCCGCCGAACGGGTTTCCGCGCAGCGGGTTGTTCGGCGGCTAGAGCATTTCCCGTGCTGATAGGCGCACGCAAAATACTCTAGGCGTATGTTTTGCGAGCATCTTTATCCGACGGGTGACCCCGTTTGGTCGGATGATGCTCTAGGCCTCTCCCACCTGCGCCCGGTGGCGCAGCAGGTGGTCGGCCAGCACGCAGGCCAGCATCGCCTCCCCCACCGGGACGGCGCGGATGCCGACGCAGGGGTCGTGCCGCCCGCGGGTGACGACGTCCACGTCCTCGCCGGCGCTGTTCACGCTGCGGACCGGTTGCAGGATCGAGCTGGTCGGCTTCACCGCGAAGCGGGCCACCACGTCCTGCCCCGTGGCGATGCCGCCCAGCACCCCGCCCGCGTGGTTGGAGCCGAAACGGACCCGGCCGCCCTCCATCCGCATCTCGTCGGCGTTGTCCTCGCCGCGCAGCCCGGCCGCCGCGAACCCGTCGCCGATCTCGACCCCCTTCACCGCGTTGATGCTCATCAGCGCCCCGGCGATGTCGGCGTCGAGCTTGCCGTACAGCGGCGCGCCCAGCCCGGGCGGCACGCCGCTGGCCACCAGCTCGATCACCGCGCCCAGCGAGGACCCGGCCTTGCGCACCCCGTCCAGCACCCCGGCCCACGCGGCGGCCGCCTCGCGGTCCGGGCAGAAGAACGGGTTGCGGCCCACCTCCTGCCAATCCCAGCGCGCCCGATCGACCGGGTGCGGCCCCAGCTGCACCAGCGCCCCCCGGACGGTGACGCCCGCGATCACCTTGCGCGCGATCGCCCCGGCGGCCACCCGCGTCGCGGTCTCGCGCGCCGAGCTGCGGCCGCCGCCGCGATGGTCCCGCACGCCGTACTTCATGGCGTAGGCCATGTCGGCGTGGCCCGGGCGGAACTGGGCGGCGATGGCGCCGTAGTCGCGCGAACGCTGGTCCACGTTCTCGATCTGCAACGCGATCGGCGTCCCCGTCGTGACGCCCTCGAACACCCCGGACAGGATGCGCACGGCGTCCGGCTCCTGGCGCTGGGTGGTGAAGCGGGACTGGCCGGGCCGCCGCTGGTCGAGCCAGGGCTGGATGTCCGCCTCGCTCAGCTTGATGCGCGGCGGGCAGCCATCCACCACGCAGCCGATCGCCGGCCCGTGGCTTTCGCCCCAGCTTGTCACGCGGAACAGCGTGCCGAAGGTGTTGTGGCTCATGGTGGTCCTAGTGGCCCGGCGCCAGGCCGCGCTGGCGGGACCGAACTACCACGATCCGACGCCCTGGTGCAGCGGCAGGCCACCCTGAGGCAAGCCGCTACCGAGACGGAACCACGATCTGGAAGTGCTGCGTGCCGGTTGAGTAAAGGGTGGCGGCGCTGTTCGCGGCCAGGCTGCCGCTCACCGAGATGCCCTGCACGTACAGGTTGCGGTCCGTGCCGGGCGTGCCGTTGTAGGCGTCGTTCAGGAACGACACCGCCACGTCGTGCGTGCCGGCCGTGAGCACCTGCTGCAGGTTGACCGCCTGCGACTGCCCTTGCGATTGCAGCGCCGTCACCGTGGCGTCCTGCGCCAGCGTCGTGCCGTCCACCGCGATGGAGTATTGCGCGTCGCCCTGCCAGGCATCCTCGCCCAGGTCGAGCGTGATCGGGGTGGCCCCGCCCGGCGTGGTGAAGCTGGCGGTGCCGTTCGAGTACAGCGTCGCCGGCGCGCCGTCTGCGGCCTGGCCGTCGTAGCTGACCTGGTTGACGTACAGGTTGCGGTCCGTGCTGCTGCTGCCGCCGTAGGCGTCGTTGATGAACGAGATGCCGACCGTCTTCTGCCCCGTGCCCCAGTTGCCGGCAACCGAGACGTCCTGCACCGCGCCGGCGGCGTGGGAGGCGGTGGCGGTGTAGGTGCCGCCGACCGTCTGGCCGTTGATCGTCACGGTGAACTCCGCGTCGCCCTGCCAGGCATCCTCCGACACGCCCAGCACCAGCGTGTCCGGCGAGCCGGCCGGCGTGGCATCCGGGTTGGGAGCCGGCGTCGGCGTGGGAGCCGAGCTGCCGCCCGAGCTGGGCTCGCTGGTGAGCAGCGTGTTGCCGCTGTCGTCGGCGGGGCCGGTGGAGAGGGTGGTCCAGCCGTACAGCTGGTTGCCGTTGATCTCGGCTGTGGCGGAGGTGTCGTTCACCACGATGGTGGTGGAGTCCGACGTGTCGTCGTTGAGGATCGTGTTGTTCTGCACCAGCAGGCTGGAGCTGGCGTAGATGTCGCCCTCCTCGCCCGTGGTGATGCCGATCGGGTTGGACGCGTTGGCGCCCTTCTCGATCATGTTGCCGGTGACCACGCCGTTGCCGCCGTTCGGCAGGTCGATCTCGTAGCTGGCGGTGCCCGACGCGCCGTCCGTGATGGTGTTGTTGGTGACGGTGGTGTTGGCGGCCCGGCTCTTGATGTCGTGGCCCGCGTTGGCGTCGGTGATCGTGCTGTTCTCGATCGTGGCGCTCTGGATGGCGCCGATGTAGATGTTGTGGGTGTAGCCGTCGCCGGCGCCGTTGCCGGTGAAGGTCGAGCTGTCGACCGTGATGCTGCCCGCCGGGTCAGCCGCGCCGAGCAGGCCGTCCTGGTTGTCGTGGACGGTGTCGTTCGCCAGGCTCAGCGTGCCGCCCTCGTAGCGGATGCCGGCTCCGTTGCCGGAGGGCACGGCGGCGCCCGAAAGATCGAACCCGTTGATCGCCACGGTGACGCCGGAGCCGCCCTCGTCGATGATGGCCTTGCCGTCCGGCGGCGGCTGGGTCGCCACGATGCTGACGGTGCCGCCCACCGCTTGCAGCGTCAGGTCCTGGCTGATGGTGACGAAGTCATCGGTGTACGTGCCGGCATCGACGGCGACCGTGTCGCCGCTGCTGGAGGCCGCGACGGCGGCTTCGATGGTGGAATACTCTTCGCCGTTCCCGACGGTCAGGGTAGTCATAAGTATTTTGTCCTATCGCTCATAGCCCTTCGCAGCAGCATCGTCAGAGTTGCCCTCTCACGATCCCACCGCCTAAGATAAGTCCTGCTATCGAAATGCTTTGAGGAAGGCAATCTGCTGAGGAGATGATTTACGCAGATTTATGGCCCAGGGTATAACTACAACTGTATTGTAACGTTACTGCATGCGCGTGCAGCAAAGTGTTTAGCTAAATGGGACGGGCTCAAGCCGCCTGCGGCGGGTCACTGCCCTGCCTGCGCCACCGCCTGCGGGACCGCGCGCCGGGCCCGGAACAGCTGCTGGACGACCGAGTAGAACACCGGGGTGAACACCAGGCCGAACCCGGTGACGCCCAGCATGCCGAAGAACACGGCCGTGCCGAGCGACCGGCGTAGCTCCGCGCCGGCCCCGGTCGCCGTCACCAGCGGCACGACGCCGAGCACGAAGGCGAACGAGGTCATCAGGATCGGCCGCAGCCGGGTGCGCGCCGCCTGCACCGCAGCGTCGGGCGCGGTGGCCCCGGCGTCTTGCGCCTGCTTGGCGAACTCCACGATCAGGATCGCGTTCTTCGACGCCAGCCCCACCAGCACCACGAAGCCGATCTGCGCCAGGATGTCCACGCTCATGCCGCGCAGCAGCAGGCCGGACACCGCCGCCAGCAGGCACATCGGCACGATCAGCACCACCGAAAGCGGCAGGCTCCAGCTCTCGTACTGGGCGGCCAGCACCATGAAGACGAACAGCACGGAGGCGGCGAAGATCAGCAGGGTGGTGTTGCCGGTCTGCCGCTGCTGGAAGGCGAGGTCGGTCCATTCGAAGCCCATCCCCGCCGGCAGCGTCGCCTTCGCCAGCCTTTCCATCGCGGCCAGCCCGTAGCCGGAGGAGACGCCCGGCAGCGTGCCGCCCTGCACCTCGGCCGCCGGGAACAGGTCGTAGCGCGGCACGCGGTACGGCCCCGTGACGTCGCGGAAGCTCGCCACCGAGCCGATCGGCACCATGGCGCCCGCCGCGTTGCGGGTCTTGAGCCGGGCGATGTCGGCGGTGGTGGTGCGGAACCTGCCATCGGCCTGCGCCACCACCTGGTAGGTGCGGCCGAGATAGTTGAAGTCGTTGATGTAGGCCGACCCGATGAACACCTGCATCGCCTCCGCCACCTTGTCCGGCGACACGCCCAGCTTCTCGGCCTTCACCCGGTCGATGTCGGCGTAGATGGTGGGGGTGCCGGCGCTGAACGGGCTGAACACGCCCGCCAGGCCCGGCGTGCCGTTCGCCGCTGCCGCCAGGCCCTGCGCCGCCGCCTGCAGCGCCGCCGGGCCGAGGCCCGCCTGGTCCTGCAGCATCATCTTGAAGCCGCCGGCGTTGCCGATGCCCGCCACCGGCGGCGGCGCGATGGTGATGATGAAGGCGTCCTCGATCACGGACAGGCGCTGCCGCAGGGAGGCCAGCACCACGTCGGCGCTCAGCCCCTTTGCATCGCGCTCGGCGAACGGCGTCATCGGCGAGAAGATCGCCCCGGCGTTGGAGGCGTTGGTCAGCGTGGCGCCGTCCAGCCCGGAGAACCCGACCGCGTGCGCGACGCCCGGCGTGTCCAGGATGATCTTCGCCGCCCGCCGCACCACGGCGTCCGTGCGCGCCAGCGAGGCGCCCGGCGGCAGCTGCACGACGGTGATCAGGTAGCCCTGGTCCAGCTCCGGGATGAACCCGGTGGGCGCCCGGCTGAACTGCCAGCCGGTGAGGCCGATCAGCACGGCGTACGCCACCAGCATGAGCGCGCTCAGGCTGATCAGCCGCGCCGTCAGCCGGCCGAACCGCACGGACAGCCACTCGAAGCCGCGGTTGAAGCCGTCAAAAAACGCGACGACGGCGCGCGCCAGCAGCCCCCGCCGGGTCCGCGCGCCGCCGGACCCGGCATGGGCCAAGTGCGGCTTGAACAGGATGGCGCACAAAGCGGGGCTGAGCGTCAGCGAGACGAAGCAGGAGATCACCGTGGAGGCGGCGATGGTCACGGCGAACTGGCGGAAGAACTGGCCGGAGATGCCGGAGATGAACGCGGAGGGGATGAACACCGCGCACAGCGTGAGTGCGATGGCGACCAGCGCGCCGCCGACCTCGTCCATGGTGCGGTGCGCCGCCTCGCGGGGGGACATGCCGAGCCGCAGGTTGCGCTCGACGTTCTCCACCACGACGATCGCGTCATCGACCACGATGCCGACCGCCAGCACCAGCCCGAACAGCGACAGGTTGTTGAGCGAAAAGCCGAGCGCGGCCAGCACCGCGAAGGTGCCGATCAGCGAGACCGGGATCGCCACGATCGGGATCACCGAGGCGCGCCAGGTTTGCAGGAACAGGATGACCACCACCACCACCAGCGCCACCGCCTCCAGGATGGTCACCAGCACCTCGTGCACGGACTGCGCGATGAAGACCGTGGTGTCGTAGACGATGTCGTAGCGCAGCCCTGCGGGGAACTGCTTGGACAGCTCCTCCATCGCCGCGTGAATGTGCTGCGCCGTGGACAGGGCGTTGGAGCCGGGCTGCTGGAAGACGATCAGCGGCACCGCATCGAGAACGTCGAGGTAGCCGTTGGAGCCGTAATCCTGCGCGCCCAGCTCCACCCGGCCGATGTCGCTGACGCGGGTGACGCGGCCGGCGCCATCGGTCTTGACGATGACCTGGCCGAACTGCGCCGGGTCGATCAAGCGTCCCTGGGTCTGCACGTTGAGCTGGAACGCGCCGGGCTGCGGCACCGGCGGCTGGCCGAGCACGCCGGACGACACCTGCACGTTCTGCGCCTGCAGCGCCGCCACCACTTCGCCGCCGGTCAGGTTGTGGGCGGCGACCTTGTCCGGATCGAGCCAGACCCGCATGGAGTAGTCGCGCCCGCCGAACACCTGCACGTCGCCCACGCCGTCCTGCCGCGCCAGCGCATCCTTCACGTGCAACGTCGCGTAGTTCGACAGGTAGATCTGGTCGCGCGAATGGTCGGGCGACGAGAGATGGATCACCATCATCAGGTCCGGCGAGCTCTTGATGACGGTGACGCCGAGCCGCTGCACCGCGTCCGGCAGGCGGGGCAGCGCCACGGCCACGCGGTTCTGCGTCAGCACCTGCGCGGTGTCGAGGTTGGTGCCGAGCTTGAAGGTGACGGAGATGGTGAGCTTGCCGTCGCCGGTCGCCTGGCTGCTGAGGTACAGCATGTTCTCGACGCCGTTGATCTGCTGCTCGATCGGCGTCGCCACCGTCTGGCTCAGCACCTCGGCCGAGGCGCCGGGGTAGGTCGCCGTCACCTGCACGATCGGCGGCGCGATGGACGGGTACTGCGACACCGGCAGCGTGAAGTACGCCACGCCGCCCACGATGGTGATGAACAGCGACAGCACCGAGGCGAAGATCGGGTGGTCGATGAAGAAGTGCGAGATGCGCATGGCCCGGCCTTTTCTACTGGGCCGCCGCGTCGATGGCGCCCGGGTGCGGCGCGACCTTGGCGCCGGGCCGCAGCCGCATCAGCCCGTTGATGATGACCTGGTCGGTGGGCGCCAGCCCATGGGTGATGATCCGCAGGTGGTCGCCCTCCAGCGCGCCGATCTCGACCGGCTTGGGTGTCACCGTGCCGTCCGCCGACGCCACCATCAGCAGCTTGCGCGACTGGTCGGTCACCAGGGCGGCGTCCGGCACCAGCAGCACGGGGCGCGGGGCGGACATGGGCAGCTGCAGCCGGGCGAACTGGCCGGGTGCGATCAGCAGGTCGGGGTTCGCCACCGTGGCGCGGGCGTGCATGGTGCCGCTGCCGCGGTCCACCTGGTTGTCCAGGAAGTCCAGCTCGCCGCGGCGCTGCCAGCCGGTCTCGTCGCTGAGGCTGACCTTGACGGAGCGGTCGAGCCCCGGTGCCTTGGTGGCCAGGAAGCGCTGGTAGGCCAGGGCGTCGGCCTCGCTCATGTCGAAGTCGAGGTGCAGCGGGTCGAGCGAGACGATGCTGGCCAGCCCGGTGCCGCCGCTGCCGCTGATCAGGCTGCCGAGCGACACCTGGCGCGCGCCGATGCGGCCGGTGAAGGGGGCGGTGATGCGGGTGAAGTCGAGGTTGAGCTGGGCCGCGCGGATCGCCGCCTTGGCCTGCTCGATCGTGGCCAGCGCCGCCTGCTGCACCTGGGTGCGCTGGTCGAGCGTCTCGCCGGAGGCGAAGTCGTTGCGGTGCAGGTCGGCCGAGCGGGACACCTCCTTGTTGGCCAGGTCCAACCCGGCCACCGCGGTCTGGTACTGCGCGTTCGCCTGCTGCAGCTGGATCGCGTAGGGGCGCGGGTCGATCACGAACAGCAGGTCGCCCTTGTGGACGATCTGGCCGTCGGTGAAGTGAATCTCGGTCAGGTAGCCGCTGACCTGGGCGCGCAGGTCCACCTGGTCCACCGCGGAGAACTGCCCGGTGAAGTCGGTCGATTGCGCGAGGCTGCGCTGCAAGGGCGTGCTCACCGTCACGGGCGCCGGCGGCGGCGCCATGGCGACCGGCGCCGGCCCGGACCCGCGCCCGCCCCAGGCCCACAGGCCCGCGCCGGCCAGGGCCAGCAGCACGGCCGTGGTGACGGCGAAGCGGGCCCGGCCGCCCTGGCCGGGCGCGTCGGCGCGGGTGAACGGGGCCACGCTGCGCAGCGGCTCTGAATGAACGGTCATCTCACTCTCCAGCAAAAGGGCGTCAGCGCAGAAGTTGGGTGAACAGCGTGTCGATGAACTGCCGCAGCGGCTGGCCGCTCTTGGCCGCCCGGGCCCGCAGCATGGCGCCCTCCCAGGCATTGAGGGCGAAGGTGGCGAGGACCGCCGGGTCCGCCTCCGGCCGGAGCTGCCCCGCCTGCTGCGCCTGCACCAGGCAGCGGGCGACGCGCTGCGTCCACTCGCCGTAGATCATTGACAGCCGGCCGGAGATGACGGGGCTGTGGTCCGACAGCTCGGCCGTCATGTTGCCCACGAAGCAGCCGCAGGTGTACTCCCTGGCCGCGATCTCGACGACGGCCTGCTCGAAGTAGCGCCGCAGCCGCGCCAGCGGCTCGGAGTCCTCCTGGTCCAGCATGGCGAGCGCCGGGGTGACCCTGTCGTCCCAGAAATACTCGACCACCGCAGCGCCCAGCGTCTCCTTGCTGTCGAAGTGGTTATAGAACGAGCCCTTGGGCACGCCGGCCGCCTCGGTGATGTCCTGCACGCTCGATCCGTGGAAGCCCGAGCGGCTGAACACCGACACGCCGGCTTGCAGCAGGCGGTCGCGCACGGTCGGGCCGTTCTTGGTCATGCCGCCAATATGACCGGTCATCTCATGATTGCAAGCGGCCGGGCCGCGGCGCAAGCGCCGGCTGGGCATTGCCAGCCGGCGCAATGCCCCTCACATCTCCGCCTCGCCCGGCGCCTGACGCGCCAGGCCTCCCTTTCCCGTGAGACGCATGATTTCAGGATCTCCTGCCCACCAGCTTGACCAGGCCGCAGCGCCGCCCGCCCGGCCCATCGCCGTGTCCATCAAGGGCCTCACCAAGACTTACGCCTCCGGCTTCCAGGCGCTGCACCCGATCGATCTCGACATCCGCGCCGGCGAGATCTTCGCCCTGCTGGGGCCGAACGGCGCGGGCAAGACGACGCTGATCAGCATCATCTGCGGCATCGTCAACCCCAGCAGCGGCACCGTGCTGGCGGACGGGCACGACGTGGTGGCCGACTACCGCGGCGCGCGCAGCAGGATCGGCCTGGTGCCGCAGGAGCTGGCGACGGACGCGTTCGAGACCGTGCTCGCCACCGTGCGCTACAGCCGCGGCCTGTTCGGCAAGCCGCCCGACCCGGCGCATCTGGAGCGGGTGCTGCGCGACCTCTCGCTGTGGGACAAGCGGCACAGCAAGATCATCGCCCTGTCCGGCGGCATGAAGCGCCGGGTGATGATCGCCAAGGCCTTGGCGCACGAGCCCAGCATCCTGTTCCTGGACGAGCCCACCGCCGGCGTGGACGTGGAGCTGCGGCGGGACATGTGGGAGATGGTGCGCCGGCTGCGCGCCTCCGGCGTCACCATCCTGCTCACCACCCACTACATCGAGGAGGCCGAGCAGATGGCCGACCGGGTCGGCGTGATGACCGGCGGGCGCATCCTGCTGGTGGAGGACAAGGCGGCGCTGATGGCCAAGCTCGGCACCTCGCAGCTGACGCTGACCTTGCGCGACCCCCTGGCCGACATCCCGCCGGCCCTCGCACCCTGGCGGCTCGCCCTGGCGGCGGGCGGCGCCGAGCTGACCTACAGCTACGACGCGCAGGCCGAGGACAACGGCATCGCCGCCCTGATGCACCAGCTGGACGGGCTGGGGCTGCGGGTGAAGAATCTCCAGACCCACCAAAGCTCGCTGGAGGACATCTTCGTCAGCCTGGTGCACAGGCCATCATGAAGCGCGGGCAGCCATGAACATCCACGCGATTCGCGCCATCTACATCTTCGAGATGAGCCGCACCTGGCGCACGCTGCTGCAAAGCATCGTCTCCCCGGTGATCTCCACCTCGCTGTACTTCGTGGTGTTCGGGGCGGCCATCGGCTCGCGCATGGCCGCGGTCGATGGCGTCAGCTACGGCGCGTTCATCATCCCCGGCCTCATCATGCTCTCCCTGCTGACCCAGAGCATCGCCAACGCCTCGTTCGGCATCTACTTCCCGAAGTTCGTCGGCACCATCTACGAGTTGCTGTCCGCCCCCGTCTCGCCAGTCGAGATCGTCATCGGCTACGTGGGCGCCGCGGCCAGCAAGTCGCTCGTGCTGGGGCTCATCATCCTGGCGACGGCGCGGCTGTTCGTGCCGTTCGGCATCCTGCACCCGGGCTGGATGGCCGCCTTCCTGGTGCTGACGGCGGTGACGTTCAGCCTGTTCGGCTTCATCATCGGCATCTGGGCGGACAGCTTCGAGAAGCTGAACCTGGTGCCGCTGCTCATCGTCACCCCGCTCACCTTCCTGGGCGGCAGCTTCTACTCGATCGGCATGCTGCCGCCGCTGTGGCAGACGGTGACGCTGTTCAACCCGGTGGTGTACCTGATCAGCGGCTTCCGCTGGAGCTTCTTCGGCAGCTCCGACATCGGAGTCGGCGTCAGCCTGGGCATGACGCTGGTGTTCATGGCGGCGTGCCTGCTGGGCATCTGGTGGATCTTCCGCACGGGATACCGGCTGAAGCGCTAGCAAGGCATCGCCACCTCAACGCGAGCAGGTCAGAAACAAGGTGAGCCTGACGCGGACATGCTGGGAGACCATCGGAGGTAAATCTCGCGCCTGCTGGGCGATCGCTGCTAAGGTGATGAAAAGTGAACCAAGACCCGCAAGCTTCATCAAGCCATATGAAAGAATTGGTTATCTATGATCCATCTGATCATGTGCGACGCGCAAAACTGAGGCCGGTTTCGAAAAAGGCTTTCAGTCATTGCCGCGACAATTCACCGTCAAGCGCATGGTTGGCTGGATGACGAGCATCTGGTGGCTGATAGTTGGCCGTAGCCAGCCGATGGAAGTATCGGAGGCCAGGGTTCACGCAAGTATGGCTACACTCCTGCCGTTCCAGAATGCTGGCAAGACGAAGTTCCGTAGTTTACTATTAGTCATATGCGTGTTTTCTGCGGGTTTTTTTCTCATGGGATCAGTTAGCGGAAGCCCCAAACAAAAGTCGTTTGCAGCGCTGCTTGATCCGAAACCTATGAAGGTTGATCAAAAACTTACATTCAAAATCCTTGACATCTCTATACCTAATGCAGACACATTCTACTTACATCCTTCACGTTCAAATAGGCTGGATGTTCCTGATAAAGTTGATGCCGACATAGAAGTTTACGTTCCCCGCCTTGCCCCGATGCCAGGACTTATTGAAAGCTCCCACAGAGGCGTTCGAAATACAGCTGACATGGGTGGAGCATTGCCAACGAGCAACTCGGTGTTAGGATCTGACCGCTCGGGATCATCGGATAGCTGCCACGCTGGCAGCGTTTGTTCTGCAATGGGCTTGCAGAGCAACGGCGTTATTTCCAGTCTACTTGGTAACTAGATACTCTGACTGTGAGGGACTTTTAGCGCGGATGGCTTAATCAGATCGAAACGTGCCTTGGCCCGCTTCCCGTTCTCAATCGCCGCCAAATCGCTCTCAAGCTCACGCAGAACGTCGCCAAGCTCATGCACCCGGCCAGCAGCCACATCGGCCCGGGCGCGGACAAGAGCGTCATCCCAGGGCACAGGTTTTGCTTCGTCTGGCAGCTTGCTCATGGACCGGACAGTAAAACTTTGCCCATGCCTTGCCAACACGATCCGCGGCCGCAGCCTCACTCCGCCGCCTGCCCCACCACCTCCAACGCCCGCCCGCGCCGCCGCCCGACCCGGCGCGCCAGCCCCGACAAATCGTCCATCACCGTGTAGAAGCTCGGCACGAACACCAGGCTCAGCAACGTGCTCACCACCAGCCCGCCGATCACCCCGATCGCCATCGGCGCGCGGAACTCGCCGCCATCGCCCAAGCCGAGGGCCGACGGCACCATGCCCGCCACCATCGCCACCGTGGTCATCACGATCGGGCGGGAGCGCTTGACCCCGGCCTCGGTGATCGCCTGCAGGCGCGCCACCCCGCGGGCGCGCGCCTCGATGGCGAAGTCCACCAGCATGATCGCGTTCTTGGTCACGATGCCGATCAGCATCAGCAGGCCGATCACCACCGGCATGCTCAGCGGCTGCCCGGTCACGAACAGCGCCAGGATCACCCCGCCCACCGACAGCGGCAGCGAGAGCAGGATGGTGATGGGCTGGAACACGCCGCCGAACAGCAGCACCAGCACCGCCATCACCAGCAGCAGCCCGGCGCCCATCGCCTTGGCGAAGCCGTCGAACACCTCGGCCATGATCTCGGCGTCGCCGCCGTTCTGCACCCGCACCCCGGGGGGCAGATGCTGCGCCTCCGGCAAGGCATACACCGCCTCCAGCGCCGCCCCCAGCGCCACGCCGCGCGACAGGTCGGCGCCGATCAGCACCCGGCGCACCCGGTCGTATCGCTCGATGGAGGACGGCCCGGCGCCGAAGCCCACCTCCGCCACCGAGGCCAGCGGCACCGCCACGCCGCCCGCGCCCGGCACCGGCAAGGTCTCCAGCGCGGCCAGGTCGGCGCGGGTCGCCGGGTCAAGCTGCACGCGGATGGGGATCAGCCGGTCGCCGTCGCGGAACTTGGCCAGCTCGGCCGGGATGTCGCCGATGGTGGCGATGCGCACGGCGTCGGCGATCGCGTCGGTGGTGACGCCGAAGCGGCTGGCCTCGTCGTTGCGGGGCACCACGCGGATCTCCGGGCGGTCCACCCCGGCGCTGGCCGCCACGTCGCGGAAGCCCGGCAGGCGGCGCATCGCCCCCTCCAGGCGCGAGACGGCGTGGTTCAGCGCCACCGGGTCGTCGCCCAGCACGGTGATGGACAGCTCGCGCTCGCCGCGGTCGTTCACCAACCAGCCATGCAGGTCGGGGATGGCGGCCAGGCGGCGGGACAGCGCCTGCTCGATCAGCTGCTGGCTGCGGGCGCGGTCGGACTTGGGCACCAGGGAGACCACGACGGAGGCGGTGCGGATCGACGCGCCCGCCCCGGTGGGGGTGGCGCCGCCGATGACGAACACGTTGGACACGCCGGGTTCGGCCATGAAGCTGTGCGCCACCAGGTCCGTCTTGCCGCGCGTGTCGGCCAGGGTGGAACCCGGCGGCAGCTCCAGGCTGAGCACGATGCGGCTGTCGTCCTGCGCCGGGATGAAGCCGGTGGACAGCAGCGTGGTGGACCACAGCGAGACGGCGAACAGCGCGATCCCCACCCCGAGCGTCACGTACGGCCAGGCCAGGGTGGCGGCCAGCAGCCGCTGGTAGCCGCGCATCAGCCGGCCGTCCGGCCGGGCCTGGACCGTGCCGTGCGGGCGCAGGAAGTGGGCGGCCATGACGGGGGTGAGCAGCCGCGCCACCAGCAGGCTGACCAGCACGGCGGCGGCCACCGTGAGGCCGAACTGCTTGAAATACTGCCCGGGGATGCCGCCCATGAAGCTGACCGGCGCGAACACCGCCACGATGGTGAGCGTGATGGCCATCACCGCCAGCCCGATCTCGTCCGCCGCCTCGATCGAGGCGGTCCAGGCCGACTTGCCCATCCGCATGTGGCGGACGATGTTCTCGATCTCGACGATCGCGTCGTCCACCAGGATGCCGGTGACGAGCGTGATGGCCAGCAGGCTGACGAAGTTGAGCGAGAAGCCCATCAGCTGCATGAAAAAGAACGCCGGCAGCACCGAGAGCGGCAGGGCGGCGGCGGCCAGCAGCGTGGCCCGCCAGTCCCGCAGGAAGATGAACACCACCAGCGTCGCCAGCGCAGCCCCTTCCAGCAGCCCGTGCATGGCCGACACGTAGCCGCCATAGGTGCCGCGCACGGAGTCGTCGATCAACACCATGGACACGCCGGGGTGCGCCGCCGCCAGCGCGTCCAGCCGGGCCTTCACCCGGCCCGCCACCGTCACGTCGCTGGCGCCCTTGGCGCGATAGACGGCGAACGCCACGACGGGGATGGCGCCGTCCAGCCGGGCGAAGCGGCGCGGCTCCTCGAACCCGTCCGTGACGCTCGCCACGTCGGACAGCCGCAGCTCCCGCCCGTCCGGCAGCACGATGCGGGTGGCCGCCAGCCCCGCCAGGCTGCCGGCGTTGGCCAGGGTGCGGATCGCCTGCTCGTGCCCGCCCACCTCGCCGCGCCCGCCGGCCAGGTCCACGTTGGTGGCGCGCAGCTGGGCGTTCACCTGCCCGGCGGTGACGCCGAGCGCCGCCAGCCGGTCCAGGTCGAGGTTGACCTCGACCTCGCGCGACACGCCGCCGATCCGCTCCACCCGGCCCACGCCGGTCACGCCCTGCAGCGCACGCACCACCGTGTCGTCGATGAACCAAGACAGCTGCTCCACCGTCATGCCGGGGGCGGAGGCGGCGAAGGTCTGGATCGCCTCACCCACCACGTCCACCCGCTCGATGTCCGGCTCGTCGATGGTGCGGGGCAGGTCGGCGCGGATGCGGCCCACCGCGTCCTTCACGTCGTTCAGCGCGCGGTCGCTGCTGACCTCCAGCTGCAGCTCCACCAGCGTGGTCGAGACGCCGTCGGCCACCGAGGAGGTGAGGTGCTTCACCCCCGCCACGCTGGCCACCGCGTCCTCCACCTTGCGGGTGACCTGGGTTTCCAGCTCCGCCGGCGCCGCACCCGATTGGGTGATCGCGATGGAGACGATGGGCACGTCCACGTTGGGCGCGCGGGTGATCGGGATGCTGCGGAACGCGGCCACCCCCAGCACCAGCAGCACCACGAACAGCACGATGGCCGGGATGGGGCGGCGGATCGAGGCGCCGGAGATGTTCAACGCCATCCGCTCAGCCTCCCGCCGCATCGATCGGCGTCACCCGGTCGCCGTCCCGCACGAAGGTGCCGGACACGGCGGCCACCGGCTGCCCCGCCGCCACGCCCGCGGCCAGCAGCACCTGGCCGCCGCTGCGCAGCGCCACCGTCACGGCATGGGTGGCGACGAGCCCGTTCTCGACCACTTGCACGTGCGCGCCGTCTGGGTCGAACAGCACGGCGGACAGCGGCACCACCACGCCGGACTGGCGCGCGACCTCGACCGCGGCGCGGGCGAAGGAGCCGATGACGCCGGGGGGGGCGGCAGAGTCCGGCGCCACGCGGATGCGCCCCAGCCGGGTCGCCTGGCTGACCTCGGGCGACACCAGGCGCACGTGCGCCGGCACCGCGCCGTCCAGCGTGGTGAGCACGGCGGGCTGGCCGACGCGCAGGGGCGGCAGCCGGGTTTCCGGCACGCTCGCCTCCAGCTCCACCGCCCCATCCTCGATCAGGCGGAACAGCGGCTCCCCGGCCATGGCGACCACCGCGCCCAGCCGCGCCGTGCGGCGGCTCACCAGGCCGGCGACGGGGGCGCGCAGGGTGGTGCGGTCCAGCCGCACCGCCAGTTCCTGCCGCTGCGCCCGCGCCAATGCCGCGTCCGCCTCCGCCGCCCGCAGCGCGTCCACCGAGGCGGACAGCCGCGCCGCGCCGACCTGCGCCGCCTGCTGCCGGGCATCGAACGTCTCGCGCGACGCGGTGCCGGAGGCCGCCAGGTCCTTGGTGCGGGCGAACGCGGCGTCCGCCTGCACCCGGGAGGCCTGCGCCTCGATGATGGCGTTCTGCGCCTGCGCCACGGCCGCGTCCGCCCGGCCCTGTTGCGCGGTGTTCTGCGCCAGGTTGGCGTCCAGCGCCTCGTGCGACAGCCGGGCCAGCACCTGGCCCGCGGCCACCCGGTCGCCCTCCTCCGCCTCGATCGCGGTGATGGCCAGGCCGTCGATCTGCGGGCTGACCAGCACCTCCTCGCGCGCGACCAGCGTGCCGGTGACCAGCACGGTCTCCGCCAGGGTGCCCTGCGCGGCACGCACCACGGTGATGGCGGGCGGCTGTGGCTCGGGGGCCGCGGCGGCGGCCCATAGCAACACGGGGAGCAGCAGGAGGCGGGACATGGCTTTCAGTGGCATCACGGGGTGGGCGGATGCAAGCGGGATGCGTGTTGGGTGGCGCAGCGGGTTGAAGCGTCGGTTCCCGGGTGCTTGGCGCGCTCCTGCTACGTCGCTTTCGCCACCCTTGGGTCATAGGTCCAGGGACGCACCTTGCGCGCAATGATGGACGCGCTCGCCGGGTGCAGCGGGTTGACGAGGACGTTGACTTCCTCAGGGACCACGACGGACGGGACGACGAGGATCGGCGTTCGCCTGCTGCGCGCCCATTCGGTGCCGAACCCGATGCTGGTTCGGCTCGCCGGGCGGGCGTCCCACCCGACCAGTTTCACGGCGTTGACCTGCTCCCGGGCGCCCCAAACGTCGTCAGGAATGGTGACCTCGACCAAGTAGCGGTTCAGCGGCAAGCCCCCGGTGTTCAGGTGGACGATCGTCTCCAGGCACGCAAGCGACCGGTTCTCGGCGGCGTACACGACCGGTGCGCCTGTCTCGTTCCAACGGCCGCCCGTGAGCTTCGCGCCGGCGCCTGTCATGTCGTCCGCCTCGTAGGCCGGCGCGTCGGTGGCGATCCGCCACACGGTCCGCGTCACGCGTAGGCGGCGCCCTGGATGCGGGCGAGGCTGGCGGACACCAGGCCCTGGCCCTCGATGGTGTCCAGCATGTCGAGCGGACGCACGCCGCCCAGGGCCGGAAGCGGCTCGTTCAGCCACCGAGACAGCCATGCGGCCGCGTCGAAGCCTTCCGGGTCGCCTGACTCCTCCACGATCGCCTGGACCTGGCCGACGAGCCGCGCCACGCCGAGGACACGCTCGCTTTCCGCCGGGGCAAGCCTGCCCTTGTCCTTGACCTTGCGGTTCATGGTGGCCGGGGAGATGTCCAGGGCGCGGTATCCCGCCACTTGACTGACGGCAAGATCCGCCAGGATGCGCTTGGCCTCAGCGGCCGGGATGCCGGCCTTGATCATGTCGATGCGCTGGACCGGCTCGGCCCTGAACACCCCGATATAGGACATCGTTCCTGTGACTGGGACGCAGCCCCCCTGCCGGGGGGTGCGGGTTGCGGAACCGGTGTCATGGGCCACTGCGTTGCTCCTTTGAGCAACTTATAAGCTTAAATGATCTGAGGCGCGAGAGGTTTGACGCGCTCTGACCGGGAGCGGAACGGCGGCTGTGCGCGGCTAAGAGGGCGGAGCGGACAGTGTTCCTCGGCGGCCTTTCGGCAACAGTTACCTTGTTGCGGCCGCCCAATTCGTCTTTCTCCGCCTCGATGGCGGTGGCTGTGAGCTGGTCGTGGCCGTCCAGCGAACGACAGGTGCTCCACACCATGCTTGGGTTATTTAAACTAACACGAGCTGTTTACAACATCTCACAATTTGAAGCGGTCAGCGGATTTGGCTCAAGAGCAATCCAAGATTTGCACCCCTCACCCCACCACTACCTCGATCGGCCCCGCCGCATCCCGGATGCTGATCGGCGCAGCCCCCGCCGGGTCGCCGTCCGCCTGCGCCAGCACGCTGCCGTTGCCCAGAATCTCCGCCGCCGCCGCCGTGCGCAGGCTCACCCCCGGCATCCGCGGCAGCAGGTTCAGCGGCAGCGCCGCGCCGTACAGCAGCGCGGCCCCCGCGCCATACCGCTCGAACAGCGCCACGCGGAACCCCGGCTTGCTGGCGTCCGCCCCCGGGGCCAGGGTGAACCGGCCGGCGTACAGGCGGCCCTTGGTCACGATCACGCTGGCCGCCTCCGCTTCCTCGCCGTCCAGCCGCAGCCGCAGCCGGGGGTAATGGTAGCGGCCCAGCTCGCGCATCGTCTGCGCGACATAGGCCCCCTTGCCGAACGCCCGCTTCATCGCCGGGCTGAGCGCGTGCACCACCTGGGCGTCCAGCCCCACGCCGACCATCTGCACGAACAGCCGGGTCAGCCCCGGCATCTGCGCCACCCCCGGCCACAGCAGGCCGGTGCGCCCGAACGCCAGCGCGGCGGCGACCGCGCGCGGGGCGAAGGGCAGCCCCAGCTCGTGCGCCAGCACGTTGGCGGTGCCGAGCGGGATGACGCCGAGCCGCGCCGCGCTGCCCGCCAGGCCGCCCGACACCTCGGCGATGGTGCCGTCGCCGCCGGCGGCCACGATCAGCCGGACGCCGGCGGCGGCGGCCTCGCGCGCCAGCTCCGTCGCATGCCCGGCGCGGCAGGTCTCGGCCAGCTCCAGCCGCATGCCGTTGGCCGACAGCACGTCCAGCACCCGCCACAGGGCCTGCGCCCGGCGGCGGCCGGCGGTCGGGTTGAAGATGACGATGGCAGGGGAGCGCCGGAGCGGATTCGGCATCTGGCACCATCACCCGCCGCTGTTGCAATGGCATGACAATTCGCAGTCAATTGCGTGACTTCCATGACAGTACAAATGCAGCGCCCTGCGTCATCTAATCTTAACTGACGCGACTCCATCCTGCCGCCTAAGAGCATCCGCATGCTGAGAGACGACCCATAGCAGGTGTGGACCGCATGAGCGCCCGACCAGAGCCCCTCCGGCCGGCCCACCAATACCGCTCGATCTTCATCTCCGACTTCCACCTCGGCACCAAGGATTGCCGCAGCGACTTCCTGGCCGACTTCCTCAAGCACAGCAGCAGCCAATATCTCTACCTCGTGGGCGACGTGTTCGACGGCTGGCGGCTGCGCAAGTCCTGGTACTGGAACGCCTCGCACGACGAGGTGCTGCGGCTGATCCTCAAGAAGGCCCGCTCCGGCACCGACATCACCTACATCCCCGGCAACCACGACGAGATGTTCCGCGCTTGGCTGCCGCTCGGCCTGGAGGTCGCCGGCATCCGGCTGCGGCGGGACGCGCAGCACACCACGGCCGACGGCCGCCGCCTGCTGGTGCTGCACGGCGACGAGTTCGACAGCGTGGTGCGCTACTACAAAGTCCTCGCCCTGCTGGGAGACCGCGCCTATGCCACGGCGCTGGTGGTCAACCGCTACTTCAACGCCGTGCGCCGCCGCCTCGGGCATCCGTACTGGTCGCTGTCGGCCTGGCTGAAGCGCCGGGTCAAGGAGGCGGTCAAGGCAATCGACCGGTTCGAGGCGGCGCTGGCCGCCGAGGCCCGGCGGCGCGGCTTCGACGGCGTGGTGTGCGGCCACATCCACCACGCCGAGATGCGCGAGGTCGGCGGCGTGCTGTACCTCAACGATGGCGACTGGGTGGAAAGCTGCACCGCCCTGGTGGAGCACGCGGACGGCCGGCTGGAGCTGATCGACTGGGCCGCGCTCAACCGCCTCTCCTTCGCCGCCCCGCGGCAGCCGACGATTCCCGAACCTACCCCCGAACCTGTCTAACTCCCTGCGCATCCTGATCGTCTCGGACGCCTGGCTGCCGCAGGTGAACGGCGTCGTGCGCACCCTGTCCACCGTGGCGCGGGAGCTGGCGGCGATGGGCCACGTGGCCGAGGTGATCGGCCCGGACCGCTTCCGCACCCTGCCCTGCCCCACCTACCCGGACATCCGGCTCTCCCTGCTGCCCCGGCGGCGGCTGGCGCGGCTGATCGAGGCGTTCCGTCCGGACGCGCTGCACGTCTCCACCGAGGGCCCGCTCGGCCTGGCCGCCCGGGCGCTGGCGGTCCGGCGCGGCTGGCGCTTCACCACGGCGTTCCACACCCGCTTCGCCGAGTACCTGCACGCCCGCACCCGGCTGCCCGTGTCGCTGAGCTACGCCTGGCTGCGCTGGTTCCACGCCGCCGGGTCCGGCCTCATGGTGGCGACGCCGAGCATGCGCCAGGAGCTGGCCCGCCGCGGCTTTTGCGACCTCCGCCCCTGGTCGCGCGGGGTGGACCTGGCGCTGTTCCGGCCCGAGCCGCGCGAGGCCTGGGACTATCCCCGCCCGGTGTTCGCCTATGTCGGCCGGGTCGCGGTCGAGAAGAACCTCGCCGCCTTCCTGTCGCTGGACCTGCCCGGCTCCAAGGTCGTGGTGGGGGACGGCCCGGCCCGCGCCTCGCTGCAGCGCCGATTCCCCGGCGCGCATTTCCTCGGCATGCGCCACGGCGCGCCCCTGGCGGCCGCGTTTGCCGGGGCGGACGTGTTCGTGTTCCCGTCGCTGACCGACACGTTCGGCCTGGTGGTGCTGGAAAGCCTCGCCTGCGGCACCCCGGTCGCCGCCTTTCCCGTCACCGGCCCACAGGACATCCTGGCCGGCGGCGGACCCGGCATCGGCGCGACCGACGCGGATTTGCGCACGGCAGCGTTACGCGCGCTCGCCATGGCGGACCGGGCGGCCTGCCGCGCCTACGCGGAGCAGTTCTCCTGGCGGGCCTGCACGGAAGCGTTCCTGGACAACCTGGTGCCGATCACCGAACCCGGCCCGGCATCCTGACACACCATCAGGTGTCCAGAGGACGACCGTCCTCTGGTGGGGCGTGGGGCGAAGCCCCAATCTGCGCCGTAATCTCCCCCGCATCCGGCATGCTGCGCTGGCTGCCTTGCCGGGTGCAGGCCAGCCCGGCCGCCGCGTTGGCCCGGCGCAGCCCGTCCGCCAGGCGGTCTCCCCGGTGCAGCGCCGCGGCCAGCACGCCGACGAAGCAGTCCCCGGCGGCCGTGCTGTCCACCGGGCGCACCGGCAGCGCCGCCAGCCGCCCGCCGCCGCCCGGCCCGGCCCATTCCACCCCCGCGCCGCCCAGCGTGCGCACCACCGTCATGCCGAGTGCGGCATGCAGGGCCGCCGCGTCGTCGCCCGCGGCGGCCTCGTGCCGGGCCAGCCAGGCCGCCTCGTCCTCGTTCACCACCAGCACGTCCACCAGCCGCAGCGCGTCCGCCGCCAGCGTCCCGGCGGGGGCCAGGTTGTGCACGGTGCGGACGCCGCTTGCGTGGGCGCGGCGGATGAGCGCTGCGGTCTCCGCCGGGTCCGCCTCCATCTGGGTCACGAGCCACGCGCCGGGCACCAGCAGCGCGTCCTCCACGGCGGCGGCGCGCGCCAGGGCGTTGGCGCCGGGGGCGACGACGATCTGGTTGCGCCCGGCCGGGTCGGTGCAGATGCTGGCGCAGCCGGTGGGCGCGCCGCCCCGCGCCACCCGCGACAGATCGACCCCGGCCGCCGCCAGCCCGGCCAAGGCAGTGTCCGCCAGCGCGTCCTGCCCGACGGCGCCGGCCATCGCCACCGGCGCGCCGTCCCGCGCCGCGGCGACGGCCTGGTTGGCGCCCTTGCCGCCCGGCTCGACGCTCAGGCCGGTCGCCAGCAGGGTCTGCCCCGGGCCGGGCAGCGCGGCCAGGGCGAAGATCAGGTCGGCGTTGAGCGAGCCAAATACGATGATGCCCCCTGGAATCATGCCGCGGACAGCCGGGCGCGGGTGGCGTCCAGCACCACCGCCAGGATGATCACCAGCCCGGTGACGATCTGGCGGATGAAGTCCGTCACCCCCATCAGGATCAGCCCGTTGGCCAGCACGCCGATGATCGCCGCCCCCAGCAGGGTGCCGACCAGCGAGCCGCGCCCGCCGGACAGGCTGGTGCCGCCGATGATGACGGCCGCGATGGCGTTCAGCTCGAAGCCGATGCCCAGGATCGGGTTGGCGATGGTCAGCCGCGTCATGTACACCACCGCCGCGATGCCGACGCACAGCCCGGTGACGGTGAAGGCGAGCAGCTTGGTGACGAACGGGCGGTGGCCGGACAGCCGCACCGCCTCCTCGTTGTTGCCGATGGCGTAGATCATCCGTCCGAACACCGTCCGCGTCAGCACCACCCAGCCGACGGCGAGCAGCCCCAGCGCCAGCAGGAAGATCACCGGCACGCCGAGCGCGTCCGCGGTGCCGAACGCGGTGAAGCTGTCCGGGAAGTCGTACAGCGTGCGCGCATTGGTCACCTCCAGCGCCGCCCCGCGGGCGACGTTCAGCATGCCGAGCGTCACGATGAAGGACGGCACGCCCCAGAACGACGCGATGAAGCCGTTCAGCCCGCCGCACGCCATGCCGGTCGCCAGGCTGGCCAGCACGCCGAGCCCGATCGCCGCCGGGTCGGACAGGGCGTCGAGCTTCAGCACCGTGCCCGCCACCACGGCGCACAGCGCCATCACCGCGCCCACCGAGAGGTCGATGCCGCCGATCAGGATGGCGAAGGTCATGCCGGTGGCGAGGATCAGGTTGATGGTGATCTGCGTCAGGATGTTGGCGACGTTCTCCGCCGTGGTGAACTGGGGGGCGAGCAGCGCGAAGAACGCCACCATCGCCAGCAGCGCCAGGCCGATGCCCGATTGGCGCAGCAGCCGCCCCGCCAGGAGGTTCATGCGGCCTCCAGGAACCGGCTGTAGGCCAGGGACAGAATGCGCTCCTCGCTGAAGTCCGCGCGCGCCACCTCGCCGGCGATGCGGCCGCGCGACAGCACCAGGATGCGGCCGCACAAATGCATCAGCTCCGGCAGCTCGGAGGACACGACGACGATCGCCCGGCCCTGCGCCGCAAGCCGCCCCAGCAGCGCATAGATCTCGGCCTTGGCGCCCACGTCGATGCCCCGGGTCGGCTCGTCCAGCATCAGCACGGCCGCCGCGTCGCCGAACAGCCACTTGGCCAGCACCACCTTCTGCTGGTTGCCGCCCGAGAGCTGCCCCACCGGCTGCTCCGGCCCGCTCAGCCGGATCGCCAGCTCGCCCGCCAGCCGCGCCGTGGCCGCCCGTTCCGCCCCCCGCCGCAGGAACCCGGCCCGGCTGACCCGGCGCAGCCGCGCCAGCGTCACGTTCACCCGCGCCGCCATCGGCAGCACCAGCCCCTCCTCCTTGCGGTTCTCCGTTAATAGACAAATGCCGTGCCGCGCCGCATCGCGCGGGCTGCCGATCTCCACCGCCGCCCCGTCCCGCAGGATGCGGCCAGCCTGCCGCGGGTCCGCCCCGAAGATCGCCCGCACCGTCTCGGTCCGCCCCGCGCCGACCAGCCCGGCCAAGCCAAGGATTTCGCCGTAGCGCACGCTGAAATCCAACCCCTGACCCGGCGGCGCGCCGCGCGGGCGCAGCCCCTCCACCCGCAGCGCCTCGCGCCTCAGCGCTGCGGGCGCCAGCGGCGGCTGGGCCGCCAGGGTGCGGCCGATCATCTGGCGCACCAGCTCGCCCGGGCTGCTATCCGCGGTGCGCCAGGTGCCGACCTTGGCCCCGTTGCGCAGCACCGTCACCCGGTCGCACAGGGCGAAGATCTCGCGGAGGTGGTGGGAGACGTAGATCATCGTCATGCCGGCGGCCCTGAGCGCGTGCAGCTGCTCGAACAGCCGCCCGGCCTCGCGCGGCGTCAGCGTGGCGGTGGGTTCGTCCAGCACCAGCACCCGGCCGTTGCGGGACAGCGCGCGGGCGATCTCCAGCAGCTGCCGCTGCGCGATGCCGAGCCGCTCCACCTTGGTGCGCGGCGACTCGTCCAGCCCCACCCGGGCCAGCAGCGCCGCCGCCTCCCGGTCGAGCGCGCGGCGGTCCACCAGGCCGAAGCGGCGCGGCAGCCGCTCGAACAGCAGGTTCTCCGCCACCGACAGCGCCGGCAGCAGGTTGAGCTCCTGGTGCACCACCCGGATGCCGGCGGCGATCGCGTCGAGCGGCCGCGCCGGGGCGTAGGGCTGGCCTGCCAGCGTCATCCGCCCGGCGTCGGGGCGGTGGATGCCGGCGAGCAGGCGGATCAGGCTCGACTTGCCGGCGCCGTTCTCCCCGGCCAGCGCGTGCATCTCGCCGTCCGCGATGTCCAGGTCGACCCCGTCCAGCGCCACCACGCCGGGGAACCGCTTGGTCAGCCCCTCCAGCCGCAGCAGCGGCGTCAGCCCTACGCTTGTCAGCCTTGGGCCCCCGTGACCAGCTTGACCGGCGTCTTGACCCAGCCGGTCAGCACCTGGCCGCCGATTTCCGCCATCGCGTTGTCGATGCCCAGCGCGGCCAACTGCGCGCCGAACTGATCCACCGTCGCCAGCACCTTGCCGTCCCGCAGCAGCGGCTGGATCGCCGGGATGTTGTCGAAGCTCACCACCTTGATCGCGCCGGCCCGGCGCGCGCTGTCGATCGCCTTGACCACCCCGAGCGCCATCGAGTCGTTGGCCGCCATCACGCCTTGGATGTCGCCGTGCGCGGTCAGCATGTTGGTGAACAGCGTGTTCGCCTCCTCCGTCTCCCAATGCGCCGTGCGGCTGTCGAGCAGCACGAGGCCGCCCGCCGCCACCGAGTCGCGGAAGCCGAGCGCGCGCTGCACGCCGTTCTCGGCGCCCGGGTTGCCCTCGACGATGACGACCTTGCCGCCGCGGCCCAGCGCCTGCGCCAGCACGTCGCCGGACAGCTTGGCGCCGGCGCGGTTGTCCGGGCCGACGAAGGCGATGTCCACGCCGCGCTTCTTCATCGCCGCCGGGTCGAACGCCACGTCGATGTTGATGACCTTGATGCCGGCCTTCACCGCCCGGACGGCGGGCGAAAGCAGCGCCTGGCTGTCCGCCGGCGCGATCACGATCGCGTCCACCTTCTGGGTGATGAGGTTCTCCACGGCGGCGACCTGGCCGTCGATGTCGGTCTCGGACTGGATGCCGACCGCGACCAGCGTCATGTCGCCGCGCTGCTGCGCGTGCTTCACAGCACCTTCCCGCATGTCCTTGAAGAACTCGTTGGCCAGCGACTTCATCACCAGGCCCACCACCGGCTTCCTGCCCGCCGGCGCCTGCGCCCGGGCCAGCAGCGGCCCCAAGGCGCTCATGGCTGCGGCCCCGGCCACGAAATTGCGACGATCCACCTTGTTCCCCTCACGCTTCGGAGACTGGTCCGCTCCGTTGCCCGGACGCTAACGGACCCGGCCGTGCCCCGATAGGGGGCAGGCCGCGGCGGCTACGCCTCCTCCGGCACCTGCCCGAACTCGCCGAGGTGCACCGGCGGACCGAACTCGTCCGCGTCGCCATCATGCGTCACCTGCACGACGCGCGCGCCGACGATCGAGCCGCCGGCCATCGCCTTCTCCGCCCGCCGCCGGCCCTCCTCCGCCGTGCGGCAAACGATCGCGGTTCCCGGCTTCAGCGCCCCCCGGGCGCCGGTGACGTAGGGCTGGTAGATGATCTGCGCTGTGGTCGGCATGGCTGGGCTCCTCGGTCGCGGCGTCAACGCTCAGCCGCAGGGTGCCGGTCGCACCGCACCCGCCTGATCGCGCCGCCTGCGTGCCATCTGGGGCCGGACCGGCCCGAACGGCAGTACTGGCAGCCGCACAAGCGGATGGCTTCCACGCTCGGTCGCGCAGCCGCGGCGTGGGAACCCGGACCAAATCCAGGCATCACGGTGCCCAAAACCGGGAAAAGCGCGCCATACGCGTTAGTGCAGCAAACAAGAGCTTGCGACCGTCCGCATCGCGTGTTCTTATTCCGTTCGTGACCAGCCCGCATCCCATTCCCGAGCCCGCCGACGCAGCACCCTGCGACAGCCAGGCCGCGCTGGACGCCCAGCGCCGCGCCAGCCAG
>CAXSAX010000013.1:0-85232 GCA_964235495.1 uncultured Acetobacteraceae bacterium | reverse complement strand
GGAGCCGAAGCCGGACTATGCCCGCATGTCGGATGCCGAGCTGCTGCGCATCATCGACGAACCGCCGCCGCCCGATAGCGGGTGAGGCGGGCCGGCCCGTCGCTTGCATCCTCCGTCAAGGGCAACGATGTTGCCATGAACCTTGATGGAGACCACGGTCGATGGCGCTGCACGTGGCCCTCACGCATCGCACCCGCTACCAGTACGACCGCCCGGTGCAGCTGGGGCCGCAAACCGTTCGGCTGCGTCCAGCGCCGCACGCCCGCACGCCCATCCTGTCCTACAGCCTCACGGTGCAGCCCGCCGGGCACTTCGTGAACTGGCAGCAGGACCCGCAGGGCAATTTCCTCGCCCGCATCGTGTTCCCCGATCGGGTGACGGAGTTCGACGTCACGGTGGACCTGCTCGCCGACATGGCGACGGTCAACCCGTTCGACTTCTTCCTGGAGCCGGACGCGGAAACCGTGCCGTTCGGCTACGACCCGCTGCTGGCCACCGAGCTTGCCCCCTTTCTGCGCGCCGAGCCGCCGGGTCCATTGCTGACGGAGCTGATGCGCGCCGTCACCCAGTCCGGCCAGCGCACCGTGGATTTCCTGGTGGAGGTCAACCGCGCGGTGCGGGACCGCGTCGGCTACATCGTGCGGCTCGAACCCGGCGTGTGGGGGCCGGAGCAGACGCTTGCGGAAGGCCGCGGCTCCTGCCGCGACAGCGCCTGGGTGCTGGTGCAGGCGATGCGCCGCTTCGGCTACGCCGCCCGCTTCGTCTCCGGCTACCTCATCCAGCTCAAGCCCGACATGGCCGCCATCGACGGCCCGGCGGGCGCGTCGGAGGACTTCACCGACCTGCACGCCTGGGCGGAGGTGTACCTGCCCGGCGCCGGCTGGGTGGGGCTGGACGCCACCAGCGGCCTGCTCACCGGGGAGGGCCACATCCCGCTCGCCGCCACGCCGGAGCCGAGCTCCGCCGCCCCCATCACCGGGCTGGTGGAGCCGGCCGGCACCGAGTTCAGCTTCGAGATGCACCTCAAGCGGCTGGAGGAGACGCCCCGCGTCACCAAGCCGTACGCCCCCGCCCAGTGGCAGGCGATCCAGGCGGCCGGCCGCCGGGTCGATGCGGCGCTGGCCGAGGGCGACGTGCGGCTGACCATGGGAGGCGAGCCGACCTTCGTCTCCGACCGCGACCCGGACGGCGCGGAATGGACCATCGACGCGCTCGGCCCCACCAAGCGGCGGGAAGCGGGCAAGCTGATGCGTCGCCTGCTCGGCCTGTGGTCGCAGGGTGCGGCCCTGCAGTACGGCGCCGGCAAGCACTACCCCGGCGAGCAGACCCCGCGCTGGGCGCTCAACGCCACCTGGCGCACCGACGGCGAGCCGGTGTGGGCCGACCCGGCGCTGCTGGCCGACCCGGACGGCGAGCCCGGCCAGGCCGACGCCGAGACCGCCGCCGCCTTCGCCCGCCACCTGGCCGGCGTGCTCGGCGTGGCCGCGGCGGGGGTGATGCCCGCCTACGAGGACCAGCCCTACTTCCTGATGCGCGAGGGCCGGCTGCCCGCCAACGTCGTGGCCGAGGCCAGCCACGCCAAGGACCCGCAGGAGCGCGCCCGGCTGCGCCGCGTGTTCAGCCAGGGGCTGGACGCCGTGGTGGGCATCGTGCTGCCGCTGCGCCGGGTCGGGACGGGGGCGGCGCGGCGCTGGCAGACCGAGGCGTGGCAGATGCGCGAGGGCAAAATCTTCCTCGTGCAGGGCGACAGCTCCATGGGGGTGCGGCTGCCGCTGTCCTCGCTGCCCTACGTCGATCCGAAGGAGCAGGAGGAGGAGGCGGAACCCGATCCGCTGGCCGCCGCGGCGCCGCTGCCGCGCCACGCGGACCTGCCGGGGCCGGGCCAGCCGGACAGCGTGCCCGGCGTGCGCACGGTGCTGACGGTGCAGCCGCGCGACGGCCGGCTGTGCGTGTACGTGCCGCCGCTGCCGAACGCGGAGGACTGGCTGTCCCTGGTCGCCGCCATTGAGCGGACCGCGGCCGCCCTCGGCCAGCCCGTGGTGCTGGAGGGCTACAAGGCCCCGCACGACCGCCGGCTGGACAGCTTCTCCATCACCCCCGACCCGGGCGTGATGGAGGTCAACGTGCACCCGGCGACCAGCTGGGACGAGATCGTCCGCCATACCGAGCAGCTGTACGAGGAGGCGCGGCACGCCGGGCTGCGGGCGGAGAAGTTCATGGTGGACGGCCGCCACGTCGGCACCGGCGGCGGCAACCACGTCGTCATGGGGGCGGCCACGCCGGAGGACAGCCCGTTCCTGCGCCGCCCCGGCCTGCTGCGCTCGCTGCTCGGCTTCTGGCACAACCACCCGAGCCTGTCCTACCTGTTCAGCGGCCTGTTCATCGGCCCGATGAGCCAGCACCCCCGCATCGACGAGGCGCGGCAGGACGCGGTGCGCGAGCTGGAGATCGCCTTCGCCCAGCTGAAGGGCGAGCCCACGCCGCCCTGGGTCACCGACCGGCTGTTCCGCAACATCCTGGCGGACATGACCGGCAACACCCACCGCACCGAGTTCTGCATCGACAAGATGTACTCGCCCGACAGCGCCTCCGGCCGCCTGGGCCTGGTGGAGTTCCGCGCCTTCGAGATGCCGCCGCATGCCGAGATGGCAGTGGCGCAGACCCTGCTCATGCGCACCGCGGTCGCCGCGTTCTGGCAGGTGCCGTACGAGCGCCGCCTGGTGCGCTGGGGCACCCGGGTGCACGACGACTTCATGCTGCCGCACTTCGTCTGGCAGGACTTCCAGGACGCGCTGGAGGAGCTGGCGGTGCACGGCGCAGGCTTCGGCGCGGCGCTGGACCCGGCGTGGTTCGCCCCGCACCTGGCCTTCCGCTTCCCCGTCATCGGCAGCGTGTCGGTGCACGGCGCCACGGTGGAGCTGCGCCATGCGCTGGAGCCGTGGCACGCGCTGGGCGAGACGGCGGGCGGGGCGGGAACGGTGCGCTTCGTGGACAGCTCGGTGGAGCGGCTGCAGGTGCGGGTGGCGGGCTGGGAGCCGGAGCGGTTCGCCCTGGCCTGCAACGGGGTCGCCGTGCCGATGGCGGCCACGGAGGTGGCGGGCGAGTTCGTGGCCGGGGTGCGGTTCAAGGCGTGGCAGCCGTACAGCGCGCTGCACCCGACGATCCTGGCGCAGAGCCCGCTGGTGTTCGACGTGTACGACCGCTGGAACGGCCGCTCGGTGGGCGGCATGACGCACCACGTGGCGCATCCGGGCGGCCGGTCGTACGACACCTTCCCGGTGAACGCGATGGAGGCGGAGGCGCGCCGCCGCGCCCGCTTCCTGCCGTCTGGCCACACGCCGGGGCCGATGCCGCCGCCGCGGGGCGAGGCGTCGGCCGAGCTGCCGCGCACGCTGGACCTGCGGGCCTACGCCTAGGCATCAGGGCGCTTGCGCCGCGGCGGGCCAGTCTGCTTGTGTTGCGGGAGGAGCGTCCAGCAAGGAGCATCAACATGCCCATCCGCAAGCTGCTGCTTCCGCTGATCGGCACGGCGGCGGGCGAGGCGGCGATCGCCACCGCGGTGATCGTGGCGCGGCAGTTCTCAGCGCACATTCTGGCGCTGCACGTCCGCGCCGACAGCCGCGACGTGGCGCCGCTGGCGGGCGAGGGCCTGTCCGGCCCGATGATCCAGGAGATGATGCAGGCGGCCGAGCAGGAGGGCGAGGGCCGCTCCGCCGCCGTGCGCGCCCTGTTCGAGCGCGCGATCGAGGCCGCGGGCATCCATTTCGAGCGGCCGACGGACAAGGCGCACCATCCGACCGCCGGGTTCGTGGTGGCGACGGGGCGGGAGGAGGACGTGGTGGCGCAGCAGGCGCGGCTGGCGGACCTCGCCATCGTGCCGCACCCGGAGGCGGGGGAGGACCTGTCCTCGTTCGACGCGCTGCACGCCGTGCTGTTCGACAGCGGCCGCCCGGTGCTGATCGCGCCGCACGCGCCGCCCCGCACGCTGGGCGCCCGGGTCGCGGTCGCCTGGAACGGCACCGGCGAGGGGGCGGCGGCGGTGGGCGCTGCGCTGCCCTGGCTGCGGCAGGCGGCGGCGGTGCGCATCCTCTCGGCCGCCGAGTACCAGCGCAACGGCCCGGTCGCGCGCGACCTGGCGGGCTACCTGGCGCTGCACGGCGTGGCGGCCGAGATGGCGACCTTCCGCCCGCTGGACCGCGAAGTGGGGGCAGGGATGCTGGCCGCGGCCCACGAGTTCGGCGCGGACCTGCTGACCATGGGCGCCTACTCGCACTCCCGCCTGCGCCAGCTGATCCTCGGCGGCGTCACCCGCTACGTGCTGGAGAACGCGGATTTACCGGTGCTGATGAACCGGTAGCGGTGGATGGAAAGCTCTTGATGCCCAGCGCCGCGCGATCCCTAGCCATGTGACCGCCGGGCATGAGGCCCTGCCGCCTGCGGCCTGTTCTGGGGCGCGTCCCCCGGAACTGCCTTGGGCGGGAATGGCACGTCCAGCTCCCGCGTCTCGTCCAGCCACAGCGCCAGGGCCAGCGCCAGGGCGGCGGGGGCCGCCAGGGCGAGCAGCGCGCCGGTCCAGCCCAGCCACTCCACCAGCAGGCCGCTGAATATGCCGGACAGCGCCCCGCCGACGCCTTGCAGGCCGTTGACCGTGCCCAGCGCCGTCTGGGTGCGGCCGCTGCCCCAGGTGAGGTCCGCCACCAGCACCGGCACCGCCACCCCGAGCAGGCCGGAGGACACGCCGTCCAGCACTTCGGCCGGGATCAGCCAGGCCGGGCCGGTGACCAGGGCGGACAGGCCAGCGCGCACCACCAGGGCGGCGCAGGCGACCATGAGCAGGTGGCGGCGGCCGCGCTTGTCCGCCAGCGAGCCGGCCCACAGCGCCACCGGGATCATCGTCAGCTGGGCGACGACGACGTAGGCGGCCACCCATCCGGTCGCGGCCTGCACACCGTTCGCCACCAGCCGTTGCGCCACCAGCGAGAGCATGGCGCCGTTGCCGAGGTTGAACAGCGACAAGGCCAAGGCGAGCAGCAGCAGCCGGCGGTTGGCCAGCACCGCGAGCGCCGGGTGCGAGCGGTCCGCCTCGTCCGGCTCCTCCGTCTTCCAGCCATGGGCCCGGCGGCCGTTCCAGGCCTTGCCCGGCGTGATCGCGATGGCAGCCAGCGCGGCCACCGCCATCAGCCCGAGGGCCAGGAAGGCGACGCCGGGCCCCACGAACCGCACGCCGCCGGCGATCAGCAGCGCGGCCGACAGGATGCCGGCGTGGTTGAACGCCTGGTTGCGGCCTTGCTGGCGGGGGAAGCCCGCCTTGCCGACGATGCCCAGCGTGAGCGAGGTGAGCGCCGGCACCACCAGGGTGCCGCCGCACGCGGCCAGGCCCTGGGCCAGCAGCACCGCCGTGAAGCTGCGCGCGGGCAGCAGCAGGACCGTGCCGGCCAGGATGGCGGTGCAGGCCAGGCCCAGCAGCAGCCGCGGCCGGCCCGTGCGGTCCGCCAGCAGCCCGGCCGGCGTGTTGAGCGCCAGGGTGGCGAAGCCCACGATCGTGGTGACCAGGCCGATGCGCGCTGGGGTCCAATGCCCGGCCTGGGCGAGCCAGGTGGAGAGGAACGGCCCCAGCCCGCCCTGGATGTCGCCCACAAAGAGGTTGATGGCGGCGAGGTGGGCGGAAGGGGACATTGGCACGCCTGCGGTGGAGCTTGATGGGACATAGCCTGCCAAAGCCGCGGGTCCCATCCGCGCCTGGTGCCGCAGCGATGCCCGGGGTTGCCATAAATGCGTAAATCAAACGCGCGCACACGCAAGATAGTATCAAACAGCAGAGTCGATTGCGGTAGCGCTGGCCGTCGCAAAGCCATATCTTGCCATTAAGCAATGACTGGAGCCGGAGCAGCTGCTCGGCGCTGGCGCGAGGGGAAGCGACAAAAACCATGGGCGGCGCCATACGACCTGCTCAGCATGACGCAGCCCTTGAGGTGGTCGGCGTGCCCGGCACCGAGTCCTTCAAGGTGTGGTCGCACGGCTACCCCTATCGGACGGTGCGCTGGCATTTCCACCCCGAGTACGAGCTGCACCTGATCACCGAAACCACCGGGCGCTGCTTCGTGGGCGACCATATCGGGCCGTTCGGCCCCGGCAACCTGGTGCTGACTGGCCCCAACCTGCCGCACAACTGGATCAGCGACGTGCCCGCCGCGGTGTCCCGCCGCTGCTTAGTGCTGCAGTTCACCGGGGCGATGGGGGCCGGCATCGCGGCGCTGTTTCCCGAGCTGCGCTTTCTGCCGGCGCTGCTCGACGAGTGCGGGCGTGGCCTGCTGTTCAGCCCCGCCACCGGCGCTGCCGCGCAGCCCATGCTGGAGGAGCTATTGCAGGCCGTCGGCGCCCGGCGCTTGGAGCTGTTCTTCGGCCTGCTCGGCATCCTGCACGGCGATCCTGGCCGCCAGGCCCTGGCCAGCGTCGGCTACCAGCCGCGGCCCGGCGACTACATGGTGCGCCCGCTGAACCATGCGCTCGCGCACATCGCCCGCAACCTCGCGAGCGACCTGCGCGAGACCGATCTCGCGGCGCTGTGCGGCTACAGCCCCAGCGCGTTCAGCCGCGCCTTCCGCCGCCATGCCGGGATGAGCTTCGTCAGCTACGTCAACAGCCTGCGGATCAACCACGCGTGCGACCTGCTGACGCTTGGCCGCCAGCGCGTCGCCGACATCTGCTTCGAGGTCGGCTTCAACAACGTATCCAACTTCAACCGCCAGTTCCTGGCGCAGAAGGCGATGTCGCCGTCCACCTACCGCAGCCACCATGCGGCGCAGGTGTCCGGCGTCACGGCGGCGCCCCGCGACGCCCGATCCATCAACCAGAAGCAGAGGATGCGAGCGACCCTGAACTGACGAGGCGTCCTGCCTCCACCAAACACCAACGGCCCATGATCATCCCATGAAGGAAGCGTCCATGCCTCAGAAGCCCACCTCCAAGAAGTATCAGGCGTCAACGTCCATCACGCCGCTGGCCGGCGCTGCGGCGCTCGTCCTCTCCGTGCTCGCCGGGCCGACTGCCTCCGCGGCCGGAATCTCGGACACGACGGTCGCGTTCCTGATGCCCGACCAGAGCTCGACCCGCTATGAGGAGCACGACCATCCCGGCTTCGTAGCCGAGATGACCAAGCTCTGCCCGAGCTGCAAGGTGCTGTACCAAAACGCGGATGGCGACGCCTCGCGGCAGCAGCAGCAGTTCAACTCGGTCATCTCCCAGGGCGCCAAGGCGATCGTGATTGACCCGGTGGATTCGGCCGCCGCGGCATCGCTGGTGAAGCAGGCGCGGGGCCAGGGCATCAAGGTCATCGCGTATGACCGGCCCGTGCCGTCCACCCCGGCGGACTACTACGTGTCGTTCAACAACGAGGCGATCGGCAAGTCGATCGCGGAGTCGCTCGTCGAGCACCTGAAGGCGATGCACGTGGCGCCCGCGGATGCCGGGCTGCTCGAGGTCAACGGCTCGCCCACCGACGCGGCGGCCGGGCTGATCAAGAAGGGCATCCACGAGGGGATCGGCGAAGGCGGCTACAAAACGCTGGCCGAATACGACACCCCGGAATGGGCGCCGTCCAAGGCGCAGCAATGGGTCAGCGGCCAGATCTCGCGCTTCGGCAAGAAGATCGTGGGCGTCGTCGCCGCCAATGACGGCACGGGCGGCGGCGCGATCGCGGCCTTCAAGGCGGCCGGCGTCGAGCCGGAGCCGGCGGTGACCGGCAACGACGCGACGATCGCCGGGTTGCAGCTGATCATCTCCGGCGACCAGTACAACACGATCTCCAAGCCGAGCGAGATCGTGGCCGCCGCGGCCGCGAACATCGCGGTGGAGCTGCTGTCCGGCCAGACGCCCAAGGCCGACGCCACGCTGTTCAACACGCCGACGCAGCTGTTCACGCCGACGCTCATCACGGCCTCCAACCTCAAGTCTGAGATCGTGGACAAGATGGTCAACGGCAAGCCGATCGAGACGGCGGCGGTGCTGTGCACCGGGCGATACCTCGAAGGCTGCAAGAAGCTCGGCATGACGCCCTAAGCCGACCCGGGCCGCCTGGCTGGCCGTCAACCGGCCAGGCGGCCCACGCCCTTGCGCTGCAGCCACGATTCTTGAAAGGTTCGCCGGTATGACAGACACATGGACTGAACCGGCGCACCGAAGCGAAGCGGCGCCCGCGCCTCAAGGCGAGCCGGTGCTCAGCCTTCGCGGCATTTCCAAGAACTTCGGCGCCGTTTCCGCGTTGACCGACATCGATCTTGACGTGCAGGCCGGCGAGGTCGTGGCCCTGGTGGGCGACAACGGCGCCGGGAAGTCGACGCTGATCAAGGTCCTCTCCGGCGTGCACCAGCCCACCGCCGGAACCATGACGTTCGCGGGCAAGCCCGTGACGCTTTCCGGTCCGAGCGACTCGCTGGCCCTTGGCATCGCCACCGTGTTCCAGGACCTCGCGCTGTGCGAGAACCTCGACGTGGTCGCCAACATCTTCCTCGGCAAGGAGCTGCGCCCGATGCAGCTCGACGAGGTGTCAATGGAAATCCGCGCCTGGACGCTGCTGAACGAGCTGTCCGCCCGCATTCCCAGCGTGCGCGAGCCGGTCGCCTCGCTCTCCGGCGGGCAGCGCCAGACCGTGGCCATCGCGCGCTCCCTGTTGCTCGACCCCAAGCTCATCCTGCTGGACGAGCCGACCGCGGCGCTGGGCGTGGCGCAGACGGCCGAGGTGCTCGACCTGATCGAGCGGGTGCGCGACCGCGGCTTGGGGGTCATCATGATCAGTCACAACATGGAAGACGTGCGCGCCGTGGCGGACCGCATCGTCGTGCTGCGGCTGGGGCGCAATAACGGGGTGTTCTACCCCGACGCTTCCAACCAGGAACTGGTCAGCGCCATCACCGGGGCTGCCGACAACTCGGTTTCGCGCCGTTCTGGCCGGCGCCAGACCCAGCGGGACGCTGCGGCGGAGATCCGGGCATGACCATCGAGACCAAGCCGGCAGTGACCGCGCTGCTCGACCGCAGCGACGTGCGTGTCCGGCATGACACCGGCGTTGCCGGCGCGATCCGCTCCATGATCGACCGGGTGCGCTCGGGCGACCTGGGCTCGCTGCCGGTCGTCGTCGGGCTGGTGGTGATCTGGACGGTGTTCGAGAGCCTCAACCCGATCTTCTTGTCGAGCAACAACTTGGTCAACCTGCTGTTCGACAGCTCGACCGTGGGGGTGATCTCGCTCGGCATCGTCTGCATCCTGATGGTGGGCGAGATCGACCTGTCGGTGGGCTCGGTCAGCGGCTTTGCCTCGGCCATGCTCGGCGTGCTGTGGGTCAACATGGGCTGGCCGGTCTGGCTCGCCATCCTGGCCGCATTGGCCGTGGGCGCCGTGATCGGCTCGGTCTACGCGCTGCTGTTCAACCGCTTGGGAATGCCGAGCTTCGTCTCGACGCTGGCTGGCCTGCTCGCCGTACTCGGCCTGCAGCTCTACATCCTTGGCGCCAGCGGATCGATCAACCTGCCGTACGAGTCGCCGATGGTGACTCTGGGCGAGACGCTCGTGATGCCGCACGCCGTCAGCTACGGGCTCGCGGCGCTGGCCGGCATCGCAACTTTCGTCACAGGGCTGCGCACCGCCTCCCGGCGGCGCCAGGCCGGGCTGTCCGCGCAATCGCTCAACGGCTTGCTCGTCCGCGCGGCGGTCCTCGCCGCCGTGCTCGAGGTCATCGTCTTCTACCTCAACCGCGACCGTGGCATCCCCTGGATGTTCGGCTTTTTCGCGGCCTTGGTCGTGGGCATGGAATATGCCCTGAAGCGGACTAAGTGGGGGCGCTCGATGATTGCCGTGGGCGGCAACCGCGAGGCGGCCCGGCGGGCCGGCATCAACGTGCGCGCCATCTACACCAGCGCCTTTGTGCTGTGCTCGACGCTGGCCGCGGTCGGCGGCGTGCTGTCCGCCGCCCGCCTCGCCTCGGCCAGCCAGCAGGCCGGCACCGGTGACGTGAACCTGGACGCCATCGCCGCCGCGGTCATCGGCGGCACCAGCCTGTTCGGCGGGCGCGGCAGCGCCTACTCGGCCCTGCTCGGCATCATCGTCATCCAGTCGATCGCGAGCGGGCTGACCCTGCTCGATCTGTCCTCCTCGCTGCGCTACATGATCACCGGCGCGGTGCTGGCGACGGCGGTCATCGTCGACTCCCTGGCGCGCCGCTCGCGCGCTTCCCACGGCCGCGCCTGAACCAGGCGCGCCAAAGCATGAATGGAACTTCGCTATGAACGCCATCGGCGCCAATGACCGCATGACGGCCATCGTCTGCCACGGCCCGGAGGACTACCGCGTGGAGAAGGTGGCGCGCCCGGCGCCGAAAGCGCGCGAGATGGTGATCCGCATCACCGCCTGCGGCATCTGTGCCAGCGACTGCAAGTGCTGGACCGGTGCCAAGATGTTCTGGGGCGGCGGCGGCACGCCCTCCTGGGTCAAGGCGCCGGTGGTGCCGGGCCACGAGTTCTTCGGGGTGGTGGACGACCTGGGCGAGGGGGCTGCCGAGCATTTTGGCGTGGCCGCCGGGGACACGGTGATCGCCGAGCAGATCGTGCCGTGCGACCGCTGCCGCTACTGCCGCTCCGGCAAGTACTGGATGTGCGAGGTGCACAACATCTTCGGCTTCCAACGCGAGGTGGCCGATGGCGGCATGTCCGAATATATGCTGATCCCGCCTACCGCGCGCATCCACGTCATCCCGAAATCCATGCGGCTGGAGGACGCGGCGATCATCGAGCCGCTGTCCTGCGCCATCCACACGGTGCAGCGCGGCGACGTGCAGCTGGACGACGTGGTGGTGATCGCCGGCGCCGGGCCGATCGGGCTGATGATGGTGCAGGTCGCTAAGCTGAAGACGCCGAAGAAGCTGGTGGTGATCGACATGGTGCCCGAGCGCCTGGCGCTGGCCACCCAGTTCGGCGCCGACGTGGTGATCAACCCCAAGGAGCAGGACGCGCTGGCGATCGTGCAGGGGCTCACCGGCGGCTATGGCTGCGACGTGTACATCGAAGCCACCGGCTCTCCGGCGGGCGTCAACCAGGGCATGGCGCTGATCCGCAAGCTGGGCCGCTTCGTCGAGTTCTCGGTGTTCGGCAGCGACGTGACCATGGACTTCTCCATCATCGGCGACCGCAAGGAGCTGGACGTGCGGGGCGTGCACCTTGGCCCGTACTGCTACCCGATCGCGATCGACCTGCTGGACCGCGGGCTGGTGACCTCGCAGGGCATCGTCACCCACGGCTACGCGTTCGAGGAGTGGGACGAAGCGATCAAGGTCGCCAACTCGCTCGACTCGATCAAGGTGCTGCTGAAGCCGATGGCCGCTTAGCCAATGCCCTACGTCGTCGGCGTCGATATCGGCACGCAGAGCACCAAGGCGCTGCTGGCCGATGCCGGCGGCCGCATCCTGGCGCAGCACAGCCACGCCTACGCTCCGGACACGCCGCAGCCGCTCTGGGCGGAGCAGGATGCGCGGGTATGGCTGGAGGCCGTGGTGACGTGCATCGCCGGGTGCGTGGCCAAGGCGGGCGTGCCGGCGGGAGAGATCGCCGGGCTGTGCGTCAGCAGCCTATACGGCGGCTCCGGCATCCCGGTGGATGCCGAGATGCAGCCGCTGCACCCGTGCCTGATCTGGATGGACCGGCGCGCCGGGGCGGAGGTGGCGCACGTGCGGGCCACGCAGGACCTGGACCGGCTGTATGACGTCACTGGCAACGGCGTGGACAGCTATTACGGCTTCACCAAGATGCTGTGGCTGCAGCGCCACCGCCCCGAGGTGTGGGCGCGCACCCGGCAGCTGCTGCCGCCGAACGCCTGGGTGATCGGGCAGCTTACGGGGTCCGTGGCAGTCGATCACTCCTCGGCCGGCAACATCGGCGGCGTGTACGACATCAAGGCGCGGACTTGGTCGGGCGCCATGCTGGACGCTTTGGGCATCCCGCGCTCGATGATGCCGGAGCGACTGGTGGAGTCCTCGGCGCCGGTGGGCGCGGTTTCGGCCGCCTGGGCGGAGCGCACCGGGCTGCTCGCCGGCACCCCTGTAATGGCGGGCGGCGTGGACGCGGCGGTGGCCACCTTCGCCGCCGGCGCCACCCGGCCGGGCCAGCACGTCGCCATGATCGGCACCAGCATGTGCTGGGGCAGCATCACCCGCTACGCCGACGCGCGGCATGGGCTGATCGCCATGCCGCACGTGTTCAACGGCATGGAGGACCTCTACGTGTTCGGCGGCGCGATCACCGCCGGGGCGTCGGTGTCCTGGTTCCAGTCGCAGTTCTGCCGTGATGGCAGCGGCACCGTCTCCGCCGCGCAACTGGATGCCGAGGCCGCCGCGGATAGCGGCGGCGTGGTGTTCCTGCCCTACCTGATGGGCGAGCGCAGCCCGGTGTGGGACGACCAGGCCAGCGGCGCGTTCGTCGGGCTGAACCTGTCCAACAGCCGGGGCGAGATCTACCGTGCCGTGCTGGAGGGCGTGACCTTCGCGCTGCGCCACAACATGGATGCCGGCCGCCACACGATGAAGGACTTGGCGGAGGCGCTGATCGTGGTCGGCGGGGCGGCGCACTCGGATTTGTGGATGCAGATCATCGCGGACACCACGGGCTATCCGGTCCGCACCATCGCCGAGAACGTGGAGGCGGCCTTGGGAGCGGCGCTGCTGGCGGGGCTAGGGGCTGGGCTGGTCACGGCGGAGGCCGCGTCGGCCGGATGGGTGACGTTGGCGGACCGCGCGCAACCGAACCCGGCGGCGCGGCCGCAGTGCGACCGGCTCTATGGCATCTACAAGGACCTTTACCCGGCATTGAAGGATGCGATGCACCGGTTGCGCGTCAGGCCTGGCCAGCAATAAGCCTTCGCCTCGGCTGATGTCGCTTGCTGCTGTCGTGTAGGTGCCCAGCCGAGGTTTTGGCCTGATAGAGCGGGTCGCGGGCGGTTGCCGCGATTACCCCGCAGGCGGCAGCGCCGTTGCCTCCGTGACCAAGTGATAGAAGCGCCCGTCGAACAGCTTCATCACTTCCATGGTCGCGGCATGCGCCTCCGGACGGATGGCTGACGCCACACAGGCGTCAATCGCGGCTTGGTCGGGAAAGTCCATTTCCAGGATCATCGCGATCGGCCGCGCATCCCCGTCCGCCGACCGCGTGCGCTGCACCCGCACGGCCGTCACGCCGGGGAAGCGCTGCCAGATCGGCTCCAGCTCCTCCCGCACCCGGCGGAAGAACTCCTCTTCCTGGCCGGCGTGAATCTTACCTTCATAGATGGCCGTCCTGGTCAGCATAGGGCGCTCCCGCGTTCGCCCCTCAGCAACGGGCGCGGCCCGCGCCGGGTTTCAGAACCGCTCGACCCACGGGCGCACCGCGATCTCGTCCGTCCAGACCGAGCGCGGCTGGTCCATCACCGCAGCCATGGTGGCGGCGATGGCGTCCGGGTCCAGGTGGCTGTCCGGCGACGCCTCGGCGCGCCCGGGGCTGCGGATCGCGCCGTCCACCACGACGTGCACGACGTGGATGCCCTGCGGGTGCAGCTCCCGCGCCATGGACTGCGCCAGGCCGCGCAGGGCGAACTTGCCCATCGCGAACGGCGCGGAGTGCGGGTAGCCCTTCACCCCGGCAGACGCCCCGGTGAGCAGGATGCAGCCGCCCCCTGCCGCAAGCATCCGCCGGGCCGCCTGCTGCGCCACCAGGAACGCGCCGAACGCCGTCACCTCCAGCGTGCGGCGCACGGCCTCCGGGTCCAGCTCCGCGAACGGGCCGCGGATGCGGGCGCTGGCGTTGTAGAGCACGAGACCGGGCGAACCCACGGCGTCGAACAGGGCGGCCACCGCCGCCGGGTCGGACGCGTCGCAGGCGTGCAGCGCAGCCCCTGTTTCAGCGGCGAGCGGCGCCAGCTTGCCCACGTCGCGCGCCGCCAGGGCCACGGCGTGGCCACGCCGGGCGAGCAGGCGGGCGAAGGAGGCGGACAGGCCCGGGCCAGCGCCGACGATCAGGGCGCCCGTCATGCTGCGAACTCCACCGCAGCCTGGCCGGCATGGGCGAACTCGATCTGCACCTGGGCGGCCGGACCGACGAAGTTTTTGCCGGTCCAGGAGCCGCAGGTGATGTAGTGGCCAGCCTTCAGCCCGCCCGCCCAGCGCGCGCCCGTGTCCGCCAGCCATTGGATGAGGCGGATCATGTCGCCCGCCGGGTTGGCCGTGGCGGCTTTCAGCTCCGCCCCGTCCACCAGCACGCGCACGCTCTCCCGCGTGAAGTCGATGCCCTGCCAGTTCGCGGCGGGCGCGCCGAACACCAGGCCGCCATGGCTCAGGCTGTCGGCCAGCAGGCAGAGCGGGTCCACGGCCGCCGGGTCGGTGAAGCGCGAGTCCAGGATTTCGACGGCGGGCAGGCAGTAGGCGATCGCCGAGATGATCTCCGCGCGGCCATAAGGCGCCTCGCGCGGCGGCAGGTCCGCGCCGAGGCGGAACGCGATCTCGGCTTCGACCCCGCGCAGGGCGAAGGCGTTGGCCGGAGCGCGGTGCGGGCTGGGATGAATGCCGCCGGTTGCCAGGGGGGCGCCGCTGGGCGGACCGTCCGGGCCAGGCGCGCCCACCTTCCAGCCGCCGATCGCTCCCAGCTGCACACTGACCCGGCGCTGCACCCGGTAGGCGGCTGCCTCGTCCCGCGGCGCCAGCGCTTCGGGCAGGGCATGCAGCTTCTGCGAGGGGTCCCGCCAGGCGCTCAGCAGCAGGGCAGCAGCATCGGCGTAACGATCCATGGCAGGGTGTCCGATCGTGGCAGGCCTCGGCCTTACGGCATCGCCCCGCCCCTTGCCAACCTTGGCCGCCGCCGCGACAACGCCGAAGGGGGCAGGCGATGCAGCGATACCAGGACTGGCGGGCACTGCCTCCAGAGGCGCGGGGCGCAACGGTGGCGCTCGGCAACTTCGACGGCGTGCATCGTGGCCACGCCCACGTGCTGGCCAGCGCCCACGCGGCCCGGCCGGACGCGCCCCTGGCCGTGCTGAGCTTCGAGCCGCACCCGCGCGAGCTGTTCCGTCCGGACGACCCGCCGTTCCGCCTCACCCTGCCGGCTGCGCGCGCCGACGTGCTGGCCCGGCTCAGCGTGCACCACGTGGTCGAGGTGGCGTTCGACCGGGCGTTCAGCCTGCTCAGCGCGGGCCAGTTCGTGACGGAGGTGCTGCAGGGCGCGCTGGGGGCCGTCCATCTGGCCTGCGGGCCGGACTTCGCCTTCGGCCACCGCCGCGGCGGGGACCTCGCGATGCTGGCCGAGCGGGCGGAAGCGTATGGCATGGGCCTGACCGTGGTGCCGCCGCTGGTGGACGCGCAGGGCGCGATCAGCTCGACCCGCATCCGCCGCGCCTTGCAGGACGGCTACCCCGAACGCGCCGCCGCTGACCTTGGCCGTCCGTGGAGCATCCGCGGCATCGTGTCGCACGGGGACGCGCGCGGCCGCACTATCGGCTTCCCGACGGCCAACATCGCCCTCGGCCGCCAGCTGGAGCCAGCGCGCGGGGTGTATGCGGTGACGGCGGTGGTGGATGGCCGCGTGGTGCCCGGCGTTGCCAACATCGGTCGTCGCCCGACGGTGGCGGAAGGCGCGATCAGCCGGGTGGAGGCGCATCTATTCGATTTCGGGGAGGACCTGTACGGACGGGAGCTGGACGTGTCGCTGCACGCATTCCTGCGGGCGGAGCGGCGCTTCACCGGACTGGAGGAGCTGCGGCAACAGATTGCGGTGGACGCGGCAGAGGCGCGGGGGCTGCTCAAAGCTCATGGTTGAACCCCGGCCAACCCGCCGCCATCTGCCATGGGATGGGAACGGGCCGTGGTCCGTCCCGAGAGTGAGACTGAAGCATGTCTGCGGGGCCGTCCGTCCCGCCAGGAGGAATCGATGGGTGGTTTAAGCATCTGGCACTGGATGATCGTGCTGGTCGTTGTCCTGTTGCTGTTCGGCAGCGGCAAGGTCAGTAACCTGATGGGTGACTTCGCCAAAGGCATCAAGTCGTTCAAGAAGAACATGGCTGAGGACGATGCCTCTATGGAGGCGACGGCAGAACGCCCCTCCGGCACCATCGCCGCTCCTGGCGCTGCCACTCCGGTGCCACCCACGACGACGGTGCGTGAGACGACCGTCCATCATAGCTGAGTTGCCGTAGCCCGATCCAGGACGGCAGGGTGCCAACGCCACCCCGCCGCCTTGGAGGTTCCTTCTTCCGCGTATTGGGCACCGTGGCCTTGGCGTGATGGTTTAAAGCGCCGCATCCAGCCTGGTCGTGGATGCACCATCCCGCATACGTTCCTGTTCCGGCCAGCCGGTTTGGGACACAGGCACAAGCCATAGTGGCTTCCGGATAGTTACCCACAAGTTTTTGATTGCCGAGCCTGGCTCTCGGTGCCTCAAAGGATTACCGTATCTTGCGGTCATCTCAGGAAAAGGCACTAGCCATGGATTGGACAGATGATGTCATTGAACGGCTGAAAGCGCTTTGGGTGGAGGGCCACTCCACGGCAGAGATCGGTCGCCGCATCGGGGTCTCAAAGAACGCCGTGGTGGGCAAGGCCCACCGTCTTGTTCTTGCAGCCCGGCCGTCACCGATACGGCGCGCTCTGCCAGGCGAGGTTTCCAAGGCGGTGCCGGTGCGCCGGGTCATTGGAGCGACTCTGCTGCCCATGCCGGCCGTCCAGGAGAGCGAGCCGTTGCGCGCCGTGCCGCCGGCCAAGCCGGTTACGCCCTTACATGCCGTCGCTCGGCCCAGCCGGGGCAGGCTGGTGGAGTGTTGCTGGCCCATTGGGGAGCCTGGCACGCGCTCGTTCCGCTTTTGCAATGCCGAGTCGCTTCCCGGCAAGCCATACTGCCCAAGCCATGCGTTGTTGGCGTATGTCAAAGTCAGAGATCGGCGGGAAGATGCAGCCTGACGACACAGCCGCGGGCCTGTGACCATGGATGTCGTAAAGAGCTTCAATCCGAGATGCTCGGGCGGTGGCCGTCGGACCCGCAGTGCCCACGTGAGACGCAAGGAATGCGTTGAGGGCTTGCCCAGCGGAGGGGTGGCTTGTAGCTAAGTCCCATGGCGCCTCAATTTCAACCGACCCTGGCGGCTCCGCGCCGCCAGGCAACAGCACTTGACGCCGAGTCGGTCCGTTCGGCCTACCGCCGCTGGGCCTTGGTCTATGACATGGTGTTCGGCGGGGTGTCAGCTTCAGGCCGTCGCCGCGCTGTCGATGCCGTCAATGCCCTGCCAGGCCGCGATGTCCTGGAGGTCGGCGTCGGCACCGGCCTCGCCTTGCCGCACTACATGCCCGATAAGCGGGTCACAGGCATCGATCTGTCGGCTGAGATGCTCGACCGGGCGCGTCGCCGCGTGACGCGCGAGGCCCTCGCCAACGTCGCGGCCTTGAAAGAGCTTGATGCTGAAGCCACCGGCTTTCCCGACGACCAGTTCGACATCGCCGTTGCGATGTTTGTGGCGTCGGTGGTGCCCAACCCCCGCCGATTGCTGGCCGAGATGCGTCGGGTGGTGAAGCCCGGCGGCACGCTGCTATTCGTCAACCATTTTGCCGCCACCAGCGGACCTCGGCTGGCCATCGAGCGCGCCATGGCTCCGGCCGGCCGCAAGCTCGGCTGGCACCCCGATTTCAAGACGGAAGCGTTGCTGCCCCCGGAAGACATGGTTCGCGCGGTCTGCGTAACGGTTCCGCCGCTGGGGCTTTTCACCCTGGTTCGTCTCCCCAACTAGCTTGTGGCAGCGTCCTGGCCTTGATCTGGCAAGGGGGCTCGGATACCTCGGACGTGAACCATCCGATTGTGGGAACTTGAGGCCAATGAAGCAGACCTGGCGTCCGCTCGCGCTGTTCACCTTGTTTGCCAGCCTTGCTGGCGCCCTTCCTGCGGCGGCACAGGTCCCTCGCCCGTGGGAAATCGGCATGCAGCCGTCCCACAGCCCAGTCGAGACTAGCATTCAGAACCTGCACCTCCTGGTCAATGTGCTCATGATCGGCGTGGTGGTCTTCGTGGCAGCGTTGCTGCTATTCGTGATGTGGAAGTTCAGCGTCAAGCGGCATCCCGTCGCGAGCCGCATCAGCCACAACACGTTGCTCGAGATTGCGTGGACGGTCCTGCCAGTGTTGATCCTGGTGGTGATCGCCATCCCCTCCTTCCGCCTGATCTATTTCGAGGATCGGACGCGCGACGCAGACATGACGCTCAAGGTCACCGGACACCAATGGTATTGGGAGTTCGGCTACCCCGATAGCGGTAACATGCATTTTGACAGTTACATGATCGCCAACGAGGACATCCGGCCGGACCAGGGCCAAATCCGCCGGCTCTCGGTTGACAACCCCCTCGTGGTGCCCGCCGGCAAGAACATCCGGGTGCTCACGACGGGCGCGGACGTGATCCACAGCTTCTTCATCCCGTCCTTGGGTGTGCAGCGCTACGCTATCCCCGGCCATACGATCGAGACTTGGATGAAGGTGGACCAGCCGGGCGACTACTACGGCGAGTGCAACCAAATCTGCGGCACCAACCACAGCGCCATGCCAATTCACGTCCACGCCGTGACGCCCACGGAATACGCGACCTGGATCGAGCAGGCCAAGACCAAGTTCGCCAGCGATGCCGGCCCAGGCACGCAGCACTTTGCGGCGGTTGCCGCTCCGTAACACCAGACCACATGGTCGCTTGCCCCAGCGAGGCAGCGCAGGAGACTCCGGACGATGTCGGCCACCACCCATGACCATGCCCATGACGAGCATCACGGCCAAGCGCCGGGCTTCGTCCAGCGCTGGCTGTTCTCGACCAACCACAAGGACATCGGCACGCTCTACCTGATCTTCGCGATCATCGCGGGGATTACCGGCGGCGTCCTGTCCATCATCATGCGCGCCCAGCTTTCGGCCCCGGGCAACACTATCGTCACGACCGGGCAGGCCTGGAACCAGTTGGTCACGGCGCACGGCCTGATCATGATCTTCTTCACCGTCATGCCGGCGATGATCGGCGGGTTCGGCAACTGGTTCGTGCCGCTGATGATCGGCGCGCCGGACATGGCGTTCCCCCGCCTGAACAACATCTCATTCTGGCTGCTGGTGCCGGCATTCCTGCTGGTGCTGGCCGGGCTGTTCCAGGGCGCTGGCTCTGGCTGGACGTTGTATCCCCCGCTGTCCGCCTCGCAGGACATCGGCATGGATTACACCTTGTTCGCCCTGCACCTGGCGGGCGTCTCCTCCCTGCTGGGCGCGATAAACTTCATCACCACCATCTTCAACATGCGCACCCCCGGCATGACACTGCACAAGATGCCGCTGTTCGTCTGGTCGATGCTGGTCACCGCCTTCCTGCTGCTGCTGGCGATCCCGGTGCTGGCCGGCGCCATCACCATGTTGATCACCGACCGCAACTTCGGCACCTCGTTCTTCGACCCCAAGGGCGGCGGCGACCCGGTGCTGTTCCAGCACCTGTTCTGGTTCTTCGGCCACCCTGAAGTGTACATCATGATCCTGCCGGGCTTCGGCATGATCAGCCACATCGTTTCCACCTTCTCCAAAAAGCCGGTGTTCGGCTACTTGGGCATGGCTTACGCGATGGTGGCCATCGGGGTCGTCGGCTTTGTCGTGTGGGCGCACCACATGTTCGTCTCCGGCATCAGCGTCGACACCCGGGCCTACTTCATGGCGGCGACGATGATCATCGCCGTGCCGACCGGCATCAAGATCTTCTCCTGGATCGCTACCATGTGGGGCGGCTCGATCGAGATGAACACGCCGATGCTGTGGGCCATCGGCTTCATCTTCCTGTTCACCGTCGGCGGCGTCACCGGCGTGGTACTGTCCAATGCCGGCATCGACCAGATCCTGCACAACAGCTACTATGTGGTGGCGCACTTCCACTACGTGCTGTCGCTGGGCGCGGTGTTCTCGATTTTCGCCGGGTTCTATTACTGGATCGGCAAGATGAGCGGGCACCAGTATCCGGAGTTCTGGGGCAAGGTGCATTTCTGGGTCACCTTCATCGGCGTGAACCTGACGTTCTTCCCAATGCACTTCCTGGGCCTGGCCGGCATGCCGCGCCGCTACCCCGACTACCCGGACGCCTTTGCCGGCTGGAACCACGTCGCTTCCATCGGCTCCTACATCGGCGCCGCCTCGGTCTTGATCTTCCTCTACGTGCTGTTCCGCACCTTCACCTCGAAGGTTCCGGTGCCGGCGAACTACTGGGGCGAGGGCGCCACGACACTCGAGTGGACGGTTAGCTCGCCGCCGCCGTTCCACACCTTCGAAGAGCTGCCGCGCGTTCGATGAGGGAGGCGGTCGTCCTGCCGGCAGGCTATGCAGCCGCCGGCGTTGAATGGCGGGACTGGCTGGCTTTGCTCAAGCCGCGCGTCGTAGCGCTCGTGGTGTTCACCGGTGCGATTGGGATGTCGCTGGCGCCGGGTCACCTGCACCCGGTGCTGGCTGTCACGACCGTGCTCTGCATCGCGGTGGCGGCGGGCGCGGCCGGCGCCATAAACCAGTGGTATGACCGCGACATCGACGCTGTCATGCACCGCACCAGCCGGCGGCCGGTGCCGATGGGCAAGATCGCGCCCGGCGAGGCCCTGGGCTTCGGAGTCGTGCTGTCGGCCGCCTCGGTGATGTTGCTGGGGTTGGCGACCAATGCCGCGGCCGCGGCTTGGCTGGCCCTGTCGATCGGCTTCTACGTTTTCGTCTATACGATGTGGCTGAAGCGGCGTACGCCGCAGAACATCGTCATCGGCGGGGCAGCCGGCGCTTTCCCGCCCATTGTCGGCTGGGTGGCGGTCACCGGGCATGTCAGCGCCATGCCGCTCCTGCTGTTCGCGATCGTGTTTCTGTGGACCCCCCCGCATTTCTGGGCGTTGTCGCTCTACGCCTGCAAGGACTACGCTCGCGCCGGCGTGCCGATGCTGCCCGTGGTCGCGGGCGCGCGGCACACCCGGCTGCACATTCTGATCTACACGCTGGTCCTGCTGCCTGTCTCGGTCTTCCCCTGGGCATTCGGGTTGGCTGGGCCGGTGTATGGGCTGACGGCCTTGGCACTAGGTTTGGGCTTCCTGGCGAGTGCCGTGCTGGTATGGCAGGACAAGCAGGACGAGTTCGGCGTGAGCCTGACCAAGGACGCGCCAGCCCGCGCCGCCTTCCGTTACTCCTTGGCCTATCTGGCGCTCCTCTTCGCAGCCGTGGCCGTCGATCACCTCGTTGGCTGACGAGTTCCCGCCGCCGCTGTCCCCGGCGCAAGCCGCCGAGCTGCGCCGTCGCCAGCGCGGCCGCAACATTGCCTTGTTACTGGTGCTCGTGGCCGTGGCGGCGCTGTTCTATGCCATCTCCATCGTCAAGCTTGGCGGCTCATGACTCGCAATAATGCCATCGCTGCTGGGCTGGGTGTGTTCATCGCCGGGATGACCGGGCTCGCCTTCGCCTCCGTTCCGCTCTACCGCATGTTCTGCGCCGCGACCGGCTATGGCGGCACTCCCCAGATCGGCCCGCAGGCGGCGCCCGGCGCCGTGTCCCGCAGCATCACCGTGGCAATGAACGCGGACACCAGCCCGCAGCTGCCCTGGTCGTTTGCTCCGGAAGCACGCAGGGTCACAATGAAGATCGGCGAGGAGCAGCTGGCTTTCTACGATGGCAAGAACTTGTCGGATCACACGATCACCGGCCATGCGCTGTACAACGTGACGCCGGACGTGGCTGGGCGATACTTCCACAAGACCGAATGCTTCTGCTTCACCTCGCAGACGCTCGGCTCCGGTGAGAAGGTGCAGTTCCCGGTGACGTTCTGGGTGGATCCCGCCATCTTGGCAGACCCTGAAACGCGCGACATCCACACTATCACGCTGTCCTACACTTTCTTCCCCTCGATGGAAGAGGCGGCCCGGTCCGGCGCCCTGGCCAAGGCCGGCCCTCATACCGGCAACACCGCGACGCCCCGCATCCTCGAACCCGGCTCCGCCAGGGGATGACGGAGCACGCCGCCTGGGATAACGTGACAACCTAGCGCCGCCCCATTCGATAGGTTTCGTCCATGGACACGCATGTCGCCGCCGCTCCCGCCACCACTGGGAGCATGAAGCAGCCCTACCATCTGGTGAACCCAAGTCCCTGGCCGCTGACCGGGTCGATCGGCGCCGGCTTGACCGTACTCGGCATCGTCCAAGCCGCGCATTACGGCTCCTACCTGTTCCTGGTGCTAGGCCTGGTCGTGGTCCTGGCCACGATGGCGTTCTGGTGGCTTGACGTGCTCAAGGAAAGCAGCACGCCGGGCCTGCACTCCCCCGTCGTGCGGCTGGGGCTGCGCTACGGCATGACGCTGTTCATCACCAGCGAAGTGATGTTCTTCGTCGGCTTCTTCTGGGCCTTCTTCCATTTCGCCCTGTATCCCGAGCATGTGCTGGACGCAGTCGGCCCGGCGCTGTGGCCGCCGGCAGGGATCGAGACGTTCGACCCGTTCAACCTGCCCCTGCTCAACACCATGATCCTGCTGCTGTCCGGCTGTACCGTGACCTGGGCGCACCACGCGTTGATCGAGAACGATCGGCGCGGCCTCATCATGGCGCTCGGCCTGACCATCCTGCTTGGCTTGTCGTTCACCGGCTTCCAGGCGCTGGAATACTCCGACGCGCCGTTCAAGTTCGCCGGCGGCGGCGTGTATCCTGCGGTCTTCTTCCTTGCCACCGGCTTCCACGGCTTCCACGTCATCGTTGGGACCTGCTTCCTGGTGGTGTGCTGGTTCCGCTCCCGCGCCGGCCAGTTCACCCCGCAGCGGCATTTCGGCTTCGAGGCTGCCGCTTGGTACTGGCATTTCGTGGACGTGGTCTGGCTGTTCCTGTTCGTCGCCGTTTACCTCTGGGGCGCTGGCGTCACGGTCGCGGAGTAGCGTGGGCGGCGGCGCACCTCCCGGCCTGTTGCAGGCCTCGCTGCGCTGCCTCTGCCCGCGCTGCGGCGAGGGCAAGCTGTTCACCGGCCTGCTGACCGTGCGGGACCGATGCCCCGTGTGCGACCTGAACCTGGCCGAGGCTGACACCGGGGACGGCGCGGCGGTTTTCATCATCCTGATCGAGGGCTCCATCCTCGTCGCCCTCGCCTTCTGGGTGGAGTTCCGCTTCAACCCGCCGCTTTGGGTGCACGCCCTGCTGTGGCCGGCGCTCGCCATCCCCGGCACGATCCTGCTGATGCGCCCGATCAAGGCCTTTCTGGTCGCCCAGCAGTTCCGCCAGCGCGCCCGGGAGATGGGGGCGGAGTGACGGCGGCCGCGTATCTTCGTGGCCGCTCGCGGCTGCGGCCGTTATTGACGCCGTTGCTGGTCACGTTGCTCATGTTGTCTGTGCTGATCGGGCTTGGCCTGTGGCAGTTGCAGCGCCGGGCCTGGAAGCTGGCCATCCTGGCGGACATCGACCAGGCGGAGGCGTCGCCCGCCATCCCGCTGCCGCCGCACCCGCTGCCGTTCGCCAAGGTCAGCGTCACCGGCCGGCTGCGCGACGACGTCCATGCCCTTTACGGCGACGACGTGCGGGACACGCCGCGTGGCCCCGCGATGGGGGCGCAGCTGATCGAGCCGCTGGAACGCCCGGGGCAGGAGCCGCTTCTGGTGGAGCGCGGCTGGGTTCCGGATGGCGCCCTGGGTGCACCCGGCAGTGTGCTCACCATCACAGGCTACGTCCGCGCGCCCGACCACCCCGGCGCATTCAGCCCGGCTGACGACTTGGCAAGCCGGCATTTCTACACGCTCGACCCAGCCAAGATCGGCGACTCGCTCGGCCTGTCCAGCGTGGCGCCTTTCATCCTCGTGGCATTGGGCGCGGATGACGCCGGGGTGCTGCCTGCGCCAGCCACCGTCCTGCCTCGCCCGCCCAACGATCACCTCAACTACGCGCTGACCTGGTTCGGCCTTGCTTTGTCGCTGCTGGCCGTTTTCGGCGCCTACGCTCGGAAAGTATTGCAGCGATGAACGCCCAACCCGGCCCCGCTTACGCCCGCTTGCAAGACCGCTTCACCCGCATCGCCACGCTTGGCGAGGCGATGAGCGTCCTGGGATGGGACGCGTCCGCCATGATGCCGGACGGCGGCGGGGCCGCCCGCGGCGACCAACTGGCCGTGCTGGCCGGACTGTCCCACGCACAGCTGACAGCCCCTACCCTGGCCGACGATCTGGCCGAGGCCGATGCGCCCGCCGACCCATGGCAGCAGGCCAACCTCCGCTTGATGAGGCGCGCCTACACCCGCGCCACCGCCCTGCCTGCGGACCTGGTGGAAGCTGCCGCCCGCGCCAACTCCCACTGCGAGAAGGTCTGGCGAGAGGCCCGGCGCACTGCGGATTTCGCCCTCGTGACGCCCGCCCTGCAAGAGGTCGTGCGCCTGGCCCGGCACACGGCCGACGCGATGGCGCCCGTGCTGGGCCTTTCGCCGTATGACGCGTTAATGGACGGCTACCAGCCCGGCATCGGGGCCGCGGACGTGGCGCCGGTGTTCGCTCGCTACGAAGCCTTCTTGGCGGAGGCGCTGCCGAAGGCGGAGGAGAAGCAGGCGCGCGCGCCTGCCCCGCTGCCGTTGCCCGGCACGTTCCCCGCCGACGCGCAGGAGGCCCTGTGCCGCCGGCTGTCCGGCCGTGCGGGCCTGGAGTTCACCCATGCCCGGCTGGATCGCTCCACCCATCCGTTCTGCGGCGGCAGCCCCACCGACATCCGCATCACCACCCGGTATGACGAAACCGACCCGGCGCAGGCGATCATGGGCGTGCTGCACGAGACCGGGCACGCGTTGTACGAGCGTGGCTTGCCTGTGGCGCATGCCAGGCAGCCGGTGGGCGAGGCGGCCGGCATGGCGGCGCATGAGAGCCAGTCGCTGATCGTGGAAATGCAGGCTTGCCGTTCAGACGCCTACCTGGCCTGGCTTGGCCCCCAGCTGCACGGCGCCTTTGGCGGCGATGCGACGCCTTACGATCCTGCGAACCTGTCCCGGCTGTGGCGCCGGGTCGAGCGCGGGTTCATCCGCGTCGATGCCGATGAGATGACCTATCCGGCCCACGTGATCCTGCGTTTCCGGCTGGAGCAGGCGCTGATCGCCGGGTCACTGGCAGTGGTGGATTTGCCGGGCGCGTGGAACGAGGGGATGCAGCAGCTGCTCGGCATCGCCCCGCCAAACGACGCGCTGGGTTGCTTGCAGGATATCCATTGGTATGACGGCCTGTTCGGCTACTTCCCGGCCTACACGCTGGGGGCGATGGCGGCGGCGCAGCTGATGGCGGCCGCACGCCGCGCCGTCCCGGAGCTGGACAGCGCCTTGGCGGAGGGCAGCCATGCCCCGTTGCTGGCGTGGCTGCGCGCCAACGTGCATGGCCAGGGCAGCTTGCACGGCTTCAACGACCTGCTGCGGGCGGCAACCGGCAAGCCGCTCGACCCGGCGGATTTCGAGGCTCACCTGGCAGCCCGTTACCTGTAGCTGGACGCGGGTGTCGCACCCCGGCCTGTCAGGGTGCGACGACCAGCGACCTTTGGCAGTCGATCGGCTTGGCGCTGGTGGGGGCCGCCGTGGTGGAATAGCTGCAATCCCGCACGATGCCATCGTCGCGGAACATCACGGTCAAGCTGACCGCCTGAGGGTCGGCGCGCGTCCCGTTCGCCGCGGTTCCCGCCAGCCCCAGGCCGGACCCGACAAGGCCAGCATAGGGCACGAACGCGCCGATCACCCCGCTTGCAGCGGTTGCGCCGCTCATCAGGCTCTGCCCGCCAGTGTCGTCCGTCTTTGATTCGTAGACCCAAGCCTCACCGGACGCGCTGCGCTCCGTGTGGCTGGGCCGGCCCATGACAGCCAGCACATCGCTCCGCGACGAGTGGCCGACGACGACGGACCCCACCTTGGCGGTGTCCAGCACCGGGGAGGGCGGCTTCTGCGCACAGGATGCACTCGCCAGCAACAGCAGCATGGCAAACGCCCGGGCTGTCCGCGGCGGCACGACTTTGGCGGCCTCAAGTGTCACGGTCATGGAACGTCCTCCGCCAGCCTGTGGGACGGAGGGCGGCCAACACGGCGCGATCCCTTCGCGTCGGGTCTATGCGATCATGTGTAACAGCATGTCGAAGCCGCAGGCGACCTGAAGTTGTCTCTCGCCGCGGGGTGGCCAGGTCAGGCGCGGGCCGCTCTCAGTTCGGCACCAGCACGGCATTCACGACGTGGATGATCCCGTTGGACTGCAGCACGTTCGGGATGGTCACCTGGGCCATGCCGCTCTTGGCGCCCTGGATGTCGATTTTGCCGGCCCGCGTCGTCAAAGTCAGCGGCTCCCCTTGCACGGTCGTCAGCGTCGCCTTGCCATGGCCGTCGGCGATCATTTTCATCAGGTCCGCGGCGTTGTACTGGCCGGACACGACGTGGTAGGTCAGCACCGCCGTCAGCATCGCCTTGTTCTCCGGCTTCAGCAGCGTATCGACCGTGCCCGGCGGCAGCTTGGCGAAGGCCTCATTGGTTGGCGCGAACACAGTGAACAGCCCCGGTCCGGATAGGGTATCCACCAGGCCAGCCGCCTTCACGGCGGCCACCAGGGTCGTATGGTCTTTCGAGTTGACCGCGTTCTGGACGATGTTCTTGGTCGGGTACATCGGGGCGCCGCCGACCACGACAGTGCCGGTCTGCGCCAGGGCCGCCGGCATGGCCGCCAGCGGGGCCGCCAGGGCGGCGAGCATGCAGGCGATCGGGCGAATATGTCTCATGCCAAGGTCCTTTGTTCCCACGCCCTCTTGGAGCATGCAGAACCCATACGGAACGTTCCGCCTGCCGGATGCGGACGCGCCGGACCGCCTCAGTCGGCGTGCTCCACCGGCATCCGAGCCCGGCCACGGCGGAACCGGCGGGCCGTCCCCTCGCGCAGCGTCTGGAACGTCACGTACAACATTGGGATGAGGAAGATGCCGATGCTGGAGGAGGCGATCATGCCGGCGAACACCGGGGTGCCCACGTCGCGCCGGCTGACCTGCGCCGCACCCTGGGCGATCACCAGCGGCACCAGGCCGAGGATGAAGGCGACCGAGGTCATCATCACGGCGCGGAACCGGGTGCGCGCGCCCAGCACGGCCGCTTCGCGGATGCCGTCGCCCGCCTCGCGCCGGTCCTTGGCGAACTCCACGATCAGGATGCCGTTCTTGGCCGCCAGCGCGATCAGCACCACCAGCCCGATCTGCGCATAGAGGTCGAGCGCCAGGCCGCCGATCATGATGCCGATGAAGGAGCCGAACACGCCAACCGAGACGGACAGCAGAACGGGGATCGGGATGACCCAGCTCTCGTACAGCGCCACCAGGAACAAGTAGGCGAACAGGATGGCGACCGCGAGGATGAAGCCGGTCTGGCCGGAGGCGGCCACCTCCTGGTAGGCGGTTCCCGTCCACTCGAAGGCGTAGCCGGGCGCCAGCACCTGCCGCGATACCTGCGCCATCGCCTGCAACGCGGTGCCGGAGGAGCCGCCGGGGGCAGGGCCGCCGTTGACGGTGATGGAGCGGTAGTTGTTGTAGCGGGTGATCACCTGCGGCCCGAGCACGATCCGGGCCTCCGCGATGGAGCGCAGCGGCACCACCTGGCCGGTCTTGTTGCGGATGTAAATCTTCCACAGGTCGTCGATCTTGCTGCGATCCTGCTGCTCGCCCTCGATGTTCACCTGCCAGACCCGGCCGAACAGGTTGAAGTCGTTGATGTAGATGCCGCCCAGCGTGGCTTGCAGCGCGGTGAACACGTCCGTGATGGACAGGCCGAGCGCCTGCGCCTTCTCCCGGTCGATGTCGAGGAACAGCGACGGGTTGGTGGCGGTGAAGGTGGAGAACACCCGCGCCAGCCGCGGGTCCGCGTTGGCCGCCGCCAGCAGCCCATTCATGGCCTGGCCGAGCACGACGGCGTCCTGGCCTTCGAGCGCCTCCAGCTGATACTCGAAGCCGCCGGTGGTGGACAGGCCGATGATCGGCGGCAAGTTGAACGGGAACACGGTCGCCGTGCGCACCTGCTGGCCGGCGCCGAACATACGCCCGATCAGCGCCTGCGCCGATTGCGCGGTGGCGGTGCGGTCCGCGAACGGCTTGAGTTTGATGAACATGAACGCGGAGTTGCTCTCCTGCGCGCTGTCCAGCAGGGAGAAGCCGATGATGGCGAAGGTGTCCCGCACGCCGGGCAGCTGCTTGGCGATGCCTTCCACCTGCCGCACCACGGCGCCGGTGCGCGAGACGGAGGCGCCGTCCGGCAGCTGGATGGAGATGAAGAACCCGCCCTGGTCCTCCGACGGCAGGAAGCCGGTGGGGGTGAGCCGCGCCAGGCCGAAGATGCCCGCCCCGAACACCACCGCCAGCAACACGCCCACCACGGCCAGCCGCAGCGTCTTGCCGACCAGGTAGGCGTAGCCGTCCCGCACGCCGTCGATGCCGCGGCCGACGCGGGCCATGATGCCGCGCTTGGGGCCCGAGTGGCGCAGGAACACGGCGCACAGCGCGGGCGACAGCGTCAGCGCGTTCAGCGCCGAGATCAGCACCGACACGCTGATGGTGACGGCGAACTGGCGGAACAGCTGGCCGGAGATGCCGGGGATGAACGCGATCGGCACGAACACGGACAGCAGCACGAGGGTAATGGCGATGATGGGCGCGGTGATCTGCGTCATCGCCAGCTTGGTCGCCTGCGCCGGCGTGAGCTGCGGGTTCTCCTCCATCACCCGCTCGACGTTCTCGACCACGACGATCGCGTCGTCCACCACGATGCCGATGGCGAGCACCAAGGCGAGCAGGGAGACGGTGTTGGCCGAGTAGCCCAGCGCCAGCAGCCCGGCGAACGCGCCGATCAGGCTGACCGGCACCGCGATGGTCGGGATCAGCGTGGCGCGCAGGTTGCCCAGGAACAGGAACACGACGACGATCACCAGCACGAACGCCTCGGCCAGCGTCTTGACCACCTCGCGGATGGTGTCGGTGACGAAGGTGGTGCTGTCGTAGGTGACCTGGTACTTCAGCCCTTCCGGAAAGCGCCCGCTCAGCGCCTGCAGCTTCTGATTGACGGCGTTGGCCGTGTTCACCGCGTTGGCGCCGGGTGCGAGATAGATCGCCACCGCGACGGAGGGCTGGCCGTCCAGCCGGCTCTCGCTGTCCGAGTTCTGCGCGCCCAGCTCCAGCCGGGCCACGTCCTTGATCCGCAGCAGCGAGCCGTCCGGGTTGGCCCGCAGCACGATGGCGCCGAATTGCTCCGGCGTGGTCAGCCGGCCCTGGGTTTGCAGGTTGAGCTGGAACGACACGTCCGAGGAGATCGGGCGGGCGCCGATGCGGCCGATCGGCGCCACCACGCTCTGCGCCTGGATGGCGGTGATGATGTCCTGCGGCGCCAGGCCCAGGCTGGTCAGGCGGTTGGTGTCGAACCAGATTCGCATGGAATAGTTGAGCTTGCTGAACAGGTTGGCCTGGCCCACGCCCGGCGTGCGGCTGATCTCGTCCAGGATGTTGATGGTGGCGTAGTTGGTGATGAACAGCGGGTCCTGCTTGGCGCCCTCGCTGTAGAGGTTGACGAACTCCAGGATGGCGGAGGACCGCTTCTGGATCACCAGGCCCTGCTGCGTGACCGAGGGCGGCAGCTCCGCCATCGCGGTCTGCACCCGGTTGTTCACGTTGACCGTGTTGATGTCGGGGTTGGTGCCGAGCTCGAAGCTGACGGTCAGGTTGTAGCTGCCGTCGTTGCCGTTCGTGCTCTTCATGTAGATCATCTTGTCCACGCCGATGACCTGCGCCTCGATCGGCTGGGCCACGGAGGACTCGACCACGGCGGCGGACGCCCCGGGGAAGTTGGCGGTGACCTGCACCTGGGGCGGCACGATGTCGGGGAACTGCGCCACCGGGATGCGGGTCATCGCCAGCGCGCCGGCGATGGTGATGATGATGGCGATGACGATCGCCAGCCGCGGCCGGTCGACGAAGACGGCGGAGATCATGCTCGGGGCTCCCTAATGCTGGCCGCCGCCGTTGCCGGCGGGGGGCGCCTGCGGGTTGGCCGCCGCGGGCGCCGTGCCGGAGCCGCTGGCCGGCGTGCCGCCGGAGCCGCTGGCTGGCGTGCCGCCGGGTGGCCCGCCGGCGCTGCCGGGGCCAGGCGCCGCAGGGGAGGGGTTGACCGGCTGGCCCGGGCGCACCCGCTGCAACCCGTCCGACACGATGACCTCGCCCGCCTTGAGCCCCGTGGTGACCGTGACCAGCGCCCCGGAGACCGGGCCGAGCGTGATCTGGCGCCGGATCGCCTTGTTGTCCGCGTCCAGCGCATAGACGTAGCTGCCGCCTTGGTCCGACAGCACGGCGGCCTGCGGGATGGCCAGGGTCTGCACCGGTTGAGCGCCCTCCAGCAGCACGGTGACGAACTCCCCGTCCAGCAATTGCCGGTCGGCGGGCGTGCCCGGCTGTGCGCCGGGGTAGTACGGGTTGGAGATGACAGCGCGGATGTTGATCGTGTCGGTGTTGGTGGCCACGATCGGGTCGATGTAGTCGATATGGCCCTCGGGGCCGTACATCGAGCCATCCGAGAGCTTCAGCTTCACGACCACGGCCGCCGCGCCGCCCTTGTCGGCGTAGCGGTCCCGCAGCCCCAGCGCCGTGCGGAGCGAGATGGGGAACAGCACCCACATCGGGTCCTGGCTGACGATGGTGTCCAGCGCCCCGCTGGAAGGGCCGACGACGTTGCCGATCGTCACGACCGTGCGGCCGATCTTGCCTGTGATCGGCGAGGTGATGTCCGTGTAGCCCAGGTTGATCTGCGCGGTGCGCAGGTTGGCTTGCGCCGCCAGCAGCAGCGCGGCGTTGGAGCGTTGGCTGGCCGTCGCGTCGTCCACGGTGGATCTTTGGCCGGCTGGCGTGTTCAGCAGCGTCTGCGCGCGGCCGAGGGTGATGGAAGCGTTGGCCAATTGGGCGTTCGCCTGCGCCACCGCCGCCTGCTTGGCCTCCACATCCGCCTCGAAGGGCGGCTTCTCGATCTGGTAGAGCAGGTCGCCCGTCTTGACCTCGGCGCCCTCCTTGAACAGCTGCTTGGTGAGGTATCCAGTCACCCGCGCCACGAGGTCCACCCGGTTGGTGGCCTGGATGCGTCCGACAAACTCATCCGTCTGCGTGATGCTTTGCGGCTGCACGACCGTGGTGCCGACGGTGGGCGGCCCGGGCGGGCCGCCCTGCGCCCTGGCGGCGGGCGCAGCCAGCGCGGCGAAGAGCACAACCGTAGCCCGCAGCAACTGCGTCACTCGCATCACCTTACCACGTGCCCCGCTCCGCGCTGTGGCCCATACGCAGCGCCCAGCGTCAACTCCACCGCATCCTGCGCCAGGGCTGCGCCATGGCGGGACAAGTGCTCCACACTCACCTGTTGCGGTCAAGAACAACCAGGGCAACTAAACTCTGAGGGAGCAGCCACGATCGCTGTTCGGGCCCACAGCCCCGGACGGACTGCCCGGTGCCGGATGAGATGGCGCTGGCCGGGCGCAAGAGGCGCTGCGGCCTGAGCTGCGCCATCGCCGCCCAGTGCCGTGGCCGAGCAGGGAAATCGCCTTTTCAAGGCGAGGCCAAAGGTCTTATCGCTGCGGCGCACGCTGCTGGATGACCGGAGTAAGCCTCAAATGAGATACGCCATTCGATTCTGCCTGGCCGTCCTGGCGGTCACGTCCACGGCCCAGGCGGAAAGCTGCTTCCAGACCCTGGCCGCCACGCGGAACTTCTCGCTGGGCCAACCGGTGCACGCAACACCCACACCGGATGGCCGCTACATCCTGTTCCTGCGCAGCGGACCTCGCGACACCAAACTCGGCCTGTATGCCTACGACGTGGCGACCCACGCCGTGCGCGCCCTGGCCCAGCCGCAGGATGCCGAGCATCTGAGCGTGGAGGAGCGCGCCAGGCGCGAGCGGGCGCGCATGACGCTGACGGGCATCACCGATTTCGCCGTCAGCGAGGACGGCGCCCGGGTGCTTGTCTCCCAGGCCGACCAGCTTTCCTTCGTAGCCCTTCCCAGCGGGGCGGTGACCGCCATCCCGGGTTCAGGCTGGATCGCGCCGCATCTCTCCCCCGACGGCCGGTTCGTGACGGCCGTGCGCGACAACGACGTGCATGTCATTGATCTTGCCTCGATGCAGGACAGCCAAGTCACCACGGGCGGCACGGACCTGGTGACGCACGGCTTGGCGGAGTTCGCAGCGTCCGAGGAGCTGGACAGGGCAGACGGCACCTGGTGGTCGCCGGACGGCGCGCAGCTGCTCTACGAGGAAGCGGACAGCACGGGCGTGGAGCGCCACTTCATCGCCGACCCCGGGCACCCGTCGGTGCCGCCGGTGGAGTTCCGCTACCCCCGCGCCGGCACGGCCAACGCGAAAACTCGCCTGGGGCTGGCGCCGCGCGAGGGCGGCCCCACGAATTGGGTGGCGTGGGACCATGACGCGTATCCCTACATAGCCCGCGTCGTATGGCAGAAGGCGGGCCGCTTGAGCGTGGTGTTGCTGAACCGTGCGCAGACCAGCGAGACGGTGCTGGCCGTCGATCCGACGACCGGCCGGACCGACACGCTGCTGACCGAGGCCGATCCCGCCTGGATCAACCTGGACGCCAGCCACGGCCTGGGCCTGGTCGGCGGGCATTCCCTGCCATACTGGCTGCCGGACGGCTCCGGCTTCCTGTGGGCGGCCGAGCGGGGCGCGCACTGGCAGCTGGAGCTGCGCGGGGCGGACGGCGCACGGCAGCGCGCGGTCACGCCGCCGGACCTGCCGTTCCTGGCCTTCGACGACGCCGATCCTGCGACGGGAATGCTGACCTTCACCGCCGACCCGGACCGGCTGGGCAGCGCGCTGTTCCAGGTGCCGCTCGCCGGCGGGCCGGCCACTAGCTTGGCGGCCTCGCCCGGCCGGCATGACGCCATCTTCGACGAACGCCTGCACACCATCCTGCTGGACCGCACCGCGGGGGCCGACGGCAGCACGGCCACCAACATCCTCGACAGCACGGGCAAGCTGCTCGCCGCCTTGCCGAGCGTGGCTGAGCAGCCGCCCGCCATCCCGCGCGTGGAGTTCCGCACCGCCGGCGCGTTGCAGATGGATGCGGCCATCCTGCGTCCCGCCAGCGCCAAGCCGGGGCAGCGCTTTCCGGTCGTGCTGTCCGTGTATGGCGGCCCCACTGTGAAGGTGGTGGTGCGCAACCCGCGCGCTTACCTGGAAAACCAGTGCCTCGCCAACCAGGGCTTCATCGTGGCCAGCCTGGACGGCCGCGGCACGCCGGGGCGCGGCCACGACTGGGAACGCGCGACGAAATCCAACTTCATCGACATCCCGCTGCAGGATCAGGTGGATGGGTTGCAGGCCCTGGGGAAAGCCACCCCCGAGATGGACCTGGCTCATGCCGGAATCACCGGCTGGTCCTTTGGCGGCTACTTCACCGCCATGGCTACCATCCGCCGGCCGGACATCTTCCGCGCCGGCGTGGCGGGTGCGCCCGTGGTGGACTTCGCCGACTACGACACGGCCTACACCGAGCGCTATCTCGGCACGCCGCAATCAGACCCGGACTCCTACCGCAAAACTAACGTGCTGACCTACGCCGCCGCGCTGAGCCGTCCGCTGCTGATCATGCATGGCCTGTCGGATGACAACGTCTACTTCCAGAACACCGTGAAGCTGACCCAGGCGTTGACCGTGGCAGGCAAGCCGTATCAGCTGTTGCTGCTGCCTGGCACGCATCAGCTGCCGGACCCGGTGCTGCGGGCTCGGGTGGACGAAGCCCGGTCAGCCTTCATGAGGAACAATCTCAGGTAGGAGACAGTTCTTTCTCTCTAGCAGGCCGTTGAAGAAGGCCGAAGATGTATCCCGCAGGGCTCTGCCCTGCACCCGAAAGGGGCCAACTCTTGCAAGCGGGGCATCCCCTTTACCCCTATTTCTAGGTGTCCAGAGGACGACTGTCCTCTGGTGGGGTTCGGGGCGAAGTGGGCCAAGGTTCCGCTCGCCTCCTTCAGGCGAGTGGAATGCGCACAGAGGGGAAGCCCTGATCCTTGCTGTGCAGAGTTTTTTAACAGCCTGTTAGGGGCGTCCCTGCTGCCGCTGACCCGGCGGTGGCAGGCTTTCCTGCTGCACCGGCGGCGGCACGCTGCCAGCGGTGCCTTGCAGCCACTCCCCCAGCGAGCGCTTCACCTGGTATTCGAATTCCACGTTCATGTCCGCCATCATCTGCACGACGAAGTCGTAGAGCACGGCGCGGGGGTCCTCGTCCGTGTCCGCGCTGGTGCGGCGGCGCGCCACCCGGGCCTCGGCGTAGCCCGCCCGCTCCCCACCCGCCCCGGCGAACACGTCCAGGTGCACGGACATCAGCCCGTCGATCCCGCCATCCGCACGCCGCAGGCTGGCGTCGTCGATGACGAACACCGCCCGGCCGCCGCTGCCGCCTGCCACCAGCCGGTCGGTCGCCATCTGCTTCAGGGCGTCCGCCGGGCGCAACGGCGAGTATGCCTCGACCGACTGCCCGGACACCGGCGCCGAGCGGTCGTCCACCTCGATGCTGGCGACGTTGAGCCGGATCGGCGTCAGGAAGCTGTAGCTCGGCAGCGGAAAGGTGCGTGGCGGGACGTCATCCGCGCAGGCGGCGGCAAGCAACGGCAGCAGCAGCACGGACCGGCGGGCGAACATGGGCGCTCCTGTGGGGATGGGACGCGCAACCTGCCACGCCGCGCGCACCGGTCCAACCTGCCGGCCGGTGCGGGCGGTCAGTCCGGCAGCGTGCGCCCGTGCACCTCGTCCCGGCCGAAATGGAAGTCGTAGTTGCAGAACTCGCACGTCATGACGATGTCGCCCGACACGGCCATGTGGTCCAGATCGTCCGGCACGAACCCTTCCAGGATGTCCGCCAGGCGGGCGCGGGAGCAGCGGCAGCCATAGGCCAGCGCGCGGGGGCGGTCGGCCGCCACGCCCTCGGCGCTGAACAGCCGCCAGACCAGCTGCTCGGCCGGCAACGTGTCATCCAGCATCTCGGCATCCGTCACGGTGGCGGCCAGCACGGTGGCGGCGCGCCAGGCCTCGTCGGCGTCGTCCTCGTCCGCCGCTTCCGGCGTCTCGAGGCCGCCCTCGCTGGCCACGCGCTCCAGCACCAGGGCGGCGGCGCGCCAGCCGAGCGGGGTGCGTTCGCAGGACAGGCGCAGCGCGCATTGCAGCTGCTCGCTGGTCTCGAAGTAGTGCAGCGCCATGTCGGACAGCGCACTGCCCTCGATGGACACGATACCCTGGTGGCGCTCGCGGTCGGCGCCCTGGTCCACGGTAAAGGCGAGATAGCCCTGGCCGAGCAGGGCGGCGGCGCTCGGGGTCTCGTCCTCGGCGAGCAGGGCGGCCAGCCGCTCCGGGTCCGCCCTGGCGTAGCCGCGCAGGGCGCCGTCCTCCGTGCAGTCCGCCAGCAGCATGGGCACCGCGCCGTCGCCCTTGGCTTGCAGGCTGAACGAGCCGCGGAACTTCAACGCCGTCGCCAAGGCCGCGGCCAGGGCCAGGGCCTGCCCGGTCAGCCGGGTGACGGCGGGATGGTTGTCGTGCCGGGTCAGCAGGGCGTCGGCGAGCGGGCCGAGCCGCACCAGGCGGCCGCGCACGGGCCGCCCCGGCAAGTGGAACGGCGTGACGCCGCGTGGAACGACGATGTCAGGCACGTCGGGGCGGGTGGGATCGAGGAAGGCTGGCGTGGCGCTCATGCTGGCACAGATAGGGGGCGATGCGCCGGATCGCCACCTCTGGCCGGCATGCGGGAAACCGCCGCGCCGTCCCGTCGTTTCACATCCATCTGCCGAGGGATGATGCCGTGACGGACACGAACGACACTGCCAAGCTGTGGGACCTGGTCAAGGCGATCGAGTTCGCCATGATGGTGACGGAGGACGAGGGCATGCTCCGCAGCCGGCCGATGGCGCTGGCCCAAAAGGAGTTCGACGGCTCCTTCTGGTTCTTCACCAAGGCGAGCGCGCACAAGGTGGCGGAAGTAGGCCAGGACCAGCGGGTGAATCTCGCCTTTTCGCATCCCGGCAAGCAGGACTACGTGTCCGTGTCCGGCACCGCGAGCCTGGTGCGGGATCGTGCGACGATCGACGCGCACTGGACCGAGCCGGTTCGCACCTGGTTCCCGAAGGGCAAGGATGATCCGGAGATCGCGCTGCTCAAGGTCGAGGTGCAGCAGGCCGAGTATTGGGATGCGCCGTCATCGACGATGCTGCACGCCTACGGCTACGTGAAGGCGGTGGTGACGGGGGAAAGCCCGCAACCCGGCGGCCACGGCACCGTGTCGATGCGCTGACCTTAGGGATGAGAGGGGCCACCCCGCTTACGAGGAGTGGTCCATTCCGGAGGTTGGAAGTTCTGCCGCTAGGTGCTAGCGCTTATCTCAGCCTCTAAGGCCTGCAACTGCCGGTCCAAGCCTTCCCGGTCCGTCACATCCTCGCCTAATGTCTCCATCAAGGCACGGCGGCACCGGTCGTGCCCGCCATCCACGTCCACCCCGCCGCGCACCCCTGCCAGGCAATCAGCGTAAGCGTTGCCCGCCGCCGCAGCCACATCTCCGTGGGGCGCCAGCAACTCCCGGATGCGCCGGTCCACCCAGCCCGGCGTGGAGGGCGTCTCCTCGGTCAGCGAAGAGCGGGTCATCGCACCGCCCCCAGCGCCCAGGCCAGCACGCCCTTCTGTGCGTGCAGCCGGTTTTCCGCGCCGTCGAACACCACCGATTGCGGGCCGTCGATCACCTCGGCCGCCACTTCCTCACCGCGGTGCGCCGGCAGGCAATGCATAAACAGCGCGTCCGGGGCGGCCGCGCGCATTAGGGCACCGTCTACCTGGTAGGGCGCCAGCAGGGTGTGGCGGCTCTCGCCCGGGTTGTCGGCCATGCTGATCCACGCATCCGTCACCACGCAGCGCGCCCCGGCGACGGCGGCGGCCGGATCGGTGCCGACGGTGACCGTGGCGCCCTGCGAGCGCGCCCAGGCCAGCACGGGCGGGGCCGGTTGCAGCGTGGCGGGGCAGGCGATGCGAAGGACGAAGCCGAACCGCACCGCCGCCTCGATCCAGGAGTGGGCGACGTTGTTGCCATCCCCCACCCAGGCCACGACCTGGCCGGCGATCGGGCCGCGGTGTTCCTCGAACGTCATGACGTCGGCCATCAACTGGCACGGGTGGGACTTGTCGGTCAGCCCGTTGATGACTGGCACCGTCGCATGGCAGGCGAGCTCCGCGAGCTTCGCGGCGTTGTCGGTGCGCAGCATGATGGCATCGACGTAGCGGGACAGCACCCGGGCGGTGTCCGCCACCGTCTCGCCGCGGCCCAGCTGCAGCTCGTTGCCTTGCAGCACCACCACGTCGCCGCCCAACTGGCGCATCGCCACCTCGAACGAGACGCGGGTGCGGGTGGACGGCTTCTCGAACACCAGCGCCAGGGTGCGGCCGGCAAGCGGGCGGGAGGAGGGCACGCCAGCCTGCTTGAAGCTGCGCGCCACGTCCAGCATCTGCCGCAGCACCGCGGGCTCGAAATGGCGCAGGTCCAGGAAATGCCGCGGGCTGTCCGCCTGCGGCTCCGGCCCATCCTCCAGGCGGGGGCGGCGGAGCGCGCTGCTCACTTCGCGGCTGCTTGGGCGTAAGGCCGGCAACGGCGCACCCCGCGGCGGATCATCTCCAGCGCGGCGGCCACGTCCTCGTCCGTGATGACCAGCGGCGGCACCAGGCGCACCACGTTGTCCCCGGCGCTGACGGTCAGCAGCCCTTCCGCGGTGAACGCCGACTGCACCTCGCCGTTCGGCACGCGGCACTTGAGCCCGAGCATCAGGCCCGCGCCACGCACGTCCTCCAGCACCTCGGGCTCATCCCGCACCAATTGCTGCAGCGCGTGCCACAGCACCCGGGCCTTGCGGTCCACCCCCTCCAGGAAGCCGGGGGCGAGCATCACGTCGAGCACCGCGTTGGCCGCCGCGCAGGCGAGCGGGTTGCCGCCGAAGGTGGTGCCATGGGTGCCGGGCACGAGATGGCGCGCGACCGCCTCCTTGGCCAGCACCGCGCCCATCGGGAAGCCGCCGGCGATGCCCTTGGCGGCGGACATCACGTCCGGCTCGATGCCCGCCCACTCATGCGCGAACAACTTGCCGGTGCGCCCCATGCCGCACTGCACCTCGTCCAGCGCCAGCAACAGCCCGTACTCGTCGCACACCGCCCGCAGTTCCTGCAGGAAACGCAACGGGGCCGGCCGCACGCCGCCTTCGCCTTGCACCGGTTCCACGAAGATGCCGGCGGTGTGCGGCCCGATCGCGTCGCGCACGGCGTTCATGTTGCCGAACGGCACATGGTCGAAGCCCTGCACCGCCGGGCCGAAGCCTTGCAGGTACTTGGCGTTGCCGGTGGCGCTGATCATGGCCAGCGTGCGGCCATGGAACGCGCCCTCGAAGCAGATCATGTGGAAGCGCTCGGGGTGGCCGGCATCGGCCATGGTGCGGCGCACCGCCTTGACCATGCCCTCGTTCGCCTCGGCGCCCGAGTTGCAGAAGAACACGCTGTCCGCGAACGTCGCCTCCACCAGCCGCGCGGCCAGGCGCTCCGCGCCGGGCACGCGATACAGGTTGGAGACGTGCATCACCTTCGCCGCCTGCTCGGTGATGGCGGCGACCAGGTGGGCGTTGTTGTGGCCGAGCGAGGAGGTGGCGATGCCGGCGCCGAAATCGAGAAATCGTCGCCCGTCGCCCGTGAACAGCCAGGCGCCCTCGCCCCGCTCGAAAGCGAGGTCGGCGCGGTTGTAGGTGGGCATCAGCGGAGCGATCATGACGGCAGGACCTCAGATGGTCCCCGTGGCGCGGGGAAGCGCGGAGCATGAGACGCCCGCGCTCGCCAAGTCAAACCTAAAGGCGAACGGCGTCAGCGGCTTCGCTAGTTGTTGTAGACGAAGCTGGGCATCGCGTTCAGCGAGTCCTTGGTGGCGCCCGGCAGTATGTATCGGCCATCCGCCGGCTTCTGCAGCTGGCCGATCGGCAGCGCCACCAGCTTGCCGCCCAGCCCCATCACGCCGCCAACGGAGATGATCGCCAGCACAACGGCGTTGTCCGGGGCCATGATGAGGTCGTCGATGGTGCCGATCTGGGTGTTGCCGTCGCTGTACACCCCGGCGCCGATCACCTTGCTGGCGCGCACCCCGCCGTCCATCCGCACGCTGGCCACGGACAGGTTCGGGTTGCCGGGCGCGGGCGTCAGCTTGGCGTCTGGCGCTCCGGGCGCTTGCGCCGAGGCTTGGGCATGAGGGAAGCCGGCTGCCAAGGCGGCAGCGAGCACGAGGCCGATGGCGCGTGTCACGTAATGATCTCTCCCAGTCGGCCCGCCAACGCCTCTGCGCCGCGCCGGGTTCCGGAGACGGCTGCTGCATGGCATCATGGCGGCCATGCGACCGCCCAAGCCGCCCGGCCCGGCCCCGGACGCTGCCAGCCTGCGGCAGGCGGCGCTGACCTACCTCACGCGCTACAGCGCCACCCAGGCTGGGCTGCTCCGCGTGCTGGTCCGCCGCATCGATCGCTGGGCGCGGGCCGCGGCAGCGCCGTCCGAGGCCGCCGCTGCCGCCAAGGGGGCCGCCCGTGGCGTCGTGGCGCAGCTTGCCGCCATCGGCGCCGTGGACGACGCGCTGTTCGCCGCCGGGCGCGCCCGCAGCCTGCACCGCGCCGGCCGCTCCCGCCGGGCGATCACGGCGCACCTGCAAGCCCACGGCGTGCCGGCGGAGCTTGCCACGCCGCCGGACGACCCGGCGGCCGAGCTCGCGGCCGCCGTGCTCTATGCCAGCCGCCGCCGCATGGGGCCGTTTCGCCCGATGTCCGAAACGCCCGATCCGGCCCAGCGCACGCGCGACCTGGCGCGGCTGGCGCGCGCCGGGTTCCCGGCCAGCATCGCCGGCCGCGTGCTGGGCTTGTCGCCGGACGAGGCGGAAACGCTGCTGCTGGAGGCCCGGCGCGGCTGAAGTATGATGCATCCCTGCCGCAATGCTGGGCAAAATACCGGCCGAGCCGAAAAGGGCTCATTCGCGGTGGACACGACTCAACGCCGTGGTGGTAGCGTCGCCACCGTTCCCTGACCCAGGGGGCTTCCGAAGGAAACACGCATGACCATCCGACTTGCGGGTCTGATCCCCGCCCTTGCCCTGCTCGCAGCCAGCGGCGCTCATGCGCAGGGCACGCCCCCCAGCGCCCCCGACGCTCCTGCCGAGGTCAGCGGCGCAGCGGCCACCCGGCATCCGATGCACATGCGCCACCACGCGATGCCAGCCGCCGCGTCTCCGGCCCCCGCCGCCTCCGCTGGCGACGGCGCGACCCCCGCCGGCAAGGCCGCCGCCCAGGCGCTCGCCACCACGCCCAGCGACACGCCGGTGCCGTATGTGGATTTCTCACCTATGGCCGCATCTTCCTCCAAAGGAATGATGCACCACGCCATGATGCACCACGCCATGATGCACGGCCACCTGGCGGCCAAGAAGGCTCCGGCCACCCAAGCCCAGTAACGGCCCAGTAGCGGCGTGCCGTCCGGGCGGCTTCTCCTGGCGCCCCTGCTGGCGCTGTCCGCCTGCGCCGGCGGGCAGCCCCGGACGGGCGGATACGCCAGCCTGGAGTGCGCGCCCTACGCCCGGCAGGTGAGCGGCGTGCAGCTGTTCGGCGATGCCGCGTCCTGGTGGGACGCGGCCGCCGGCCGGTATGCCCGCGGCTCCGAGCCCAGCCCACGCGCCGTGCTGGTGTTCCGCCGCACGGCGCGGCTGCCGTCCGGCCACGTCGCCGTCGTCACGGCGCTGCGCTCCCCGCGGGAGATCGACGTGACGCAGGCCAACTGGGTGCACGGCCAGGTCGCCCGCAGCGAGCCGGTGGTGGACGTCTCGCCCGGCAATGACTGGACGGCGGTGCGGGTGTGGTGGGCGCCGCTCGGGCAGCTGGGCAGCGGCACGTACCCGACGTTCGGGTTCATCGCGCCCCGGCAGCCTGCCCTGGCGGAGGTGGTCGCGTCGCGCTAGAGCAGGGGCCGCCACCCGGACCCTTGCCATGCCCGACTATCGCGACACCGTCTTCCTTCCCACGACCCCGTTCCCGATGCGCGGCGACCTGCCGAAACGCGAGCCGGCCATCCTGGCCCGTTGGGAGGCGATGGGCCTGTGGCAGCGCACCCGCGCCGCCGCCGCCGGGCGCCCCCCCTTCGTGCTGCATGACGGGCCGATCTTCGCCAACGGCAACCTCCACATCGGCCACGCGCTGAACCGCATCCTCAAGGACGTGATCCTGCGCGCCCACCGCATGGCCGGGTTCGACGCCGACTACATCCCCGGCTGGGACTGCCACGGCCTGCCGATCGAGTGGAAGGTGGAGGAGGAGTACCGCCGCACCGGGCGCGACAAGGACGCGGTGCCGGTGCTGGACTTCCGCGCCGAGTGCCGCGCCTACGCCCAGCACTGGCTGGACGTGCAGGTCCCCGAGTTCCGCCGCCTGGGCGTCACCGGCGACTGGGCCGGGCGCTACGCCACCATGGACTACGCCGCCGAGGCCGCCATCGCCGGCGAGATCGGCAAGTTCCTACTGGGCGGCGCGCTGTACCGCGGCCTGCGCCCGGTGATGTGGTCCACCGTCGAGAAGACGGCGCTGGCCGAGGCCGAGATCGAGTACCACGACCACACGAGCGACACCATCTGGGTGCGCTTCCCGATCATGGCCGGGCCGCTGGTGGGCACCTCCGCGGTGATCTGGACCACCACGCCGTGGACCATTCCCGGCAACCGCGCGCTCGCCGCCGGCGCCGCCATCGACTACGCCCAGCTGCGGGTGGACAGCGTGGCGGATGGCTCCCTGGCCCGGCCCGGCGAGGTCATCCTGGTGGCGCTCGACCTGGTGGGCGCGGTGTGCGCCGCCCTCGGCATCGCCACCCACCACCTGCTGCAGGTGGTGCACGGCACGGAGCTGGCGGGCACGCTGTGCGCCCACCCGTTGCGCGGCCACGGCTACGACCACGACGCGCCGATCCTGCTCGGCAATTTCGTCACCGCCGAGGCCGGCTCCGGCCTGGTGCACCAGGCGCCCGCCCACGGCGAGGATGACTTCGCGCTGTGCCGCGCCCACGGCATCGCCGTGCCGGAGAGCGTGATGGAGGACGGGCGCTACGCCGCCGACGTGCCGCTGTTCGCCGGCGCCCACGTGTTCCGCGCCACGGCGCCGGTCGCGGCGGCGCTGACGGCGGCCGGCGGGCTGATCGGGCAGGGCAAGCTGGTGCACTCCTACCCGCATTCCTGGCGCTCCAAGGCGCCGCTGATCACCCGCGCCACCCCGCAATGGTTCATCCGCATGGACGGCCCGGAGCAGCTCCGCGCCCGCGCGCTGGCGGCGCTCGATGCGGTGCCGTTCGTGCCCCCCGGCGGCCGCAACCGCATCGGTGCCATGCTGGCCGGCCGGCCCGACTGGTGCATCAGCCGCCAGCGCGCCTGGGGCGTGCCGATCCCCGTCTTCGTCCACAGCGCCACCGGCAAGCCGCTGCGCGACCCGGCGGTGGTCGCCCGCGTGGTGGAGGCGTTTGCCGCCGAGGGCGCGGACGCCTGGTTCGCCTCGCCGCCCGCCCGCTTTCTCGGCCCGGACCGCGATCCGGCGGAGTACGAGCAGGTCACCGATATCGTGGACGTGTGGTTCGAGAGCGGCTCCACCCACGGCTTCGCCCTGGAGGACCGCGGCCTGCCCTGGCCGGCGGACCTCTACCTCGAAGGCTCCGACCAGCACCGCGGCTGGTTCCAGTCCTCGCTGCTGGAAGCCATCGGCACCCGCGGCGCCGCCCCGTTCAAGGCGGTGCTGACCCACGGCTTCGTGCTGGACGAGGCCGGGCGCAAGATGAGCAAGTCGCTCGGCAACGTCACCGCGCCGCAGAAGGTCACCGACACGCTGGGCGCCGACATCCTGCGGCTGTGGGTGATGACCGCCGACACCACGGAGGATCTCCGCATCGGCCCGGAAATCCTCAAGCAGCAGGCCGAGCTGTACCGCCGCCTGCGCAACACGCTGCGCTGGCTGCTCGGCTCGCTGGCCGGCTGGGACGAGTCCGAGCGGGTGCCGCTGGAGCAGCTGCCGGAGCTTGACCGCTGGGTGCTGCACCGGCTGGCGGAGCTGGACGCGCGCGTCCGCACCGCGCTCGCCACCCATGACTGGACGGGGGTGTATCCCGAGCTGCACGCCTTCTGCGCCGCCGACCTGTCCGCCTTCTACTTCGACGTGCGCAAGGATGCGCTGTATTGCGACCGCCCCGACAGCCCGCGCCGCCGTGCCGCCCGCACCGTGCTGGACGTGCTGCACCGCTGCCTGGCCACCTGGCTCGCCCCCGTGCTGGTGTTCACCGCGGAGGAAGCCTGGTCCGCCCGCTTCGGCGAAGGCGACGACAGCGTCCACCTGCAATCCCTGCCGCCCGTCCCCGCCGAGTGGCATGACCCGGCGCTCGGCGTGCGGATCGCCAACCTGCGCGAGGCCCGCGCCAGCGTGACGGCGGCGCTGGAGGCGGCGCGGCGCGACGGGGTCATCGGCTCCTCCCTGCAAGCCTCGGTGCACCTGCCCGACCCGGCGCTGTTGCTGCTGGACGAGGCCGGCTGGGCCGAGTTCGCCATCGTCAGCCACGTGGCTGCCGCGGCGGAGCTGGCCGTGTCCAAGGCGCCGGGCGGGAAATGCGCCCGCTGCTGGAAGGTGCTGCCAGAGGTCGGCCGCCATCCTGCCCACCCCCTGCTATGCGAGCGCTGCGCGGACGCGGTGGAGAGCGGCCTGGTCGGCGTGCCGCGGCCGGACGAGGCCGCCGCCGAATGAGTCGCCGCTTGCCCGCCCTGGGCCTCGCCGCGCTGGCCGTCGTGTTTGCCGCCGACCAGGCCAGCAAGACCTGGATCCTGGACGGCTTGCAGTTGCCGGAGCTGGGCCGGGTCGATCTGCTGCCTGGCGTCAGCCTGACCATGGTGTGGAACCAGGGCGTCACCTTCGGCCTGTTCAAGGCGGACGGGCGCTGGGGCGCGCTGCTGCTGGTGGCGGTGGCGGTGGCCATCGTGGCCGCCCTGGCGGTGTGGCTGCGCCGCGCCGAGTCCGCGCTGGTGGCGGTGGCCCTGGGCGCCATCGCGGGCGGCGCGATCGGCAACGTGCTGGACCGGCTGCGCTACGGCGCGGTGGTCGATTTCATCCACCTGCACGCCGGCGGCTGGAGCTGGTACGTGTTCAACGTGGCGGACGCCGCCATCGTGTGCGGCGTCGCGGCCCTGGTGCTGGACGGGCTGCGGCCGCGGCCCGGGCCTGGCCCGCGGCTTGCCCCGCCCGGCCCTGCGGAGCTATGACCCGGCCATGATGACCCTGCGACCTGCCTTGCTCGCAATGGCCGTGCTGCCGCTCCTGGCCGGCTGCGGCGATGACCTGTCCCGCACCATCGGCCTGACCCGGGACGCGCCGGACGAGTTCACCGTCACCACCCGCGCGCCGCTCTCCATGCCGCCGGATTTCGAGCTGCATCCGCCGCGCCCCGGCACGTCACGCCCGCAGGAGCTGTCCGAGCGGCAGCAGGCGGAGGCGGCGCTGTCGCCGTCCACCGCGCTGTCCGCCCCCGTGAGCAGCAGCTCGCCGGGCCAGCAGGCCCTGGTGTCCGCCGCCGGCCCGGTCCCGCCGCGCGACATCCGCAACCGGGTGGACGCGGAGGCGCAGCTTGACCGTCCCAGCCAGTCCTTCACCGACGAGCTGATGTTCTGGAAGCCAGCGCCCCCGGCGGGCACCCCGGTGGACGCCCAACGGGAAAGCCAGCGCCTGCGCCAGAACGCGGCTCTCGGCTCCACCGCCAGCGCCGGCGACACGCCCATCATCCAGAAGCGCAGCCAAACCGGCATCCTCGACACGATTCTGGGCAAGTTCTAACCCCCCTAGGATCGGAACCATGCGCGCGGCCGCCCTCCTGCTGCTCGCGGCCCTCGCCGGCCCTGCGACGCCGCCCTGGGTGGCCGACGTGGTCGGCGACTATGCCGGGTCCGTGCGCAACGGGGGGCGGATGGAATGCCACCGCACCAGCTTCACGTTGCAGGACGGCCGCCTGGTCGGCCACTACGCGATCGACGACGACGACCCGCTGGAGGGCGAGCTGGTCAATTTCCGCCCGGACAGCGACACCAGCGGCAGCTTCACCTGGATCGACCGCTATGGGCGCGGAGTCGAATACGTGGTGTTCACTGCCGACCGGGCCAGCTTCACCGGCGCTTGGGGCGACAGCCGGCCGGACCCGCGCAACCCGGTTCACGGCCAGCGCGGCGGCAGCGCCAGTTGCGAGCACGCCGTGAGCAGCCGTGAGCCAGCCAGTCGCCCAGCCAGTCGTCAGGTGCAGCAGCTGGGCTGATCGGCTATGCTGCCGCCATGGACTCCGCGGCGCACCTGCCCGACCGCCCGTTGCTGCGCCGTCTGCCGGACGCGCTGGTGGACCGGATCGCCGCCGGCGAGGTGATCGAGCGCCCGGCCGCCGTCGCCAAGGAGCTGGTGGAGAACGCGATCGACGCGGGCGCCAGCCGCATCGCGGTGTGCCTGCAAGCCGGTGGGATCGAGCGGATCGAGGTCACCGACGACGGCGCCGGCATGGGGCCGGATGCGCTGGCGCTCGCCGTGCAGCGCCACTGCACCTCCAAGCTGGCGGACGACCAGCTGATCCGCATCACCACCCTGGGCTTCCGCGGCGAGGCGCTGCCCTCCATCGGCGCGGCGGCCCGGCTGCAGATCACCGCCCGCCCGCCCGGCGCCGTCCACGCCCACCGCATCCGGGTGGAAGGCGGCGCGGCCGGCCCGGTGACGCCGGCGGCCGGCCCGGCCGGTACCCAGGTGCTGGTGTCGGACCTGTTCTTCGCCACCCCGGCCCGGCGCAACTTCCTGAAATCGCCCCGGGTGGAGGCGGACCACGCGGAGGCGGCGGTGCGCCGGCTGGCTTTCGCCGCCCCCGGCATCGCCATGCGCCTGGTCAGCGACGGCCGGGTGGTGTTCGACCTGCCGGCGCAGGACCAGGCGGCGCGCGCCGGCTCCCTGCTCGGCATGGACGGGCTGCTGGCTGTTTCGGGCGAGCGCGGCGGCCTGGCGCTGGCCGGCCATGCCGGGCCGGCGGCGCTCAGCCGCGCCACCGCTTCCGGCCAGTCCCTGGTGGTGAACGGCCGCCCGGTGACCGACCCGGTGCTGCGCACGGCCGTGCGGGTGGCCTACCGCGACGTGATCGCCGCCGGCCGCCACGCCGCTGTGGCGCTGTATCTCACCATCCCCCCCGGCGAGGTGGACGTGAACGTGCACCCGGCCAAGACGGAGCTGCGCTTCCGCGACCCGGAGGCCGTGCGCGGCCTGGTGATCGGCGCGCTGCGGCGCAGCCTGTCCGGCGGCGCGGGCGCTCCCCCGGCCTTCAGTCCCCGCCCCAGGCCGGCGCTGCGCCTGGTGACGCAAGCCGCCGGGTTCGCCGAGGCCCGGCTGCCTTTCGCCCCCGCCGCGCGGGTGATGCCGGAGCCGGAGGCGTCGCCGCATCCGCTGGGGGCCGCGGTGGCCCAGGTGCTGGACACCTACGTGATCGCCGTGGCGGGTGACGGCAGCCTGGTGCTGGTCGATCAGCATGCCGCGCACGAGCGGCTGACCCACGAGGCCCTGGCGGCGCAGCACCGCGACGGCGGCGTGCGCTGCCAGCCGCTGCTGCTGCCCGCCGTGGTGGATCTGCCGCCGCCCGATGTGGAACGGCTGCTGCGCCACGCCCCCGCCCTGCTGGCGCTCGGCCTGGAGCTGGAAGCGTTCGGGGGCGGCGCGGTGCTGGTGCGCGCGCTGCCGGCGCCGCTCTGCACTGGTGGCGCGCCCGACCCGGCGCCGCTGCTGCGGGACCTGGCGGACGAGCTCGCCGAGTGCGGCGAGGCCACGGCGCTGGAAGTGTTGCTGGATGCCGCCATCGCCCGCATGGCCTGCCACGGCAGCATCCGCGCCGGCCGCCGGCTGCACCCGGCGGAGATGAACGCGCTGCTGCGCCAGATGGAGGCCACGCCGCGGGCCGCCACCTGCTCGCACGGCCGCCCCACCGTGCTGAAGCTAACCCGGGCCGAGATCGAGGCGTTGTTCGGCCGTCGTTGAACCGCTCCGCCCTCCGCGGCGTTGGCTGGAGGTGAATGCATGGCTTTCCCTGTTCGTGGGCGTGACGGGCTTTTGAGGCAGGCGTGCCACACGCTCACGGTCGCCACCGCCGGCAAGGGTCTGGTGCCGATCACCGCGCCCGTGGCGGCCTGGGTGGCCGGGCAGGGCATCGCCACGGGGTTGCTGACCGTGTTCTGCCGCCATACCTCGGCCTCCCTGCTGATCCAAGAGAACGCCGACCCGACGGTGCGCGCCGACCTTGAGTCGTTCTTCCGCTGGCTGGTGCCGGAGGATGTCGGCTACCGGCACGCGGCCGAGGGATCGGACGACATGCCCGCCCATATCCGCAGCGCGCTGACCCAGACGCAGCTCTCGATCCCCGTGGTGGACGGCGAGGCGGTGCTGGGCACCTGGCAGGGGCTCTACGTGTGGGAACACCGGGCCGCGCCGCACCGGCGCGAGGTGGCGCTGCACCTGCTCGGCGAGTGACGGCGCAGGCTTAGAAGCCGGGGGCGTCCATGGCGTGCAGGGCATCGGCGAAGAAGCTGTCGGCGCCGAAATTGCCGGACTTCAAGGCGAGCGTCATCCCGGCATGGCGGTCGCCCACCACGTGCAGCACCGGCACGCCGGGCGCGATGGCGGCGCCGATCCGGAACGCCTGCAACCCCAGCCGATCGACCACCGCGCCCGATGTCTCGCCGCCGGCGACCACCAGCCGCCTCACCCCCGCGGCCACCAGCCCGGCCGCGATGCCGGCGAAGGCCTGCTCGACGGCATGGCTGGCCTGGGCCGCACCGTGCTCGCCCTGCAGCTTGGCCAGGGCGTCCGCGGGCGCGCTGCTGGCGATGAGCACCGGCCCCGCGGCAAGATGCCCGCCCGCCCATTCCAGCGCCGCAGCCACCTCGTTGCTGCCGTCCAGCAAGGCCCGGACATCCAATTGGCGGCACGGCGTGGACCCGGCGGCGACGGCGACCTGGCGCAGCGTCGCGGCCGAGCAACTGCCCGCAAGCAGGGCGCTGCGTTCCCCGGCGGGGGCGGACGGCAAGCCTGCCCCCGCCGGCTCGTGCCGGACCGTGCCGCGAGCCACGAGCGCGCGCGCCAGGCTCGAACCGAGCCCGGACGCCCCCGTGGACACCGGCCCGTCAAGCGCCACCTGCCCGATCACGTCCAGGTGGCGCGGCGCCACCGCATCGACGATGGCCGCCACGCAGCCCTTGGCGGCTGCGTCGGCCAGCGCGGCGCGCACCGCGTCGGCGCCCGCCTCCACCACGGCGAGCGGCACCAGGCCCACCGGCCCGGAGCTTTGCCGGGCGAGCACGCGCACCAGGTTGGCGTCGCGCATGGGGTTGAGCGGGTGGTCCTTCATCGGGGTCTCGTGCAGCGGCCGGTCGCCGACGAACAGGTAGCCCTGGAACACCGTGCGGTGATTCTCGGGGAACGCCGGGTTCACCGGCACGATGCCGCCGCCGGCGCGGTCGCGCAACGCTTCCAGCACGGGGCCGATGTTGCCCGCATCGGTCGAGTCGAAGGTCGAGCAGATCTTGAACAGCACGTGGGCGGCGCCCCGGCCGCGCAGCCACCGCTCCGCCTCCAGCGACATCGCCACCGCCTGTGCCGCCGCGACCGACCGGCTCTTGAGCGAGACCACGACCGCATCCGCGTCCGCCAGGTCGAGGCTGTCCTTCGGCACGCCGACGGTCTGCACGGTGCGCAGCCCGTTCAGCGACAGCATGCTCGCGAGGTCCGAGGCGCCCGTGTAGTCGTCGGCGATGCAGCCCAGGGCGATGCTCATCCCGCGCGGCGGGCCGCGAACGGCGCGAACCATCCCAGCCCGGCCAGCGTGCCGGCGCGCGGACGGTACTCGCAGCCGATGAACCCGGCGTAGCCCAGGCGGTCCAGCTCGGCGAACAGGAACGGCCAGTTCAGCTCCTCGCCGTCCGGCTCGTTGCGGGACGGCACGCCGGCCACCTGGACATGGCCGGTGATCGGCATCAGCCGGCGCAGCGCCATCGTCAGGTCGCCATGGATGATTTGGCAGTGGTACAGGTCGAACTGCAGCTTCAGGTTGGACAGCCCGAGCTCCGCGATGAGCCGGGCCGCCGCGTTGAAGTCGTTGAGGAAGTAGCCCGGCATGTCGCGCCCGTTGATCGGCTCCAGCACCAGGTCCAGCCCGCGCTCCGCGAGGCGGCCGGCGCAGAGCGTCACGGCGGCGCGATAGGCGCGCTGGGCCGCCGGGTCGCTCGCGTCAGCCAGCCCGGCCATCAGGTGCAGGCGTCCGGCGCCGGTCGCCTCGGCGTATTCCAGCGCCCGCGCCAGCCCGGCCTGCACGTCAGCGGCGCGCGCCGGCAGGGCAGCGAGCCCGCGCTCGCCGGCGGCCCAATTGCCGGGCGGCATGTTGAACAGCGCTACGGTGAGCTTGTTGCGCCCGACCCGCTCGGCGACCGCCTCCGGCGACGCCTCGTACGGGAACAGGAACTCCACTGCCTCGAACCCGGCCTCCGCCGCGACGTCGAAACGGTCCAGGAACGCATGCTCGGTGAACATCATGGTCAGATTGGCGGCGAAGCGCGGCATCACTGGTCTCCCGGGTCGGCGCGGCCTGGCAGCGACAGGCCGGCGATCTGAGCGTACAGCCGGGCGACGGACGCGTCGTCGTCGCGCCCCATGCCGGCCGCCGCCGTCATCAGGTACATCTGCAGCGCCGCGCCGGCGACCGGCACCGGGAACTGCGCCTCGCGCGCCATGTCGAGGACGATGCCGAGGTCTTTGGTAAAGATGTTGATGGCGCTGCGAGGCGTGTAGTCGCCCTCGAGCACGTGCGGGACGCGGTTCTCGAACATCCAGGAATTGCCGGCCGACTTGGTAATAACCTCGTACACCCGGGCAAGGTCGAGGCCCTGGCGCGCGGCGAAGGCCATGGCCTCGCAGGCGGCGGCGATGTGCACGCCCGCCAGCAATTGGTTGACCATCTTGAACGCCGCTCCCTGGCCCGCCGCGTCGCCCAGCTCGTACAGCGTGCCGGTCATCGCATCGAGCGCCGGGCGGGCGCGGGCGAACGCGGCGGCGCTGCCCGAGGCCAGCATGGTGAGCGTGCCGTCCGCCGCCCGCGCGGCGCCACCGCTCATCGGCGCGTCCAAGTAGCACCGACCGGTCGCCTCCAGCCGCGCGGCCAGGCGCCGGGCCATGTCCGGCGCCATGGTGGCCGAGGCGATGAACACGGCGTCGGCCGGCATGGTCTCGGCGCAGCCCTGCGGCCCGAACAGCACGGCCTCGGTCTGCGCGGCGTTCACCACCACGGCGACCACGGTGCCGGCGCCCTGCGCGGCCTCTGCCGGGCTCGCCGCCACGGTGCCGCCGGCCGCGGCCAGGCGGCTGGCCGCGGCTTCGGCGACATCAAAGCCGGACACGGCGAACCCGGCGCGGAGCAGGGACTGCGCCATGCCGAGCCCCATCGATCCGAGTCCGATCACCGCCGCCTTGCGGTCCTGCTGCGTCATGCTGGGCTCCTTGCCGCGGTGGGGAAGGGGCCGTCGCTGCGGACAGCCCCGTCGTGCTAGGTGTTGGTCTTCACGTACTGGCGCCAGTCGTGCTTCTCCTTGAAGCCCAGCACCTCGCGCGTCTTCTTGTTGGACAGCAGGCTCTCGAACTCGCCGAGGCTGCCGCGCACCGGCACCTTCGGGTAGTAGCGCCGCAGTAGCTCCGCGGTCGGCAGGTCCGACGAGCTGTGGTCGTTGGCGGCGTTGAACACCTGGAAGCCCAGGCCGTCCTTCTCGATGGCCAGCCGGACGATCTCGCCGAGGTCCCGCGCGTCGATGTAGCTCCAGGCGATCTTCTTGCGGAAGTCCGGCGTGGCGAACCAGCCGGGGAACAGCGCGTACTCGTCCGGCTCGATCACGTTGCCGATCCGCAGCGCGTAGATGTCGGTGCCGTTGCGCAGCGAGAAGCCGCGGGCGGTGCGCTCGTTGCAGATCTTGGACAGCGCGTAGCTGTCCATCGGATCGACCGGGTATTCCTCGTCGAGCGGGAAGTATTCCGGCTCGCGCGGTGTGTTGGCGAACACCACGCCGTAGGTCGTCTCGCTGGAGGCGATGATCACCTTGGGGATGCCGAACTTGGTCGCCGCGTCCAGCACGTTGTAGGTGCCCATCACGTTGATGCGGTAAACCTCGTTGTCTGGCACCAGCATGACGCGCGGGATGGCGGCGAAGTGCACCACTGCGTCGATCTTCTCCGGGCGCAGGTCGGGGTCGAACTCATGCAGCCCGGTGTACGAGGCGAACGCGTTGAACAGCTGCCCGGCATCGGTGATGTCGGTCAGCAGCGTGCGCACCGCCGGGTTGTCGAGCGGCTTGGTGTCGATGTTGAGCACGCGGTAGCCCTGCTCGGCCAAATACTGCACGGCATGCCGGCCGGCCTTGCCGCTGCCGCCGGTGAATAGGATGCGCTTCATGGATCGGTGTTCTTTCGCTGTTCGGGTCAGGCCCGTCTCAGAAGTGGTAGTCGTCGATGTTGTTCGCGTTGAACACCAGCGGCTCGCTGAACACGATGACGTTGTCCTTCACCGTGAACGTGCCGAGTTCGCCGGCCGTGATGGTGCCGTTCGCCGGCACGGCGTTGTTTGCCGCCAGGCGGGCCACCTGCATCACCAGCGCGCCCTCCTTCACCTCGTCCCAGAGCGGGCTCTCGCGGATGATGCCGGACTTCACGTACTGGCGGATCGAGTCAGGATCGCTGCACCCGGTGACGAACACCTTGCCGGTCATGCCCAGCTTCTCCACCGCGGCCGCAGCCCCCACCTCCGCCGCGCCGTCGGGCGCGATGATGCCGGTCACGCCGGGATTGGCTTGCAGGATGTTCTGCCCCGCGGTCAGCGACTGCGACGGGCTGGACTGGCCATACTGGGTGGTGACGATCTTCATGTCCGGGTACGCGCTGGCCATGTAGGCGGTCAGCGCCTTGATCCACTCGTTCTGGATGGTGGCGTCCGGCGTGGAGGATAGGATCGCCACCTGCGCCTTGGGCCCGGCGAACTTCGCCACCGCCTCTACCAGCGCCTTGCCGTGCGCGGCGTAGTCGGTGTTCTGCACGAACACGTCGCGCGCATCCGGCGTCACGTCGCTGTCGTAGGAGACGACCTTGATGCCTTGCTGCCGGGCGCGGCGCAGCGCCGGCGCCAGCTGCGTCGGATTGTTCGCCGTCGTGGTGATCACGTTGAAGCGCCGGGCGATCAGGCTGTTGAACACGTCCACCTGGCCCTGCGCCGAGGCCGTCACCGGGCCGGTGTAGAGGAAGTCGATGTTCAGCTGCTTGGCCTCCGCGGCGGCGCCCTGCTCGTTCGCCTTGAACACCGACAGCCCGACCAGCTTGGGCACCATGGCGACCTTGATCGCCTTGCTGGTGTCCGGATTGGCCGCGCTGGACGGCGTGGGGATCGCCAGCAGCAGCGGCGCGGCCAGGATGGCAGCCTTGAATGCGTTCATTTCAGGGAGGTTTCCTTTGTGGTTGCAGGGATGGCCTTGCGCGGAGCGAGCCGGCCGAGCAGCTGCCCCAACCCGGTTCCGCGGCCGGCGACGGTATTCTTGATGGCGATGGCGGCGAGCAGGATGGCGCCCGTCAGCATGGTGGTCAGCATGTCGGAGAAGCCCGCGATCAGCATGCCCTGCCGCAGGAAGCCGAGCACCAGCACGGCGATCACCACGCCCGCCATGCCGCCCTCGCCGCCGAAGATGCTGATGCCGCCGAGCACCACCATGGTGATGGTGGTCAGCAGCAGCACGTCCCCCATGTCGGCCCGCACGGCGTTGTAGTAGGCGGCGAGCACGATGCCCGCGAGTGCCGCCATCACCCCGCTGATCACGTAGGCCGCGACCAGAATACGCCCGACGCGCACGCCGGAGTAGCGCGCCGCCTCGCTGTTGTAGCCGACCATGACCACCTTGCGACCGAACTTGCTGTGCCCGGCCACCAGGCCGAACGCCACCGCGAGCACGGCGAACAGCACCACCTGGTAGGGCAGCACACCGCCGATCGCGCCGGCGCCGAGGGCGGCGAAGCTGTTCGGAAAGCCCGAGGGCGGGGCGTCGCCGGCAAGCGCCGTGGCGACGCTCCCATAGATGAAGCTGCTGGCCAGCGTGGCGATCAGCGGCTCGACCCGCAGCCGGGTGATCACCCAGCCGTTCAGCGCCCCCAGCACCCCGCCCGTGGCGAGGCCGGCCAGCGCCGCCAGCCAGATCGGCACGCCCGCGACGTTCCACAGCTGCGCCATCACCACCGCGGACAGCCCGGCGACGGCGCCGACCGAGAGGTCGATCCCGCCGGTCAGGATCACCACCGACAGCCCCAGCGCCACGAGGCCGAATGGCAGGAAGCTCTCGCCCAGCGCCAGCAGGCCGCCGAGCCCCGGATAAAAGCCCGGCACCCCCGCGATCAGGCCGGCGAGCAGCAGCGCCAGCAGGACGGCGAGCGATTTCTCCCAGTTGGTCATCCCAAGGCCGCCCGCGCCTGGCGGCTGCCGGCGGCCACCGTGACGAGGATCATCAACCCCTCGCCCGCCGAGTACCAGATCGGCGGCACCTGCACGAACACCAGGCCGGTCAGCGCCACGCTGAGGAACACGCTGCCGAGCACGGTGCCCACCATGGACGCCCGTCCGCCGGCAATGGCCGTGCCGCCGATCAGCGCCACGGCGATGGATTGCAGCTCCAGATGGTCGCCAGTGCCGGTGGTGACGGTGGCGGAGCCGGTGTAGCAGAGGAAGATCAGCCCGGAGAGCGCCGCGAACAGGCCGGACAGCGCATAGACGCCCACTTGGGTCGCCATCACCGGGATGCCCGCGTTGTAGGCGGCGGCGCTGTTGTTGCCGACCGCGAGGCAGGCGCGGCCGAACCGGGTGTGGCCGAGCATGAACCAGGTCAGCGCCAGCACCAAGCCTAGCAGCAGCACGGGGATCGGCACCGGCAGCAGCGGCGTCAGCACGCCATTGCCCAGGGTGTCATAGGCGGGCGGCACCGAGTTGACTTGCGCGCCGTTGGACACGATGAAGATCAGCCCCGTGTAAAGGCTGTACGTGCCGAGGGTGGTGATGATCGGCGGGATCGTCAGCCGCGCCACCAGCACGCCGTTGACGGCGCCCAGCACCAGCCCGATCAGCAGCGCGAGGCCGAAGGCGGCGGCCAGCGGCAGCCCGCCGCCCTGCGCAAGCAGCCCCGTCGCCATGGCGCTCAGCCCCAGCACCGGCGCCACGGACAAATCCACCCCGCGCGTGGCGATCACCAGGGTCTGCCCCAGCGCGACGATCGAGAGCACGACCGAGTTGAGCAGCATGAAGCGCAGGTTGGGCACCGAGATAAAATGCGGCCGGGCCACGCCCACCACCGCCACGGCGGCGAGGATCGCCACCAGCAAGGTCAGCTCGCGGCGCTCGCGCCGGGGTAGGCTGATCCTCATGCGGCCAGTCCTGCTGAAGCCGAGCCGGCGGCGACGCTCGCCGGGTTCAGGTAGGATTGCGCGACGGCGTCCGGCGTGATCTCCGCCCCGGACAGCTCGGCCACGATGCGGCCCTCGTACATCGAAAGGATTCGGTCGCACAGCCGCACCAGTTCCTCCATCTCGGACGAGATCACCAGGATCGCCATGCCTTCGCGCGCCAGGCTCTCGATCAGCTCGTAAATCTCATCCTTCGCGCCGACGTCGACGCCGCGCGTCGGCTCGTCCAGGATCGCCACTTTCGGCGACAGGCCCATCCACTTGCCGAACACGACCTTCTGCTGGTTGCCGCCCGAAAGCTGCCGCAAGGCCTGCCCGGTGCTGGCGCAGCGCACCCGGTAGCGCGACACGGTGGCGTCGGCGATCTGCCGCTCGTGCCCGCCGTCGATAAGCCCCCAGCGCTGCCGCACCCGGTCGAGCAGGCCGGAGGTGAGGTTCTCGGCGATGCTCATCGGCAGCACGGCGCCGTGCCGCGCGCGGTCCTCCGGGGCATACACCAGCCCCTTGCGGATCACCGCGTGGGCGGACAGCCCCGTGATGTCATCGCCATCGAGCCGCACCCGGCCGGCATCGCGCGCGCGCACGCCGAAGATGGTCTCGGCGACCTCGGTGCGCCCGGCGCCGACCAGCCCCGCCAGGCCGAGGATTTCCCCCCGGTGCAGCGTGAAGCCCACGTCGGCGAAGCGCGGCGCGTGGCTGAGCCCCTCCACCTGCAGCGCCGGCGCCGTGGTCGCCGCCGACCACTGGCGCCGGGGGATCACCTTCATCTCGCGCCCGACCATCTGCGACATCAGCCGCACCCGGTCGAACCCGGCGCGGGCCACCGTGTCCACCAGGGCGCCGTCGCGCAACACGCTGATGTCGTCGCTGATCTCCAGCACCTCGTCCATGCGGTGGCTGATGAAGCCCAGCGTGCAGCCATCGCCGCGCAGCCGGCGCATGATGGCGAACAGCCGCTCCACCTCGTGGGTAGTCAGCGGCGAGGTCGGCTCGTCGAACAGGATGATGCGGCAGCCCCGCAGTAGCGCCTTGGCGCACTCCACCTGCTGCTGCTGCGCGATCGAGAGGTGCAGGGCCTGCTGGTCCACGTCGATGTCCAGCCCGAGGGCGTCCAGGGCGGCGCGCGCCTGCTGGCGGATCGCCGGCCAATCGATGCGGCGGAGCAGGCGCCCCCTGACCGGCAGCTGGCCCACGAACATGGTCTCCGCCACGCTCAGCTCCGGCATCAGCGCCGGCTCCTGCGGCACCAGGTAGATGCCCTGGCGGTGCGCGGCCTGCGGGTTGTCGAGCGTGACCGGCGCGCCATCCAGGAGGAGCTGCCCCGCCGTAGGCTGCACCTGGCCGGACAGGATCTTGAACAGCGTCGATTTGCCGGCGCCGTTCTCGCCCATCATCGTGTGCACGCGGCCGGGATGCAGCGACAAGCTGACGCCGCGCAGAACGGACACGCTGGCGTAGTTCTTCGCGATGTCGGCGGCCTCGTAAAGCTGTCCCACGACGTCGATCCCCAAAAGGCGGGCGCTCTTGCCGTCGAGCCGGCGCCCTTGCCGCTTCGACCCATAGTCGCCCCGGAATGGTAGCGCAATCATCGATGCTGCGCTACGCTGCGGCGGTGGGCACAATATCGTTATCAGGCCAGTCGTCACGACGCCGGCGCACCCAGAAAGGCGCCGTGACGCTGAAGCATGTGGCCGAGCGCGCCGGGGTGGCCCCCATCACGGTGTCCCGCGCGCTGAACGCGCCCAGCAGCGTGTCGCCCGTGCTGCGCCGGCAGGTGGAGCAGGCGGTCGCCGAGCTCGGCTACGTGCCCAACCGGTTCGCCGGCGCCCTCGCCTCCGCCGACAGCAGGGTCGTCCCGGTGATCGTGCCCTCGCTGTCCAACGCCGTGTTCATCGAGGTGGTTCAGGGCATTCAGGACGTGCTGGAAGCGGAACGCTACCAGCTATTGTTGGCCAACACGCAGTATGACCTCGGCCGCGAGGCCGAGCTGGTGCGCACTCTGCTGGGGTGGTCGCCGCCCGGGTTGATTCTGGCCGGCCTGCGCCATGCCGAACAGACGAGCCGGTTGCTGCGCGGCTGCGGGCGGCCCGTGGTCGAGATCATGGAGTACGGCGCGGGCGCGATCGACATGAATGTCGGCCTGTCCCACGTCGCCGCCGGAGAGGCGATGGGCCAGCACTTGGTGGCGCGCGGCTACCGCCAGATCGGCTTCGTCGGCGGCTGGCTCGACCGCGACCACCGGGCCATGCAGCGCTTCGAGGGGCTCGACCGGGCGCTGGGGCAGGCCGGCCTGCCGCGGCGCGCCCCGTTCGGCCACGGCGAGAAGTCCAGCCCCGGGCTCGGCGGCGACAAGCTGGTGGCGGTGCTGGCGCAGGACCCGGCGCTCGACGCGCTGTTCTTCGCCAACGACGACCTGGCCGTGGGCGCCCTGCTGCGGGCGCAGCGCGAAGGCATCGCGGTGCCGGGCCGGATCGCCATCGCCGGGTTCAACGGCCTGGAGATCGGCGCGTTGACCAACCCGGCGTTGACATCAATCGTCTCGCCGCGCCAGCAGATCGGCGACACGGCGGCGCGCAAGCTGCTGGCCCGCATCCAGGGCCGGCCCGCCGGGCCGCCCGGCGTCGATGTCGGCTATCGGCTGGAAGTTCGCGCCAGCACCTGAAGCAACACGGAGGGAGAACGTCATGACAGAACGAGTGGGCTTCATCGGGCTGGGCTACATGGGCCACGGCATGGCCAGCAACCTGGTGGGCAAGGGCTTCCCGCTCACCGTGCTGGCGCACCGCAAGCGCGACGCGATCGAGGACCTGCTGCAGCGCGGCGCGGCCGAGGCCAGCTCGCCGCGGGCGGTGGCCGAGGCGTCCGACATCGTGGTGCTGTGCGTGACCGGCAGCGTCCAGGTGCAGCAGGTGGTCAACGGCCCGGACGGCCTGGCCGCCGCGGGCAAGGAGCTGCTGGTGATCGACTGCTCAACCTCGGAGCCCGCCGTCACGACGCGGCTGGCGGGCGAGCTGGCGCCACAGGGCATCACCCTGATCGACGCGCCGCTGAGCCGCACGCCGAAGGAGGCCTGGGCCGGCACGCTGGACGTGATGGTGGGGGGCGCCGCGGCCGATGTCGCGCGGGCGCGGCCGGTCCTGGAAGCCTTCGCCGCCCGCATCGTCGAGACCGGGCCGACCGGGACCGGGCACATGATGAAGCTGCTGAACAACTTCGTCTCGCTCGGCTACGGCGCGCTGTATGCCGAGGCGCTGATGCTGGGCGCTAAGGCCGGCGTGTCGGAGAGCACCTTCCACGGCGTGATCAACGGCGGCCGCATGGATTGCGGCTTCTTCCAGACGTTTTTCGACTACGTGGTCGGCGGCAACCGCGAGGCGCATCTGTTCACGCTCAACAACGCGCTCAAGGACCTCACGTACCTGGCCAACTTCGCGAGCGCCAGCGGGGCCGCCAACCCGGTGAGCGCCGCGGTGCGCAACAGCTTCGCCCTCGCGGCCGGGCTGGGGCGTGGGCAGGACTACGTGCCGATGCTGACCGACGTGGTGGCAGAGGTGAACGGGGTGAAGCGGGGCTAAGATCGGGGCTCTGCCCCAAACCCCGCCAGAGGACGAAGTCCTCTGGACACCTTTATATGAAGGGGTGAAGGGGACCCCGTCCCCTTCCGGGTGCAGGGCAGAGCCCTGCGACTCTCAGTGGATCTCCGGCTCCGGCAGGCGCTGCGTTCCGGCGAGGAAGTCGAAGTCGCAGCCTTCGTGCGCCTGCTGGATGTGCTCGGCGAACAACCGTCCGTAGCCGCGGGCCGGCAGCGGCGGCGGCGTCCAGGCCGCGCGCCGCCGGGCCAGCTCGTCCTCTGCCACCACGAGGCTGAGCGAGCGGGCCTCGACGTCCACCTCGATCATGTCCCCGGTCCGCACAAAGGCCAGCGGGCCGCCGACCGCTGATTCCGGCGAGACGTGCAGCACGCAGGCGCCGAAGCTCGTCCCGCTCATCCGCGCGTCGGAAACCCGCATCATGTCGCGCACGCCCTGGCGCAGCAGCTTGGTCGGCACCGGCAACATGCCCCACTCCGGCATGCCCGCGCCGACCGGCCCGGCGTTCTTGAGCACCAGCACATGGTCGGCCGTCACGTCGAGGTCGTCGCGGTCGATCAGGGACGCCATGTGGTTGTAATCCTCGAACACGAGCGCGGGCCCGCGATGCTTCAGCAGGTGGGCCGAGGCGGCAGAGGGCTTGATCACCGCGCCGTCGGGCGCGAGGTTGCCGTACAGGATCGCCGTCGCCTCCTTCGCCACGGGGTCGTTCAGGGTGTGAATGACCTCCGGGTTGTGCACCTCGGCGCCGGCGATGTTCTCGCCCAGGGTGCGGCCGTTGACGGTCAGGCAGTCGAGGTCGAGCAGCGGGCGCAGCGCCTCCAGCAAGGCCAGGATGCCGCCGGCGTAGAAGAAGTCCTCCATCAGGAAGGCGCCGGACGGGCGCACGTTGGCGAGCACCGGCACCTGGCGCGCCAGGCTGTCGAACTGCTGCAGGGTGAGCGGGATGCCGGCGCGGCGCGCCATGGCGACGACGTGGATCATGGCGTTGGTCGATCCGCCCATGGCGAGGTGGCAGCGTATGGCGTTGTCCACCGCGGGCGGCGAAATGATGTCGGATGGCTTCAGGTCCTGCCAGACCATCTCCACGATGCGCCGCCCGGAGGATGCGCACATCCGCGGGTGGTTGGAGTCGGGCGCCGGGATGGAGGAGGCGCCCGGCAGCGACAGCCCCATCGCCTCGGCCACCGCCGTCATGGTGGCCGCCGTGCCCATCGTCATGCACAGCCCGTCGGAGCGGGCGATGCCGCTCTCGATCTCGTCCCACGCCGCGTCGGACAGGTTGCCAGCCTTGCGCTCCGCCCAGTATTTCCAGCTGTCGGAGCCGGAGCCCAGGGTCTTGCCGCGCCAGTTGCCGCGCAGCATCGGCCCGGCCGGCACGAAGATGGCGGGCAGGTCCATCGAGATCGCGCCCAGGATCAGGCCCGGCGTCGTCTTGTCGCAGCCGCCCATCAGCACTGCCCCGTCGATCGGATGCGACCGCAGCGCCTCCTCCGTCTCCATCGCCAGCAGGTTGCGGTACAGCATGGTCGTGGGCTTGACGAAAGGCTCCGACAGCGAGATCGCCGGCAGTTCGAGCGGGAAGCCGCCCGCCTGCAGCACGCCGCGTTTGACGTCCTGCACGCGCTCCTTGAAGTGCGCGTGGCACTGGTTGATGTCCGACCAGGTGTTGATGATGGCGATGACCGGGCGGCCGGCGTAGTCCTCCGGGCCATACCCCATCTGCTTGAGGCGGGAGCGGTGGCCGAAAGCCCGCAAGTCATCGACCCCGAACCAGCGTTGCGACCGCAGCTGCTCCGGGCGCCGCCGCCCCGGGCTGTCCTGGTGCATGCCTGCCCTCCATGCCTTGCACGGGCCACCCGGCGCCCGCCGTCAGCCCATGGGTGGCACAGCGACCCGTCAGCCGTCCAGTTCGGGATAGCGCCGGAACACGCCCTGCTCGTTGAACGGGATGCGGCGGTCGGAGGCCAGGTAGGCCGCGACCGCGGGCAGCGCCGCCACCCGGCCGCACAGCGCGGCCAGACGCGGGAACCCGGTGTCGAATCCTGCCATGGCTTTCGGGAACGCGTGGCGCAGGCCCGCCGCCACCTGGAACACGGACAAGTCCGCCGTGCTCAGCCCGTTGCCGACCAGCCATCCCGCATCCGCCGGGTTGCGGGCGGCGACCGTTTCCAGCCAGCCCAGGTACTTCGGCAGCCGCTCCGCCGTGAACTGCCCGGCGCGGCGCAGCGCCTCGGGCTTCTGGTCCTCGTAATAGAGCATGGGGCCGATCGGGTGATGCGTGTCGTGCGCCTCCGCCACCAGGTCGGTGATGGTGAGCTGCACCTGGTGGCACCACAGCCGGCCCCGCTCGTCCTGCGGCCCGAGCCCGAGCGCCGGGCCGAGATGGTGCAGGATGGCGGCCACCTGCGCCACCACCACGGGGCCATCGACCAGGAACGGCGGCGCGAAGGGCGGGGAGGGGCCTCCCGCCATGCGCCGGGTCATGGCGGCCACCCCGTCTTCCCGCGCCACGTCCCGGTAGGGCGTCCCGGTCGCTTCCAGGGCCAGGCGCACGAACTCGCCACGGCCCTGGATCGCCGGCCAGTAGTAGAGCTCGTAGCGCGCCATCGCCTTAGATGTAGTGTTCCGCCAGCGGCGCGAAGCCGTTGAAGCGCTGGCTGGCATAGGTAGTCACGTAAGCGCCGGCCGCCATCAGATCGACCGTCTCGCCATGGGCGAGCGAGAGCGGCAGGCGGTAGTTGCTGCGCTCGTAGAGGATGTCGGCGCCGTCGCAGGTGGGGCCTGCGATGCAGACGGGCCCGGTCGCCTCGCCGTCATGCATCGTCTGGATGCGGTACTTGATCGACTCGCCCTCCGTCTCGGCCAGCCCGCCGAAGCGGCCGATGTCGAGGTACACCCAGCGGGTCGGGTCGCCGGGGACGCGGCGGCTGACCAGCACCACCTCCGAGCGCACCACGCCCGCGTCGCCGACCATGCTTCGCCCCGGCTCGACCAGGATCTCCGGCAGATGATTGCCGAAATGCTCGGTCATGGCGTGCATGATCGCCTGGGCGAACCGGTCCACCGTCGGCACCTCGTCGCGGTAGCGCACGGGGAAGCCGCCGCCGAGGTTGACCATGCGCAGGTTCACCCCGGCGTCTGCCAGGTCGGTGAACAGCATCGCCACCTGGCCGATGGCGACCTCGTAGGCGGCCGTGTCCATCTGCTGGCTGCCGACGTGGAACGACAGGCCGTACGGATCGAGGCCTATCTGGCCGGCGCGGATCATCAGCTCGCGCGCGCGCTCGACCGTGGTGCCGAACTTGCGGGACAGCGGCCAGTCGGCGCCCTTGTTCTCCACCAGCAGGCGGCAATACACCCGGCTGCCCGGCGCATGCTCCGCCAGCTTCTCCATCTCCTCGCTCGAGTCGAAGGCGAACATGCTCACCCCGGCGGCGTGGGCACGCTGGATGGCGGATACTTTCTTGATCGTGTTGCCGAACGAGATCGCCGCCGGCGCCGCGCCCGCGCCGAGGCACAGGGCGACCTCCTCGTAGGACGCCGCGTCGAACGCGCTGCCCAAGCCCACCAGCCGCTCCAGGATCGGCGCGGCCGGGTTCGCCTTCACGGCATAGTAGATACGGGCCAGCGGCAGGGCATGGCTGATCGCACGGTAGTTCTCCTCCACACGGTCCATGTCAAGGACAAGGCAGGGAGTGGCCGGACGCGAGTCGGCCAGGAACTGCGCGATCTTTGGGGTCATCGCACTGAGCCTTCTGATTGCCGCCCACCTGTTACGGCGGTGGAGCGGGAGTTGACGAAACGGTCGAACGAACCAGCGGTAGGAAGTCGCTTGCCAGAACGCTTGACGTCGTTGCGTAACCCGAAGGTCAGAGGCACGTGCGTTGCTGCGTGGGATGCGCAAATAGGACCCTAGGGAGGTGGGCGCAAGCGGAAATTTCGGCTTGGCCCAAGAAAATCCAAAGATGGTTAAAGGGTTGTAAGTACAGCCTGTTCGAGGGACGCCGCCTCAGGCCTGGCGACGCGCCGCGTGCTGCCGCCTGACGCCGCGGCCCAGGGTTGCCGAGGGAGCCGCCGAGCCCAGGTTGCAGCACGAGACGAGTCGGATGCTGGCCCGGCGCCGACCGTGGCGGCGCGGCTGGCTTTCGGGCGTGCCGGGCGCGCCGTCATCCTCAGCCTCCGCGATCTCGACCGGCTCGTCGTCCGCCGTGTCGATCGACACCATGCCGCGCCCGCGGCCGAGCAGGCCGATCTCGCGCGCCGCCCCCTTGGCCAGGTCGATGATGGAGCTGCGTCCCCCCATCCGGTCATTGACCAGCACGACGACGGAGCGGCCGGTCTCCTGCATCGTCACCCGCACCCGGCGGCCGAGCGGCAGGCTGCGGCTGGCGGCCGTCATGCTCTCCTGGTCGAACACCGCGCCGGAACTGGTGCGTAGCCCGTCGTGCCGCTCGCCATACCATGACGCCATCCCCACGCTTTGCGCCCCGACCGCGGCGGACCCCATCACGGCCAGGGTAAAGGTCGGCAGCAACAAACGCTTAAAAGACATGCGGCAAGGCTCCTTCGCCACCGGATCGGTCGGCAAAGCCAGTCAGCCCGCGAGCTTGGCCGGCTGCAAGCGGTAACTGGTGCGCAATCGCAATGCGTCGTCTGCCACAGGCGGCAAACTGTGCTGTGCAAACCACAATGCCGTCGCAAGCCTTCGAGCTTTATACCGCTTTTATGAAGCCGGTTTGAGCCATTGTTGCTTGTCGCCGCCAGTTCACGGCTGCAACTGGACTTGCCCGGCCATCCTCTTGGCAGACCCGGCCGAATACTCGCCAAGACGCCGCAGCGGGGCCGGCCGAGTTACCGAAGCGCAACATAGGGCGTGGCCCAGCCACCACGTTCACGAAAAACGTGATCGCGACGCCGGCTGCGAAGCCAGCGTCGGGCTAGCGAATCAGCCCGGCCAGCGGGCTCGACGGATCGGCTGCCATGCGCCGCGGCATGCGTCCGGCCAGGTGGGCCAGGCGGCCGGCTTCCACCCCGGCCTTCATGGCGCGCGCCATCAGCACTGGGTCGCCCGCGTGGGCGATGGCGGAGTTCAGCAACACGGCGTCGCAGCCCAGTTCCATCGCCATTGCCGCGTCCGACGCGGTGCCGACGCCGGCATCCACCAGCACCGGCACGCCCGCCTGCTCGATCAGCATGGCCAGCATCGCCGGGTTCTGCAGCCCCAACCCGGAGCCGATCGGCGCACCCAGCGGCATAATGGCGACGCAGCCCATCTCCTCCAGCCGCTTGGCCGCCACCGGGTCGTCGGCGCAGTACACCATGACCTCGAAGCCGTCCTTGATCAGCGCCGCCGCCGCCTCGAACGTCCCCGCCATGTCCGGGTACAGGTGCGGCGGCGGCCCCAGCACCTCCAGCTTCACCAGGTTCCAGCCGCCGACTTCCCGCGCTAGACGCAGGGTGCGCACCGCATCGTTCGCCGTGTGGCAGCCGGCGGTGTTCGGCAGGTAGGTGATGCGCTTGGGGTCCACATGGTCCTGCAGCATCGGCGCGTCCGGATCGGACAGGTTCACCCGGCGCACCGCGACCGTCACCATCTCCGCGCCGGACGCCTCGATCGCGGCGGCCGTCTCCTCCAGGCTGCGGTACTTGCCGGTGCCCACCACCAGGCGGGAGCGGAAATGCCGGCCGGCGACGGTCCAGCCGTCGGCCTGGGTCGTCATGATGGTGTCCATGGTCAACCGCCCCCTATGAAATGCACGATCTCCAGCGCGTCCCCGCCGGCCAGCTCGGTCGCCTCGTACAGCGAGCGGGACACGATGGCCTCGTTCCGCTCCACCGCCACCTTGCGCACGTCGAGCCCCAGCTGCGCCAGCAGCCCGGCCACCGTCACGGGTGCGACGACCCGCCGCGTCTCGCCGTTCAACGTCAATGTGAGCGTTTCGGACATGCCTCTGTAATGGGCCTGCCACGCGTCCGGCTCAACCCGGCGTCGCGCATTGGACGGCGGCGGCGCGCGCATGGTAGGCGCGGAGGATGGCCGCATCTGTCCTGCCGGGTCCCCTGCCGCTGGTCGCCGTGCTCAACGGCCCGAACATGAACATGCTCGGCCTACGCCAGCCGGAGCTGTACGGCCGCGAGACCCTGGACGACGTGGAGGCGTTGTGCGCCGAGACGGCGGAGGGCCTCGGCCTGGCCATCGACTTCCGGCAGTCCAACCACGAGGGCGAGCTGGTGTCCTGGGTGCAGGAGTTCCGCGGCCGCGCCGCCGGCCTGGTCATCAACCCGGCCGGCTACACCACCACCTCCATCGCCCTGATGGACGCGCTGCTGGCAAGCGAACTGCCAGTGATCGAGGTGCATTTGACCAACATCCACCGCCGTGAGGAGTTCCGGCAGCACTCCTACGTCTCGCGCGTGGCCGTGGGGGTCGTCTGCGGCCTCGGCGTCATCGGATACGGCCTGGCGCTGACCGCCATGGCGAACCTGCTGCAGGCCGACGTGGAATGAGCCGGCTGCCGATCGACACAGCGGAAATCCGTGCGCTTGCCGAGATTCTGGCCGAGACGGGGCTGACCGAAATCGAGGTGTCGGACGGCGACAGCCGCATCCGCGTCGTGCGCGCCCCCGCGGTGGCGGCCGCCCTGACGGTCGCGGCCCCGCTCCCGGCCGCGGTTGCGGCGCCCCTCCCAACACCTGACCCGGCAGACCATCCCGGCGCCGTCACCAGCCCCATGGTCGGCATCGCCTACCTGTCCGCCGAACCCGGCATGGCGCCGTTCGTGACGCCGGGCCAGGCGGTGGCGGCGGGGCAGACGCTGCTGCTGATCGAGGCCATGAAGACCTTCAACCAGATCAAGGCCGCCCGCGCCGGCACCGTCACCCGCATCCTCGTCACCTCCGGCCAGCCGGTGGAGTACGGCGAGGCGCTGGTCGTGGTGGAGTAGTGTTCAGCAAGGTCCTGATCGCCAACCGCGGCGAGATCGCGCTGCGCATCCAGCGCGCCTGCCGCGAGCAGGGCATCCCCACCGTCGCCGTGCACTCGACGGCGGATGCGCAGGCTATGCACGTCCGCCTGGCCGACGAAAGCGTGTGCATCGGCCCGGCGGCGGCGAAGGACAGCTACCTCAACATCCCCGCCATCCTGACCGCTGCCAGCATCACCGGGGCGGACGCGATCCACCCGGGCTACGGCTTCCTGTCGGAGAACGCCGGGTTTGCCGAGATGGTGGAGGACCACGGCATCACCTTCATCGGCCCCTCCGCCGCGCATATCCGCATGATGGGCGATAAAATCACCGCCAAGGCCGCCATGGCCTCGCTCGGCGTGCCGCTGGTGCCCGGCAGCGAGGGCGCCGTGGCGGACCTGACGGAGGCGGCGGCGGTCGCCGGGCGGATCGGCTACCCAGTGCTGATCAAGGCGGCGGCCGGCGGCGGCGGGCGCGGCATGAAGGTGGCGCACGCCGCGGACGAGCTGGCCGAAGCCTGGCGGGTGGCGCGGGCGGAGGCGCGGGCGGCGTTCGGCAACGACGCGGTGTACATGGAGAAATACCTGGATCGCCCCCGCCACATCGAGCTGCAGGTGCTGGCCGACGCGCACGGCGCCGTGGTGCACCTGGGCGAGCGCGACTGCTCGCTGCAACGCCGCCACCAGAAGCTGCTGGAGGAGGCCGGCTCCCCGGCGCTGACCGCCGCGGCGCGCGACGCGCTGGGCGCCACCGTCACCGCCGGGCTGGCCAAGCTGGGCTACCGCAACGCCGGCACCCTGGAGTTCCTCTACCAGGACGGCCAGTTCGCCTTCATCGAGATGAACACCCGCCTCCAGGTGGAGCATCCGGTCACGGAGATGGTCACCGGTATCGACCTGGTGCGCGAGCAGCTGCGCGTGGCCGCCGGCGAGCCGCTCGGCTACGGCCAGGCGGACATCCGGTTCAGCGGCCACGCCATCGAGGCGCGGGTGACGGCGGAGGACCCGGACACCTTCGCGCCGTCGCCGGGCCGGGTGGACGTGTTCCACGCGCCGGGCGGCCTGGGCGTGCGAGTGGACTCGGCGCTGTACGCCGGCTGCGTGGTGCCGCCGCACTACGACAGCATGGTGGCCAAGCTGATCGTCCATGCGCCCGACCGGCCCGCCGCCCTGGCCCGGTTGCGCCGCGCGCTGGAGGAGTTCGCGGTGGTGGGCATCAAGACCACCCTGCCGCTGCACCAGCGCATCGCCGCCGACCCGGCGTTCAACGCCGGCGAATACGATATCCATTGGCTGGAGCGCTTCGTCGCCCATGGCTGAGCGGCCACCCCTCTCCCGCCCCCAGGGCAGGGCGGCCGCGCGGTGCCGCCGGTCAGGCGACCGGCGGCACGCCCTGCGGGTCGAGCCGGTAGCCGCCGCCCTCCGTCACCAGCAGCCGCGCGTTGCCCGGGTCGGGTTCGATCTTCTGCCGCAGCCGGTAGATGTGCGTCTCCAGCGTGTGGGTGGTGACGGCGGCGTTGTAGCCCCACACCTCGTTCAGCAGCACCTGGCGCGCCACCGGCTTGGTGCCGGCGCGATACAGGAACTTCAGGATCGCCGCCTCCTTCTCCGTCAGCCGGATGCGGCGGTTCTTCACCGGCTCCTGCAGCAGCTTGGCGGAGGGACGGAAGGTGTACGGCCCGATGGTGAACACCGCGTCCTCGCTGTTCTCGAAGATGCGCAGCTGGGCGCGCAGCCGGGCCAGCAGCTCGGCCAGCCGGAACGGCTTGGCGATGTAGTCGTTGGCGCCGGAATCCAGGCCGCGCACCACGTCCGCCTCGTCGTCCGAGCCGGTCAGCATGATGATCGGCATCCGCATGCCCTGGCGGCGCAGGCTGGCGCACAGGTCCCGCCCGTCCCCGTCCGGCAGGCCCACGTCCAGGATCACCGCGTCGAAGCGCGAATCCTTGGCCGTCACCTTGCCTTCCGCCTCGCCGATGGAGCCGGCCTCGTCCGCGGAGAACTCCCCCTCGAACTGCAGCTGCTCCACCAGGGTTTCGCGAAGCGACAGGTCGTCGTCCACGATCAGGATAGGGCGCTCGCCCGCCATCAGCGAAATCCTTTGTTTATGACCATCAATCCCTCCGGCCATGCCATGGCGGCCGGAGACCGCCCCGCCTGCTGCAAGGCCCCATCGCCCAACCAACATCTCGTGACACTGTTCGGTTCGACATCACAACGCGATGACTGGTCCGGCAGGCGGCGCAAGGCTCGCGCCAACGCCACACATTTCCGTGATGACAGGGGCCGCGCCACGGCGCCATCGCCCATATCGCAGCCGGCCACCCGCCACCGGGCGGCCGACCGCAGACCCGAACCTGGTTGAGTATGCCGGACCATCCCGCCCCCATCCTGACCTCCATGCAGCGGCTGCAAGCCGTCGAAGCCGCGGCGACCGCCCTGCGCCGCGGCATGCCCGCCGTGCTCGCCGCCGCCGTCCCGCTGGCCATGGTCGCGGTCGAGACGCTGGACGGGGCAGGCCGCGCCGCCTTGGCCCGCATGGCCCCCGGCCCGGCCACGCTGCTGCTCGCCCCGTCGCGCGCCGCCGCCCTGCTGGCCCGCCCGCCCGCCGGCATCGCGGCCTTCGCGGCGGACGGGCTGAGCCTCGATGCGTTGCGCGCCCTGGCGGACCCGACCTTCGGCCTCGCGGCCCAGCTCCCGCCGCCCATGGCATTGCCGGACGGCGCCGAGGCGGCCCTGGCGCTGGCCGTGCTCGCCCGGCTGCTGCCGGCGGTGCTGGCCGTCGCCGCCCCGGGCCGCATCGGCGCGGCACCGGCCGACGTGCTGGGCCACGCCGCCCTCAGCGCCGCCGCCGTGGTCAAGGTCAGCGAGGCGGCCGTGCCGCTGGAGGACGTGGCTGACGCCCGCGTGGTCGCCTTCCGCGCGCCGGGCACCGGCACCGATCAATACGCCATCCTGGTCGGCCGCCCGGAGCAGGCTGCGGCCCCCCTGGTGCGTATCCACTCCGAATGCTTCACCGGCGACCTGCTGGGCAGCCTGCGCTGCGATTGCGGGCCGCAGCTGCGCGGCGCGATCCGGCGCATGGCGGCCGAGGGCGCGGGCGCCCTGCTCTACCTGGCGCAGGAGGGGCGCGGCATCGGCCTGCCCAACAAGCTGCGCGCCTACGCCTTGCAGGACGGCGGCCTGGACACGCTGGACGCCAACCGCGCGCTCGGCTTCGCAGCGGACGAGCGGGACTTCCTGGTCGCCGCCGCCATGCTGCGCCAGCTGGGGCTGACCCGGGTCCGCCTGCTGACCAACAACCCCGAGAAGCTGGCCGCCCTGGCCGCCCATGGCATCGACGTGGCCGGGCGGGAAAGCCTGCTGTTCGCCGCCAACGGGGTGAACGACCGCTACCTGCAAACCAAGGCGGCCCGCTTCGGCCACCTGCCGGAATGACGGGCGAGTGGGGCTGATGGAAGCGGTGGTCTCGCACGGCTTCATCCGGCTCGGCGGCGCGCAGTGGCGCTGCTGCCTGGGGCGGGCCGGCGTGCGGCTGAACAAGCAGGAGGGCGACGAGGCCACCCCCGCCGGGCTGCTGCCGCTGCGCCGGGTGCTGTTCCGCGCCGACCGCGGCGCCGCCCCCCGCACCGCCGTGCCGATCGAGCCCATCGGCCGCGCCGACGGCTGGTGCGACGACCCCGCCGACCCGGCGTACAACCGCCCGGTGCAAACCCCCTATGCCGGCCGGCACGAGGCGCTGTGGCGTCCGGACGGCCTCTACGACCTGGTGGGCGTGCTCGGCTGGAACGATGCGCCGGTCCGGCGCGGCGACGGCTCCGCCATCTTCCTGCACGTGGCCCGGCCGGACTACGCCGGCACCGCCGGGTGCATCGCGCTGGCGCTGCCGGACCTGCGCGCCCTCCTGGCCGCCGGCCTCACCGCCGTGCGGGTGCCGGATCCCGGCTGAGCTCCTTGGCCTGCAACTCGGCCAGGTAGGCCTGCCAGCGCGCCTCCTGCTGCTCGCCGAGTTCCAGCAGGTAGGGCCAGGTGAAGATGCCCGTGTCGTGGCCGTCGTCGAAGGTGATGCGGATGGCGTAGTGCCCGATCGGCTCCACCATGCGCAGCCCCACCTCGCGCTTGCCCGGCACCGTCACCCGCTCGGCAGGGGAGTGGCCCTGCACCTCCGCGCTGGGACTCAGCACGCGCAGGTATTCTGCCGGGTAGCTGAACTGCACGCCCCCGGCGAAGTCCACCTCCAGCCGGCGGGAGGCGCGGCGGACCCTGATCTCGGTGGGCGCACCGCCCACTGATCCAAGGCCAGGCGATCCAAGGTCGCTCAATCCAGGGTCCGGGCTTCGTCCGGCAGCATGATGGGAATGCCGTCCCGCACCGGATAGGCCAGCCCAGCGGCGCTGCTGATCAGCTCGCCCGCTGCCCGGTCGTAGGTGAGCGGGCCCTTGGTCACCGGGCACACCAGGATTTCCAGCAGCCGGGGATCGATCTCGACCGGCGCTGGCGTCGTCTCGGCGTCGCTCAACTGAGCGGCCGCCCGTCGCCCTGCGAGCCCGGGTGCGCGCCCATCCGCAGCAGCGTGGTCAACGTCGCGGCGCGGGCGAAGGTGTCGTCCGCCTCCAGCAACGCCTGCCGCTCCACCGGGTCGAACGGGCAGACCATGCTGAGCGTGGTGACCAATTCGTCGTCCATCATCTCGTCGATGGCCTCCCAATTCGCGTCGAAGCCGTTGGCGGTAAAGTAGGCGCGCAGGGCGGTCAGCAGGGCCACGCGCTCCGGCAGGTGGTCCGGCGGCGGGTCCAGGTCGGCCAGGAAGCGCGAGTAGTCGGCCGCGACCCGGCGGTAGCCCCGGCGCATCTCCAGCTCCGCCTTCACCTCGAACCGGGTCACGCCGGACAGCGCGATGAGGTAGCGGCCATCGTCCGTCTCGCTGAAGGAGGACAGCCGCCCGGCGCAGCCAACGCCGAACAGGGCGGGGCCGCCCTCCGTCCCCGGGGCGCCGCCATCGGGCTGGATCATGCCGATCATGCGGTGGTCAGCCAGCGCGTCCTCTACCATGGCCTTGTAGCGCGGCTCGAAAATGTTGAGCGGCAGCTTGCCGTGGGGCAGCAGCAAGGCGCCGGAGAGCGGGAACACCGGCAGAGTTGCCGGCATCCCGCCCAGACCGCCGCCTGGCCCAGAGGGCGATGCGTCCACGGTCAGCTGAACAGCATGGCCGACAGCTTGCGCCGTGCGGCCAGCGTCGCCGGGTCCACATGGCCCCAGGCCTCAAAGAACTTGAGCAGCTGCAGGCGGGCTGCGTCCTCGTTCCAGCTGCGGTCCCGCCGCACGATGTCCAGCAGCGCGGCCGCCGCCTGCTCCCGCTCGCCGACCGCGTTCAGCGCGGTCGCCAGCTCGTACTGCGCCTCGTTGTCCGCCGGGTTGGCCGCGACCCGGCGTTGCAGCGCGGTCAGCCCCGCCGCGGCATCCCGCCCTTCCTCGAACAGGGCCAGGGCGCTGCGGGCGCCCGCCACGTCGGCGTGCCCGGCGATCTTGGCCGGCACCCGCGCCAGGGCCTCGTGCGCCTGCTCCGGCTGGTCGAGCGCCACCAGGGCGCGCACCAGGCCGCCCCAGGCCGCCGGGTTCTCCGGCTCGGTCTCCAGCACGGCGCTGAACAGCTCGCCGGCTTCCTGCGGCTGCCCGTCCTCCAGCGCGGCCTGCGCCTCCGCCAGCAGCTCCGCCGCCGGCATGGCGCCGCCGGCCAGCTTGAGCAGCTGCTCCACAAAGCGCTTGACCTCGCTTTCCGGCAGCGCGCCCTGGAACACGTCGGCAATCTGGCCCTGCCAAAACGCGGCGACCGTCGGGATGGACTGCATGGGCAGCCCGATGCGGGCGAGCTGCTCCACCAGGGCGCGGTTCTTGTCCACATCGACCTTGACCAGGCGAACCCGCCCGGCCGCCGCCGTCACCACCCGCTCCAGCGTGGGGGTCAGCTGCTTGCACGGGCCGCACCAGGTCGCCCAGAAATCCACCAGCACGGGGACGGTGCGCGACGCTTCGATCACGTCGCGCACGAAAGTGGTCTGGTCGGCATCCATGATGCTTGCCGCGGCTTGGGCGCCCTGCGCCGGTTGGCCGATGATCGAGTCCATGCCTGCTTCCCTTTGCGACGGCTCGCAGCCATCGCCAATTGGTTAGATGTAGCCGCCGCAACGGCCCGCAAGCGCGCCCGGTTGCTGGTTGGCCGGACCATGCCGCCCCGCCGTGCAAGCGTCCAGCCTTTCGCACGCTTGCAATGGCCCGCGAACCCGCCTACAGCCCCTCGCCGGAGCGCGGGCGTAGCTCAGGGGTAGAGCACAACCTTGCCAAGGTTGGGGTCGAGGGTTCGAATCCCTTCGCCCGCTCCAAGATCCAGACATTCAGGATGGCCCGCCGGCATTGGTACGGTGCCACAGCAGGCTGGCCGCGGCCGAAGCCGGGCTCCGCGGATTTACCTTCGCTTGCAACCCCTCGCGCGTTAGGCTGCCTGGACGATTGGCGGCTCCGTCAAAGCTGGCGGCGGCCCAACCGGTCGCGAGGAGGCCCAAGATGGACATGCCGGGCAACACGGCTCCCGACGCCGACAGCATCCCGCTGGACGACCTCAATCCCGGCAACCCGCGCCTGTTCCAGGCCGACGCCATCGGGCCGTATTTCGCGCGGCTGCGCCGGGACGCGCCGGTGCATTACTGCCGCGCCAGCCAGTTCGGCCCGTACTGGTCCATCACCCGCTACAAGGATATCCTGCAGGTCGAGAGCGACACCGAGGCGTTCTCGTCCGACGTGAGCCTGGGCGGCATCACCCTGAAGGACCAGCTGGCCGACTTCCCGATGCCCATGTTCATCGCTATGGACCCGCCCCGGCACGACGCGCAACGCGCCGTGGTCAGCCCCATGTTCACCGCCGCCAACCTGGCCAACCTGGAAGACAGCATCCGCAGCCGCGCCGCCACCGTGCTGGACGCGTTGCCGGTCGGCGAGCCGTTCGACTGGGTGAGCCGCGTCTCCATCGAGCTCACGACCCAGATGCTGGCCATCCTGTTCGACTTCCCGTGGGACGAGCGCCGCAAGCTGACCCGGTGGTCCGACGTGGCCACCGCGCTGCCCGAATCCGGCATCGTGGAGTCGGAGGACACGCGCAAGGCGGAGCTGCTGCAATGCCTGCACGCCTTCACCGCGCTGTGGAACCAGCGGGTCAACCAGCCGCCGACGCCGGACCTGGTGTCCATGCTGGCCCACGCGCCCTCGACCCGCGCCATGCAGCCCATGGAACTGCTCGGCAACATCGTGCTGCTGATCGTCGGCGGCAACGACACCACCCGCAACTCCATGACCGGCAGCGTGCTCGCCCTGCACCAGAATCCGGCCGAATACGCCAAGCTGCGGGCCGACCCGGCGCTTATCGCCTCCCTGGTGCCGGAGGTCATCCGCTGGCAGACCCCGCTCGCCCACATGCGCCGCACCGCCACGCGGGACATCGCGTTCGGCGGCCAGACCATCCGCAAGGGCGACCGGGTGGTGATGTGGTACGTCTCGGGCAACCGCGACGAGGACGCCATCGAGCAGGCCGACCGCTTCATCATCGACCGCCCCCGGCCTAGGAAGCACCTTTCCTTCGGCTTCGGCATCCATCGCTGCGTGGGCGAGCGGCTGGCGGAGATGCAGCTGCGGGTGGTGTGGGAGGAGATTCTCAAGCGCTTCGCCGCCATCGAGGTGGTGGGCGAGCCGCGCCGGGTGCTGTCCACCTTCGTGCGGGGCTACGAGACGCTGCCGGTGCGGATCACCGCACGGGCCTGAGGGGCGGCCAAGTGAAGCTCGGGGCTTTGCCCCGAACCCCACCAGAGGACGAAGTCCTCTGGACACCTAGCTATAAAAATCATGGGTCAAGGGAACTTCGTTCCCTTGCGGGTGCAGGGCGGAGGTGGCCCAAGGTTCCAATTGCCTCCTTCAGGCAATTGGAAGGCCACCGGAGGGAGCGCCCTGCTCTAGTATCACTCGCGATCGGTGGCATCTCACCGCTCATGCCCCCGAACACGAAACCAACATCGTTCGACGTCACCGTGGTGGGCGGCGGCCCCATCGGCCTGGCCCTCGCCGGGTCGCTCGCGGGGGCGGGGCTGCGCATCGCCGTGGTGGACCGCCAGCCCGAGGCCGCGCTCGCCGACCCGGCGTTCGATGGCCGCGAGACCGCGCTGACCCACCTGTCCCGCCGCATCCTGCAAGGTCTCGGCGCCTGGGACCGCCTGCCGCCGGCGGACATCTCGCCGCTGCGCGAGGCCCACGTGCTGAACGGCGGCTCTCCCTATGCGCTGCGCTACGACGCGCAAGGCCAGGCCGAGGCCGAGCTCGGCAACCTGGTGCCCTACCACCGCATCCGCGCCGCGCTGTTCCAGGCCGTCCGCCCGCGGCCGGACGTGCGGCTGTTCGCCGGCCTCGCCGTCACCGCGGCCCAGGCCGGGCGGGACGGCTGCCGCGTCACGCTCTCGGACGGCGCCGTGCTGGGCAGCCGCCTGCTGGTCGCGGCCGACTCGCGCTTTTCCGAGCTGCGGGCGCGGTTCGGCATCCCGGCCGAGGTCAACCGCTCCCCCAACGCCATGCTGGTCTGCCGGATGGAGCATGACGGCGACCACCACCACATCGCCACCGAGTGCTTCGGCCAGGGCCAGATCATCGCCACCCTGCCGATGAACGGCCGCAGCTCCTCCCTGGTGCTGACCTTGCCGCGCGCCGCCATCGACCGCCTGCACGCCCTGCCGCCGGACGCCTTCAACGCGGAGGTGACCCGGCGTGCCCGCCGCCGCCTGGGCGCCATGCGGCTGGCCGGCACGCGCCACGTGCATCCGCTCGCCACCTGCTACGCCCGCCGCTTCGCCGGCCCGCGCTTCGCCCTGGTGGGGGACGCGGCGGTCGGCATGAACCCGATGACCGCGCACGGCTTCAACCTCGGCCTGCGCGGCCAGGACACCCTGGCCGGGCTGATCCGCGCCGCCGCCGCCCGAGGGGAGGACATCGCGGCGCCGGGCCTGCTGGGCGAGTACGAGCGCGCCCACCGCCGAGCAACCTGGCCGCTCTATGCCGGCACCAACCTGCTGGCGAGACTATATGCGGGGGAGGGGCTGGCGGCCCGCCTGGCGCGCCCGGCGGCGCTGCGCCTGGGCAACCTGCCGGTGTTCAGGGACACGGTGCGCTCTCTGCTGATGGAGAACGCGCCGCACCGCACGGCGCTTGCCTAGAGTATTTTCCGTGCTGATAGGCGCACGCAAAATGCTCTGGGCCTATGTTTTGCGAGCATCTTTATCCGACGGGTGACCCCGTTTGGTCGGATGACGCTCTAGCTCCCCGCTTCCTCCTCCGCCAGCGCCACCCCCGGCAGAGGCGGGTTCAGCTGCCACGGCACCCCGATCACCGCCAACTCCGGCCCGGCGTCCCGCAGCAGCGCCACTCGCAGCCGGCGCTCCCGGTGCGTGTGCATCGCCGCCTCCCACCAGCGCCGCTCGACCAGCTGCGGCAGCACGACGGCGACCGGCCGGCCCGGCTCGCGCGTGTCCGCCTCGGCGATCAGCCGCAGCAACGGGGCCAGCACGCTGCGGTACTGCGACGTTTCCACCACCAGAAGCGGCTCCGGCAGCCCCGCCGCCCGCGCCGGGCCGGCCACGCAGTGCTCCCACTCGCCGCGCAGCCCCTTCTCGTGCTCCTCCGCGTCCGGGCCTTCCAGCTCGGTGCAGTGCAGCGCGGTCACGTCGGAGGACAGCCCCATGGCGAACGTCACCGCCTTTTGCGCCACCCGGTCCCAGCGGCTGATCGGGATCAGCAGGGCCGGGGCGCGCGGCGCGCGCAGGCGCAGCGGCGCCTCCCGGTCCTGCAGCAGCTGGCGGTCCAGCCCCGCATAGTAGCGGTGCACCAGGTGCAGCCCCCCCAGCGTCGCCGGGATCACCAGCACGGTGAGCCAGGCGCCCTCGGTGAACTTGGCCACCAGGATCACCGCCAAGGCCAGCGTGGTGGCGACGGCGCCGACGCCGTTGACCGCCAGCCGGGCCTGGTCCGCCCGGCCCTCGCCCTTGCGCCGCCAATGGAATGCCATGCCGAACTGGGACAAGCTGAACGACAGGAACGCGCCGACCGCGAACAGCGGGATCAGCCGGTCGGTGATGCCGCCGAACGCCGCCAGCAGCAGCCCCGCGCCGGCGGCGAGGAACAGGATGCCGGCCGTGTACACCAGCCGCCGCCCCGGCAGCGCGAACGCCACCGGCAGGTAGCCGTCGCTCGCCACCTGGCGGCACAGCCGGGGGAACCCCACGAACGATGTGTTGGCCGACAGGCACAGCACCGCCAGCACGCTGCCGATCGTCACGTCGTACAGCCAGCCGCGCCCGTGCACCGCCGACACCAGCTGGGACAGCACGCTCTGGTAGCCCGGCTTGGTCTGGTCCATCGCGCCCACGTGGTAGGCGGTGCAGAGATACGCGATGCCGGCCAGCAGCAGCCCGAGCACGACCACGATGGCGGCCAGCGTGCCGTGGGCGTAGCGGGCGCGGGGCTCGCGGAACGCGCCGACGCCGTTGCTGACCGCCTCCACCCCCGTCATCGCCGTGCACCCGGCGGCGAAGGTGCGCAGCAGCAGCCACAGGCTGGACGCCGCCGCCGCCGCCGGCAGGGCAGGCGGCGCGATGACGGGGGCCGCATCGCCCGTTGCGGCCTTCCACGCCCCCACCAGCAGGACGCCGCCCAGGGAAGCGATGAACAGGTAGGTCGGCACGCCGAACGCCAGCCCGGACTCCTTGGTGCCGCGCAGGTTGGCCAGCGTCACCATCCCCAGCACCGCCAGGCAGAGCAGCAGCGTGTAGGGCTGCAGCGCCGGCACGGCGGAGGTGAAGGCGCCGATCCCCGCCGAGATGCCGACCGCCACGTTCAGCATGTAGTCCACCATCAGCGCCGCCGCCGCGAGCAGGCCGGCGTTCTCGCCCAGGTTCTCCTTGGCCACCGTGTAGGAGCCGCCGTTGGACGGGTAGGCGGCGATGGTCTGCCAGTACGAGAAGAACAGCACCGCCAGCAGCAGCAGGATGACGGCCGTCACCGGCCCGATGACGCCCAGGCCGGCCGCGCCCAGCGGCGCCAGCACCGTCAGCGCCGCCTCCGGCCCGTAGGCGGCGGAGCCGAGCCCGTCCAGCCCCATGGACGGCACGCCCTCCAGCACGCCGATCTTGCCCTGCTCCGCCTCCCGGTTGGCGAGCGTGCGGCCGAGCAGCGAGCGCGACAATGACACCGAAGCAGCCTCCCGGATGGACCCGGCGTTCTCTACACGCCGCCCGCCTCCCGGTCCCCCGTCAATCCCCGTCCGGCCGGGCGCGCCCGCGTTTCACCGCCGCGCGTGACGTTTTGGCATCCAGCCGGCGGCGCTTGCTGGCCAGGGTGGGGCGGGTCTTGACCCGGAACGCCGGCGGCTCGGCGGCGGCGCGGATCAGCTCGGCCAGCCGCTCGCGCGCGTCGGCCCGGTTGCGCTCCTGGGTGCGGAAGCGGCTGGCGGCGATGACGATGACGCCCTCGTTGGTCATGCGCCGCCCAGCGAGCGTGGCCAGCCGCCGCAGCACGGCCGGGCTCAGCGCCGGGCAGCGCGCCGCGTCGAACCGCAGCTGCACCGCCGTCGCCACCTTGTTGACGTTCTGCCCGCCCGGCCCGGCGGACGCGATGAACGTCTCCTCCAGGTCGGAGCCTTGCAGGCGGATGCGCGGGGTGACCTGGAGGGCGTCCATGCCGGCCTGGTTAAGGCGGTGCGCCCGGCGTGGCGACGGCAAAGGCCTCGATCCGCCCGTTGCGCTCCCGGCGTTGCCGCTCGGGCTCGTGCGACTCGGCCGTGCAGACGAACAGCGTGCGGCCATCCTCGCCGCCCAGCGCGCAGGCGAAGGCGCCGCGGCCGGTCTCGACCCGCCCGACGATCTCCCCGCCCTCCGCCAGCCGCAGGCATTCCCCCGTCGTCGGGGAAGCGGCCCAGACGGCGCCCTCCGCGTCCAGGCAGATGCCGTCGGGCACGGCGCCGTGCGTCATCTCCGCCCAGGTCCGCCGGCCGGACAGCGTCCCGTCCGCAGCGATGGCGAACGCGGTGAGCCGCGCCCCGAAGGTCTCGGCCACGATCAAGGTGCGCCCGCCCTCCGCGATCGCCATGCCGTTGGGAAACATCAGGTCCTTTGCGGCCACGTGGGACGAGCCGTCAGGGTCCACGCGCATGAGCACGGTTGGCGCGGGGGTCCCGCCGCCGTGGAGGTCGAAGCCGAAATTGCCCACGTAGGCGCGGCCCTGGCGATCGACGATCATGTCGTTCAAGCGCTGCGGAACCTTGTCGGACAGGTCGGCATGGGGGGCCAGCGAGCCGTCCGGCTCCAGCCGCAGCACGCGCTTGTCGGTCATGGACACGACGAGCAGCCGTCCGTCAGGCGTCCAGCCAAGCCCGGACGGGTCCTTGGGAACGTCGCAGACCTTCTCCACCGCGCCGCCCACGAGGCGGCTGACCTGGCCTGCGTGCATGTCCGACCACCAGAGCGTCCCCTCGCGCCACCGCGGCGCCTCGGGGAAGGCAAGCCGGAACGCTATGATCATGGCTTGATCTGCCATTTCTGTTTTCTCCCGCTTCAGGTTACCCGACGCCGTCCCAAGCCGCAGCCCTCTCCCGCGCTGGCAGCAACGCTATCTGATTTGACGCCGGCAAGCGGGTCAACTGCGCCGCAAGGGCAGCCCACCGGTCCCCATGCCGGACCTAGAGCCTCTCGGGAGCCTCTCGCATGAACCCGCGTGGGTCCGTAAACGATTCGACCGCAAGGAACGGAGCGCGCCGGGACCTCCATCAGCGCACAGGAGCGGTCCGATGAAGTGGAAGGGGACAGCAATGACCGATGCGGCGAGGGAGCCCGCCCAGCGCGGAACAGCGATCCGGCGCGATCCGCGCTGGGCGCAGCTCGCCGCGCGCGACAAGGGCGCCGACGGTTCGTTCTGGTATGCCGTGGCGACCACGGGCGTGTACTGCCGCCCGTCCTGCCCGTCGCGCGCGGCCAACCCGAGGAACGTCCGCCTCTTCGACACGCCGGCCGCGGCGCAAGCCGCCGGGTTCCGCCCGTGCCGCCGCTGCAACCCGAACGGCCTATCCGTCAAGGCTGAAAACGCCGTCATCGTCGCCAAGGCCTGCCGCTCCATCGAGCAGGCGGAGCAGCCGCCCCCCCTGGCTGCCCTGGCGGACGCCGCGGACCTCAGCCCGTTCCACTTCCACCGCCTGTTCAAGGCCGCTACCGGTGTCACGCCGAAGGCCTACGCCGACGCTTGCCGGGCGGCGCGGGTCCGGCGCGAGCTGGCAAAGACCGGCAGCGTGACGCACGCCATCGGCGGCGCCGGGTTCCCATCCAACGGCCGGTTCTACGCCGCCTCGGCCAGCCTGCTGGGCATGACTCCGGGCCGCTACCGGTCCGGCGGCGCGGGGGAGGAGCTGCGCTTCGCCATCGGCCAGTGCTCGCTCGGCGCCATCCTGGTCTCATCCAGCGCCAAGGGGGTCGCGGCCATCCTGCTCGGCGACGACCCGGACGCCCTGGCGCGGGAGCTGCAAGACCGTTTCCCCCGGGCAAGCCTGGTCGGCGGGGAGGCCGCGTTCGAGGCGCTGGTGGCGCGGGTGATCGGCTGCGTCGAAGCGCCGGGAACCGGCCTGGACCTGCCGCTGGACGTGCGCGGCACCGCCTTCCAGCAGCGCGTCTGGCAGGCGCTGCGCGCCATCCTGCCCGGCGAGACCGCGAGCTACGCCCAGGTCGCCGCCAGCATCGGCGCACCCGGCGCCGTGCGGGCGGTCGGCGCGGCCTGCGCCGCCAACGCGCTGGCGGTGGCCATCCCCTGCCACCGCGTGGTGCGCAGCGACGGCGGCCTGTCCGGCTACCGCTGGGGCGTCGAGCGCAAGCGGGCGCTGCTGGCGCGGGAGGCCGGCTAGGCCCGGCGCCGCACTCGCGCTTTCAGCCGCGCCGCCAGCCCCTGCGGCGACCGCCGGGGCAGCAGCGTCAGCCAGTGCAGCGTCTCCGCCGAGCTGGCCAGGCTGGTCTTGTAGCGGTCCGCGCCGCCCAGGAAGTCGTAGGCGGCGCATCCTTCCCGGGCGTAGCGCTCGATCGCCAGCCCGTGGCAGGTCATTCCGGGCTTGCCGTGCGGCGGGGCGCCAGCGTAGTCGAACCCGCTCTGGTAGGCGCAGACCCGGCCGCGGTGGAGGAAGCCGTGCAGGTAGCCGACCACCGCCTCGCCCGCCGTGACGCGCAGCAGCTCCACCGCCTTCGTGCGGTCGATCAAGGCGTGGTGGAACCGGGTGAAGCCCTCCCCGGCGAACGCGCCCGGCTGGCCCCGTGCGGTCCAGGCCGCCTGGTGCAGCACCGCCAACGCCCGCAGAAAGGCGTGCCGCTGCTCCGCCGTCTCCGCCCGGATGACCTGCAACGGCCCGATCTCCCCGTAGCGCCGGGCGGACCGGCGCAGCTGGCTGCGGGTGTTGGCGCTCAGCCGGCCGAGCGGGTCGCCGCCCAGATCGAGCACGGGCGCCGTCCGGGTCTGCGACACGACGGTGCTGCGCAACGCCTCCGCCGCCTCCGCCTGGCCCGGGCCGACCCCGCTCAGCGTGACGATGCGGCCCTGTGCGGCGGCGCGCAGGCAGTGGCGCAGCGCAGCGCCGTCCGCCGGGTCGCACAGCGCGCCGTTGCGCTCGACGAACACGCTGTCCCACTTCGCCCGGCCGCTCTCGGCCAGCCACAGCCGGTCGGGCGTCCAGGGCCAGCGGCCGCGCCGCCGGTTGAACAGCGCCAGCGCCACGACCCTGCCGTCCCGCCGGGTCTCGGCCAGCACCGGGTCGTCGTAGCGCAGCTCGGCCAGGCAGCCGACCCAGGCCCAGCTCTGGAAGAACGAGCACTCGACCCGCGCCTCCAGCGCCAGCCAGCGCGCGCCCAGGCTCGCTAGGTCGCCCGGCGCGTCGAAAGTGGTTGTCAACACAGTGCGGCTAAGCCTGGCAGGGTCGGGCCTTGCCCGGCGGCGCGCAGCCGTTATGACCGCACGAGGTCCCCGCCATGTTCGCCAAGATCATCCCGTCCGTCCCCCTCTCCGACCGCCCCGTCTGCGCCCTGGCCGTGGACGCGGAGGAGGATTTCGACTGGGACCAGCCCGTCCCGTTCACGGACTATTCCACGAAATGCATGAAGAACATCCGTGCGCTGCAGGAGGTCGTGGGCGCGTATGGCGTGGTGCCCACCTACCTGCTGACCTACCCCGTGCTGGAGGACGAGGACGTGGTCCACATCCTGCGCCGCCAGCTGCGCCGCGGCGAGTGCGAGGTGGGGGTGCAGCTGCACCCGTGGGTCAACCCGCCGTTCGAGCCGGAGCACGCGGAGGGCGGCCACGCCACCTCGTTCTCCGGCAACCTGCCGCCCGGCCTGGAGGAGCGCAAGCTGGTCCGGCTCAAGCAGCGTTTCACCGAACGCTTCGGCGCCGAGCCGCGCATCTACCGCGCCGGGCGCTACGGCCTCGGCCGCGAGACGACGGCGCTGCTGGAGAAGCACGGCTTCGCCATCGACGCCAGCATGGCGCCGCGCACCACCGCCACCGACGAAGGCGGCCCCGACTACGGCGGCCAGGACTACCAGGTGTTCTGGTTCGGCCAGCATCGCCGGCTGCTGGAGGTGCCGCTCTGCCGCAGCGTGGTCGGCTGGGGCGGGCGGCTGGCCGCCCCCGCCTACCGGGCCCTGGCCACCCCGGCGCTGACCCGGCTGCGCGTGCCCGGCATCCTCACCCGGCTGCGCTTCGCCGAGCGCATCACCCTGTCGCCGGAGGGCAACGACGTGCGGGCCATGCTCCGCCTCGTGCGCCACCTGCGCGCCCAGGGGCAGACCATCTTTGTGCTCAGCTTCCACAGCTCCTCGCTTGACGTGGGCCGCAGCCCGTACGTCCGCACCCGGGCGGAGCTGCACGGCTTCTACGACCGCCTCTCGGCCGTGCTGCACGCTCTGGCCACCACCATGGGCTTCGAGTTCGCCAGCCTGTCCCAGCTGCCGGCCCGGCTGCAGGCCCCGCAAGCATGAGTCAACGCCGGGTGCTGCTGGTGGCCAACAACTTCCCCCCCGTCCGCGGCGGCTCGGCCGCGGTGTACGCCAACCTCGCCCGCTGCGCCGGGGAGCAGGTCGTCGTGGTGGCGCCGCGCAACAGCTACCTCGACGGCCTGCCCGCGATCGGCTGGCGCGAGCACGACCGCGGCAAGCCCTACCGCACCATCCGCCTGACCCTGCTGCGCACCCGCATGGACGGCGGGCCCCGGCGCGGCTGGCGCAAGCTGCTGTTCTGGGCGCGGGACGGCGCCATCCGCCTGCGCCTGGCCGCCACCCTGCTGTGGACGGTGCGGCGCGAGCGGGTGGGGGCGATCTGCGTCGGCGAGCTGCTGGCCAGCGGCTGGATCATCCGCCTGTTCCGCTTCGTGCCCGGCGTGCGCACGGTCGCCTACGTCCACGGCGAGGAGATCACCACGGAGGACCAGTACGACCAGGGCCACGTCCGCGCCCGACGGGCGCTGCGCGAGAGCGACCGCATCATCGTGGTCAGCCGCTTCACCCAGGCCGCGGTAGCGGCGCTGCTGGGCGCGCCGGAGCCCGGCCGCATCAGCCTGATCGAGAACGGCGTCGATGCCGGGCGCTTCCACCCCCACGCCAAGGCGCAGGACCTGGTCGGCCTCTACCGGCTGGCGGGCTGCTTCGTGTTCGTCTCCATCTGCCGCCTGCTGGAGAAGAAGGGCGTCGATCACGCCATCCGCGCCTTCGCCGCCGTGGCCGCCCGGCATCCCGAGTGCCGCTGCCTGGTCGTCGGCGGCGGCCCCTACGCGGACGCGCTGCACGCCCTGGCGGCGCAGCTGGGCCTGGCGGACCGGGTGGTGTTCGCCGGTCCCGTCGCGGACGACGAGCTGGTGGACCATTACCGCCTCGGCGACGTGTTCGTCATGCCCAACCGCGAGCTGCCCAACGGCGACACCGAGGGCTTCGGCCTGGTGTTCCTGGAGGCCAACAGCTGCGGCCTGCCGGTGATCGCCGGGCGCGACGGCGGCAGCACGGACGCGGTGCGCCACGGCGTCAACGGCCTGGTGGTGGACGGGGCCGACGTGGCGCAGATCGCGGCGGCGATGCTGCGGCTGCGGGAGGACGCGCCGCTGCGCGAGGCGCTGCGCCGCGAGGGGCTGCGCGTGGCGGCCGGCGCGGACTGGGCGGAGAAGACCCGCGCCTTTCTGGCGATCTGCCTGTCCTGAACCGCGAGCCAGCCCAGGGCGCCCCCTGCACCCGCAAGGGAACGAAGTCCCCTTGACTCCATGACCAGGTGTCCAGAGGACCCCGTCTTCTGGTGGGGTTTGAGGCGAGGCCCCAATCTGCCAAAGGACCCGACGTGTCACTGAGCGCGCTGCCCACCGCCTTCGCCGTGCCCCCGCTCAGCCTGCTGCCGGTGTGCGCCGCGGGCCTGCTGCTCGGCCGGCGCCACCGCCGCGCCGGCCTCGCCCTGCTCGTGTTCGGGCTGGCCGGCCTGCTCCTGCTCGCCCTGCCGGTCGTCTCCGGCCTGCTCACCGCCTCGCTGGAGACGGGGCTGCCGCTCACCCCCTCCGCCGCCGACCCGCCGCAGGCCATCGTGATCCTCTCGGCCGGCATCACCCGCGGCCTCGGCCCGGACCCGGTCACCCCCGACACGCTGACCCTGGAGCGCGAGCGGGCCGGGGCGGCGCTGGCCCGGCGCACCCACCTGCCCATCCTCGTCACCGGCGGGCCGACGCCGGAGGGCGTCACCCTCGCCGCCGTCATGGCGCGCAGCCTGGCGGAGGATTTCGGCACCCCGGCGCGCTGGACGGAGCCCGCCGCCCTGGACACCTGGGAGAACGCCACCGACAGCGCCGCCCTGCTCAAGGCCGAGGGCATCCACTCGGTCTTTCTCGTGACCCACGCCTGGCACATGCCCCGCGCGCTGGCCGCCTTCGCCCGCGCCGGCATCGCCGCCACCGCCGCCCCCGTCCGGCTGGACCCGCCCCCCACCTGGCAGGCGTCGGACTTCGTCCCGCGCACCCGGGACTGGCTGGCCAGCTACTACGCGCTGCACGAGTGGATCGGCCGCGCCGCCTACGCCGTGCTGCGCTAGGCTCGCCGCCATGGACCTGGTGCTCGCCCCCTCGCTCGACGCCCTGCCGCCGGGCAGCGCGGCGCTGTTCCCGCCCGACCCGCTCGGCAACGCCGCCTGGTATCGCACGGTGGCGGCGGACGCCCTGCCGCCGGGTGCGGCGCCCTGCTTCGCGGTGCTGATGCAGGGCGGCGTCCCCGTCGCCCTGGCCCCCCTGCAACGCCGCGGCCGCCGCCTGGCCAGCCTGACCACGCCCTACACCTGCGCGCACTGGCCGGTGCTGACGGCCGACCCCCTGGCCGCCGGGCAGCGCCTCGGCCGGCTGTACCGCCGCAGCGCCACCGTGCGGCTGGACGCCATCCCGGCGGAGTGGCCCGGCCTCGCGCCGTTCGCCGCCGGGCTGCGCCAGGCCGGCCTGCACGTGCAGCGCTTCGAGCATTTCGGCAACTGGCACGAGCCGGTGGCCGGGCTGTCCTGGGCGGAGTACCTGTCCGCCCGCCCCGGCGCGCTGCGCGAGACGCTGCGCCGCAAGCTGAAGCGCTGCGCGGCGGAGGCGCGCTTCGAGCTGTTCACCAGCCCGCAGGGCCTCGATCGCGGCATCGACGCCTTCGAGGCGGTCTATGGCGCGAGCTGGAAGCAGCCGGAGCCGTTCCCCCGCTTCAACGCTGCCCTGATGCGCAGCCTGGCTGGCCAAGCTCTGCATCAGGCCAGCGCGCTGCGCCTGGGCGTGCTGTGGGCGGGCGAGCGCCCGGCCGCCGTGCAGTTCTGGGCGGTGGGGCAGGGGCGGGCCACCGTGCTGAAGCTGGCGCACGACGCGGCGTTCAAGCCGCTCTCCCCCGGCACGGCGCTGACTGCCCTGATGATCCGCCGCCTGCTGGACGAGGAGCAGGTGGCGGAGCTGGATTTCGGCCGCGGCGACGACCCGTACAAAGCCGCCTGGACCACCCGCCGCCGCCGCCGGGTCGGGCTGCTGCTGGCCAACCCGTGGCGTCCCGCCGGCCTGGCGGCGATCGGGCAGTCGCTGGCCGGGTCGCTGCGCCGCCGGCTGTCGCTGGCGTCATGATGGCATCCCGCTTGCAGTGCCCACCGCGAACCGACGGACCGGACCCCGCGATGGTCGATGCCAGCTTCTCGATTTCCGCCGCCGCGCACCCCGCTGCCGCGGCCGCCCCGGCGGCGCACGCGGCGCAGCCGGGCTTCTTCGACCACCTGCTGTCGGAGCTGAACCCCCTGCAATATCTGCCGGTGGTCGGCACGATCTACCGGGCCGTCACGGGCGACACCATCCCGGAACCGGCCCGCTTCGCCGGCTCCCTGGTGGTGAGCGGGCTGACCGGCGGCCCGGTCGGGCTGGCGATCAACGTCGGCTCCACCCTGCTGGAGCACATGCTCGGTATCGATCCCGAGAAGCTCGGCGACCAGGTGCTCGCCAGCCTCGGCATCGGGTCCGGCGCTGCGTCCCCCGCCGCTGCGCCGTCCGTCGCCGTGGCCGCCGCCTCGCCCGACGCTGCATCCCCAGCGCCAAACCCGGTGTCGTCAAGCCCGGCGTCGCCAAACCCAGCCTCCACGCTCATGGCGGGGCCGGACGCGGTTTCCGGCACGGGGGGCGGATGGTCCGTCGCCCAGCTGGCCGCCTATGGCATCAGCCGCAGCTCGCTCGGCACGCTGACCCGCGGCGGCGAGTCGGGAGCGGACGTGCTGAACACGCTGGAAATGGCCCGGCTCACCCCCTCGCTCGACAGTGCGAACGGGCCAGCCACGGTTTGACGCCAGGCAAGGCTTGCGGACTGCCCTGCGTTTATGGTTTGTTCTGCTCGTGACCAGCCCGCATCTCATTCCCGAGCCAGCCGACGCGCCCGACGCCGCACCCTGCGACAGCCAGGCCGCG
>CAXSAX010000012.1:0-96130 GCA_964235495.1 uncultured Acetobacteraceae bacterium | reverse complement strand
CGCGGCGCTGGGCGTCCAGCGCGGCCTGGCTGTCGCAGGGTGCTGCGGCGTCGGCTGGCTCGGGGGCCGGCTCGGGGATGGGATGTGGGCTGGTCACGGACAGAACAAACGACGAACTGCATCCGGGCGCAAGCTTTTGTTTGCCAAACTAACGCGAATGGCGCGCTTTTTACGATTTTCAGGCCGCGTGCAGACCCTGGGGCACCTGCAACTGGGCGTGACGGGCCTTGTGGCTGTATCCGGGGTGCTGACCTGCGACGGTCATGGCGGGAATCGCCGCAATCCCCTCCCAAGCGAAAATCGCCCTTTCGGTTGCACGCCGGGTGGCATTGCGGGAGATTGCAAGATCATGGAGAGACACGACCGATGGATATGACCGGCGAGCGGCGCATACCCGCGCCACGGCAACGCGTTTGGGATGCGCTGAACGACCCGGCGGTGCTGCGCACAGCCATTCCCGGCTGCAAGACGCTCGAGCGCACGTCGGACACCGACATGCGCGCCACGGCGGCGGTGAAGATCGGACCGATCGCGGCGCAGTTCACCGGCAAGGTGCAGCTGCTCGACCTCGACCCGCCCAACTCCTGCCGCATCGCCGGCGAGGGCCAGGGCGGCGTCGCTGGCTTCGCCAACGGCGACGCCACCGTGCAGCTGCACGACGACGGCGCGTTCACCCTGCTGCAATACGAGGTCAAGGCGCAGGGCGGCGGCCAGATCGCCCAGCTCGACGCGCAGCTGATCGACGCCACGGCCAGGCAAATGGCGGACCAGTTCTTCGACCGGTTCAGCGACCAGGTGGCTGGCCCGTCGGAGGTGGCGGCGGACGGGCTGCTGGCCGGCGGCGTGGGCCTGCTGACGCAGCCGCCGGGTCCGCAGGCGCCGGCGCTGGTCAACATGCTGGCGATGATCCCGAAGGAGCCTTACGGCTACCCGCGCATCTTCTGGGTCGGCAGCGCGGTGTTTCTGGTGATCTTCATGATGATCTTCGGCAGCTACGTCTTCTGACGCTGCCGGCCCGCGTCGAGGCGGCGGCGCTGCCGTCGGCGCAGGTGGTGGCGTTCGTGCAACGGGTGCACGGCGAGGCGCTGTTCAAGCTGCCCGGTGTGGCCGAGAGGATCGAGTGGTCCCGCACGCTGACGCACTGGACCAAGTGGAGCTGACGCCGGGGGCGGTGGATGCGACACTGGGGGTGCTGAAATACCAGGACGACCTGGCGACGGTGCGGGGAGGTGGCGGCGGGGATGCTGGCGGGCGGCTAAGCCCCGCCTCATCCCAGCCCATTCCCGCAAGGGGAGTGGGAAAGCTCCGCCGGCTTGCTGTCAGGCGAGTGGAATGCGCCCGAAGGCAGAGCCCCGATTTGGCTGGCCCGCGACTCTCAGCAATCGGCAACCGCGTTGGCGCGGCGGGGCCGAAGCGCCAGAGCAAGCAACGTCAGGGCGCCGGCGAGCACGGCCAGGGAGCCAGGTTCCGGCACCAGCGTGGCGGACAGGTTGACCGGGTTGGTCGAGTTCGTGGCGCCACCGAACTGGGCGATCTGGTCGTTCAGGCCGGTACCGACCCTCGGCCACAGGTCGAACGTGTAGTCTGTGGGCGCGAAGCCGGTGCTGGGCAGCAGCGACGCCGGGAGCACGGCGTTGATGGTGTCGCCCGAGATCGTCAGGTCGGCCGCCGGCAAGGGCGTGGCCATGCCGTTGGTCGTGTTGACCACGTTGGCGCTGCCGGTGCCCGGGTTGATGGCGAGTACGGCGTCGAATAGGACGTTGGAGCCGATGGACGGGTTGGTGGCCGTCGGCGCGGCTGTGGCGAAAGCTGCGACGCCAGCGCCACGGTTCACGCCCCACACGAACAGCGAGCCGGCGGGGGCCGAGCCGATCGGCGCCGAGAACACGCTGTTGAGGTCGAAGTTCGTCCCGTCAAAGGTAACGGCGACGCTGCTCAGGTCGAGCGCCTCGCTTTGCGGACCCGTGTAGCTCGGCAGAAAGGGCGCCGCGTCGGCAAGCGGCGCAACGGCCGGTGACAAGGCCGCCGCGATTGCCGTGGCGAGGATGAGACGGGGCATGCGTGGCTTGCCTTTTCGTAGCGCGGTCGATTTGCGATCCTTACCCGGCTGATTGCCATTGCGCAATAATATTGCCGGCCACGTCATCGACGCCCTGCCCCGTCCCCGCGCTCAGCCGTGCGGCGTGAACACCACCTTGGTGCAATGGTCCTTCTTGTCGCGGAAGGTCTCGTACAGCGCCGGGCCGTCCTCCAGCTTGCTGGAGCGGTGGCTGATGATGAAGGAGGGATCGATCTCCTTGTTCTGGATGCGCTCCATCAGCGGCTGCAGGTAACGCTGCATATGGGTCTGGCCGGTCTTCAAGGTCAGCCCCTTGTTCATCAGCACGCCCAGCATCACCGGGCCGACCGGGCCGGCATAGACGCCGGGCATGGAGACGATGCCGCCGGGCCGGCAGGCCAGGATGGCCTCGTTGATGGCATACGGGCGCTCGACGCTGACGGTGGCGGACATCACGGCGGAGGTGACCTTCTGCATCAGCGTGTCCGCGCCGTGGGCCTCCATGCCCACCGCGTCAATCACCGCGTCCGGGCCCAGGCCGTGGGTCAGCTCCTTGAGGGTGTCTTGGATGTTCTGCTGGCTGGAATCGATCGTCTCGGCGCCAGCTTCGCGCGCCAGGGCCAGCCGCTCCGGCACCTCGTCGATGGCGATGACGCGCTTGGCGCCCAGCAACAGGCAGGACTTCACCGCCAGCACGCCGACCGGGCCACAGCCCCAGATGGCGATGGTGTCCTCCGGCGTGATCTCGCAGTGCTCGGCGGCCTGGTAGGCGGTGGGAAAGATGTCGCTGAGGAACAGCACCTGCTCGTCCGTCAGCCCCTCCGGCACCTTGATCGGGCCCACGTCGGCGTAGGGGACGCGGAGATACTCGGCCTGCCCGCCGGCGAAGCCGCCGGTGGTGTGGGAGAAGCCGAACAGCCCGGCGAGCGGGAAGCCGTAGATCTTGGCCTGCGCGGCGCCGTTCGGGTTGGTGCGCTCGCAGCAGCTCCAGTTGCCCATCCGGCACATGCGGCACTCGCCGCAGCAGATGGTGAACGGCACCACGACGCGGTCACCGACCTTGAGCTTGCTGTTGTCGCGGCCGACCTCGATCACCTCGCCCATGGTCTCGTGGCCGAGGATGTCGCCCTTCTCCATGGTGGGCATGAAGCCCCCCATCAAATGGAGGTCCGAACCGCAGATGGCACAGGCGGTGACCTTGATGATGGCGTCGCGGCCGTGCTCGATTTTGGGGTCGGGCACCGTGTCGCAGCGGATGTCGCCCTTGCCATGCCAGGTGAGTGCCTTCATCGCGTGTCTCCATGCCACATTCCGGAAGCTGCCCTACGTAGCAGCGCAGCCAGGGTTGCAGTCACGGGTAGCCTGCGGGAGGCAAACCGCCGCCAGCAACCAAGTCGTGATGGAAGCAACTATGTTATACTGTTCTGTACCTTCACGGCATCCGTCAGCGTTTGATTGGCGGCCCGCCGGCCGAGCGGGCCTACGGCGTGGCGGGCCGGGCCGACGCCATGTCCTCGATCGCCCGCATCGCGGCGTCCCGGGGCGAGGCGGCGCGGATGACCGGGCGGCCCATCACGAGGTAGTCCGCCCCCCGCGCCACCGCCTGGCCCGGCGTGCTGACCCGGCGCTGGTCGCCGGCATCATCGCCGGGCAGGCGGATGCCGGGCGTCACCACCAGGATGTCGCGGCCGGCCGCCTCGCGCAGCCCGTCCAGGTCGTCCGCCGCAGAAGCGATCACCCCGGTGCAGCCCGCCGCCGCCGCGTCCCGCGCCCGGCGGCGCACGAGGGTCGCCACGTCCACGGCATAGCCTGCGGACCGGAGCGCCGCGTCGTCCAGGCTGGTCAGCACCGTCACCGCCAGCACGTCCAGGCCGGCCCCGGCCGCGCCGGCGGCGGCCGCCTGCATCACCTGCGGCTCGCCGTGGACGGTCAGGAAGCGCGCGCCGCGGCGGGCAATGGCGGCGACGCCGTGCCGCACCGTCTCGCCGATGTCATGCAGCTTGTAGTCCAGGAATAGCTGGTGGCCGTCCCGCAGCAGCTCGTCGATCAGGGCGTCGATGCCGGGCTGGAACAGCAGCCACATGCCGAGCTTGTAGAACGACACCGTGCCGTCCAGCGCCGCCACCAGCCGGCGAGCCTCATCCAGGCCCGCCACGTCCAGCGCCACGATCAGCCGGTCCTCGATGCGGGCGGGGCGGGCGGGGTGGGGCACGGGCCTAGTCCCCGGTCGGCGGAGGCGCAGCACCCCTGCCCTGCTCCGCCCGGCCGCGCTTGGCCCGGCCGGTCAATGCCCGGCGTTCGCGCCGGAGAAGTCCGGCGCGGCCAGGCCGGACGCCGCCAATTGGGTGGACAGGGCGCCTTTAAGCCGTTCCAGCCCGGCCGCGCTGGTCGCCTCGCAGCGGGCCACCAGCACCGCCTGGGTGTTGGAGGCGCGCAGCAGCCACCAGCCATCCTCGGACGCCACCCGCACGCCGTCGATGTCGGCCACCTTGGCGCCGGACTGCTTCAGCCGGGCGGCCACCTCCTCGATCACGCTGAACTTGCGGGTGTCCGGGCAGTCGAACCGCAGCTCCGGCGTGTTGACCACGGGAGGCAGCGCCTCGCGCACGGCGGACAGCTTGCCGGGCAGGCGGGCGAGGATGCCGAGCAGCCGGACGGAGGCATACAGCGCGTCGTCGAAGCCGTACCACTTGTCGGCGAAGAACACGTGGCCGCTCATCTCGCCGGCCAGCGGCGATTGGGTGTCCGCCATCTTGGCCTTGATGAGCGAGTGGCCGGTCTTCCACATCAGCGGCGTGCCGCCTGCCTTGGCGATCTCGTCGAACAGCACCTGGCTCGCCTTCACGTCGGCGATGATGGTGCCCTTGGGATAGGATTTCAGCACGTCGCGCGCCAGCACCACCAGCAACTGGTCGCCGAACAGCATCTCGCCCTTGTCGTCCACCACGCCGATGCGGTCGGCGTCGCCGTCGAAGGCGATGCCGAGGTCGGCGCCCTGCTCGCGCACCGCCGCGATCAGCTGCTCCAGGTTCTTGGGCACCGTGGGATCGGGGTGGTGCGCCGGGAAGGTGCCATCGATCGTGCCGTTCAGCACGGTATGGCGGCCCGGCAGGGTGCGGACCAGGCGTTGCAGCACTTCGCCGGCGGCGCCGTTGCCGTTGTCCCACACCACGGTGCTGATGCGGTCGCCGCCGTCCCAGTCGCTCAGCAGGCGGGCCACGTAGTCCGCCGCCACGTCCACGACGCGGACGCGGCCGGGGGCTTCGGCCACCACGTCGCCGGCGGCGGCCATGGCGCCGATCTGCTGGATTTGCGCGCCGAAGAACGGCTTGCGGCCCAGCATCATCTTGAAGCCGTTGTAGTCGGGCGGGTTGTGGCTGCCGGTGACCATCACGGCGCCCGCGGTCTCCATGGTGGTGGCCGTGTAGTACAGCATGGGCGTCGGGCACAGCCCCACCCGCAGCACCTCCAGCCCGCACGCCATCAGGCCGCGGACCAGCTCCGGCTCCAGCGAGGGGGAGGACAGCCGGCCGTCATAGCCGACCGCGACCGTGCTGCCGCCGGCGCGGGCCAGGATGGAGCCGAAGCAGCGGCCGATGGCGTAGGCGTCCGCCGGGTGCAGCGTGCGGCCGACGACGCCGCGGATGTCGTACTCCCGCAGCGAAGTGGGGTCGAAGCTGTGCTGGAAGGCCATGATCTACCCCTGGTACTTGGTCAGGAACGTGCGAACGGCGTCGCGCAGGTCCGGGCGTTGCAGCGCGAAGGCGATCTGCGCCTCCAGGAAGCCGATCTTGTCGCCGCAGTCGAACCGCTCGCCCTCGTAGCGCAGGCCGTGGAACGGCACCTGGCCGATCATCTTGGCCATCGCGTCGGTGAGCTGGACCTCGTTGCCGGCGCCGCGCTCCATCTTGCTCAGGTGCTCCACGACCTGCGGCATCAGCACGTAGCGGCCGATGATGGACAGGTTGGAGGGGGCGGTCGCCGGGTCCGGCTTCTCCACCAGGCCGCGGACCTCGACCAGCCGGCCGTCATCGGCGCCCACGTCCAGGATGCCGTATTTGTTGGTCTGGTCGCGCGGCACCTCCGCCACGGCCACGACGTTGCCGCCGGTCTCGTTGTAGGCGTCCGCCAGCTGCTTGAGGCAGGGGGTCTTCGACAGTACCAGGTCGTCCGGCAGCAGGATGGCGAACGGGTCGTCGCCGATGAAGGAGCGGGCGCACCAGATGGCGTGTCCCAGGCCGAGCGGCACCTGCTGGCGCACGGTGGCGATGGAGCCGGGCTGCACCGCCATGTCGCGCAGCATGGCCATCATCTCGGTCTTGCCGCGCTCGCGCAGGTTGGCTTCCAGCTCGAAGGCGATGTCGAAATGCTCGACCAGCCCAGTCTTGCCGCGCCCGGTGACCATGCAGAACTGCTCGATGCCGGCGGCGCGGGCCTCTTCCACCGCGTACTGGATCAGCGGCTTGTCAACGACGGGCAGCATCTCCTTCGCCGTCGCCTTGGTGGCGGGCAGGAAGCGCGTGCCGAGTCCTGCCACGGGGAGAACGGCCTTGCGCAGTGGCTTCATGTCGGACCTTAAGTCTGGGGCGTGGAAGGCTGGAGCGGCAATTCTTGCTTGAGCGAGTGGTGGCACGCCCCCGGCTGGCCATCAAGCCTCACGCCGAGCTCAGCACCTCGGTGGCGGCAATGGCGCTCAGGTTGACGATGCCGCGCGCGGTGACGCTCGGCACCAGCACGTGGATCGGCCGGCTCATGCCCAGCAGGATGGGGCCGACCGGCAGCCCGTCGCTGCTGGCCTTCAGCAGGTTGAAGGCGATGTTGGCCGCGTCCAGCCCCGGCATCACCAGCAGGTTGGCGGTGCCGGACAGGCGGCTGTCCGGCACCGCGCGGTCGCGGATCGCCTCGCTCAGCGCCGCGTCGCCGTGCATCTCGCCGTCCACCTCCAGCTCGGGCGCCTGGTCGCGGATCAGGCCCAGGGCGCGGCGCATCTTGCGGGCGGGCACCGAGTTGCCGGCGCCGAACGAGGAGTGCGACAGCAGCGCCGCCTTGGGGGTGATGCCGAAGCTCTTGACCACCTCGGCCGCGAGCAGCGTCATCTCCGCCACCTCCTCGGCCGTGGGGTCGATGGTGACGTGGGTGTCGCAGAAGAACAGCGCGCCGTTGTTCAGGATCAGCGCCGACAGGGCATAGACGCGCGAGACGGTGGCGCGCTTGGGCACGATAGGCAGCGCGTAGGTCAGGTGGCGCTGCCAGTCCCCGGTGCCGCCGACGATGGCCGCGTCCGCCTCGCCGGCGTGCAGCAGCATGGCGGCGGCCACGGTGGCGCGGTTGCGCATCCGCCGCGCCGCCGCGTCCGGCGGCACGCCGCGGCGGCCGACCAGCAGCTGGTATTGCGAGACCAGCGGGTCGAACACGTCGCGGTCGAGCGCCGGGTCCAGCACGCGCACGGTCTCGTCGAGGTCGAGCCGCAGGCCCATGTCCACCACGCGCGAGGCGATCACGCCGCGGCGGCCGATCAGGATGGGTTGGGCGATGCCCTCGTCCACCACCGTCTGCACGGCGCGCAGCACCCGCTCGTCCTCGCCGTCGGCATAGACGATGCGGCGGGGGGACAGCTTGCGCGCCGCCTCGAACACTGGGCGCATCAGCTGGCCGGAGCGGTAGACGAACACCTCCAGCCCGTGGCGGTAGGCGGCGAAGTCCTCGATCGGCCGGGTCGCCACGCCGCTGGCGATGGCGGCCTTGGCGACGGCGGGAGCGATCTGCAGGATCAGCCGGGGGTCGAACGGCTTGGGGATGATGTAGTCGGGGCCGAACACGGGGGCGGCGCCGCCATAGGCCGCCGCCACCACCTCGCTTGCCTCCACCCGGGCCAGCACGGCGATGGCCTCCACGCAGGCCAGCTTCATCTCCTCGTTGATGGTGGTGGCGCCCACGTCCAGCGCGCCGCGGAAAATGAACGGGAAGCACAGCACGTTGTTGACCTGGTTCGGGTAGTCGCTGCGCCCGGTGGCCACGATCGCGTCCGGCCGGGCGGCGCGCACCGCTTCGGGCAGAATCTCCGGCTCCGGGTTGGCCAGCGCCAAGATAATCGGCTTGTCCGCCATTAGGTGCAGCCACTCCGCCTTCAGCACGCGCGGGGCGGACAGGCCGAGGAAGATGTCCGCCTCCGGCAGCGCCTCGGCCAGGGTGCGGGCGGGCGTGCGGTTGGCGTAGCGGGCCATGTTGGGCAGCATGTCGGCGTCGCGCCCGGCGTGGATGACTCCCTTGATGTCCGTCAGCGTCACGTTCTCGGGCCGCAGCCCCATGACGCACAGCAGATCGACGCAGGCCAGCGCCGCGGCGCCGGCGCCGGAGGTGACCAGACGCACCTCCTCCAGCCGCTTGCCCTGCAGCTGCAGGGCGTTGCGCACGGCGGCGGCGACGATGATGGCGGTGCCGTGCTGGTCGTCGTGGAACACCGGGATCGCCATGCGCTCGCGCAGGCGTTGCTCGATGGCGAAGCACTCGGGCGCTTTGATGTCTTCGAGGTTGATGGCGCCGAAGGTCGGCTCCAGGGCGGCCACCACCTCGATGAAGCGGTCCGGGTCCTGCGCGTCCACCTCGATGTCGAAACAATCGATGCCGGCGAATTTCTTGAAGAGCACCGCCTTGCCCTCCATCACCGGCTTGCCGGCCAGCGCGCCGATGTTGCCCAGGCCCAGCACCGCCGTGCCGTTCGACACCACGCCAACCAAGTTGCCGCGGGCGGTGTAGTCGTAGGCGGTGAGCGGGTCGGCCTTGATGGCGTCGCACGCCGCGGCGACGCCGGGGGAGTACGCCAGCGCCAGGTCCCGCTGCGTCGCCATGCGCTTGGTGGGCGCGATCTCCAGCTTACCGGGGCGGGGAAGGCGGTGGTAATCCAGCGCCGCCTTCCGGAAATCCTCGTCCATCGCGGTTTCGCTCCCTTATTGCCGTTCAGTTACGGACGGAGCGGCGGGCGATGCAAGCCAGGCACAGAATATGACAGCAAACAGAATGCGGCCGAGAAGACTCGAACTTCCACAGGGTTTCCCCCACAAGCACCTCAAGCTTGCGCGTCTACCATTTCGCCACGGCCGCAGCGTGATGGGCCTATAGCCGATGGACGCCGCCGCATCAACAACGCCCGCGTGGCGCATCTCGGACGCGCCCGTGCCGTACGACGCCGCCCTGGCCGCCATGCAGGCGCACGCCGCCGCCATCCGCGCCGGCGAGGCGTCCGACACCGTCTGGCTGCTGGAGCACCCGGCGCTCTACACCGCCGGCACCAGCGCCCTGCCCGCTGACCTGCTGAACCCAGCGGGCCTGCCGACCTTCGCCGCCGGGCGCGGCGGCCAGTGGACCTATCACGGCCCCGGCCAGCGCACCGCCTACGTCATGCTGGACCTGGCGCGGCCGCACGGCCCCGTGCCCGCGCGGGACGTGCGGGCCTACATCTGGGCGCTGGAAGAGTGGCTGATCCGCTCGCTCGATCAATTCAACGTGCGCGGCGAGCGCAGGGCCGGCCGGGTCGGCATCTGGGTGGCGGACGGCGCCGGCGGGGAAAGCAAGATCGCCGCGATCGGCGTACGGATGACGCGCTGGGTGAGCTGGCACGGCGTGGCGGTGAACGTGTCGCCCAACCTGGGGCATTTCGACGGCATCGTGCCGTGCGGCATCCGCGAGCACGGCGTCACCAGCCTGGAGGCGCTCGGCCTCACGGCGACGCTGGCCGACGCGGACCTGGCGTTGCAGGCCGCCTGGCCCGGCGTGTTCGGCTGAACCGCCCCGGCGTGTTCGGCTGAACCGTTGCGGCACCCGTGGCGTTGCCGCTGCGCAACGTAGGAGCATGGGCCATGGCGAAGCTGCCGAAGCCGGGGGACGAGGTGACGTGGGGTGCGGCGCAGGGCAAGACGGAAGGCAAGGTCGAGAAGGTCGTGACCAGCACCACCAAGGTGAAGGGACACACCGCCAAGGCCACCAAGGACGCGCCGCAAGTGCTGGTGAAAAGCAAAAAGTCCGGCAAGGAAGCAGTGCACAAGCCCGAGGAACTCAAGAAGAAGTAGCGCTGCAGGTCCAAGCCGGCCCAGGGCCGAACAAGAGCGCTCCGCCGGCTATCGCGCGTCGATGCGGTCGAGGCCCTTGTAGCGGTACACCAGGATGGAGATCACCCAGACCGCGATGAACAGCGCCACGATCGCGAAGCCAAGCGTTCCGAAGTTGTCGTTCAACCCGCCGATCCCGTCCCAGAACAGCCCGGTCAGGTGCAGCTGGCCGCCCAGCAGCCCGAGCGCCTCCACGCCGCCGACCAAGACCGCGACAGCGACCGACACCGCGGTGATCGCGAGATTGTAGTACAGCTTCCGCATCGGCTTGATGAGCGCCCAGTCGTAGGCGCCGAGCATGAGGATGCCGTCCGTCGTGTCGACCAACGACATGCCGGCGGCGAACAGCGCCGGGAACACCATGATCGACCAAACGGACATGCCGTGCGCCGCCTGCGTCGCCGAGATGCCGAGCAGCGCGATCTCGGTCGCCGTGTCGAACCCCAGGCCGAACAGGAAGCCCAACGGGAGCATGTGCCAGCTTCGCGTCACCAGGCCGAACACCGGCCGCAACAGCCGCGCCAGCAGGCCGCGGCCGTCGAGCAGCCTGTCGAGATCCTCCTCCACGTAGCGGCCGCCCTGGCGCACGTGCTGGAAGGTCCGCCAGACGGATTGCAGGATGACCAGGTTGGCGGCGGCGATGGTCAGCAGGAACAGGGCGGAGACGCTGGTGCCGATGACCCCGCCGGTGGCCCTGAACCGGTCGAACGACCCGGCCAGCGCCGTTGCCGTGCCCGCCACCGCCGCCGCCGCGATGGCCACCACGCTGGAGTGTCCCAGCGCGAAACAGAACCCGGCGCTGACCGGCCGCCTGCCGGCCTGCATCAGCTTGCGGGTAATGTTGTCGATCGCGGCGATGTGGTCGGCGTCAACCGCATGGCGCAGGCCGAAGCCGTAGGCCAGCAACGCCGTGCCGAGCAGCACCGGCTGCTCCCTCAGCAAGCAGAGCGCCCACGCCCAGGCGAGCAGGTTGGCGGCGATCAGGAGGGCATAGATGCCGGCCACCCTGCCGCGCAGGCCGCCTTCTGCGGCATCATCAAAGACGACCTTCAGCATACCGCTCCCACCAGGGTCAGAACTGCGCGTGGCCGCGCCATCGCACAGCCGGCCCATGGAGGGCTGGCGTCACCGTGGCGCTGGCCGCTGCTGCGGGATGGCGCGGGCCGGGCCCGTTGGCTTCAGTACGGGAAGAAGAAGGGGCGCGGGTAGAAGAACGGCGCGGGATAGAACAGCGGCGGCGCTGCGACATAGACCGGCGGATAGTAGGGCCGCACGAGGTAGGCCGGCGCGGCATAGCTCGTCGGCACGGAGCGCGGCTGGACCGCCGGACCCACCGGCGGGGCGTAGGGGTAATACGGGTTGGCCTGCGCCCGCTTGCCGGCAGCAGGGCCGGACGTGGTGCGGGGCTGGTAGCCGGTTCCACCCAGCTGCGCCTGGTTCAGGCCGTCCACCTGGGCGTCGCCGGTGTTGTTGCCGGCGTCCACGCGCCGGTTGACGTTCGAGTAGGGATGCGCCGCATCGGCGGCCAGCGCGGCGGCGGGCAGCAGGAAGACCGCCAAGGCGGTCAGGGCCGACATCATTCTCATTGCAGCCTCCTTTGTTGAACATTCGCCTCGCCACCTGCGGCACGAGCGTCGCCTGCGGCCGATCCGGCGAAGCAAGTGGGTGCGGCGGTCGCGGTTGCCCAGGGTGGCAGACAGGTCGCTCGTTGCGCGCACGACATGGCGCGGCGGCCTCAAGCGCGCCGGAAGCCAGGTCCGTCCGGCGGCTCGGCCCAGTCCTCCTCGATGCGGCTGACTACGGCGTGCTGCGGCCCGCGGCGGCAGGCCTGCAGCAGCGCCTGGACGGCGTCGGCGTCGCCATAGGCCAGCGACTCCACGCTGCCGTCCGGCAGGTTGCGCACCCAGCCATGCACCCCGAGGGTCCGCGCCTGCGCCACCATCCAGTCCCGGTAGCCGACACCTTGCACCCGGCCGCTGATCACCAGCCGGCGCGCCCTTATCGGGCGAGCGCCATAAACCGGGCGCTCAGCGCGATGTCGGCGGCGATGTTGGCGCGGCGGGCGACGGCTTCCGCGTCCTCGCCCCACAGCTCGGCCTGGTAGCTCTCATCCACGCAGGACAGGCCGTAGGCCTCGGCCGCGCCGACCCTGCCGCGCGCCAAGGCCAGCCCGAGCACCAGGCTGCCCAGCGCCGGCGCCGCGATGCCGAGCCCGGCCAGCACCCAGCCGCCTTGCGCCGCCACGGCCTGGCGCAGCGTGGCCAGCGCCGCCGGGTCCTGCGGCACGAAGACGATGCCGGAGGTGGCGCGCAGCGCGGCGCCGAGGTCCCGCCGCACCCAGTCGAGCCAGGGATCCCAGGCGGCCGCCTGGCGCAGCACCAGGGGCGGCGGGCTGTCGGCGCGGTAGCACAGCAGGTCGGTCTCGCCATAGGCGGCGATGGCGGCCACCACCGGCGCCGGGTCCGGCACGATGCGGAGCTGGGCGGTGCCGGCCAGCCGGGTCAGCGGCACGTCGGCATAGTCCATGATTCCGGTGTCGGCTCCGGCGCGCTGCCACTCGGCCGCCACGGCTTCGGCCAGCGCCGGCTGCGGCACCAGCAGCGGCGGCCCGTCCGGCAGGCGCAGCGGCTTGCCGTCCAGGGTGACGCCCCAGCCAGCTTCGAGCGGCACGGCACGCGCCTGCGACCAGACCCGCTTCATCGCAGGAAGCTCCGCAGCAGGTCGGCGGGCTTGGCGGCCTTGACCGCCACCGCCGCCGGCAACGGACCGGGGCGGCCGTCGCGCGCCGCCGCCAGCTCGGCCGCGCAGTCGTCCACCGGGCCGGCCAGGCCGCCGATCACCACGCCGGCGCGCCCGCCCACCCCGGCGGCATCCAGCGCCACGGCCGGATGCCGCAGGAGGCCGTCCACGCTGACGGAGGCGGACACGCCGGCGCCGCCAAGCCGCAGCAGCGGGCGCAGGCGCAGCGCCATCGTCTCGTTCGCCAAATCCAGCGTGCCGCCGCCCTCCACCGCAAGCCGGGAGGCGTCGAGCTTCAGGACGGGCAGGCTCACCTGCCCGTCCTGCGCGTTGGCCCGCACCGCCAAGCAGCGCACCCGGCTGCGGCCCGCCGGGTCCAGCCCCGCGCCGGCCCGGCGCAGCACGTCCCCCAGCACGGCGGCGAGTGCCGCGTTGGACACGTCGGCGTCCACCAGCGCCACCCCGGCATGGCCGTCCAACGATGCCGCCAGCGCGTGCGGGGTGGACCCGGCGGCGTGCACCGCCACGTCCAGCTCCGCCGTGCCGTCCGACCCGCCGGGCAGGCCGAAGGCGCGCAGCAGCGGGTCCAGCGCGAACCCGGCGGAGCGCAGGTTCAGCACTATGGGGGGTGCGGCGGCGCGGGCATCGACGCTGGCCGACAGGTTCACCCGGCCCTCCGGGGCTTGCAGCGAGACCGGGTCGAGCCGCAGCACGCCGTCCAGCAGGGCGAGGTGGGCGGACACGGCGCGGGTGTCCACCCCGCCCAGGCGGAGCGTGCCGATGGTGAACTGCACATCGGCGTCCGCCTGGCGCAGCGCGGCCCAGGGCAGCGGCGCGTCGGAGAACAGCCGGGCGGGTGCCGCGGGCGGCGCGGCCAGGGGGGGCGATGGCGGGGCGGGCAATGGGGAGGCGGGCGGTGGCGCGGCTTGCGGCCGGGCCAGCCCGCGCAGCGCGTCCACGTCGAGCCGGGTGGAGACCAACGTGCCCCGCACCGCCAGGCGCGGCGCTGCGCTGACCGCGAAGTCCCCGGCGGCATCGCCCAGCGGAGAGGACAGGCTGAACCCGCGCAGCGCCACCCCCTGCCCCGCCGGCGCCAGGCCGCTTGCCAGGCGCCAGGGGCCGCCGGCGATGCCGCCCTCCGCCGCCAGCTTCGCCGGCTGCCCCTGCGGCCAGGCCAGGTCCAGCCGGGCCAGCGTGACGCCCGGCAGCCAGGCGCCCAGGTCGGACGGGCCGACTTGCAGCGACACGTCCTGCGGCGGGCCGCCGGGCGGCAGGGTGGCGGCCAGGCGCACGTCATGCAGCGGGGGCCAGCCCGGGTGTTGCAGCAGCGCCGCCAACTGGGCCAGATCCAGGATGGTGGCCGTGACGCGGCCGGTCACGGAGCGGGCCGCCGGGTCCGCCGCGCCGTCCAGCGACACGGTGGCGGCGCCGGCAGCGGCGGCGAGCCTGACCGGCCAGGGACCCGGGATCGCGCCGGTGAGCTGGCCCCAGCTGCCGAGCGTGGCCTGCAGCGTCAGCGGGACGCCGGCGGCCTGGGCCGCCGCTTGCAGGCGGGTGGCGCTGCCGCCAAGGTCGAAGGCGGCGTGCGGCAGGTCCACGGCCGTGGCCTGGCCGGATGCGCCGTCCCGCCAGGTCAGCCGGCCATCCTCGACGCGCAGGCTGTCCAACCGAGTGGCCAAGCGGGGGCCGCTTGGGGTGGAGGGTGCGCCGCCGGGGGGCGCGGCAGGGCGATCGAACAGCCAGTTGCCGCGACCGGAGGCGTCGGTTTCGAGCAGGATGTCCGGCCGCACCAGGGTCACGCTGGCGATCTCGACCTGGCCGGAGAGCAACCCCAGCAGCCGCAGCCGCACGTCCACCCGCGCCGCTACCAGCATCTGCGGGCGGGAGCCGCCGGGCGCGTTGGCGAGCGACACGTCATCGGCTTCCAGCGCTGGGTTCAGCCCCCACCGGACGCGCAGCGGCCCGGCCAGGGTGAGCTGGCGGCCAGTGGCGCGCTGCACCGCCTGGATGAGGCGGCCGCGCTGCGAGTCGGGGTAGAACGAGGCCGCCGCCGCGCCAAGGCCCAGCACGGCGACCGCCACCCCCGCCAGCACGACCCGGCGTGCCTTCATGGCCGCATCCTCATGGGCATTATCTGGGGCCGTGCTCCTCGCGCACCACCGCCGGGGGACTCGGCGCTTGGAAACCGAGCGTTGCGAAGCTGCCGCGCATGTGGGGGGGCAGGCCGGCGGACACGGTGAGCGTGCCGCCTGCCGGGTGCGGCAGGGTGATCGCGCGGGCGTGCAGGTGCAGCCGGTCCTCCAGCCCTTCGACGAAGCTGCCGCCGGAGCCGTTGTCGCGCGGCTCGGCGTACTTGCCGTCGCCCACGATGGGGGTGCCGAGGCTGACGCAGTGCACCCGCAGCTGGTGGGTGCGGCCGGTGAGCGGCTGCAGCTCCAGCCAGGCCAGCTTGCGCCCGGCGGTGTCCAGGGTGCGATAGTTGGTGTAGGCGCGCTGGCCCTCGCGGTCCTTACGGTCGGCCGGCACGGTGCGCTCGCCGAACGCGCTGGCGACGCGCTTGAGCGGCTGGTCGATCTGGCCGTCCTGCGGCGCCGGCTGCCCGACGACGACGGCCCAGTAGGTCTTCTCCACCTCGCGGGTGCGGAAGCTGGCGGCCAGGCGGGCGGCGATGCCGGGGCTGCGGGCCAGCACGATCACGCCGGAGGTGTCGCGGTCCAGCCGGTGCACCAGGCGGGGGCGGTGGCCGCCGTCGCTCAGCGCGTCCAGCATGCCGTCCAGGTGGCGGGTGATGCCGGGGCCGCCTTGGGTGGCGAGGCCGGAGGGCTTGTTGAGCACGATCAACTGGTCGTCGCGGTGCAGCACCAGGCGCTGCATCTCCTTCACGTCGGCCGGGGTGGCCGTGGGGGGGCGCTTTTCCGGGGCGGCTTGCATCGGCGGCACCCGCACCGCCTGGCCGGGCGCAAGGCGGGCGGAGGCCTCCACGCGGTGGCCATCGACGCGAATCTGGCCGGTGCGGCAGAGCTTCTGCAGCACGCTCTGCGTCAAGGCCGGGTAGCGGCGGCGGACGAAGCGGTCGAGGCGGGAATCGGCCTCGTCCTCCGACACGGTCTGGATGGAGACGCTCATGCCTGGCGCGCCCGGCGCAGGTCGGCCCAGCGCTTCAGCCGGCCGCGCAGCTCGCGCTCGAAGCCGCGGTCGGTGGGCTGGTAGAAGGCGGTGCGGGCCAGGCCGGGCGGGAAGTAGTCCTGGCCGGAGAACGCGTCCTCGGCGTCATGGTCGTAGTCGTAACCGGCGCCGTAGCCGAGCTCCTGCATCAGCCGGGTGGGCGCGTTCAGGATGTGCGCCGGCGGGGCCAGGCTGCCGGTTTCGCGCGCGGCCTGCATGGCCGCCTTCCACCCGGCATAGAGCGCGTTGGATTTCGGCGCCGTGCCGAGATGGGCCACCACCTGCGCGATGGCCAGGTCGCCTTCCGGGCTGCCGAGCCGCTCGTAGGCCTGCCAGGCGGCCAGCGCGTGGGCCAGGGCCTGCGGGTCGGCCAGGCCCACATCCTCGGAGGCGAAGCGCACCAGGCGGCGGGCGATATAGCGCAAATCCTCGCCGCCGGCGACCATGCGGGCGAACCAGTACAGCGCTGCGTCCGGGTCCGAGCCGCGCAGCGACTTATGCAGGGCGGAGACGAGGTTGTAGTGCTCGTCGCGGTCCTTGTCGTACAGCGCCGCCCGCTTGGCCAGCAGGGCGGAGAGCGCCGCCGGGTCCAGCGGGGGAGCGTCCGCCGGCACGGCTTGCAGCTGCTCGGCCATGTTCAGCAGGTAGCGGCCGTCGCCGTCGGCCATGGCGCGCAGGGTGGCGCGGGCCTCGGGCGTGAGCGGCAGCGGGGCATCCGCCTCGGCGCGGGCCAGCAGGCGGTCCAGCGCTGCGTCGTCCAGCCGGCGCAGCACCAGCACTTGGCAGCGGGACAGCAGCGCGCCGTTCAGGGCGAAGGAGGGGTTCTCCGTGCTGGCGCCCACCAGCACCACGGTACCGTCCTCCACCACGGGGAGGAAGCCGTCCTGCTGCGCGCGGTTGAAGCGGTGAATCTCGTCCACGAACAGCAGGGTGGACTGGCCGGCGGCGCGGCGGCGGCGGGCCTCCTCGAAGACGCGCTTGAGGTCCGCCACGCCGGAGAACACCGCCGAGAGCTGGGTGAAGTGCAGCCCGGCCGCCGCCGCCAGCAGGCGCGCGATGGTGGTCTTGCCGACGCCGGGCGGGCCCCAGAGAATCAAGGAGGCGAGCGAGCTGCGGGCCAGCATCCGCGTGACTGTGCCGTCTGGGCCGAGCAGGTGGCCCTGCCCCACCACGTCCGCCAGCGCCTGCGGCCGCAGGCGGTCCGCCAACGGGCCGCCGTCCGACGGGGCGGGGCCGGGCGCGTGGGCGGCGAACAGGTCCGGCGTGCCCGGCATCAGGACACGATGGCCGTGCAGGACGGGCCAGGCCGGATGTCGGTCGTGGCGCGTCCCTTGTCGTCCTGCAAGGCGAATAGCACGTCGCCCAGGGTGACTGCGGCCAGGCTGGCGCCCGCATAGCCGGTGAGCACGCCGCCATTGTCGATCGGGTGGGTGGACACGCTGCCGTCGCTTTCCCGCCGCAGCAGCCGGCCGCACAGGGTGAAGCCGATTGAGGGCTGGGCGGGCAGGTTGGCCTGCAACTGGTCGCTCAGGTGCGTTTGGTCCACGTGCAGGGTGCCGACCGCCACGCCGTCGAAATAGACGGTAATGGTCTCTTCCTGCTGTCCGGCGCCCAGGTGATCGGCCACCGTCACCGTGGCCTGCTGCAGCGCCTGCGCCTGGCAGGGCGTGGCTGGCAGCATGGAAGCGAGCAGGGAGCCGGCCACGAACGCGGCATGGCCGACCCGCGCCATGCCGCTAGGCTGCTTGCTCCGCGGCCTGGTCGGGCCGGGGACCGCTGTCCAGGCCCTTGGCCGCCGGGTCGCGCTCGACCAATTCGATCACCGCCATGTCCGCCGCGTCGCCATAGCGCATGCCGGCCCGCAGCACACGGGTGTAGCCGCCTGGACGGGCCTTGTAACGGGTGGCCAGGCCGTCGAACAGCTTGGCGACGATCTTCTCGTCCTGCAGCTGCGCCAGCGCTTGCCGCCGCGCGTGCAAGCCGCCGCGCTTGCCGAGCGTGATCAGCTTCTCCGCCACCGGCCGCAGCTCCTTGGCCTTGGAGACGGTGGTGGTGATCTGCTCGTGCTTCAGCAACGCCACCGCCATGTTGCGGAACATGGCGAAGCGGTGACTCGTGGTGACGCCGAGCTTTCGGCCGGCCACTCCATGACGCATTGGGCTTTGTCCTTAAAACGGCCCGTCGTGCGGAGCACGACAAGCGAAAAGACTCGAACCGTTCATCAGAACGGCTCGTCGAGGCGCTTGGCGAGGTCTTCGATGTTCTCCGGCGGCCAGCCGGCGACGGTCATGCCGAGGGTGAGGCCCATGTTGGTCAACACCTCCTTGATCTCGTTCAGCGACTTGCGGCCGAAGTTCGGTGTGCGCAGCATCTCCTGCTCGGACTTCTGCACCAAGTCGCCGATATAGACGATGTTGTCGTTCTTCAGGCAGTTCGCCGACCGGACCGACAGCTCCAGCTCATCGACCTTGCGTAGCAGGTTGCGGTTGAACGGCAAGTCGTCGTGGTGCTCCTCGGCACGCAGCTGCTGCGGCTCGTCGAAGTTGACGAACAGCTTGAGCTGGTCCTGCAGGATGCGGGCGGCGAGCGCCACGGCATCCTCTGGGCTCACCGCGCCATTGGTCTCGACGGAGAGCAGCAGCTTGTCGTAGTTGGTCAGGTTGCCCACCCGGGTCGGCTCCACCCGGTAGGAGACCCGGCGCACCGGCGAGTAGATGCTATCCACGGGGATCAGGCCGATCGGCGCATCCTCCGGGCGGTTGGCGCTGGCTGCCTCGTAGCCCTTGCCGAGGTTGACGGTGAACTCCATGCCGAGCTTGATCCCGTCGTCCAGGGTGCAGAGCACCAGGTCGGGGTTCATAATCTCGATATCGTGGCCGGCTTGAATCTGCCCGGCCTTGACCTCGCCGGGGCCGGTCGCGGTCAGCACCATGCGCTTCGGGCCCTCGCCATGCATCCGCAGCGCCAGTTGCTTGACGTTGAGCACGATGTCGGTGACGTCCTCTCGCACGCCGGGGATGGTGCTGAACTCGTGCAGCACACCATCAATCTGCACGGCAGTGACGGCCGCCCCTTGCAGGGAGGACAGCAGGATGCGGCGGATGGCGTTGCCGAGCGTCATGCCGAAGCCGCGCTCCAGCGGCTCCGCAACCACGAGGGCGGTGCACGCCGGGTCTGACCCGGGCTCAAACTCCAGCTTCTCCGGCTTAATCAGGGACTGCCAGTTGCGCTGGATGACGGAGGTATCGTATCTCATGGCGATTCGGACGCGACCTTGCGGCAGCGCCCGCCTTTCAAGTGATGCAGGCCGCGATCAGACGCGACGGCGCTTGCGGGGCCGGCACCCGTTGTGCGGAATCGGCGTGAGGTCCCGAATTTGGGTGATCGAGAAGCCCACGGTCTGCAAGGCGCGCAACGCGCTCTCGCGTCCGGAGCCGGGGCCGTTGACCTCGATCTCCAGCGTCTCCATGCCATGCTCGCGGGCCTTCTTGCCAGCGTCCTCGGCGGCAACCTGCGCCGCGTAAGGTGTCGATTTGCGGCTGCCCTTGAAGCCCTGCATGCCGGCGGACGACCAAGCGATGGTGTTGCCCTGCGCGTCCGTGATGGTGATCATGGTGTTGTTGAACGTGGCATTCACGTGAGCCACGCCGGAGATGATGTTTTTGCGCTCCTTGCGGCGGGGACGCGCGGGGGCTTTCGCCATGAGGTGATCCTGTCTTCGTACGGGGGCGGCAAGGCGGGGAAGCTACTTGGTGACCTTCTTCTTGCCGGCGATCGCCACCGCCTTGCCCTTGCGGGTGCGGGCGTTGGTATGAGTGCGCTGGCCGCGCACCGGCAGACCGCGACGATGCCGCAAGCCGCGGTAACAGCCCAGATCCATCAGCCGCTTGATGTTCATCGCCACTTCGCGGCGCAGGTCGCCCTCGACCCGGAAGTCCCGGTCGATCAGCTCGCGGATGCGAAGCACTTCCTCGTCCGACAGCTGGTTGACCCGGCGGTCATCGGGAATGCTGAGCTTGGCGCAGATGTCGGCCGCCTTGGTGGGGCCGATGCCGTAGATGTAGCGCAGGCTGATGGTCACCCGCTTGTTGGTGGGAATGTTCACACCGGCAATACGCGCCACGCTTGTCTCCTGGGTCAGCCCGGGGCCAGCACTGGTTTCGTGCGCACCGGGTCTGCAAATGATAGGCGGGCGTGAACGCTGCCGTTTCGCCGGAACGCTGGTTTATAAGCGGCGCAGCGTCAGAGTCAACGCACGCTGTTCACACTGAGGTGAACATGCTCGGACGGCAGCGTTTGCAGAATCTCGGCAATGGCGCGCGACACATCGTCCATGGACGCCATGCCGTCCAAAGTGTGGAGACGGCCGGCGTTCTGGTAGTGCGGCAGGATCGGCAGGGTCTGCCGGTTATAGACGGCCAGGCGCTCGTGCACCGTGTCCCGGTTGTCGTCCGGCCGCCGGATGAACTCGGTCGAGCCGCACACGTCGCACACGCCGCGCTTGGCGGTCTGCTTGAAGGCGTCGTGGTAGCTGGCACCGCACCGGGCACAGGTGAAGCGCCCGCTGATGCGCTCGACCAGCGCCGCCTCGTCCACCCGCAACTCGATCACAGCGTCGAGTTGCAGCGACAAGTCGGCCAGCATGCGGTCGAGCGCCTCGGCCTGGGCGACGGTGCGGGGAAAGCCGTCCAGGATAAAGCCCCGGGCGCAGTCCGGCTCGCGGACCCGGTGGGCTAGCATAGCGATGATGATGTCGTCCGAAACCAGGGCGCCTGACGCCATCACGGCGGCGGCGCGCAGCCCCGTGTCGGTTTTTGCCGCCACTTCGGCCCGCAGCATGTCTCCGGTGGAAATTTGCGCAATACCATGCGCCTCCTGCAACCGCTTGGCCTGGGTTCCCTTGCCTGCGCCGGGCGGGCCGAGCAGGATCAGCTTCATCGCGCCCGCCCCTTCACCCGCGACTTGCGCATCAGCCCCTCATACTGGTGGGCCAGCAGGTGGGACTGCACCTGCGTCACCGTGTCCATGGTGACGGACACGATGATCATCAGGCTGGTGCCGCCGAAGTAGAACGGCACGTTGTAGTTCGCGATCAGGATTTCCGGCAGCAGGCACACGACGCAGAGATACAGTGCGCCGATCGTGGTCAGCCGGGTCAGGATGCGGTCGAAGTAGTCGGCCGTGTTGGCGCCGGGCCGGATGCCGGGGATGAACCCGCCGTACTTCTTAAGATTGTCCGCCGTCTCCTGCGGGTTGAACACGACCGCCGTGTAGAAATACGAGAAGAAGATGATCATGCCCGCATACATCGCGAGGTAGAGCGGCTGGCCATGGGCGAGCTGGGACGATAGCCAGCCCAAGACGGAGTTCGGATCGCTCCGCCCGAACCCGGCGATGGTGGCGGGAATCAGCAGGATGGAGGAGGCGAAGATCGGCGGGATCACCCCGGCGGTGTTGACCTTCAGCGGCATGTGGGTCGAGTCGCCGCCGAACATGCGCTGCCCGACCTGGCGCTTGGGATACTGCACCACGATGCGCCGCTGCGCCCGCTCCATGAACACGATGAAGGCGATCACCGCCACCGCGATCACCGCGAACACCAGGATGAAGATGGGGGACAGCGCGCCGGTCCGCCCCAGCTCCAGCAAGGTGACTATGGCATGGGGCAGGTTCGCCACGATGCCGGCGAAGATGATGAGGCTGGTGCCGTTGCCGACGCCGCGGGCGGTGATCTGCTCACCGAGCCACATCAGGAACATCGTGCCGCCGGTCAGCGTGATGACGCAGGAGACGCGGAAGAAGCCGCCTGGGTCCAGCACGGCGCCGAGCCCCGCCCGGTCGTGGAACGCCTCCAGCCCCACGGCGATGCCGTAGGACTGGAACACGGCGATCAGCACCGTCAGGTAGCGGGTATACTGGTTGAGCTTCTTGCGGCCGCTCTCCCCCTCCTTCTTGAGGGTCTCAAGAGTCGGGATCGCGGCGGACATCAGCTGGATGATGATGGAGGCGCTGATGTATGGCATGATGGTCAGCGCGAAGACGGTCATGCGGCTGAGATTGCCGCCGCTGAACATGTCAAACATGCCCAGCACGCCGGCACCCTGCTCCGCCATCGCCTGGCCCATCACCTGGGCGTCGATCCCCGGCACCGGCACGTAGCTGCCGACCCGATAGACCACCAGAGCGGCCAATGTGAACCAGATGCGCGCCTTCAGCTCGGTGGCCTTGCCGAAAGCGCCCAGGCTCATGCTGCCAGCCATTTGCTCGGCGGCCGAAGCCATGCGTTTATCCCTTTGCTGGAAGGCTAGTGTGCCGCGGGGACGGCCCGGCTTGCAAGCGTCGCACGGCTGCCGCGGACTCCGCAGGCGGGCGAGGCCAACGGCCGCCCGAGCTTACGCTGCGGCTGCGGCTGGAACCTGCTTGGTCGTCACCGTGCCGCCGGCTGCCTCCACCGCGGCCTTGGCCGAGGCGGACGCGCCGGACACCGTGACGGTGATCGCCTGGCTGATCGTGCCGCGCCCGAGCAGCCGGACGCCCTCGACCTTGGCCAGCCGCACCAGCCCCGCCTTCTCCAGCGCCGCCTCGTCGATGGCGCCGGCCTGGAGCCGGCCGCTGCCGAGCGCCTTCTCGATCGACCCCAGGTTCACCGGGGCGAACTCCTTGCGGAAGATATTGGTGAAGCCGCGCTTGGGCAGCCGCCGGTAGATCGGCAGCTGGCCGCCCTCGAAGCCGTTGAGCGCCACGCCCTCGCGCGCCTTCTGCCCCTTGACGCCCTTGCCGGAGGTCTTGCCCTTGCCGGAGCCGATGCCCCGGCCACGGCGCTTGAACTTCAGCCGGGATCCGGGGTTATCCCGCAGATCGTTCAGCTTCACGACAATTCCTCCACTCGCACCAAGTGATGCACCTTGCGGATCATGCCCCGCACCGCCGGCGTGTCCTCCAGCGTGCTGACCTTGCGAATCTTGTTCAGGCCAAGCCCGATCAGGGTCGCGATCTGGCCCGGCTTGCGGCCCAGCCCGGACGCCACCTGGACAACCCGGACCTGCTTCTTCACTTCATCAGACATCGGCCACCACCTCCGTCTCGCCGGACTCCGGCGCGTCGCGCTTGCCCAGGATATCGCTCACCTTCTTGCCGCGCCGGCTCGCCACCGAGCGCGGGCTGGCCGCCCGGGTCAGGCCGGCGAAGGTGGCCTTAACCATGTTGTGCGGGTTGCGGCTGCCGAGCGACTTGGCGACGATGTCGCCGATGCCGAGCGCCTCGAACACCGCGCGCAACGGGCCGCCGGCGATGATGCCGGTGCCCGCCTCGGCGGCGCGCAGGATGACGTGCCCGGCGCCGTACTCGCCGTGCACGTCGTGGTGCAGGGTGCGGCCTTCCTTCATGGGGACGCGGATCATGGTCTTCTTGGCCCGTTCGGTGGCCTTGCGGATGGCTTCCGGCACCTCGCGCGCCTTGCCGGCGCCGTAGCCGACCCGGCCCTTCTGGTCACCCACCACCACCAGGGCAGCGAAGGCGAAGCGCCGCCCGCCCTTGACCACCTTGGCCACCCGATTGATGGTCACCAGCTTGTCGATCAGGTCGTCGCCGCCATCGCGGTCGCGCTCGCGGCCGCCACGTCCGCCGTCCCGGGAATCCCGTGCCATCGCTCAGCCCCTCAGAATGCCAGGCCGCCCTCGCGGGCGGCCTCGGCCAGCGCCTTGACGCGGCCGTGATACAGATACATGCCGCGGTCGAACACCACGGCCGTGACGCCAGCCGCCAGAGCGCGCTCGGCCACCAGCTTGCCCACCGCCGCCGCCGCCGCCTTGTCGGCGCCGGTGCGCAAGTCCGCCCGCACCGCCGCTTCCAAGCTGCCGGCCGCGGCCAGGGTGTGACCTTGCTTGTCGTCGATGATCTGGGCGTAGATGTGCTTGCCCGAGCGGAACACCGACAGGCGGGGCCGCCCGCCGGACTTCTTCTTGAGCTGGTAGCGCAGCCGCTCGCGGCGGCGCTCCCGCAGGTCGCGCTGTCCGCTCATTTCTTCTTGCCTTCCTTGCGGCGGATGACCTCGTTGTCATAGCGCACGCCCTTGCCCTTGTAGGGCTCCGGCGGACGGTATGCACGAATTTCGGCCGCCACCTGCCCCACTTGCCGCTTGTCCACGCCCTCGACGGTGATCGCGGTCGGGCGCGGCGTGCTGATCTTGATGCCGCTGGGGACGGGGTAGATCACGTCGTGGCTGAAGCCGAGGTTGATGACCAGGTTCGGCCCGTTCACCGCGGCGCGGAAGCCGGTGCCCTGGATCTCCATCGTCTTGGCGTATCCGGTGGACACGCCGTGCACCATGTTCGCCACCAGCGCCCGGGTGGTGCCCCACATCATCTGCGCGGAGCGCTCCTTGCCGTTCGGCACCACGGAAAACTTGCCGTCCTCCACTGTCGCCGTGACGCCGTCGGTGAGCTGCAACGACAATTCGCCGAGCTTGCCCTTTGCCGTGACCGTCCTGCCGACGACGGCCAGTTGCACGCCGGCCGGGATCGGCACCGGGTATTTGCCTACGCGTGACATGCCACTCTCCTCAGAACACGCGACAGAGGACTTCGCCGCCGACATTCGCAGCGCGGGCCTCCGCATCGCTGAGCACGCCGCGCGGCGTGGATAGAATGGAGACCCCCAGGCCGGCATAGACGCGCGGCAATTCGGCAATCTTGGAATATACCCGGCGGCCCGGCTTGGACACGCGGGTGATCTCCTTGATGACCGGCTCGCCCTCGTTGTACTTCAGCTCGATGCGGAACTGGCCCACGCCGGGGCGCAGCTCCTCGCTGGCGAAGCCGCGGATGAAGCCTTCGCGCTTCAAGGCGTCGAGCACGTTGGCGCGCAGCTTGGAAGCAGGCGCCACGCAAGCCGAGTGGCGCGCGCGCTGGGCGTTGCGGATGCGGGTGATCATGTCACCCAACGGGTCGGACATCGACATCGCTCGTCTCCTACCAGCTCGCCTTGACCATGCCGGGGATCTGCCCGGCGCTGGCGAGGTCACGCAACACGATGCGGCACACCTTGAACTTGCGGTAGTTCGCCTTAGAGCGGCCGGTCAGCGCGCAGCGCAGCTTGATGCGCACCTTGGCGCCGTTGCGCGGCAACTGGGCGAGCTTGAGCGAGGCGTCGAACCGCTCCTCGACCGCCGCGTCGCGGTCCATAATGACGGATTTCAGCGCCGCCCGCTTCTTCTTGTCCCGCACCGCCATCTGCTCGCGCTTGATGTTGCGGTTGACTTGGGAAACCTTCGCCATGCGCTACTCACTCCTTGGAACCTGCCGGGATGACCCGGCCGTTTTCCGCAATCAGGTTGAAAGGCCGGCTGCCCGGGTCAGGCAGCCTGGCCCGTGCAGCCTGGCTTACGCAGCCTGGCTTATGCAGCCTGGGCCTGCTGGCCCGCCTCGCCCGCGAACGGGATGTCGAAGTGCTTCATCAGCGCCTTGGCCTCGGCGTCGGTCTTAGCGGTGGTGACGAAGACGATGTCCATGCCGCGCACCGAGTCGATCTTGTCGTAGGCGATCTCGGGGAAGATGATCTGCTCCTTGAGGCCCATGGCGAAGTTGCCGCGGCCGTCGAAGCCCTTGTTGCCGGGGATGCCGCGGAAGTCCCGCACCCGCGGCAGGGCGATGGTGACCAGCCGGTCCAGGAACTCGTACATGCGCTGCTTGCGCAACGTCACCTTGCAGCCGATCGGCAGGCCCTCACGAATCTTGAACCCGGCAATCGCCTTCTTGGCCTTGGTCTTGACCGGCTTCTGCCCGCTGATCAGCGTCAGCTCGCCCACGGCGGCGTCCAGCTTCTTCTGGTCGCCGGCCGCCTCGCCGACGCCCATGTTGATGACGATCTTCTCCAGGCGCGGCACTTGCATCGGGTTCTTGTAGCCGAACTGCTGCTGCATCGCCGGGCGGATCGTGTCGCGGTAGCGCTGCTGCATCCGCGCCATGTACTGGTCTGCTTCGCTCATCTCACGCCTCGATCACTTCGCCGGTCGCCTTGGCGACGCGCACCTTGACGCCGCCCTCCAGCACCCGGAACCCGACCTTGGTCGGCTTGCTGCTCTTGGGGTCCACCAGCATCAGGTTGGACAGGTGGATGGGCCCCTCCTTCTCGACGATGCCGCCGGGTTGGCCCATGCCGGTCGGCTTGGTGTGGTGCTTGACGATGCGGACGCCGCGCACCAGGGCGCGTTCCTGCTTCGGCATCACCTGCAGCACCTCGCCGCGGCGGCCCTTGTCGGACCCCGTGATGACCAGGACCTGGTCGCCCTTCTTGATGCGTGCGGCCATGGCTCAGAGCACCTCGGGCGCGAGGGAGATGATCTTCATGAACTTGCGCCCGCGCAGCTCGCGCACGACGGGCCCGAAGATGCGGGTGCCGATTGGCTCCTGCGCCTTGTTGATCAGCACGGCCGCGTTGCGGTCGAAGCGGATGGCGCTGCCGTCCTGGCGACGCACCGGGAACGCGGTGCGCACGATCACCGCCTGGTGCACGTCGCCCTTCTTCACTTTGCCGCGCGGAATGGCCTCCTTGATGGAGACGACGATCACGTCGCCCACGGAGGCCGTCTTGCGCTTGGAGCCGCCCAGCACCTTGATGCACTGCACCCGGCGCGCCCCGGAGTTGTCGGCGACATCGAGGTTCGATTCGACTTGGATCATCTATCCGCTCCTCAAACCTGCACAGGCGCGTCGTGATGCACCTCGGCCACCGCGGCAGCGTCGGGCGACAGGCCGCTGATCAGCTGGCCGTTGCGCTCCAGCAACGTCCAGGTCTTGCGCTTGCTGATCGGCGGGCACTCGATGATGCGCACGGTGTCACCTTCGACGCAGGCGTTGGCCTCGTCGTGGGCGGCGTACTTCTTCGAGCGCCGGATGAACTTCTTGTAGAGCGGATGCATAATCCGCCGGTTGACCAGGACGGTGATGGTCTTGTCCATCTTGTCGCTCGTCACCCGGCCCGTCAGGACGCGCCTTGGCATCGCCCCCTCCTTACTTGGAAACGGCGAGGGTCTTGGACCCTGCCGAGGCGGAGCGCTTGTGCTCCGCCATGATGGTTTTCACGCGCGCGATGTCGCGGCGCACCTTCTTGACCTGCCCGATGCCCTCGTTCTGCCCGGTCGCGCGCTGGAACCGCAGGTTGAACTGCTCCTTGCGCAAGTCGAGCAACAAGGTGCCGAGCTCGTCGGCGGTCTTGGCGCGGATGTCGGCGGCCTTGGCCATGGTCAGCCCTCCCCGAGCCGGGCGATGAACTTGGTCTTGATCGGCAGCTTGGCCGCTCCCAGCGCCAGGGAGGCGCGCGCCAGCTCGTTGGACACGCCGTCGATCTCGAACATGATGCGGCCCGGCTTGACCCGGCACACCCAGAACTCCGGGCTGCCCTTGCCGGAGCCCATGCGGACCTCGGCCGGCTTGGTGGACACCGGCACATCCGGGAAGATCCGGATCCACACGCGCCCGGCACGCTTCATGGAGCGCGTGATGGCGCGCCGTGCCGCCTCGATCTGCCGCGCCGTCACGCGGTCGGGCTCCAGCGCCTTGAGGCCGAAGGCGCCGAAGTTCAGCGCCGTACCGCCCTTGGCCAAGCCATGGATGCGGCCCTTGTGGGCCTTGCGGTACTTGGTCCGCTTGGGAGAAAGCATCTTCGTCCGTCCTTAGCGTTGCGGCGCTTGCTCGGCCGCGCGGCGGTCCTGCGACGCCGGGTCGTGCGCCAAGACCTCGCCCTTGAATATCCAAACCTTGACGCCGCACGTGCCATACGTGGTCTTGGCGGTCGCGGTGCCGTAATCGATGTCCGCCCGCAGGGTGTGCCGCGGCACCCGGCCCTCGCGGTAGGACTCGGTGCGGGCGATCTCGGCGCCGCCGAGGCGGCCGCCGCAGTCGATGCGGATGCCTTGGGCGCCGAGGCGCATGGCGGATTGCACCGCCCGCTTCATCGCACGGCGGAACGCCACCCGGCGCTCAAGCTGCTGGGCGATGTTCTCGGCCACCAGCACGGCATCGATCTCGGGCTTGCGGATTTCGACCAGGTTGAGGGTGACCTCGACCTTGGACATCTTCTGCAGCTCCTTGCGCAGCCCCTCGATGTCCTGACCCTTCTTGCCGATCACGACACCGGGCCGGGCGGCGTAGATGGTCACGCGCGGCTTCTTGGCCGGACGCTCGATCACCACGCGGGACACCCCGGCCCCGGACAGACGCTTGCGCAGGTAGGCGCGCAGGTTGACGTCGTCCAGCAACAGGCGCGCGTAGTCGCTGCCGGCGTACCAGCGGCTGTCCCAGGTGCGGTTGATGCCGAGGCGCAGGCCGATCGGGTTGACCTTGTGACCCATTACGTAGCTTCCTTCCGGGGGGCGGCCGGCGGCGCGGCCTGCTTTTCCGCCACGACGATCTTGATGTGGCTGAACCACTTCTCGATGCGGGACGACCGGCCGCGGCCCTTGGCCATGAAACGCTTCATGACGATGGATTTGCCGACCTCGGCCCGGGTCACGATGAGCTGGTCCACGTCCAGCTGATGGTTGTTCTCGGCGTTGGCGATGGCGCTCTCCAGCGTCTTGCGGACCTGCTGGGCGATGCGGCGCTTGCTGAAAGTCAGCGTCGCCACCGCCTGGCCGGCCGGCAGGTTGCGGATCATGCCGGCGACCAAGTTCAGCTTGCGCGGGCTGACGCGGACGTTGCTGAGCACGGCCTGGGCCTCGGTCTCGGCCAAGTCGCGCGGGCGCTTCGGCTTGCTCATCCCCGTTTCGCCTTCTTGTCGGCCGAATGGCTGGTGAAGGTGCGGGTCGGCGAGAACTCGCCGAACTTGTGGCCTACCATGTTCTCGTTCACCTGCACCGGCAGGAACCGGTGGCCGTTATAGACGCCGAAGGTCAGGCCGACGAACTGGGGCAGGATGGTTGAGCGGCGCGACCAGATCTTGATGATCTCGTTGCGGCCCGACGCCTTGGAGGTCTCGGCCTTGCCCAGGAGGTAGCCGTCCACGAACGGGCCTTTCCAAACGGAACGTGCCATTTCAGTGCTTCCCCTTCGGACGGCGCCGGATGATGAGGCGGTCGGTCCGTTTGTTCACGCGGGTCTTGTAGCCCTTGGTGGGCTTGCCCCACGGGGTGCGCGGGTGGCCGCCGCCGGAGGTACGGCCCTCGCCGCCGCCGTGCGGATGGTCGATCGGGTTCATCGTCACGCCGCGGTTGTGCGGGCGTCGGCCCAGCCAGCGGTTGCGGCCGGCCTTGCCGAGCGACTGGTTCTGGTTGTCCGGGTTGGACACCGCGCCCACCGTCGCCATGCACTCGGCGCGCACGATGCGAAGCTCGCCGGAAGTCAGCTTGATCTGCGCATAGCCGGCGTCCTTGCCGACCAGCTGCGCGAAAGTGCCGGCCGCCCGCGCCATCTTGCCGCCGGCGCCGACCTTCATCTCGATGTTGTGGATGATGGTGCCGACCGGGATCGCGCCCATCGGCATCGCGTTGCCCGGCTTGATGTCCACCTTCGGGCCGGCCACCACGGCGTCGCCGACCTTAAGCCGCTGCGGCGCCAGGATGTAAGCCAATTCGTTGTCCGCGTAGCGCACGAGGGCGATGAACGCTGAGCGGTTCGGGTCATACTCCAGGCGCTCGACGTTGCCGAACACGCCGAACTTGCGCCGCTTGAAATCGACGAAGCGGTAGGACTGCTTGTGCCCGCCGCCCCGGAAGAAGCTAGTGGTGCGGCCGTGATTGTTGCGGCCGCCGGTCTTGTTCTTGCCCTCGGTCAGCGTCTTTACCGGCTTGCCCTTGTAAAGCTCGCTGCGGTCGATCAGCACCGTGCCGCGCAGGCTCTGGGTAACCGGCTTGTAGTTCTTCAATGGCATCGGTCAGCGCCTCATGCGATCCGCGTGGAGAAGTCGATCGACTGCCCCGGCGTCAATTGGACTAAGGCCTTCTTGACATCCGATCGCACGCCCGGACGACCACGGAACCGCTTGGTCTTGCCCTTCTGCACGAGCGTGTTGACGCCGAGGACGGTGACGCCGAACAGGGCCTCGACCGCCAGCTTGATTTCGGGCTTGGTGGCTTCCAGCGACACCTGGAACACGACCTGATTCTTGTCGCCCAGCATCGTCGCCTTCTCGGTGATGACCGGGGCGCGGATGATGTTGAACATCGTCTCGCGCGACATAGTGGCCGCTTTCTTGCGGGCCACCAGGACCTGGGCGGCGCTCATGCCGCGGCTCCTTCGCTCGGCCCGGACAGCCGCAGGGTCAACGCTTCCAGGCCAGCCTTGGTGATGGCCAGCACGTCGTGGCCGAGAATGTCATACACGTTGGCGCCCGCCGTCGGCAGGGCGTCCACCCGGTGTAGGTTGGCTGCGGCGCGCAGGAAACCCTGGTCGATCTCGCGATCCATCACCAGCACGGAAGTCCAGCCCAGCACGCCGAGCTTGGCCTTGAGGGCCTTGGTCTTGCCGTCACCGCCGGATGCGGTGTCGAGCACCACCAGCTTGCCCTCGGCCTGCTTCTGCGACAGCGCGCTGATCAGCCCAAGACGGCGCACCTTCTTGGGCAGGTCGTAGCCATGATCCCGGCTGACCGGGCCATGCACGCGGCCGCCGGTGCGGAACTGCGGCGCGCGCAGGCTGCCCTGGCGGGCGTTGCCGGTGCCCTTCTGCTTGTAGGGCTTCTTGGTGGTGCCGGAAACCTCACCCATCCCCTTGGTGCTGTGCGTGCCGGCGCGACGCTTGGCCAGTTGCCAGTGCACCACCCGCGCCATGATGTCGGCGCGCGGGGTCTGGGCGAAGAACTCGTCCGGCAACTCGTGCTGGCCGGCCGCGGCGTTGTCCAGCGTGATCACGTCAACCTGCATCGGTCGTCTCCACGGCGCTCGCCGCCGACCCAGCGCCAGGCGCTACCTGCTTCAGCCCGGCCGGGAACGGGGCATCCGCGTGCCGGGCCTTCTTGATCGCGTCTCGGATGGTCACGAACTCGCCTTTGCTGCCCGGCACCGCGCCGCGGACCAGTAGGAGGCCCTTCTCGGCATCGACGCCCGCGATCTGCAAGTTCAAGGTGGTCACCCTCTCCACGCCGAGATGGCCGGCCATTTTCTTGTTCTTGAAGGTCTTGCCCGGGTCCTGGCGGTTGCCGGTGGAGCCAAGGGAGCGGTGGCTCACCGACACGCCGTGCGAGGCTTCCAGGCCGCGAAAGTTCCACCGCTTCATGCCGCCGGCGAAACCCTTGCCCTTGGTGATGCCGCAGACATCAACCATCTGGCCGACGACGAAATGCGTGGCGGACAGGGTGGCGCCGCCTTCCAGCAAGGCCTCCGGCTCGACGCGGAACTCGCGCACACGCTGCTTCGGCTCGACCTTTACCCGGGCGTAGTGGCCCTTGTTGGGTTGGGTCACGTTCTTGACCTTGGCGCGGCCCCAGCCGAGTTGGACGGCGGTGTAACCGTCCCGCTCTTGGGTGCGCACGTCCACGACCTGCAACGCGTCCAGATGCAGCACGGTGACGGGCACATGAGTTCCGTCCTCTCGGAACATCCGGGTCATGCCGAGCTTCTTGGCGATTAAACCGGTTCGCATCGCCGGGTCCTTAAAGCTTGATTTCGACGTCCACGCCGCTGGCGAGGTCGAGCTTCATCAAAGCATCAACCGTCTGCGGCGTGGGCTCGACGATGTCGAGGAGGCGGCGATGGGTCCGGATTTCGAACTGCTCGCGACTCTTCTTGTCCACGTGGGGGGACCGGTTCACCGTGAAGCGCTCGATGTGCGTCGGCAACGGGATGGGACCACGGACCCGTGCGCCGGTACGCTTCGCCGTGTTCACAATCTCCCGCGTGCTGTTGTCCAGCACGCGGTGATCGTACGCCTTCAGGCGAATGCGTATGTTCTGGTTGTCCATGACTCTTCTTCTGCTCGCGGCGCGCCGCTCTATTTCTGGATGCTGGCGACGACGCCGGCACCCACGGTCCGGCCGCCTTCGCGGATCGCGAAGCGCAGCCCCTCGTCCATGGCGATCGGCGCGATCAGCTCTACGTCCATCGATACGTTGTCGCCGGGCATAACCATCTCAGTGCCTTCCGGCAGCTTGACCACGCCCGTCACGTCCGTAGTGCGGAAGTAGAACTGCGGGCGGTAGTTGGTGAAGAACGGCGTGTGACGGCCGCCTTCCTCCTTGGTCAGCACGTAGGCTTCAGCCTTGAACTGGGTGTGCGGCGTGATGGAGCCGGGCTTGGCCAGCACCTGGCCGCGCTCCACATCCTCGCGCTTGGTGCCGCGCAGCAGCGCGCCGATGTTGTCGCCGGCCTGCCCGCGGTCCAGCAGCTTGCGGAACATCTCGACGCCGGTGACGATGGTCTTGACCGTGTTCTTGAGGCCGACGATCTCGACCTCGTCGCCCACGTTTACCACGCCACGCTCGACGCGGCCGGTCACGACGGTGCCACGGCCGGAGATGGAGAACACGTCCTCCACCGGCATCAGGAACGGCCGGTCCATCGCGCGCTCAGGCTGCGGGATGTAGGCGTCCACCGCGGCCATCAGCTCGGTGACGGCATTCTCGCCCTGCTCCGGGTTCTTGTCGTTCAGCGCCATCACCGCCGAGCCCTTGATGATGGGGATGTCGTCGCCGGGGAACTGGTAGGAGGACAGCAACTCGCGCACCTCCATCTCGACCAACTCGATCAGCTCGGGGTCGTCCACCAGATCGACCTTGTTCATGAACACCACCAGCGCCGGCACGCCGACCTGGCGGGCGAGCAGGATGTGCTCGCGGGTCTGCGGCATCGGGCCGTCAGCGGCGGACACCACCAGAATCGCGCCGTCCATCTGGGCAGCGCCGGTGATCATGTTCTTCACGTAGTCGGCGTGGCCGGGGCAATCCACGTGGGCGTAGTGGCGGTTGGCGGTCTCATACTCGACGTGGGCGGTCGAGATGGTGATGCCGCGCGCCCGCTCCTCCGGCGCCTTGTCGATCTGGTCGTAGGCGGTGAAAGTTGCCCCGCCAGTCTTGGCCAGCACCTTGGTGATGGCCGCGGTCAGCGACGTTTTGCCATGGTCCACATGGCCGATCGTGCCGATATTACAGTGCGGCTTGTTCCGCTCGAATTTCGCCTTGGCCATCGTGTTGCTCCGTCGCCCCGGTCAGTGTTTCAGGTGGTGTGGCAGTTACCAGCGGTAGTGGCTGAAGGCCTTGTTGGCTTCGGCCATCCGATGGGTGTCCTCGCGCTTCTTCACGGCTGAACCCCGGTTGTTCACCGCATCGTTCAACTCGTTGGAGAGTCGCTCCTCCATGGTGTGTTCGCCACGCTTGCGGGCACTGTCGATCAGCCAGCGGATCGCCAACGCCTGACGCCGCTCGGTCCGCACCTCGACAGGCACCTGGTAGGTCGCGCCGCCGACACGGCGCGAGCGCACCTCAACGGCCGGCTTCACGTTATCAAGCGCCTCGTGGAACATCTTGACCGGATCGGCGGCCGGGCCGCCCCGCTTCTTCAGGACCTCCATGGCCCCGTACACGATGCCCTCGGCGTTGGACTTCTTGCCGTCGTACATCAGCGCATTCATGAAACGCGTGACGACGGTGTCGCCGAACTTGGCGTCCGGCAGGATGTCGCGCTTGACCGCGCGGCGGCGTCGGCTCATCGGCTGGCTCCCTTACTTCGGCCGCTTCGCGCCATAAAGCGACCGGCGCTGCCGGCGCTTGGCGATGCCCTGCGTGTCGAGCACGCCGCGCAGGATGTGGTAACGCACGCCCGGCAAGTCCTTCACGCGCCCGCCGCGGATCAGCACGACGCTGTGCTCCTGCAGGTTGTGCCCCTCGCCCGGGATGTAGCTCACGACCTCGAACCCGTTGGTCAGCCGCACCTTGGCGACCTTGCGCAGCGCCGAGTTCGGCTTCTTCGGCGTGGTGGTATAGACGCGGGTGCAGACGCCGCGCTTCTGCGGGCAGGCCTGCAAGGCCGGGACCTTGTTGCGCTTCGGCGCCGGCTCGCGGCCGTGTGCGATCAGCTGGTTGATGGTCGGCATACGCCCTCTTCCTTCACGCGCCGGGTTTCCCCGCCGTTCAAATCATGCGCCGCACGGTGTGGCATTGCCCACCCGCGCGGTGTCCATGCATCGTCCGGCCTTGGCCCTCCCAGCGGGAAAGCGGCGCCGCACGTCCTGGTGCCTGCGATGTCGGCGAAGCTGGGGCTCGCCAAGACGCGCCTTGTATGGGCGGGGGGGTGCCAAGTCAAGCCGATAGACGCCGCGCCGCACAGGGTTGCAAGCCCTCAACAGCCTGTGACCGCGCTAGCGTCGCCCCCGGCGCTGTGCCACGCCGGATCGGCCGCAAGACAAGGACGCACTCATGGACGACATGGAAGCCGGGCAGCTGGACCTGTGGTGGCGTGCGGCGAACTACCTTTCCGTGGGGCAGATCTACCTGCTGCGCAACGCCTTGCTGAAGCAACCGCTGGCCATCGCCGACATCAAGCCGCGGCTGCTTGGCCACTGGGGCACCACGCCGGGGCTGAACTTCATCTACGCCCACCTGAACCGGGTCATCCGGGCGCGCGGCCTGGACATGATCTACGTGTGCGGGCCGGGCCATGGCGGACCCGGCATGGTGGCCAACACCTGGCTGGAGGGCAGCTACAGCGAGCTGATGCCGCATGTCGGCCAGGACGCCGCCGGCATCGCCCAGCTGTTCCGCCAATTCAGCTTCCCCGGCGGCATCCCGAGCCACGACGCGCCCAACGTGCCCGGCAGCATCAACGAGGGCGGCGAGCTGGGCTACAGCCTGCTGCACGCCACGGGCGCGGTGTTCGACAACCCGGGCCTGGTCGCCGCCTGCGTGGTGGGGGACGGCGAGGCCGAGACGGCCGCCGCGGCCGCCAGCTGGCATGCCACCAAGTTCCTGAACCCGGCGCGGGACGGCGCCGTGCTGCCCATCCTGCACCTCAACGGCTACAAGATCGCAGGCCCCACGGTGCTGGCGCGCATCCCGGAAGCCGAGCTGCTGCAGCTGTTCCGCGGCTATGGCTGGGAGCCGGTGATCGTCGCCGGGCATGAACCCGGCCCGATGCACCACGCGATGGCTGCGGCGCTCGACGCGGCGCTGGACCGGATCGCCGCTCTTCAAGCTGCTGCGCGAGGCGGGGCCGCCGCGCGGGACGGCCAGGCCGGTCGGCAAGCCTGGCCCATGCTGATCCTGCGCTCGCCGAAGGGCTGGACCGGGCCGAAATCGGTGGACGGCAAGCCGGTCGAGAACACCTGGCGCGCCCACCAGGTGCCGCTCGACAAGCTGGCCGCGCATCCCGAGCGCCTCCGGCAGTTGGAGGACTGGATGCGCAGCTACCGTCCGGAGGAGCTGTTCGACGCCACCGGCCGCCCCGTGCCCGCCATCCTCGCCCAGGCGCCCGACGGCGGCCGGCGCATGGGCAGCAACCCGCACGCCAACGGCGGCCTGCTGTTGCGCGACCTGGCGCTGCCCGCCTTCCGCGACTACGCCCTGCCCGTCGAGCGACCCGGCGGCGCCGACGGCGAGGCCACGCACACCCTGGGCGAGTGGCTGCGCGACGTGATGGCGGCGAACGGGACGAACTTCCGCCTGTTCGGCCCGGACGAGACCAGCAGCAACCGGCTGGACGCCGTGTTCGCCGTCACCGACCGGGAGAGCATGGGCGAGCGCCTGCCCACCGACGAGCACGTCTCGCCGGAAGGCCGGGTGATGGAGGTGCTGAGCGAGCATTTGTGCCAGGGCTGGCTGGAGGGCTACCTGCTCACCGGCCGCCACGGGCTGTTCAGCTGCTACGAGGCGTTCATCCAGATCGTGGACAGCATGTTCAACCAGCACGCCAAATGGCTGGAGTCGGCGGCGCGGCTGCCCTGGCGGCGGCCGGTGGCGAGCCTGACCTACCTGCTGACCAGCCACGTGTGGCGCCAGGACCATAACGGGTTCAGCCACCAGGACCCCGGCTTCATCAACCACGTCGCCAACAAGAAGGCCGCCGTGGTGCGCATCTACCTGCCGCCGGACGCGAACACGCTGCTCTCGGTGGCGGACCACTGCCTGCGCAGCCGCAACTACGTCAACGTCATCGTGGCCGGCAAGCAGCCCGGCCCGCAATGGCTGGGCATGGACGCGGCGGTGCGGCACTGCGCGGCCGGCGCCGGGCTGTGGGACTGGGCCAGCAACGACGGGGGAGCGGCGCCCGACGTGGTGATGGCCTGCGCCGGGGACGTGCCGACGCTGGAAACGCTGGCGGCGGTCGATCTCCTGCGCCGCCACGCGCCGGAGCTGAAGGTGCGGGTGGTGAACGTGGTGGACCTGATGGCGCTGCAACCGCCCTCCGAGCACCCGCACGGCCTGTCGGATGCGGTGTTCGACAGCCTGTTCACCGCCGACCGCCCGGTGATCTTCGCCTTCCACGGCTACCCGTGGCTGGTGCACCGCCTGATCCACGGCCGCTCGGACGTGCCGCGCTTCCACGTGCACGGCTACATCGAGGAGGGCACCACCACCACGCCGTTCGACATGACGGTGCTCAACCGCCTGGACCGCTTCACCCTGGCGATGGCGGCGCTGGAACGGGTGGAGCGGATGACGGACGTGTCCGCCCACCTGGTGCAGCACCTGCGCGACCAATTGGTGGACCACCGCGCCTACGTGGACCTGCACGGCGAGGACATGCCGGCGGTGCGCGACTGGCGCTGGAATGGCGCGTGAGGCTGGAGCATGAGGTTGGGGGCATGAGGGTGCTGACGCTCAACGCCGGGTCGAGCAGCCTGAAGTTCGCGCTGTTCAAGGGGGCGCGGGCCGTGCTGCGAGGCAGGTTCGAGCAGATCACCGACGCGCCGCGCGGCCATGCCACGGGAGCGGACGGCGCGGCGCTGGAGCCGCCGGCGGTGGACGGGGTGGGGCACGAGGCGGTGCTGCCCGCGCTGTTCGCCTGGGTTCGGGCGCATGGCGGCGCGCCGGTGCAGGCGGTCGGCCACCGCATCGTGCATGGCGGCGACCGGCCCGGCGCCGTGCTGGCCGACGACGCCGTGCTGGCGGCGCTGGCGGCGCTGTCCCCGCTCGCCCCGTTGCACCAGCCGCACGGCCTCGCCGCCATCCGCGCCGCTCGCGCCGCCGAGCCGGGCCTGCCGCAGGTCGCGTGCTTCGACACGGCGTTCCACCGCACGATGCCGGAGGTGGCGCGCCGGCTGCCGTTGCCGGCGAGCCTTGGGCTGCGCCGCTACGGGTTCCACGGGCTGTCCTACGAATGGATCGCCGGCCAGCTGCCGCCCCGGCTGGCCGCCGGGCGCACGGTGGCGGCGCATCTCGGCAGCGGCGCCAGCCTGTGCGCCTTGCAGGCCGGGGTGAGCATCGAGACCACGATGGGAATGACGCCGCTGGACGGGCTGATGATGAGCACGCGGTGCGGCGCTCTCGACCCGGGGGTGGCGCTGTACCTGACGCAGGCGCGCGGGATGGACACGGAAGCAGTCGAGCACCTGCTGTACCATGAGGCCGGGCTGCTGGGCGTGTCGGGCGTGAGCGGCGACGTGCGGGCGCTGCACGCGGATGGCGGGGCGGACGCCGCGGCGGCGCTGGAGCTGTTCGCCTACCGCATTGCCCAGGAGGTCGGCGCGATGGCGGCGGCCCTGGGCGGCGTGGACGGCCTGGTGTTCACCGGCGGCATCGGCGAGCACGACCCGGCGGTGCGGGCGGCGGTGTGCGCGCGACTAGGCTGGCTGGGGTTGACGGTGGAGCCGGGCCAGCTTGCGCCGGGGCGCGTGGGCGGCGCTGCGAATGGCACGGGGGCTGAGGTGTGGGTGATCCCGACCGACGAGGAGGCGGTGATCGCGCGGCAGACGGCAGAGGTGTGCGGGGGATAGAGGCACCTTGCCGGCATGAGGACGATGCCAACGAGCCTGTTCGGACATGTGCCTGTTTGCCAGAGGTCCAAGCGAGGATGTCATGGTGATGGTGCAGGCCGACCGGAGGCGCGTCCGTTCCGAGCAGAGTGCTCTTGCTGGAAGTGTGGCGCCGAGCCTAGCAATACCAGCAAGCGTGGAAGCGGACGCTCTCCGGCCCTTCAAGTGCTGAAGGGCCGGAAATTGCCGTCTGAGTAGTTACTCCGCCGCCTGCCGCCCGGTGATCTGCGGCGTCTCGGCTTGGGTCGGCGCCACGCGGGACTGATCCCGCCGGGCCGCGACCTGGCGCAGCTTGTTCATCACGCTGCCCGTGCCCGCCGGAATCAGGCGGCCCACGATCACGTTCTCCTTCAGCCCGTTCAGCGTATCGACCTTGCCCGCCGTGGCGGCCTCGGTCAGCACTCGCGTCGTCTCCTGGAAGGAGGCGGCGCTGATAAAGCTGTGGGTCTGCAAGCTGGCTTTGGTGATGCCTTGCAGCACCGGCGTCGCCACCGCGACGCGGTCGTCCTTCTGCAGCTTGGCGTTCTCCGCGTCGAACTCAATGCGGTCCACCTGTTCGCCGGTCAGGAACGTGGTGTCGCCGGGCTCGGTGATCTCGACCTTCTGCAGCATCTGGCGAACAATCACCTCGATGTGCTTGTCGTTGATCTTCACGCCTTGCAGCCGGTACACGTCCTGAATCTCGTTGACCAGGTAGTCGCTCAGCGCCTCCACGCCCAGCACGCGCAGGATGTCGTGCGGCACGCGGGGGCCGTCCACCAACGGGTCGCCGCGGCGGACAAAGTCGCCCTCCTGCACCGAGACGTGCTTGCCCTTGGTGACGAAGGACTCACTCTCCTCGCCCGTCTCGTCGTTCTTCACGATGATGCGGCGCTTGGCCTTGTAGTCCTTGCCGAACTCCACCCGGCCGTCGATTTCCGCGATGATCGCGTTGTCCTTCGGCTTGCGCGCCTCGAACAGCTCGGCCACCCGCGGCAGGCCGCCGGTGATGTCGCGCGTCTTACTGCCCTCGCGCGGGATGCGAGCCAGCACGTCGCCGGCATGCACCACCGCGCCGTTCTCCACCGAGAGGATAGAGTCAGGGTTGAGGAAGTAGCGCGCCTCCGCCCCGTTCGGCAGCTTCAGCACGTCGCCACGCTCGTCCTTCAGCTGCAGGCGGGGTCGCAGATCGACGCCCTTGGTCATCTGCTTGTAGTCCACCACCACCTTGGAGGTGAGCCCGGTGACCTCGTCCACCTTCTCGATCAGCGTCACACCATCCAGCAGGTCGAGGTATTCGACCGTGCCGGCGCGCTCCGTGATGATCGGCAGGGTGTAGGGGTCCCACTCCGCCAGCTTCTGCCCGCGGGTGACCGCCTGGCCGTCATCGGACAGCAGGCGGGCGCCGTAAGGCACGCGGAAGCGAGCGCGTTCGCGGCCCTTGTCGTCCGTGAGTACGATCTCGCAGTTGCGCGACATCACGACCTGGACCTTGGCGCTGTTCTCCACCACCACGCGGTTCTTCAGCGAGATGCTGCCGTCATGGCTGGCCTCCACGTTGGAGACCTCGGCGCCACGCTGCGCCGCGCCGCCGATGTGGAAGGTGCGCATGGTGAGCTGGGTGCCGGGCTCGCCGATCGACTGGGCGGCGATCACGCCCACCGCCTCGCCGATGTTCACCGGGGTGCCGCGGGCCAGGTCGCGGCCGTAGCAGTGGCCGCACACGCCGATTGCCGCCTCGCAGGTCAGGACGGAGCGGATCTTCACCTGCTCCACTCCGGCCCGCTCGATCAGCTCGGCCTGCGTCTCCTCGATCAACGTGTTGTTCGGCACGATGACGGCGCCGGTGACGGTGTCGACCACGTCCTCGGCCGTGGTGCGGCCCAGGGTGCGCTCAGACAGGGACGCCACCACCTCGCCGCCGTCCATCACCGGGCGGACGGTGAGGCCGCGCTCGGTGCCGCAATCCTCCTCGTGGATGATGCAGTCCTGCGCCACGTCCACGAGCCGCCGGGTCAGGTAGCCGGAGTTGGCGGTCTTAAGCGCGGTGTCGGCCAGGCCCTTTCGCGCGCCGTGGGTGGAATTGAAATACTCCAGCACGGTCAGGCCTTCCTTAAAGTTGGCGATGATCGGCTGTTCGATGATTTCGCCGGAGGGCTTGGCCATCAGGCCGCGCATGCCCGCCAACTGCCGCATCTGCGCCGGCGAGCCGCGGGCGCCGGAATGGGACATCATCCACACGCTGTTGGTGGGGACGCCCACCTCCTGCTTGCTGATCTCTTTCATCATCGCGCCGGCCACCTCGTCGGTGCAGCGGGACCAGCTATCGACCACCTTGTTGTAGCGCTCGCCGGCGGTGATCAGCCCGTCCTGGTATTGCTGCTCGAACTCCTTGACCTCGTCCTTGGTCTTGCCGATCAGCTCCCACTTGTTGTCGGGGATGATCAGGTCGTCCTTGCCGAACGACAGCCCGGCCTTGGCGGCCTGGCCGAAGCCGAGCCCCATCAGCCGGTCGGCGAAGATCACGCATTCCTTTTGGCCGCAGTGGCGATACACCGCGTCGATCACGTCGGAGACATTCTTCTTGGTCAACTGGCGGTTGATCAGGCTGAACGGCACCGCCGGGTGCTTGGGCAGTATCTGCGCGATCAGCATGCGGCCCGGCGTGGTGGCCACCAGCGAGCGCACGCGGTTGCCGTCCGCGTCCACGGTGTCGTAACGGGCGCGAATCTTGTCGTGCAGGTGCACGGCGCCGGCGCTGAGCGCGAACTCGATCTCGCCGATGGTGCCGAACGCCGGGCAGTCATTGTCCACGGCCACGCGGAACTCGGCCGTCTCCAGGCTCATGTAGTAGAGCCCGAGCACGATGTCCTGGCTCGGCACGATGATCGGCTTGCCGTTGGCGGGGCTGAGGATGTTGTTGGTGCTCATCATCAGCACGCGGGCCTCCAGCTGCGCCTCCAGGCTGAGCGGCACGTGCACCGCCATCTGGTCGCCGTCGAAGTCCGCGTTGAAGGCGGTGCACACCAGCGGGTGCAGCTGGATCGCCTTGCCCTCGATCAGCACCGGCTCGAACGCCTGGATGCCAAGGCGGTGCAGGGTGGGCGCGCGGTTGAGCATCACCGGGTGCTCCCGGATGACCTCCTCCAGGATGTCCCAGACCTCGGGGCGCTCCTTCTCCACCATGCGCTTGGCGGCCTTGATGGTGGTGGCGTGGCCGTACTTCTCCAGCTTGGAGTAGATGAACGGCTTGAACAGCTCGAGCGCCATCTTCTTGGGCAGGCCGCACTGGTGCAGCTTCAGCTCCGGCCCCACCACGATGACCGAGCGGCCCGAGTAGTCCACTCGCTTGCCCAGCAGGTTCTGCCGGAAGCGGCCCTGCTTGCCCTTCAGCATGTCGGACAGCGACTTCAGCGGGCGCTTGTTGGCGCCCGTGATGGCCCGGCCGCGGCGGCCGTTGTCGAACAACGCGTCCACTGATTCCTGCAGCATGCGCTTCTCGTTGCGCACGATGATGTCCGGCGCGCGCAACTCGATCAGCCGCTTCAGGCGGTTGTTGCGATTGATGACCCGGCGATACAGGTCGTTCAAATCGGAGGTGGCGAAGCGCCCGCCATCGAGCGGAACCAGGGGCCGCAACTCGGGCGGGATCACCGGCACCACGTCCAGGATCATCCACGCCGGCTGCGCGCCGCTCTCGCCGAATGCCTCGATCAGCTTAAGGCGCTTGACCAGCTTCTTGCGCTTGGCCTCGGAGTTGGTCTCCTTCAGCTCGGCGCGCAGGCGGACCTTGTCGGCCTGGATGTCGATGCCGGTCAGGATCTTCTTGATGGCCTCGGCGCCGATGCCGTACTGGAACTCGTCGCCGAATTCGTCCTGCTTGGCTTCCAGCATGTCCTCGGTGAGAAGCTGGTGCTTCTTCATGTCCGTAACGCCGGGGTCGAGCACGACGTAGCTCTCGAAGTACAAAATCTTCTCAAGCTCCTTCAGCGTCAAATCGACCATCAGGCCGATGCGGCTGGGCAGGCTCTTGAGAAACCAGATGTGCGCCACGGGCGAGGCCAGCTCGATGTGGCCCATGCGCTCACGCCGCACCTTCTGCAGCGTGACCTCCACACCGCATTTCTCGCAGATGATGCCGCGGAACTTCATGCGCTTGTATTTGCCGCACAGGCACTCGTAATCCTTGATCGGCCCAAAGATGCGGGCGCAGAACAGCCCGTCCCGCTCCGGCTTGAAGGTGCGATAGTTGATGGTCTCGGGCTTCTTGATCTCGCCGTAGGACCAGGAGCGGATTTGCTCCGGGGAGGCCATCTGGATCTTGATCTGGTCAAAGGTCGCGGCGGTGCCGGCCTGGCCTAGAATTTTCATCAGCTCGTTCATGAACGGCTCCTAAGAAAGGCCAGGGCGCTGCCCTGGACCCGGCAAAGGGCAGTCGCCCTTTGCAATCCAATATCAGGTGTCCAGAGGACGACTGTCCTCTGGCGGGGGTGAAGGGGGCAGAGCCTCCTTCCCTTAGGCAACGGTATCCAGATCGACGTTCAGGCCGAGGCTCTTCAGCTCCTTGACCAGCACGTTAAAGCTTTCCGGGATGCCGGCCTCGAAGTTGTCCTGCTCGCGCACGATCGCCTCGTAGACCTTGGTGCGGCCGGACACGTCGTCCGACTTCACCGTCAGCATCTCCTGCAAGGTATAGGCGGCACCATAAGCCTCCAGCGCCCACACCTCCATCTCGCCGAAGCGCTGGCCACCGAACTGCGCCTTGCCGCCCAGCGGCTGCTGGGTGACGAGCGAGTACGGGCCGATGGAGCGCGCGTGGATCTTGTCGTCCACCAAGTGGTGCAGCTTGAGCATATAGATGTAGCCGACCGTCACCTTGCGCTCGAAGATTTCCCCCGTGCGCCCGTCCGTCAGCGACACCTGGCCTGACGTGGCAAGCCCGGCCTTGGTCAGCATGCCCTCGATGTCCGACATGCGCGCGCCATCGAACACCGGGGTCGCGATCGGGATGCCCTTCTTTAGGTTGTCCGACAGCTCCATCAGCTGGTCGTTGTTCATCGGCTCGATCTGCTCGGCGAACTCCTGCTCGCCGTAGATGTCGCGCAAGCGGTCGAGCAACGCCTGCCGGTGCTCGCCGGTGCGACGATACTCCTCCACCAGCTCGCCGACCTGGCGGCCGAGGTTGGCGCAGGCCCAACCCAAATGCGTCTCCAGGATCTGCCCCACGTTCATGCGGCTTGGCACGCCGAGCGGGTTGAGCACGAGGTCGATCGGCGTGCCATCCTCTAGGAACGGCATGTCCTCCAGCGGCGTCACCCGGGAGACGACCCCCTTGTTGCCGTGACGGCCGGCCATCTTGTCGCCAGGCTGCAGCTTGCGTTTCACCGCGACGAACACCTTGACCATCTTCATCACGCCGGGCGGCAGTTCGTCGCCACGCTGCAGCTTCTCCACCTTCCCGTCGAAACGCGCCACGATCCTAGTCACCGCCGCATCGAACTCGCGCTTCAGCGTCTCGATCTCGGCCATCACCGAGTCATCCTGCACGGCGATGTTGCGCCAGTTGCCGCGGCTGTACTCGCTTAGCACCTCGACCGTCAGCTCCGTGCCGGCCTTGATGCCCTTGAACCCGCCGGCGGCCTTGCGGCCCAGCAGCTTCTCTTGCAGCCGGTTGCTGAACGAGCGCTCCTGGATCGCGCGCTCGTCGTCGCGGTCCTTGGCCAGCCGCTCGATCTCGGAACGCTCGATCGCCATCGCGCGCTCGTCCTTGTCCACGCCGCGCCGGCTGAACACCCGCACATCGACGATCGTGCCGGTCACGCCGGGGGGCAGCTTGAGCGAGGTGTCCCGCACGTCGGACGCCTTTTCGCCGAAGATGGCGCGCAACAGCTTCTCCTCCGGCGTCATCGGGCTCTCGCCCTTCGGCGTCACCTTGCCGACCAGGATGTCACCCGGGTTCACCTCGGCGCCGACATACACGATGCCCGCCTCGTCGAGATTCTTGAGCGACTCCTCGCCGACGTTGGGGATGTCGCGGGTGATCTCCTCTTGGCCCAGCTTGGTATCCCGCGCCATGACCTCGAACTCCTCGATGTGGATCGAGGTGAACACGTCGTCGCGCGCGATGCGCTCGCTGATGAGGATGGAGTCCTCGAAGTTGTAACCGTTCCAGGGCATGAACGCGCACAGCACGTTGCGTCCCAGCGCCAGTTCGCCCAACTCCGTGCTCGGCCCGTCAGCGATGATGTCGCCGCTGGCCACGCGATCGTTGACCCTCACCAAGGGGCGCTGGTTGATGCAGGTGGACTGGTTGGAGCGCATATACTTGCGCAGCCGGTAGATATCTACGCCAGCCGTTGCACCATCCTCGCCCGAGGCCCGCACGACGATGCGCGCGCCGTCGATCTGGTCCACCACGCCAGCCCGGCGGGCGATGATGGTGGCGCCGGAATCTCGCGCCACCGCAGCCTCCATGCCTGTCCCCACCAGTGGCGCGTCGGCGCGGATCAGCGGCACCGCCTGGCGCTGCATGTTGGAACCCATCAGCGCCCGGTTCGCGTCGTCGTTCTCCAGGAACGGGATCAGCGCGGCCGCCACCGACACCAGCTGGCGCGGCGACACGTCCACCGCCGTCACGTCCTCGGGCTTGACCAGGCGGAAATCGCCGCGGTTGCGGACCGACACCAACTCCTGGCTGAAGTGCCCCACATCATCCGTCGGTGCATCCGCCTGCGCCACCACGAGGCGCTCCTCCTCCATGGCGGAGAGGTACTTCCAGCCGTCCTGCACCGTGCCGTCCTTTACCAAACGGTACGGCGTCTCGATGAAGCCGTACTTGTTCACCTTGGCGTAGGTGGCCAGCGAGTTGATCAGGCCGATGTTCGGCCCCTCCGGCGTCTCGATCGGGCAGATGCGGCCGTAATGCGTCGGATGCACATCGCGCACCTCGAACCCGGCGCGCTCCCGCGTCAGCCCGCCCGGCCCGAGTGCGGACAGGCGGCGCTTGTGCGTCACTTCCGAGAGCGGGTTAGTCTGGTCCATGAACTGGCTCAGCTGCGAGGAGCCGAAGAACTCCCGCACCGCCGCCGCCGCCGGCTTCGCGTTGATCAGGTCGTGCGGCATCACCGTGTCGATATCGACGGAACCCATGCGCTCGCGGATGGCGCGCTCCATGCGCAGCAGGCCCACGCGATACTGGTTTTCCATCAGCTCGCCCACCGAGCGCACCCGGCGGTTGCCGAGATTGTCGATGTCGTCGATCGTGCCGCGGCCGTCCTTCAGCTCGCACATGGTCTTGGCCGTGCGCAGGATGTCGTCCTTGCGCAGGGTGCGGACCGTGTCGGCCACCTCGACACCCAGGCGCATGTTCATTTTCACGCGGCCGACCGCGGATAGGTCGTAGCGGCTGTCGTCGAAGAACAAGCCGCGGAACAGCGCCTCGGCAGTCTCCGGGGTCGGTGGCTCGCCGGGGCGGATGACGCGATATATGTCGGTCAGCGCGTCTTCGCGGTTGCTATTCTTATCCACCGCCAGCGTGTTGCGAATCCAGGGGCCATTCGACTGGTCGATCGCCAGCGTCGGCAACACGGTGATGCCGGCCTCCTCGATGGCGGCCAGACGCGCTTCGGCCAGCTCCTCACCGGCGTCGGCGTAAATCTCGCCGGTCTCCTCGTTCACCAAGTCGATGGCAACGTAGCGGCCGAGCAGGTCGGCGCGGCCCACCAGCACCGTCTTGGTGTTTTCGGCGATCTTGCGGGCGCTGCGGTTGTTCAGCTTGGCCCCGGCCGGAGCCACCTCCTTGCCGGTGTCGGCATCGGTCAGCGCCTCGGCCAGTGTGATGCCGCGATAGGCCTCGGGGTCGAACGGGCGCGCCCAGCCCTTGGGCGTGCGGGTGAACGGCACCTGGCCGTAGAAGAAGCCCAGGATTTCCTCAGCGTCCATGCCGCGGATCTCGGGGATATCAACCGGCTCGCCCTTGGCGGCCCGCGCCGCGCGCAACTCCTCGGTGGCGATGTTGTCCAGCGCGTAGAACAGCGTCGTGATCGGCAGCTTCCGCTTGCGGTCGATGCGGACGTAGACGAGGTCCTTGCTGTCAAACTCGAAGTCGAGCCAGCTGCCGCGGTACGGGATGACCCGCGCGGTGAACAGGAACTTGCCGCTGCTATGCGTCTTGCCCTTGTCATGGTCGAAGAACACGCCGGGCGAACGGTGCATCTGGCTGACGATGACGCGTTCGGTGCCATTGATGATGAAGGTGCCGTTATCCGTCATCAGGGGCATGTCGCCCATGTAAACGGGCTGCTCCTTAATGTCGCGGATCGACTTGGCGCCGGTATCCTCGTCCAAGTCCCACACGATCAGCCGCAGCGTCACCTTCAGCGGGGCGGCGAACGTCATGCCGCGCTGGATGCACTCCTCCACGTCGTATTTCGGCTCTTCCAGCTCGTAATCCACGAACTCCAGCCGGCCACGGCCGGCGAAGTCGTCGATCGGGAACACGGACTTGAAGACTTCCTGCAAGCCAGTCTGCGTGCGGCTGTCCGGCAACGTGCCCATTTGCAGGAACGCCTCGTAGGACGACCGCTGCACGTCGATCAGGTTGGGCATCGGCGCCACTTCGGGGATGCGGCCGAAGCTCTTGCGGATGCGCTTCTGGCCGGTGAAGGATTTCGTAATCGCGTTCATGCCGATCCTTGCCTACTGGCCAGGCAACGCCTGGCGTGTCATCGTCCGCCTAGCGTGACCCGGCGGGGCAGTCGCGGCCGTTTCCGTGGCCGTGCAACGGGAGATGGGCGGGAACCGCCTTGGATTCCCGCCCTGCCAACTCAGTGCCTTACGCCGGAGCGCAAGGTGCGCGAAGACTACTTGATCTCGACAGTGGCGCCCTGGTCCTCAAGTTGCTTTTTCAGCTTCGCAGCCTCGTCTTTGCTCACGCCTTCCTTGACCGGCTTCGGCGCTGCCTCAACGAGGTCCTTGGCTTCTTTGAGCCCAAGCGACGTGATCGCACGGACCTCCTTGATGACGTTGATCTTCTTCTCGCCGGTCTTGGCAAGAATCACCGTGAACTCCGTCTGCTCCTCTACGGGAGCAGCCGCCACGGCGGCACTGCCACCGCCGGCCGCCGCAGCGGCAACCGGTGCAGCGGCCGAGACGCCCCACTTCTCTTCGAGCAGCTTACTCAACTCAGCGGCTTCCAGCACGGTCAGGCTGGAAAGCTCGTCGACGATCTTGGTTAGGTCAGCCATTCTGTTAGGTCCTAGATGAGTGTCTGGTCGGTTCCATGCAAGCCCAGTGCCTTAGCTGGGCCGATCCTGTGCGGCTAGGCCGCCTTCGCCTGGTCCGGCGTCCCTTCCGGGTCGCCGTCCTTGTTGGCATAGGCCCCCAAAACCCTCGCGAGCTGCGCGCCGGGCGCCTGCAACACGCCCGCGATCCGAGTCGCCGGGGCGGCGATCAGCCCCACGATCTTGGCGCGCAACGCATCCAGGCTCGGCAGTTCGGCGAGCGCCTTGATCCCATCCGCATTCAGCGTCTGGGTTCCTAGGGCGCCGCCGATCAAGACGAGCTTCTCGTTGGTCCTGGCGAACTCGACAGCCACCTTTGCCACCGCCACCGGGTCCTTTGACCACGCGAGCGCGGTCGGTCCCTTCAGCATGGGCTTGATGCCGTCGAATGGGGTCCCATCCAAGGCGAGGGTGGCCAGCCGGTTCTTCGCGACTTTGAAGGTCGCGCCCGCCGCCCGCATCCGGGTGCGCAACACCGTCACCTCGGCGACCGTCAACCCCTTGTTCTGGGTGACGACCACCATGGACGTGGCTGCGAACACGTCGGCGAGGGAGGCTACGAACTCCCGCTTCTCCGTACGGTCCAATGCCGCTCTCCGTCGGTGGCCCCGCGCGTTTGGACCGCGTGAGGCCAGGTTGCCCTCTGGGGTTGGCTCGCGCCAAACCCGGTTCGCCTGTCCATTCAGCCGGAACCGCCAGAGACTTTCGCATCTCGGGCCTTCCCGTCTCCTGCGCGTGGGCCGAAGCCCATTGAACCTTGCGGTGCGTGCAATCTCGGACAGGTGTCAGCGACGCCTCATGACTTGCGTGGGACGCCGCTTGCCCGCCAGGCCATGCGGCCCGGCGTATCTCAACTAGCCAGCCAAGCTCGCCACATCGACCCGGATGCCGGGGCCCATGGTGGAGGACAGGGCGGCCTTCTGCAGGTAGGTGCCCTTGGCGCCGGTGGGCTTGGCCTTCTGCACGGCATCGACCAGGGCACGGATGTTCTGCACCAGCTTGTCGTCCTCGAAGCTCGCCTTGCCGATGCCGGCATGGATGATCCCGGCTTTCTCGGCGCGGAACTCCACCTGGCCGGACTTGGCCGCTGTCACGGCGTCCTTCACGTTCATGGTCACCGTGCCGAGCTTGGGGTTCGGCATCAGCCCGCGCGGGCCAAGAATCTTGCCCAGGCGGCCCACCAGCGCCATCATATCCGGCGTCGCGATGCAGCGGTCGAACTGGATGTCGCCGGCCTGCACCTTCTCGGCCAGGTCCTCGGCACCCACCACGTCGGCGCCCGCCTCGGTCGCCTCGGTCGCCTTCAGGTTGCGGGCGAATACGCCGATGCGCAGCGTCTTGCCCGTGCCGTTCGGCAAGGAGATCAGCCCGCGCACCATCTGGTCGGCATGGCGCGGGTCGATGCCGAGATTCATGGAGAACTCGACCGTCTCGTCGAACTTGGCCTTGGCGTTGCTCTTGATGAGCGCCACGGCCTCCGGGAGCGTGTAGAGCTTGCTGCGGTCGATGGTGGCCTTGGCGGCAGCCAAGCGCTTGTCGTGTGCCATGGGTTCAGCCCTCCACCACGGTCAGGCCCATCGAGCGGGCGGAGCCGGTCAGCATGCGCACGGCGGCGTCCACGTCGCCCGCGTTCATGTCCTTCATCTTGGTCTCGGCGATCTCGCGCAACTGCGACACCGACACACGGCCGACCGCAGCGCCCTTTCCCGGCGTCGTGGTGCCCTTGGTGATGCCAGCCGCCTTCTTGAGGAAGTAGGTGTTGGGCGGGGTCTTGGTGATGAAGGTGAACGTGCGGTCCCCGAAAGCCGTGATCACCACGGGGATCGGCATCCCTGGCTCCATGGTCTGGGTCAGGGCGTTGAACTCCTTGCAGAACTGCATGATGTTCAAGCCGCGCTGGCCGAGCGCCGGGCCGACCGGCGGGGATGGGTTGGCCTTGCCTGCTGGGATTTGCAGCTTCACGTAGCCGACGATCTTCTTAGCCATGCCCCGGCTCCTTCGTGCCCAGGGATCGCGGTGCAAACAGCTGCACAGGCGCAGCAATGCGCCCGGAGCTTCCCGCGTTCCGAATGAAGAGCGCGGTCTAGAGGGACAAGCAACTTCTGTCCAGCGCTTTCTGCCAGCCCCGCTATTTCGTTGCTAAACCGCGACGGATGTCGTAAGCCAGGGCTGAAGGGGCAGACCAGCAAGGGGCGACCATGAGCAAGTGGACCGACCGCAGGAGGTTTCGGCGGCACGGCCCAGCGGAGCACCGCAGTCTGCCCATGCACGTGACGCTGCTCATCCTGGTGTTGGCCGCAGCGGCGGTGATCCTGCTGGGAGCCGACTCGGCCCAGCCGGAGCTGGAAGCCTGGACAAGCGAGTAGGCGGCAAGGTGCTCCCCCCGGCGGACTCCCCATGCCAAGGCGGCCAGAGCCGCAAAAGCTTGGGCAGCCTCAGGTCATCAGCTCGATCAGGAACGGCCCGCTGCGGCCATTCGCCGCCGCCAGCAGATCGCCGAAGCGCTCCATCGTCTCCGCCCGCGCGCTCTCGACCCCCATGCCCTCGCCGATGCGGCGCCAGTCCAGGTCAGGGTTGCCGATGTCCATCATGTCGAGCGCGGTGCGGCCTGGGTTGGCGCCGACGCCGGCCAGCTCGCCCAGCAGGATCGCGTATTTGCGGTTGGAGAAGATGATCGTCGTCACGTCCAGCTTCTCGCGCGCCTGAGTCCACAGCGCCTGCACCGTGTACATGGCCGAGCCATCCGCCTGCAGCGTGATGACCCGGCGGCCCGGGGCGCCCACTGCCGCCCCCGTCGCCAGCGGCAGGCCGTCGCCGATGGCGCCCCCGGTGAGCTGCAGCCAGTCGTGCGGCGCAGCGCCCCGCGTGGCGGGAAACAGCCCGCGGCCGAAGGTGATGCTCTCGTCCACGACGATGGCGCCCTCCGGCATCAGCGCCCCCAGGGTCCGCGCCATCGCCTCGGACGAGATCGCGCCGCGGGCCACTTCCGGCTTCTCGGCCGCCTGCGCAGGCGCTGGACGGGCGCCGAGCGCCTCGGCCAGGGCGGAGAGCGCCGCCGGGCCGTCCTGGTCCGGGCGGGCCAGCACATGGAGCGTGCAGTCCTCCGGATGCAGGCGGCCGGGCTTGCCCGGGTAGGCGAAGAAGCCGACCGGGGGGGCGGCCCCCACCAGGACGAGGTGCTTCAGCCCGGCCAGCGCCTGCACCGCGAGGTCCACCGGGTAGGGCACCCGCTCGATCGGGGTGCGGCCGGCGCCGCGCTCGACCCGGCTGTTGGCGTTCTGCGCCATCATGCGGGCGCCCGTGGCGGCGCAGATGCCGGCGGCGGCGGCCAGCGGCCCGGCCCGCAGCGCCAGGCCGGACATCAGCAGCATGGCCGGCTCGCCGGAGCGCAGCACGCGGGCGACGGCGTCCACCACGCCGGCATCCGCCTGGGCCGGCGGCGGCGGCGGGAGCGGGGCGGCGACCACGCCGCCCTCGTCCCAGCTGGTGTCCGAAGGCAGGATCAAGGTCGCGATCTGGCCTTGCCGCGCCGCCTGCACCGCCTGGGCGGCGTCCGCCCCGACCGTGGCGGCGCGGGCCGCCGTGCGCACCCAGCCGGACACCGGCCGGGCGAAGCCCTCCGTGTCGGCGGTGAGCGGGGCGTCCAGCGGGCGGTGGAAGGTCGCCTGGTCGCCCACGATGTTGACGAGCGGCACGCGGGCGCGGCGGGCGTTGTGCAAGTTGGCCAGGCCGTTCGCCAGGCCGGGGCCGCAGTGCAGCAGGGTTGCGGCGGGCCTGTCCGTCATGCGGGCGTAGCCGTCGGCCGCCCCGGTGACGACGCCCTCGAACAACCCCAGCACGCAGCGCATGCCGGGGATGCGGTCGAGTGCTGCGACGAAGTGCATCTCGGAGGTGCCGGGGTTGGCGAAGCAGGTGTCCACCCCGGATTCCAGCAGCGTGTGCACCAGGCTTTCCGCACCGTTCATCGTCCGCCCTCCTCGGTTGCTCAGCCTGCCCCGCCGCGCCGGGTTGCGCCAGCCCCCGGCAGCCCGCACCATCGTCGCATGACCACCGTGCTTTACCCCGAGCGGATGCACCCGGAAGATGCGGAGGAGCGCCGCATCTTCGGACCCGGCGTGACCGTGCTGACGCGCGACCTCGCCGCCACCGCGGAGGTGGCCGACGCCGACGCCCAGGCGGCGGACGGGCTGATGCTGTTCCGCGGCTGGCTCACGCAGGCCGACCTGGCCCGTTTCCCGAAGCTGCGCGCCGTGGTGCGGATGGGCGTCGGCTACGACCGGATCGACCGGGCGGCCTGCGCCCGGCGCGGCGTGCTGGTGTGCAACGTGCCCGACTATGGCACCACCGAGGTGGCCGACCACGCGATCGCCCTGGCCGTGGCGCTCGGGCGGGGGCTGATCCACCACCATGAGCGGCAGCGCAGCGCGGCGGCCGACTGGTCCGTGATCCCCGACCCGGCGATCCGCCGCTTCGGCAGCCAGGGCTTCGGCGTGCTGGGCCTGGGCCGGATCGGCACGGCGGTGGCGCTGCGCGCCAAGGCGCTGGGATACCGGGTGGCGTTCTTCGATCCCAAGCTGCCGAACGGGACCGAGCTGGCGCTGGGCCTCCGCCGCGCCGCGAGCCTGGACGCGTTGCTGGCGCACGCCAACGTGCTGTCCGTCCACGTGCCGCTGACCCGGGGCACGGCGGGGATGCTGGGCGCCGCCCAGTTCGCCGCCCTGCCCGCCGGCGCCGTGGTGGTGAACACGGCGCGCGGCCCGGTGATGGACTATGACGCGCTATTGGCCGCCCTGCGCGCCGGCCACGTCGCGGCCGCCGGGCTGGACGTGATGCCGGTGGAACCGCCGACGGACCCGGTGCCCCCGCTGCTGCAAGCCTACCGCGACCGGGAGCCGGGGCTGGAAGGGCGGCTGATCGTGACGCCGCACTCGGCCTACTGGTCGCCGGAAGCCGAGCGGGACATCCGGATCAAGTCGGCCGAGACGATGGCGGCGGCGCTGGGCAACCGGCCGCAGAACGTGATCGCGCCGGAGGATGAGTGAGGCAGCCGGGCGACGCTTCCGGACCGGATGTCGGGCTCGCCGCCAGCCGGTGAGTCCGGGTGGTGTCGGACCTTGATGCAAGCATCGGCGTGGCCGAGCTGGGCATGACCTTGCCGCGCCGCGACATCCACGGGCGCGCGCCGCTGGTCAGCCTTTCGCGCCCGCGCCTGGTCGGGCCCGGCAAAGCACCCTAGATAACAGCTCAAAGCTCGGCGCTGGAGAGAAAGCCATGACCCCGCCCACCGGTCCCGCCCGCCTTCGCAGCCGCCGCTGGTTCGACGACCCGGCGGACCCTGGCATGACCGCGCTCTACCTGGAGCGCTACATGAACTACGGCATCACCCGCGAGGAGCTGCAAGGCGACAAGCCGATCATCGGCATCGCGCAGACCGGCAACGACCTCACCCCCTGCAACCGCCACCACATCGAGCTGGCCCACCGCACCCGCGACGGCATCCGCGACGCGGGTGGCATCCCAATGGAGTTCCCGGTCCACCCGTTGCAGGAAACCGGCAAGCGGCCCACCGCGGCGCTCGACCGCAACCTCGCCTATCTCGGCCTGGTGGAGGTGCTGCACGGCTACCCGCTGGACGGCGTCGTGCTGACCACCGGGTGCGACAAGACCACGCCCGCCTGCCTGATGGCGGCGGCCACGGTGAACATCCCCGCCATCGTGCTGTCCGGTGGGCCGATGCTGGACGGGTGGTGGAAGGGCCGGCTGTCGGGCTCCGGCACCATCGTCTGGGAGGCGCGCAAGCTGCTGGCGGAGGGCGAGATCGGCTACCGCGAGTTCATGGACATGGTGGCCAGCTCGTCGCCCTCCACCGGCCACTGCAACACCATGGGCACCGCCACCAGCATGAACAGCCTGGCGGAGGCGCTCGGCATGTCGCTGCCCGGCTGCGCCGCCATCCCAGCCCCCTACCGGGAACGCGCCTGGATGGCGTTCGAGACCGGCCGCCGCATCGTGGGCATGGTGCATGAGAACCTGCGCCCGTCCGACATCATGACCCGGGCCGCGTTCGGGAACGCCGTGGTCGCCGCCGCTGCGCTGGGCGCCAGCAGCAACTGCCCGATCCACATGGTCGCCATCGCCCGGCACATGGGGGTGGAGCACACGCTGGACGATTGGCAGCGCCTGGGCGCCGCCATCCCGCTGCTGGTGGACTGCCAGCCGGCCGGGCGCTTCCTCAGCGAGGGCTTCCACCGCGCCGGCGGCGTGTCCGCGGTGATGAAGGAGCTGCTGGACGCGGGCAAGCTGGACGGCGGGGTCCGCACCGTGACCGGCAAGACGCTGGCGGAGGACCTGGCGCCGGTGCAGGAGCCGGACCGCGAGGTGATCCGCGCCTACGAGACGCCGCTGAAGCCGGCGGCCGGCTACGTGGTGATGACCGGCAACCTGTTCGAGTCGGCGGTGATGAAGACCAGCGTCATCGACCCGGCGTTCCGCGCCCGCTTCCTGTCCGACCCGGCGCATCCCAACGTGTTCGAGGGCCGCGCCGTGGTATTCGAGGGCCCGGAGGACTACCACGCCCGCATAGAGGACCCGGCGCTCGGCGTGGACGAGCACTCCCTGCTGGTGATCCGCAACTGCGGCCCGATCGGCTACCCCGGCGGCGCCGAGGTGGTGAACATGCAGCCGCCCGCCGCCCTGCTGAAGCGCGGCATCGACGCGTTGCCGACCATGGGGGATGGCCGCCAATCCGGCACGTCCGGCAGCCCCTCCATCCTGAACGTCTCGCCCGAGGCGGCGGTGGGCGGCGGGCTGGCCTTGCTGCGTTCCGGCGACCCGGTGCGGATCGACCTCAACACCCGCCGGGTGGACCTGCTGGTGAGCGACGCCGAGCTGGCCGCCCGCCGCGCCGCATGGGTGCCGCCCAAGCTGGAGAACAAGACGCCATGGGAGGAAATCTACCGCTCCATGGCCGGGCAGCATGGCACGGGGGCGTGCCTGGAGCCGGCGACGCTTTACCTGGACATCCTGGAAACGCGGGGCGAATCGCGGCATAACCACTGACAGGGCGTACGGCCCTCTGCTCCTCGCTCCGGCGCTGCGAGTTGCCTGACTGAGCGAAGGAAGCCCATGAGTCGACTGACCGGCAAGACCGCCTTCGTCACCGCCGCCGCCCAGGGCATCGGCCGCGCCACCGCGCTCGCCTTCGCGGCCGAGGGCGCCCAGGTCATCGCGACCGACCTGAACGGGGCCAAGCTTGCCGAGATCGCGGGTCCGCGCATCCGCACCCATCGGCTGGACGCGACGGACGCGGCGGACATCGCCGCGGCGGCCCAGGCGGCCGGGCGGGTCGATGTGCTGTTCAACTGCGCCGGGTTCGTCCACCAGGGCAGCATCCTCCAGGCCACGGAGGAGGAGTGGGACTTCGCGTTCAGCCTCAACGTGCGGTCCATGTTCCGCACCATCCGCGCCTTCCTGCCGGCCATGCTGGCCGAGGGCGGCGGGTCGGTCATCAACGTCGCCTCCGCGGCGTCCTCCATCAAGGGCGCGCCGAACCGGTTCATCTACGGCACCACCAAGGCCGCGGTGATCGGGCTCACCAAGTCGGTGGCGGCGGACACCGTGGCGTCCGGCGTGCGCTGCAACGCCATCTGCCCCGGCACCATCCAGACACCCAGCCTGGACGACCGCATCGCCGCCAACGCCGCCGCGGCCGGCGGGATGGCGCAGGCGCGCACCGCCTTCGTCGCCCGCCAGGCGATGGGCCGGCTGGGCGCGCCCGAGGAGATCGCCGCCATGGCGGTTTACCTCGCCAGCGACGACAGCCGTTTCCTGACCGGCCAGGCGCTGGTGATCGACGGCGGCTGGACGCTTTGACCGGGACGCCGCGCCGTGCCGGGGCTGCCGGCAGGGCGCCAGGTTGAACCAGCTTTGGCAGGGCACGCTCCACCTGCGCTCGGACGTGCAGCTCGTGTTCGGCCTGCTGATCGCCATCGCGGTCACGTTGCACGTGTTGCTGCGCAAGCAGGAGGTGGCGTCCGCCGTGGGCTGGATCGGGCTGGCCTGGTTCGCGCCGATCATCGGGGGCTTCACCTACTTCGTGTTCGGCATCAACCGGGTGCAGCGCCGGGCCAGGCGCCTGCGCCCGCAGGACACGCGCCGCCCGCCAGCCACGGGCGCCAGAGCCGGCGAGGACCATCTCGACCTGCTCAAGCGCGGCGTGGAGCAGATCACCGCCCGGCCCTCGCTGCCGGGCAACACGGTGCAGCTCTACAATGACGGCGACGAGGCCTATCCGCCCATGCTGGCCGCCATCAACGCGGCGCAGGGCAGCGTGGGGATGTCCTCCTACATCTTCCGCGACGATGCCTGGGGCGGCCGGTTCATCGCGGCGCTCGCGGAGGCGCAATCGCGCGGGGTGACGGTGCGGGTGCTGATCGACGGGATTGGCGGAGGGTGGGTGAGATCGGCCGCATATCACCACCTGCGTGGCAAGGGCGTTCCCGCCGCGCGGTTCCTGCACTCGCCGCTGCCCTGGCGCATGCCGTTCCTCAACCTGCGCTCCCACAAGAAAATCCTCGTGGTGGATGGCCGGGTGGGCTTCACCGGGGGCATGAACATCGCCGACGGCAACGTCATGGCCATGCGGCCCAAGAACCCCGTGCAGGACACGCATTTCCGCATCGAGGGGCCGGTTGTCGGCCAGTTGGTGGAGGCGTTCTCGCAGGATTGGTCGTTCGCGACGGACGAGGACCTGGACGGCGACGCCTGGTTCCCGGACGTGCCGCCGGACGGGCCGGCCCCGGCGCGGGCGATCGATTCCGGCCCGGACGAGGATCTGGAGAAGGTCGAGTTCGCCGTGTTGCAGGCCATTTCCTGCGCGCGGAGCAGCATCGGCGTGATGACGCCCTACCTGCTGCCCGACGACCGGCTGATGTCCGCCCTGGTGCTGGCGGCGATGCGCGGCGTGGCGGTGGACATCGTCATCCCCGAGAAAAGCGACCATCGGTTCATCGACTGGGCCGCCCGCGCCAACACGGGCCGCCTGCTGAAGCATGGCGTGCGCGTCTGGCTCTGCCCGCCGCCGTTCCGCCACTCCAAGGCGATGGTGGTGGATGGCGAATGGTGCCTGATCGGCAGCAGTAACTGGGACATGCGCTCGTTCCGGCTCAACTTCGAGCTGTGCATGGAGCTGTATGACCGGACGCTGGCCGGGGAGCTGTCCACCCTGATGCGGGGCTGCCGCGGCGGCGCCATGACGGAGGCGCAGCTGGACCGCCGCTCAATGCCCGCCCGGCTGCGCGACGCGGCGGTGCGGCTGATGCTGCCTTATCTCTGACGCCTCCGCCACGTGCAGCCGCATGGTGATCGGCCGGTGGTCCGACACGCTGCGGGGCAGCGCCGCCGCGTCCGTGCAGGTCAAGCCGCGCACCACGCAACGATCGAGCCGCAGCGGCAGCAGCTCGCTCATGCGGTGGGTGGGGCGGCGCGGGCCCACGTCCCGGAAACCCGGCAGCAGTACGGGGCCGACCAGGTTGTAGTCCCCCACGACGGCCGCACGATGCGGCAGCCAGGCGGCAATGCGGCGGAGCTGGCGGCGGTTCAGCAGCTGCCCATGGGACAGGTGGACGTTGGCCACGGTGAAGGGTCCCAGATCGATCACTTGGGCCACGCGGTGCACCACGGAGCCGGATGGCAGCGGCAGCACCACGGGGCGACTCGGCAAAGCGCCGGGCATCCACACGGCAAGGCCGTGGATGCGGCCGGGCAAAGGCACGCGGGCATAGCCGCCGCCAAATCGGGCTGGCAACGGGTCGATGTGGTGGGTTGCTTCCTGCATGAGCAGGATGTCAGGCTTCTCGCGCTCGATCAGCGCGATCACGTCAGCCAGGCCGGCGCCGGTCAGCCGCAGGAGATTCCAGCTGACCAGCTTCACGTTTAGGCTCAGGAGCGGTGGTAGTGGTGGTGATGGCGATGGTGGCGATGGTGGGCGTACGGCTGAGCCTGCGCCGCTCCGGCCGTGCCGACCGCAAACGCAACCAGGGCAGCAATCATCAGTGTTCGAAACATGGTGAACCTCTTCGTGGAGACCGGTCATTACGACAGACAGGCTTATGGGAGCCTGTAACACCGGTGCTGGCAGGAACATAGCGTCGGGCTAGGCCGCCCGGCTGTTTTATCCCGCAAACAGGATTCGGCGACTCGGGTGACGCAGGACCGGCTCAGCGCAGCCCGGCGGCGGCGCTTACCGCTTGCGCACCTCTGCCAAGGCGCCGCGGGCGGCGGCGAGCAGCAAGCCGCAATCGTTGTTCACGGTCACGAGCTTGAAGCCCATGCCGATGGCGCGCTTGGCGTAGGCGGCGGTGATGCAGTGCAGTCCGGCCGCCAGGCCGCGCTGCTCCGCCGCGCGGAGAATGCGCTCGTACGCGGCCAGGATTTCCGGCTCCTCCCGGTCCAGGATGGGCGGCAACCCCATGGAGAAGCCGAGGTCGGACGGCCCGACATACACGCCGTCGATGCCGGGCACGTCCAGGATCATGTCGAGGTTGGCGACCGCCTGCGCGGTCTCGATCATCGGGATGCAGAGCACCTCGTCGTTGGCGGTTTTCTGGTAGCCGGTGGGCGGCCCGTAGATGCTGGCGCGGACGGGGCCGTTGGAGCGGGTGCCGGCGGGCGGGTAGCGGCAAGCGGAGACGAACGCTTCCACCTCGGCGGAGGTATTAGTCATCGGGCAGATCACGCCGTAGGCGCCGGCGTCCAGCGCCTTGCCGATGATGCCGGGCTCGTTCCAGGGGACGCGCACCATGGGCAGCACGGAATGCGGCTGCATGGCCTGGAAGCACTGCACCATGGACATGTAGTCCTGCACGCCGTGTTGCAGGTCCACCGTCACGCTGTCCCATCCGGCCTGGGCCATGATCTCGGCGGAGAAGCCGCTGGGGATGGCGAGCCACCCGTTCACGGCGGCGACTCCGGTTTGCCAGAGCGCTTTGAGCTTGTTCGGCATGGCTGACCTCTCAGGTGACGGCGCTGGGCGCTTGCGGCCTCAGATCGGCTTCAGGCCGGCTTCGATCGCGGCGCGCCTCGGTTCCAGGAACGGCGGCAAGGCGAGCCGGGTGCCGAGCGAATCGGCCGGCTCGTCAGCGGCGAAGCCGGGCCCCTCGGTCGCGATCTCGTAGAGGATGCCGCCGGGTTCGCGCGCGTAGAGGCTGCGGAAGTAGAACCGGTCCACCGGCCCGGTGAAGCGCACGCCCAGGCGGCGCAGCCGGTCCACCCAGGCGTCATACTCCCCATCGAGGATGCGGAAGGCCACGTGATGCACGCCGCCGGCACCTTGATGGGCGGCGCTCAGCGTCGGCTCTACCCGCACGTGCAACTCGGCGCCTGGGCCGCCTTCGCCCATGGCGAACACGACCGTCTCGCAGCCGTCCGCGGCGCAGAACGTGCGGGCCTGCGCCATGCCCATCACATCCGTCAGGAACGCCTCGGTGCCGGCGATCTCGCGCACGCTCATCGTCACCGGGCCCAGGCCGCGGATTTGATGGCCAGGCGGCACCGGGCTGCCGGACCACGGGCGAGCATCGCCAGCGCCGCCATCGTCGATCAGCAGCAGGCGCTGGCCTTCCGGGTCTGCCAAGGCCAGGCCCTGGCGGCCGTCCTCGGCCACGGGCGTGCAGGCGATGCCGTGTTCCGTCAGGTGGGAGCGCCACCACGCCAGCGCTTGCGGTCCGGCCACGCGCAGGCCGGTGCGCACCACGCTGCCAGCGCCGCGCCTCTCGGGCGCCGTGGGCCAATCGAAGAAGGTGAGGTCCGTGCCCGGGCGGCCTTCCGCGTCGGCGTAGAACAGGTGGTAGGCTGAGGTGTCGTCCTGGTTTACCGTCTTCTTGACCAGGCGCATCCCCATGACGCCTGTGTAGAACGCGTGGTTGCCTCGTGCGTCGGCCGAGATCGCGGTCAGATGGTGCAGTCCGCGCAGCTGCATTGGTCAGGCTCCTCGGCGTTCGGGGCACCCTCGCATGGCTGGAGAACAGGGCAAACCCGGCATCTCTACACCATCGCTTAACCGGCGAAGGCCAGGGTGCATCGTCAACAAGGCAATCCGCATGTCCGCGCTGCTCGCTGCCCCCTTGCCTGTGCTTCGCTCGAGCCAGAAGGATCGGTTCCTGGCGTTTGCCTTTGCCGCGGCGGACCTTCTGGTGGAGGTGGCCGAGGACGGCGTCATCGGCTTCGCGGCCGGCGCCTTCAAGGTGCGCTTCGGCCTGCCGCCAGAGCATTTCAGCGGGCAACCGATCCATCGCCTGTTTAGCGGGGCGGACCGGCCGGCGCTGGACCTGGCCTTGTCCATCACCGCCGTGCGCGGGCGCTTGGCGCCGCTAGTGTTGCGACTATCTGATGCGGCAGGCACGCCCGTCGTGGTGTCCGGCCTGGCCATGCCGTCCTCGCCGGGGCGGCTGTGCTTCACCATCGGACGGCTGCCAGCCCTGCCCGGCCCCGGGCTGGCGGCGACGCCGGTGGGCTCGTTCGGCCAATTGGCGGAGGAAAGGCTGAACGCGGACGAGGGCGGGTCGGTCGGGCTGCTCGAAATCGCTGGGTGGTCCCACGTGCGGGACAAGCTGCCGCCTGAGGCGCAGCGTCCCTTGCAGGCGGAGATCGTGGAAGTGCTGGCCCGACTCGGCGGCCCCGGCAGCGTTGCCGGGGAGCTCTCATGCGGCCGTTTCGGCGTGCTGGCGGACGTTCCACCGGATTTGGGCACGGTCGTCGCGGAACTGGAGCACCTGCTCCGCAATCACCCGGCGGCGGCGCAGACCAAGGTGCAAAGCGCCAGCATAGGCCTGGACCGCGAAGGCTTGACTGGGACGCAGGCCGCGCGGGCGCTGCGCTTCGCCCTGGCCCGCTTCGCCGATGGCGGCACGGACGCCACGGAGGATGCCGGGTTCAACAGCGGGCTTGCCGAGTTCATCGCCGGGGCGCAGATGCGGGCGCGCACGGTGCGCAACATGCTGGGGGAAGGCCGCTTCCGCCTGGCGTTCCAGCCGGTGGTGGGGTTGGATGATGGCGCCATCCACCATTACGAGGCGTTGCTGCGCCCGATCTTCGCCCCCGGCAGCGAAATCCAGACCACGCAGGACTTCGTGACCTTCGCCGAGGCCGTCGGATTGTCGGAGGAGCTGGACTGGGCGGTGATGCAGCATGCGGCCGAAGCGCTCGCTGCCTCACCTGGCGCGTCCGTGGCCGTCAACGTTTCGGGGCTGTCGATGCAAAGCCCCACGTTCCGCAGCCGGGTGGTGGCGCTCGTCCGCACAATGAGGATGCCGAGCCGGCTGCTCGTCGAGCTGACGGAGACGGCCGACATCGTGGACGTGGCAAGCGCCTCCGACATGATCGCGGAGCTGCGCACGTTGCGGGTGCCGGTGTGCATCGACGATTTCGGCGCCGGGTCGGCGGCCTTCCGCTACTTGCGGGAGTTCCGGGTGGATTACGTAAAGCTGGAAGGCGCCTATGTCCGTGGCGCGTTGCGCAACGCGCGGGAGCACGGCTTCCTGCTCTCAATGATCGAGCTGGCCAATTTCGTCGGCGCCAAGGTCATCGCCGAGACCATCGAGACGGAGGAGGAGGCCCAGATGATGCGGGATTTGGGCGTGGAGTTCGGTCAGGGATGGTTGTTCGGCCGGCCGGGCATGCTGCCCGGCGTGCTCGGCTCCGCGAGCTGACGGATGGTGGGCGCGACAGGGATTGAACCTGTGACCCTTCGCGTGTGAAGCGAATGCTCTACCGCTGAGCTACGCGCCCGGTCCGTCGATGGCCAAGCCGGTGTCCTAACGGGATGAGCCTATTCTGTCCAGCCGTGAAGCGAGGGCGCGACACGGCCTTGTGCGTGCGCCGGGGCTGCCGCAGGGCCGCTGGCTCGGTAGCCGTGGCGAACCGAGACGGGATGGGTGGCCGTGCGGCGGGACTGCTCCGTGCTGCTCTGGGCAAGGGCGCCGTGGTGCTGTGAAAGCGTGGCGGCGCGATCCTGACGCCGGAGCTGCGGGCCAACGCCGGTTGCATGGGGACGCCATGGCCGAGCCTCCGCTGCAGCGCTGCTCAGGCTGTGGGAGCCTGGAGTCGCGGCCAATGCGGTACTAATTCCGGAGTCGCACATGGCGTCATTGGCCGGTGTTTTTTGGGCTGCAGTGGCTGGAACGTGGTTGGCAGGCTGCTTGAGCTTCTCCGGGTTCACGCCGAAAGCGGCTCCGCGATGTCCTCCAGCGACTTGCCCTCTGCATCGATTCCCAACCAAAGCTCCATCCCTGCCCCCGCCAACATGAGCAGCCCGGCCAGGCCATACCCGGCCGACAACGCCCAGGCCGACCCGGTGGCGATCAGATGACCAAACAGCCAGGGTGCCGCCGCGCCGCCGATCAGCGTGCCCAGAGCGAAGAACACGGCGATGGCCAAAGCACGGGTCTCAAGCGGAAAGATCTCACTGGACGTGAGATAGGCTGACGACGCGGCAGCGGAGGCGAAGAAGAACACCACGACCCAGCACACCGTCTGCGTGGTCGCGGTCAGCAGGCCCAGTCCGAACAGCACTGCCACCACCATCAGCAACACGCCGGACAGGGCATAGGTGCCGGCAATCATCCTCTTGCGCCCGATCGTGTCGAAGAAGTGGCCCAGCACCATGGGGCCGATGAAATTGCCGGCGCAGAGCGGCAGGATATAGAGCCCGATGGAGGCGTCCGGCACATGCTCGTAATGTTGCAGCACCAAGCCGTAGGTGAAGAATACCGCGTTGAACAGGAAAGCCTGCCCGACCATCAGCGTCAGCGCGAGCATGGAGCGCCCCCGGTAGCGATGGCCGACCATGGCGGACAGGATCAGCCCGAAGCCGAAGCTCTTGCGCGGATGGATGGTAAGGCTGCCCTCCGCCGGGGCCAGATCGCCGCCGCTGCGGCTCACCCGGGTCTCGATCTCGGCCATGGTCTGCTGGGCCATCTCGGGCTTGCCATGGGTCACCAGCCAACGCGGGCTTTCCGGCAGCTTGTGGCGCAGGAACAACACGCCGGCCCCCAGCACGCCGCCGACGGCGAAGCCGAGCCGCCAGCCCCAGTCAAGCGGCACGATGGCGCCCGAGAGCAGCGGGATGGAAGCCGCAGCGCCCACGGCGGCCCCGAGCCAGTAGCTGCCGTTCACCATGACGTCGATGCGCCCGCGCAACCGGGCCGGCATCAGCTCATCGATGGCGGAGTTGATCGCGGCGTATTCGCCACCTATGCCGAGTCCAGTGATGACGCGGAAGGTGGCGAAGCTCCAGAAATTCCATGAGCACGCCGACAGCAGCACCCCCGCGATGTAGGTGCCCAGCGTGAAGTAGAAGATGCGCTTGCGCCCGAGCCGGTCCGTCAGCCAGCCGAAGCCCAGCGCACCCACTACTGCGCCGACGACGTAGAACGAGGCCAGGGTGCCCACATTCTGCGCCGTCAGCCCAAGCGTGCGTTCGTTTTCCAGGGCGGGGCCGAGCGAGCCCATGATGGTGACTTCAAGCCCGTCCAAGATCCATGTGATGCCGAGGGCAGCAACCACCAGGATGTGGAAATTGCTCCACGGCAGCCGGTCCAGCCTGGCGGGGATGTTGGTTTGAAGGGCACCGCTCATCCGCCGCCTTCCGGGATGATGGAGACCTTGCCGTCCCGCTCGACGATGGCATAGCGCACCTGCTCAAGCCTCATCAGGCCTTTCTGCCGCACCGCCGCCGTGACGTCGCTCTCCAGCATGCGAAGCGCGCGCATCCGATCCTGACGCCACTCGCCCCGCTCGTAGACGATGACGGGCGTGCCATCCACCAGGCGGCCGAACCAGGGCAACCAGCTCTTCAGCGTGGTGACCGCCACGTGCATGAGCCCGATGGAGAACACGACGCTGATGGCTGCCACCATAGAATGGTCGTCCCCCAGCACGGCTGCCATCAAGGCGCCGCCGAACAGGAACAGCACCACGATGTCGAACGGCGCCAACATGCTGGCCATTCGCCGGCCGATCAGCCGCACCGCGAACAGCAGCACCAGGTAGGTAAGCGCCGCCCGGATGATAACGCTCATGGATACGGCTCTCGCGTCAGCACGGCTATGGCGCCACGAACTGGGTCCAGCGCAGCATGGCGTGGTCATTGAGGCGGGCTTCCATCTCTTGGTCGCCGATGACGCTCGGTTCCAGCATCAACCGAAACTCGGCATCGCGGGTGCCCGAGGGGACTGCCACGGTCATCACCATCCCATCTTTCACCAGCTTCGTATCCACCGGCTGCGGCACCATGGCCTTCAAGCCCATCGGCTCGACCAAGTTGGTGCTAACGAACAGGTCGAGCGTCGGAGCCTGTGTCGGGTTATCAAGGTGGAAGGTGATCTGCGTGTTGGTTTGGGAGCGGGCGACCGGCTCGAAATCAACGGCCAAAGCGGCTTCGGGGCTCTTGGCGGTGCGGTGGCTATAGGCGCCGTGCCCCATGAACCCGGCCAGGCCCGCAGCCACGAACGTCACCATCACCAATCGGCCGGCCCGCTCCGCCCACACCCATTTCTGCTCGAAGAACTCGTCGAAACCGACTTCCAGCTCTTCGTTGACACGATCTGCACCCTGCATGGTGGCGTGAACACGCCGATACCTCGGCGGTTCCGCCCTGGGTCAGCCTTGTCAGCCAGCCTGGGCCAGCCATCGTTGCGCCCCAGCGCGGGACTGGTTGATGACTTGGTGCATGTCCAGGTATTTATACGTCCCGCAGCGCCCGATGAACTGGCAGGCGCCGGTCTGCTCGGCCAGATCCTTGTACCGGGTGTAGATCGCCTCGTAGCGGCCGTCGCTGGTCTTCACCGGGTAGTAGCGCTCGTAATCGTTGTCGGCGTAGTCGCACGGTTCCTCCAGCGTCACCGTCTTGCGCCCGCTCTCGGTCACGCGGTGGCCCGGCAGCCGCCCCCAGTCAGTCTCGCGGGTGTACGGCCCGGCGTCGGTGAAGTTGGTGACGGAGGCATGGCCGTCGCCGTAGCCATTCGGCTCGCTGCGGTGGTGGAAGCGGATGGAGCGGTAGGGCAACGGGCCAAAAGCGTCGTCGAAAAACACGTCGATCGGCATGGAGTTGAAGCAGGCGTCGAACTCGCCGAGCATCTCGCGCTCGAAGCCCTGACGCAGCGTCACCTGGATGCGCTGGTGGTCCAGCAGCCGCTCGAACAGCGCGGTGTAGCCGTCCCGCACCAGATATTGATGGCGATCGTTCGGGAAATAGCGGTCCTCGTCGTCGTCGCGCAGCGGGATGCGCTTGACCACGGCGGCGTCCAGGTCCTCCAGGTCGAGCGCCCACATCTTCTTGGTGTAGGGGCGGAAGAACAGGTCCGTCAGCACGGGGCCGATGCGGCTGCGCAGGTATTCCCCGGCGTTGCGCGGCGCGGCGATCGGCTCGCCCTGGCTGGCGAGGAATGCGGCCACGGCATCGCTGTCCGCCAGGCTGAGGCCGAACACGGCGTTGATCGTTTGGCGGTTGACCGGCAGCGGCACCCGGCGGCCAGGCGGCACCGTCGCCTCCACCTTGTGCTCGTAAGGCACCAGCTCGCCGAAGCGCCGCAGCCACGCGACCACATCCTCGTTGTTGGTGTGGAACAGGTGGGGGCCGTAGCGGTGGACCCGCACGCCATCCGCACTCACCTCGTCATAGGCGTTGCCCGCGATGTGGGACCGCCGGTCGATCAGGCTGACGTGGTGGCCGGCCTCGGCCAGCTCGCGCGCGTAGCAGGCGCCGGCGAATCCTGCGCCGACTACCAGAACCCTCTGCTTCATCGGTCATCCTAAGTTGGTCCGGCGCTGTAGCACGGTGGTCGCTGGTTGGGCCAGATCAGGCGGCAAGCGCGCGGGCGAACACCGCCGGGTCCACGTTGCCGCCGCTGAGCACGATGCCGACGACCTGGCTGCGGGACTGCCACCGCCCCGACAGCAAAGCGGCCAGGGCCACAGCGCCACCGGGCTCGACCACCAGCTTGAGGTGGGTGAAGGCGAATGCCATAGCGGCCAAAACATCGGAGTCCTGCACAGCGACTGCGCCCGCCAGGCGGGCTTGGTTCACCGGGAAGGTCAGCTCGCCCGGCATCGGCGCCAGCAGCGAATCGCACAGCAGCGACCCGCCGGGCGCGTTGGCCACCCGGCGGCCCGCGGCCAGCGAGCGGGCGGTATCATCCGAATCCTCCGGTTCCACCGCGAACACCCTCGTGCCTGGCGAGACAGCCGCCATCGCCAGGGCACACCCGGCGACCAACCCGCCGCCGCCGGTGCACACCAGCAGCGCGTCCATCGCCGCCGGAGCGTCCTGCGCTATCTCCAGCCCCAGCGTGCCCTGCCCGGCGATCACGTCGCGGTGGTCGTACGGCGGCACCAGCCGCGCGCCGGTGCGGGCGGCGAACGCGGCGGACAGCGCCTCGCGGTTCTCCGTCCGCCGGTCGTAGCGGATGACCTCGGCTCCCCAGCGCCGGGTGCTCTCGACCTTGATGGCGGGCGCGTCAGCCGGCATGAACACGGTGGCGCGCGCGCCCAGCCCAGCCGCGGCGCAGGCGACCGCCTGGCCGTGGTTGCCGGAGGAGTGGGTGACCAGGCCCGCCGCCCGCTCCGCCGGCGTCAGACGCAGGATGGCGTTGGTGGCGCCGCGCAGCTTGAACGAGCCGGTGCGCTGCAACGGCTCCGCCTTGACCAGCACGGTGGCGCCGGCGCACTCGTCCAGGTGCGCGTTGCGGAGCAGCGGGGTGCGGACGACATAGCCGGCGATGCGGGCCTGGGCGTCCTGCACGTCCTGCGGGGTCGGCAATGGCATCGGGCAGGCTCCTCAGCGGCTGGGAAGCTGCACCATGTCCCCACGCGCGGTGACGCGGAAGAGGTTGTACTCCTCCGCCACCACGCCGCCCCGGCTGCGGGCGATGGTTCCGGCCGGGGTGACGGACAGCCACGGCGCCGGGTCAGGCGGCCCGGCGCGGCGACGGCTGCGGACCAGCAGGCCGGTTTGCCCGGCGAGCGGCGCGACCGGAAGGGCGAACAGGTCCCAGCGAGACTCCGTCCCGATGACGGGGCCGGCCAGGTCGTGCGCGAGGATGGCGGCGGTGCCGTAGTTGTCGGCCGCGACGAAGGCGGCGTTCCGCGACCCGATCTGCTCGGCGAAGCCGAGCCAGCCGCCCATCCGGAGCATCGTCGGGTCCAGCCGGCGCGGCAAGGGAAAGGCGGCGGTGGCCTGGACATAGACGATGCCGGTGACGGCGAAGCCGAGCCAGGCCGCGGGCCGCCAGAACCGCGGGGCATAGGCGGTGGCGGCTATGCAGGCGGCGGGAAACAGCACCGCCGGCCAGTTCGCCTGCACCCGGTCGCCCAGCGCGTGCTGCAGGAACACCGCCACCCCCGGTAGCGTCAGCGCGGCCAGCAGGGCGGGCGCGGCGCCTTGACGCCAGCGCCGCGCCGCCAACCACATGCCCGCGACGCAGAGCATCGCCACGCCCGGCGTGCCGAGCGCCAGCTGGCCGCCTAGCAGCTCCGCGACGTGGCCCAGCGCGTCCGCCGGGCGCCAGTCGCCGGTGCGTCCGCCCTGCTTGGCAAAGCTGGCCCAGCCATGCACCGCGTTCCACCAGACCACGGGGGCGAAGCACCCGGCGGCCAGCAGCCCGCCAGCCCAAGGCCACGGCGTCCGCAGCCAGCGCCGGCCCTCGGGCGCCGCGGCCAGCCACGCGGCCAGGCCCACCCCGAGCAGCGCCGCGGTGTACTTGCTGTCCAGCGCCGCGCCGGACAGCAGCCCAGCCGCCAGCCACCATGCGCCCTGCCCCGTCCGGATCAGCCGCGCCATGGCTGCCAGCGCCGCAACCCAGAAAAACAGCAGCGGGGTGTCTGGCGTCATGGTGACGGCGCCGGCGCCGAGCAGCAGGGTGGCATTCAGCAGGGCCGCCGCCGGCACGCCGAGGCGGCGGCCGGGAAACAGATCCTCGGCCGCCTGCGCGAGCAGCACGGAGCCGCCCGCCGCGGCCAGCGGAGCGAGCAATCGGATGCCAAGCGTGCCCTGCCCTGCCAAGGCCGTGCCCGCCCGAATCCACAGAGCCACCATGGGAGGATGGTCCAGGTAACCCGGCGCGAGGGCGCGCGACCACACCCAGTAATAGGCCTCGTCCGCCGACAACGGCGCCCAGCCCGCCACCAGCAGCCGCACGGCCGTGAGCAGCCCGAGCAGGATCAGCGCGCGCGCCATACCAGGGTCGCGCTAATGGCGTAGTTCCAGACGAGCCCGATCACCGCCCCCGTGAGCCCGGCCGGCGTCCATCCGGCATGGTTCGAATACAGCAGGCGGGCGATACCGATGTTGGCGTAGGCGCCGAGGCCGCATACGACCAGGAACAGGGACAGGCCTCGCCACAGCGCCGGACCGCGCAGCCGGGAGGAACGATAGGTGATGGCATTGTTGAGCTGGAAGTTCGCCACCGCCGCCGCCAGCGTGGCCACTGCCTGGGACGCCCCGAACGATGCGCCGCCCTGCCGCGCCGCGCTCAGCACCAGCAGGTGCACCAGGACGCCCACGGCCCCCACCAGGGCGAACGAAACGAAGCGCAGCGGCAGCAGGCCGCGGGTCGCCTTGTCCAGCAGCAGTGCGACGAACTGGATCAGCACCAGCACGTCCAGCTTGCTCCGGCCAGCGGCGCGGGGGTGGAACTGGCAAGGGATTTCCGTCACCCGCAGCGGCGATGGGGCGGACAGCACCAGGTCCAGCAGGATCTTGAACCCCTGCGCGGTCAGGTGGGGCGCCAGCCGCTCGAACAGTGGGCGCGGCATGAGGAAGAAGCCGCTCATCGGGTCGTGCAGCCGCACCGGCAGGGCCTGCTCGGCCAGCCGGGTGCCGGCGGCCGAGAGGCGATGCCGCCAGGTGCCATCCAGCCCGGCCGAGTCGCCGCCGGGCAGCCGGCGGCTGCCGACGGCAAGGTCCGCCCCGGCGCGCACGGCGGCCAGCAAATCCGGCAGGCGGGTCTCGTCGTGCTGCAGGTCCCCGTCGATGACAGCGATGTATGGGGCGGAGGAGGACAGCGCCCCCTCCAGCACGGCCGAGGACAGGCCGCGGCGTCCGATGCGGCGAATGCAGCGCACGCGCGGGTCTACGGCTGCGACGGCGCGGATTTCGGCGGCGGTGCCGTCGGGGCTGTTATCGTCCACGAACACGGCTTCCCAGGCCGTACCGTGCAGGGCGGCGTCCAGCCGGGCCACGAGCGGGCGGACATTGGCCCGCTCATTGTAGCAGGGCACGATGACGGACAGCTCGGGCGGCATGGGCGCTTGGTCCGCCGGGGGGCTTGCGGCGTCAAGCTCGCGATCTGTTGGACGGCCGCATCCCGGCTCGCCTGCTGTGCAGCAAGGGCAGCGTGCGGGCAAGCGTGGGCTAGTCGTATAGGCACAGCTGTCACGCTGGATCGGACGCGCCAGGTCGCCAGTCGCTAAGATCAGGGCCCTGGACGGAGCGGCCCAGTGGATTCCGTTGACAAAGTCACCGCACCACCTAATGCGACCCCGGGTGAAATCGAGTTGGTCCCCTGGTCGTCCCGCTACCTACAGCAGCTTCAGTGGAGTGCAGAGGCAATCCACTAAGGCTGCTGGTTTATGCCGCGATCGAGCTGACGCTGGTGTTGGCGCTTGCCGCTCGTGGCGCTTCTTAAGGTTGCGTCGCCGTGAAGCTGTCCCGGGTGGAAATTGCGTCCCACCAGCCGCGCACGCCGGGCATGCCCAGGAACTCGTCCTGGTGCGGCGTCATCGTGACGTAGGCCATGATGGGCGCCAGGTACAGGTCGGCGATGCTGCATGCCTCGCCCGCCAGCCAGGGAGACTGGGCCTTCAGCTTCATGATCTCGGTGATGGCCTTGCGGCCGTCGCGCAGGCCGGCGTGGTGCATCTCGGCGTTCTTGCCGCCCACGAAGTCCGGGAACAGGTGGTAGGCGACAATGCCGCCGATGATCGGCAGGTAGCCGTAGCTGTCGATGATGCTGACCACCATGTCCATCCGCGCCGCATCCTTCGCGTCCTGCGGAACCAGGGACGCGCCGGGCAGCACCGTGTTGAGATAGCGGGCGATGGCGGACGTCTCGAGAACGCGGAAGCCGTCCACGTCCACCACGGGGACCTTGCCGAACGGGTGGCGCTGCATGTGCTCCTCGCTCTTGGGCTCGCCCTTGAGCACGTCGACCGGCACCTGCTGGTAGCCCGTCGCCTCCTTCTCGGCGAGCAGCATCCGCACCGTGCGGACGTAGGTCGAGCCGCTGAAGCCCCAAAGCGTGATCTCGGTCATGTCGTGCCCCAATCGTTTGCGTCGCGCGCCGCGGCTATGTGCGACCGCGGCACAGGCTCGTCAACAAAGTCAGACCGGCACGCCCGCGATGCTGCGGCTGGTGCGGATGGTTTGCAGCGTCTGCACCCGCGCCACCGACTCCGCCCCGGTCAGCGCCTGGGTCAGGCGGTTCTCGTGCGCCGTGTCGCGGGCCAGCAGGCGCAGCAGGAAGTCGCCGCCGCCGCGGATCATGTGGCAGGCCCGCACCTCCGGCCAGGCGGCCACCATGCGCTCGAACCCGGCCAGCACGGCCTCCTTCTGGCTGTCCAGGCCGACGATGGCGAAGAACTCGATCGGCCAGCCCAGCTTCGCCGGGTCGGTGTCGGCATGGTAGCCGCGGATGATGCCCGCCTCCTCCAGCCGCCGCACCCGGCGCAGGCAGGGCGGGGCGGAGATGTCCGCGCGCCGGGCCAGCTCCACGTTGGTCATGCGGCCGTCCTGCTGCAGCTCGGCGAGAATGCGGCGGTCGATGCCGTCCAGTTCGGGCAACTCGGCGGGGGCGTGCTTCATGCGTCCTGCATGGCCTGTCTTCACTGTTAAGCGCGCCAAGGCGCAACAATCTTGCAGCCGCCCCTACCGGCAAGGGACAGCTTGCACAAGGCCAGCTTGCACAAGGGTGGGCCGGGCAGATATTTCAGCGCACCCACCTCACGGCGCGGAGCACCCCCATGCCACAGACGATTCACAGCCGCGTCCTGATCCTGGGCGGCGGCCCGGCCGGCTACACAGCGGCGATCTACGCCGCGCGGGCCAGCCTCTCCCCCCTGCTTGTGCAGGGGATGCAGCCCGGCGGCCAGCTCACCATCACCACGGAGGTGGAGAACTACCCGGGCTTCGCCGAGGCCGTGCAAGGCCCGTGGCTGATGGAGCAGATGGCGGCGCAGGCGGCCCATGTCGGCACCCGCATGGTGGACGACGTGATCACCGCGCTCGACCTGTCCAGCCACCCGTTCCGCGCCACCGGCGATGGCGGCGACACCTACACCGCCGACACGCTGGTGCTGGCGACCGGCGCGCAGGCCCGCTGGCTCGGCCTGCCCTCGGAAAAGGCGTTCAGCGGCGCCGGCGTCTCGGCCTGCGCCACCTGCGACGGCTTCTTCTTCCGCGGCAAGGACGTGGCGGTGGTCGGCGGCGGCAACACGGCGGTGGAGGAGGCGCTCTACCTCACCCACCACGCCCGCACCGTGACGGTGATCCACCGCCGGGCCAGCTTCCGCGCCGAGCGCATCCTGCAGGACCGGCTGTTCGCCAACCCGAAGGTGCGGGTGGTGTGGGACAGCGCGGTGGAGGGGATCCTCGGCACGGCGTCCCCCAAGGCGGTGACCGGCGTGCGGGTGCGGGACCGCGCGGGCGCCGCCACGGACATCCCCGTGGACGGGGTGTTCATCGCCATCGGGCATGACCCGGCGACCGCCCTGGTGCGCGGCCAGCTGGAGCTGGACGAGGCCGGCTATGTCCGCATCGCCCCCTGGTCCACCGCCACCAACGTCCCCGGCGTGTTCGCCGCCGGGGACGTGGCGGACCCGCGCTACCGCCAGGCGGTGACCGCGGCCGGCATGGGCTGCATGGCCGCGCTGGAAGCCGAGAAGTTCCTGGCCGAGCACTCCCCGGTGCCCGCCCTGCGCGCGCGGGAGGCACGCACGGACCAGATGATCGGCGCCTGGGACTGATTTGGCCCGGATTCGCGCAAGACATGCGGGCGGAGGCTGTTACTCTGCACCGCATGGCAACGATTCCCGGAAAAGGGCCGACGATGGATTGGGACAAGCTGCGGGTGTTCCATGCCGTGGCGGAGGCTGGCAGCTTCACCCACGCCGGGGACGCGCTGAACCTCAGCCAGTCCGCCGTGAGCCGGCAGATCTCGGCGCTGGAGGAGAACCTGCAAGTTGCCTTGTTCCACCGCCACGCCCGCGGCCTGATCCTGACGGAGCAGGGCGAGAGCCTGAACCGCACGGTGCGCGAGGTGTTCGCCAAGCTGGCGATGACGGAGGCGCTGCTCACGGAGAGCAAGGAGAAGCCGACCGGCCGCCTGAAGGTGACGACCACCGTGGGCTTCGGCTCGCACTGGCTGTCCTCCCGCGTGGGCAGTTTCCTGGCCGCCTACCCGGAGGTGACCATGACGCTGTTGCTCGACGACTCCGACCTGGACCTGGCGATGCGGGAGGCCGACGTGGCGATCCGCATGCACGCGCCGAAGCAGCCGGACCTGGTGCAGCGCCACCTCATGACGATCCGGTGGACCATCGTGGCCTCGAAGCCTTACCTCGCCCAGCACGGCACGCCGGGCCGCCCGGAGGAGCTGGACGACCACGCGCTGATCCTGTTCGGCGACTACCGCCCGCCGGTGGCCGACATCAACTGGCTGGCGCACGCCGGGCGGCGCACCGGCCAGCCACGCCGGGCGGTGCTGGAGGTGAACTCGCTGCAAGCCATGGCGATGGCGGTGCGCGCCGGGGTCGGGATTGCGGCGCTGCCCACCTGGATGAGCGACGAGGCCGCCGGGCTGCAAAGCATCCTGCCGGACCTCAAGCCGCCGAAGATGGACGTGTACTTCGTCTATCCGGAGGAGCTGAGGAACTCGAAGCGGGTTGCCGTCTTCCGGGATTTCCTACTGGCCGAGATACAGGGGCTGCAATGAAGGGCTGGACCGTCGAGGCGATCACCGCCGAGGGTGCGATGCGGCTGGCGGACCTGCCGGAGCCGGTCGCAGGCCCGGGCCAGTACGTCGTGGCGGTGGAGGCGGCCGGGCTGAACTTCCTCGACTCGCTGATGCTGCGCGGCCAGTACCAGGTGAAGCCCGCCCTGCCCTTCACCCCCGGCGTCGAGGCGGTCGGCCGCGTGGTGGCCCGGGGCGAGGGCGCCCCGCTGCCGGTGGGGACCCGCGTCGCCGCCAGCGGCCAGGGCGCCTATGCCGAGCGCATGGTGGCCAGCAAGGCCAGCGCCATCCCGGAGGACATCCCCGCCGCCGAGGCCGTGTCGCTGTTCGGCGTGGTCTACTGCACCGCCTGGCACGCGCTGCACAACCGGGCCGCGTTGCAGCCGGGCGAGACCGTGCTGGTCCATGCGGCCGCCGGCGGCGTCGGCTCCGCCACCGTGCAGCTGGCCGCGGCGCACGGCTGCCCCGTGCTGGCCACCGCGGGCGGCCCGCACAAGGTGGCGGTGGCGCGCGAGATGGGCGCCGGCTTGGCGATCGACTACGGCGTGGAGGACTGGGTGGAGGCCGTGCGGGGCCACACCAAGGGCCGGGGCGCCGACGTGATCTTCGACCCGGTGGGCGGCGACGTGGGCGAGCGCAGCCTGCGCTGCCTGGCCTGGCACGGGCGCTACCTGGTGATCGGCTTCGCCGCCGGGCCGATCCCGAGCCTGGCCGCCAACCGGCTGCTGCTCAAGGAATCGTCGGCGATGGGCGTGTTCTGGGGCGCGGCGGACGCGGCGGACCCGGGCCTGCGAAGCCGTGCCCACGCCGCCCTGCTGGCGCTGCATCGCGAGGGCAGGCTGGCGCCGCTGGTGCGCGGGCGCTTCCCGCTGGCGGAGGCGCAGGCCGCGCTGGCCTCCCTGGCCGGGCGCGGCAGCGTGGGCAAGGTGGTACTGCAGGTGGGCTAAAACGCTTCCAAGCAGCGCGCCACCATGTCCCCCAACGCAAGCGAGGCGGTCAGCCCGGGACTCTCGATGCCGAACAGGTTGACCAGGCCGGGCACGCCGTGCTCCGCCGGGCCGAGCACGGCGAAGTCGGCCGCCGGCTCCCGCGGCCCGCTGATCTTGGGCCGGATGCCCGCGTAGCCCGGCGTCAGGGCGTCGTCCGGCAAGCCGGGCCAGTAGCGGCGGATCGCGGCGTAGAACCCGGCGGCGCGGCCGGGCTGCACGTCGTAGTCCTCGCGCTCCACCCACTCCACGTCCGGGCCGAAGCGCGCCTGGCCGCCGAGGTCGAGGGTGAGGTGCACGCCCAGGCCGCCAGGCTCGGGCACCGGATACACCAGCCGGCTGAACGGCGCGCGGCCTTGCAGGCCGTAATAGCTGCCTTTGCACAGGTAGGCGCGCGGAATGGTCTGGCTCGGGATGCCGGCGATGCGCCGCGCCACGTCCGGCGCATGCAGCCCGACCGCGTTCACCAGGATGCCGCATTCCAGCTGCATCGGGTGCTCGCCGCCCACGTCCAGGCGAATGCCGCCCTCGGACACGGCGCCGCCGACCACCGGCGCGTGCAGGGCGAGCGTGCCGCCCGCATCCTCCAGCTCGCCCTGGTAGGCCAGCATCAGCGCGTGGCTGTCCACGATGCCCGTCTCCGGCGAGTGCAGCGCAGCCGCGACCCGCAAGGCCGGTTCCAGGGCGCGCGCCTCGTCGCCGGACAGCCATCGCAGCTCCACGCCGTTGGCCGCCGCCTGCGCCGCGATGGCTTCGAGCCGCACCGCCTCCGCCGGGTCGCTGGCGACGATCAGCTTGCCCAGCTTGCGGACCGGCACGCCGTGCGCCGTGCAATACTCGTACAGCGCCATCCGGCCCGCCACGCACAGCCGGGCCTTGAGGCTGCCGGTGGGATAGTAGATACCGGCATGCACCACCTCGCTGTTGCGCGAGGACGTGACAGTGCCGATGCCGCCCGCCGCCTCCAGCACCAGAACCTCGCGCCCCGCCATGGCCAGCGCTCGCGCCACCGCGAGGCCGACCACGCCAGCACCCAGGACCACCGCCTCGACCCGCTCGATCATGCCCCCAGCATCCGACATCTCCCCGCTTCACGCCACAGTCGTCGGTGCTGGTCCCGCCGGGTTGATGGCGGCGGAGCGGCTGGCGCTGGGCGGCGTCCGCGTGAGCGTGTTCGACCGGATGCCCTCGCCGGGACGCAAGCTGCTCATGGCCGGCGTGGGCGGCCTCAACCTGACGCATGACGAGCCGCTCGACGCGCTGCTGGACCGCTACGGCGCCGCGCGGCAGGCCTTGGCCCCCGCCATCCGCGCCTTCCCGCCCGCCGCCCTGCGCGCCTGGTGCGAGGGACTGGGCCAGCCGACCTTCGCCGGCAGCACCGGCCGCGTGTTCCCGCGGGCCATGAAGGCGTCCCCGCTGCTGCGCGCCTGGCTGGCGCGGCTCGGCTCGCTCGGTGTCCAGTTCCGCCTGCGCCACCGCTGGCTGGGGTGGGACGCGGACGGCGCGCCCCTGTTCGACCCGGCGGCCAGCGTCCCGCCCGGCCCCGTGGTGCTGGCGCTCGGCGGCGCGTCCTGGCCGCGGCTCGGCTCGGATGGGATGTGGGCCGCGGCGCTGCCGCCCGGGCTTCTCGCGCCGTTCCAGCCGGCCAATTGCGGCTTCGTGGCCGGGTGGAGTCCGCACATGGCCCGGCACGCGGGCACGCCGCTCAAGCGCGTCGCCGTCAGCTTCGGCGGCCGCCGGGTGCCGGGCGAGGCCACGCTGACGGCGGCCGGCGTGGAGGGCGGCCCGTTCTACGCCCTGGGCGCTGCGCTGCGCCGGGCCATTGCGGCGGACGGGCACGCCACGGCCACGCTGGACCTGCGGCCGGACCTGGACGCGGCCGGTCTCGGCCGGCGGCTGGCCGCGCCGCGCCGGGCGCAATCCCTGTCCACCTTCCTGCGCAAGGCCGGGGGGATGCCGCTGGTGTGCGTGGCGCTGCTGCGCGAGTGCGCCGGGCAGCCGGAGGATCTGGCGGCGGCGATTAAGGCGCTGCCGCTGCGCCTGACGGGCACGACGGGGCTGGACCGCGCCATCTCCACCGCGGGCGGGCTGCGGCTGGACGCTGTGAGCGCTTGGCAGCTCAGGCCGGGCGTGTTCGCCGCAGGCGAGATGCTGGACTGGGAGGCGCCCACCGGCGGCTACCTGCTGCAGGCGTGCTTCAGCACCGGGTTCGCGGCGGGCGAGGCGGTGCTGGCCACCCTCAAGCGTCCAGGCTGACCACCACCCGGGTCCCCGTGCCGTCGCTGTCGACCTTGACGATCGCCCGCACCGTCCGCGCCATCGCCTTGACGATGGTGGAGCCGAGGCCGCTGCCCTTGGGCGCCGCCCCCTCGCGGTAGCCGACGCCGTCATCCTCCACCACGAGCTGGATGGCGCCCGCCTCCTGGCCGAAGCCGACGCGGATGTCGCCGCCGCGGCCGGGATAGGCGTATTTCAGGGCATTGGTCACCAGCTCGTTCACGATCAGGCCGAGCGACACGGCCCGGTCCGTCTCCACCCGGATCGGCTCGGCCGCCAGGGTGATGCGGCCCTGGCGCTCCTCGGTCGCCACCGCGCGGCGCAGCTCGTCGATCAGACCTTCGAGGTACTGGTCCATCGCCACGGACTCGACGTCGTTGCTGGTGTAGAGCCGGCGGTGCACCAGGCTGACCGCCTCCACCCGCTCCCGCGCCCGCTGCAACGCCTCCCGGGCGTCCGGGTCGGCGACCTTGCGGGCTTGCAGGTCGATCAGCGAGGTGATCAGCTGCAAGCTGTTGGCGACCCGGTGGTTGACCTCCTGCAGCAGCAGCGCCTGCTGGGCGGCCAGCTGCTCCAGCCGGTCGCGGCTTTCCTTCAGGTCCCGCAGGGCCGCCTCCCGCTCCCGCCGCAGCTGCAATTGCAGCTGGGACTGGCGAATGGAGGTGCACAGGAACTCCATGAAGGTGCCCTGGGTGTCCTTGAGCACGTAGTCGAACGCGCCCTCCTTCAGGGCGGCCACGGCGATGCGCGGCTCCTCGGCGGCGGTGACGAAGATGACGGGCGCCGGGTCCGGCAGGGCGCGCAGGTCGGCCAGCAGCTCCAGCCCGTCGCGCGCCGGCATGTAGTGGTCGAGCGCGATGGCGTCGAACCGCCCCGCCCGGGCGGCCGCGAGCCCGGCTTCCGCGTCGTGCGCCACCTCGACGGCGAACCCCTCGCGTTGCAGGTAGCGGCCCACCAACCGGCAGATGCCAGGGTCGTCGTCGACGTAGAGCACGCGGACGGCAGCCGGGGTTGCGTTCACGGCTCCCCTGGCACCTGCATGACCGCCAGGAACAGGCCGAGCTGCCGGATGGCGTTGGCGAAGCTCTCGTACTCGAGCGGCTTGGTGATGTACACGTTGCAGCCAAGGTCGTAGCAGCGCTGTATCTCGACGCTGTCATCCGTGGTGGTGAGCACGATCACCGGGGCGCGCCGCAGCAGATCGTCCGCCTTGATGCGGGCGAGGATATCGATGCCGCTCATGTCCGGCAGGTTCAGGTCCAGCAGCACCAGCATGGGCAGCTGAACCCGGCGCTGCCCGGCGGGGTCCGTGCCGAACAGGTGGGCCAGCGCGGAGGTCCCGTCGGCGAGGGGCACGATGGTGTTGTTCACGCCGGCGCGGCGGACGTTCTTCTCGATCAGCCGGGCATGGCCCGGGTCGTCCTCGATCAGCAGGATGGTGACGGGGTTCGCGATCATGCCTGCACCCTCGCGCCGGTGGCGGCCGATGGCAGCCGGATGGTGAACGTCGTGCCCACGCCCAGCGTCGATTGGCAGTCGATCGTGCCGCCGAGCCGGCGCAGCAGGGCCCGCACATGCGCCAGGCCGATGCCCTCGCCTGGCACCGCCTGATCCCCGGCGCGGCGGAACAGCTCGAACACGCGCTCGAAGTCCCTGGGCGCGATGCCACGCCCGTTGTCGCTGATGTCGAACCGGGCCACTCCAGCCTCCTGGCGACCCTCGATCCGGATCAGGCCGGGGCGGCCGGGCTGAAGATACTTCAGCGCATTGTCGATCACGTTGCCGAACACCTGCTCCACGGCCAGCCGGTCCCCCACCAGGTCAGGCACCGCGCCCACCACCACTTCCGCCCCCCGGCTCGATGCCTGATGCGCCATGCTGTCGGCCATGTTGGCGAACACCGCCGCCATGTCCAGCCGCTCCGCCGCCAGCACCCGGCGGCCTTCGCGGGACAGCTGCAGGATGGCGCTGATCAGCCGGTCCATCTTGACCGTGGAGGACTTGATGAAGTGCAACGCCTCCGGGATGTCCGCCGACGCGGCTTCCTGCACGTCGGCGGGGGCACCGGCCGCTGCGGCATAGGCGGACAGCGTGACCGCCGCCTGCTCCAACTCGCCGGTGAACCCCATGACGTTGACCAGCGGCGCCCGCAGGTCGTGGGAGACGATGTAGGCGAAGCGCTGGATCTCCTCGTTCGCCGCCGTCAGGTCCGCGGTGCGGGCGCGGACCGTCTCGTCCAGCCGCTCGTTGCTGTGCTCCAGCGCGTCATACGCCTGCGAGGCCAGGCGCCGAGCCTCCCGCAGCGTCTCCAGGGTGCGCCGGACGCCGTTGGCGACCAGCCCGGCCAGCCCGGCCACCAGGGCCAGCCCGGCGATGTCGATCCCGACCAGGCGCTGGCCGCCCCGGTTCACCGCGGCCGCCCGCTTTGCCAGCATGGCTTCCAGCTCCGCTTCCAAGCTCATCGCCAGCGTGCGGATGACGCGCATCTCCTCCAGGCCGTTGTTGTCCCGCACCACGGCGAGCGCGGCATCCAGCCGGCCGGTTCTCGCCAGTTCCACCGTGCCCTGCAACTCGGCCATCTTGGTCCCGATCATCTGGCGCATCTGGATCACGCGTTTGTCGGATGGGCGGGCGGTGGTCAGGCGTGCCAGCAGGTCCGGCAAGGCTGCCTCCGACCGCAGCATCGGGGCGAGATAGGCGGAGTTGAGCGTCAGCAGGAAGCCGCGCTGGCCGGCTTCCGCCTCCCGCACGGCGAGCAGGATATTCTCCGTGGTGGTGAGCTGATCGCGGAGCATCTGGCCCCGGCTGAGGCTTCGCTGGTTGACGTCCGCCTGCCACACGGAGGCGGCCGCGATGCAGAACAGCAGCGCGGTGCCGAGGGCCAAAGCCGCCAGGGCAGCCCGACGCGATGCGCCCAAGCCTTGGGAGGTGGACGGGCGTCGCGTCAGCCGCGGCAAGGTTGGGCCTGGCGCCATGGCCTGCTTATCGGGCTGCCCCGCGCCCGCGTCAGCCATCGTCTTCACCGAACTCCCGACCAGGGTTTCACGAACGTGTTATCTCTAGCGGGGACATGATATTCTGACAACGAAGGGGACCCGGTGAACCTATGGCTGGCCTTCGCCTTAGGCTAGGGTCCGCCACAGCCGCGCGACATACGAGGACCAAGCGATGGACCAGCCAGTTTCGACCCATGCGTCCAACCTGCCGCAGGGCGACATCGACGAGATCGCCATCAACACGATCCGCACGCTGTCGATGGACGCGGTGCAGAAGGCCAAGTCGGGCCATCCCGGCACGCCGATGGGCATGGCCCCCGTGGGCTACACCCTGTGGCAGCACGCCCTGCGCTATGACCCGGCGGACCCACACTGGCCCAACCGGGACCGCTTCGTGCTCTCCGTCGGCCACGCCTCCATGCTGCTGTACTCGCTGCTTCACCTGGCGCAGGTGGCCTCCGACCCGGAGCACAAGGACAAGGGGCCTTACGCGGTCACGCTGGACGACATCAAGCAGTTCCGCCAGCTCTCCAGCGTGACGCCGGGGCACCCGGAATACCGGTTCACCGCGGGCGTCGAGACCACGACGGGGCCGCTGGCGCAGGGCGTGTCCAACAGCGTCGGCATGGCCATGGCGCAGCGGTTCATGGCGCAGCGCTACAACAAGCCCGGCTTCGAGCTGTTTGACTACCATGTCTACGCGTTGTGCGGCGACGGCTGCATGATGGAGGGCGTGTCGAACGAGGCCGCCTCCGTCGCCGGCCACCTCAAGCTCGGCAACCTGACCTGGATCTACGACAGCAACCACATTACCATCGAGGGCGCCACCGGCCTGGCCACCAGCGACGACGTGGGAGCGCGGCTGGGCGCGATGGGCTGGAACGTCATCCACCTGCCCGACGCGAACGACACCGGGGCGATCGCCGGGGCGCTGGACGAGGCCAAGGCCTACACGGCCGGCCCCACGATCATCGTGGTGCAGAGCGTCATCGGCTTCGGCGCGCCCAAGAAGGCCGGCACCCGCGAGGCCCACGGCGAGCCGCTGGGCGACGAGGAGATCCGCGGCGCCAAGCGCAGCTACGGCTGGCCGGAGGATTCGCAGTTCCTGGTGCCGGACGGCGTGCACCAGCGTTTCGCGGCGGTGATGGGCCAGCGCGGCGAGGCGGCCCGGCACGGCTGGATGGACCTGCTGGCGCGCTACCGCGAGCAGTACCCGGACCTCGCCCGCGAGATCGACATGATCGACCGCCACGAGCTGCCGGAGGGCTGGGACAGCGAGATTCCGGTGTTCCCGGCCGACGCCAAGGGCATCGCCTCGCGCGATTCCTCGCAGAAGGTGCTGAACGCGATCGCCAAGCACGTGCCCTGGATGATCGGCGGCGCGGCCGACCTCGCCCCCTCCACCAAGTCCAACCTGACGTTCGACGGCGCCGGCTCGTTCGAGGCGGACAACTACGGCGGGCGCAACCTGCACTTCGGCATCCGCGAGCACGCGATGGGGTCGATCTGCAACGGCATCGCGCTGTCCGGCCTGCGCGCCTACGCCAGCGGCTTCCTGATCTTCTCGGACTACATGAAGGCGCCGATCCGGCTCTCCGCCATCATGGAGCTGCCGGTGATCTACATCTTCACCCATGACAGCATCGGCGTGGGCGAGGACGGGCCGACCCACCAGCCGATCGAGCAGTTGGTGACGCTGCGCGCCATCCCCGGCATGTACGTGTTCCGGCCCGCCGACGCGAACGAGGTCGCGGAGGCGTGGCGCGTGGTGATGCACCTGGACGACCGCCCCGCCTGCCTGAGCCTCAGCCGCCAGGCGCTGCCGACGATCGACCGCGCGAAGTATGCCCCAGCCTCCGGCGTGGCCCGCGGCGCCTACGTGCTAGCGGATTGCGGCGGTCCGCCCGCGGTGATCCTGATGGGCACCGGGTCCGAGGTCTCGCTCTGCATGGGCGCCTACGAGGCCCTCACGGCGGAGGGGGTCAAGGCCCGCGTCGTGTCCATGCCCTGCTGGGAGCTGTTCGAAGCGCAGGACCAGGCCTACCGGGACGAGGTGCTGCCGCCCGCGGTCAAGGGCCGGGTGGCGGTGGAGATGGCCTCGACCATTGGCTGGGACCGCTACGTCGGCTGGGGCGGCGTCACCATCGGGATGCACAGCTTTGGTCTGTCCGCTCCCTTGGCGGCGCTGCAAAAGCAATTCGGCTTCACGCCTGAGGCGGTGCTGGACGCCGCCCGCACCCAGGCCAAGCGTTAAAGGAACCCCGCCATGGACATGCAATCAGAGACGGCCAACCCGCTCAAGTCGTTGGAGCAGCTCGGCCAGTCGCCCTGGCTGGACTTCATCGAGCGCAAATTCCTCGCTGACGGCAAGCTGCAGGAGATGATTGCGCGGGACGGGCTGAAGGGCATGACCTCCAATCCGTCCATCTTCGAGAAGGCGATGGGCCACGGCAGCAACTACGACGCCGGGTTCAAGGAGATGGCCGCCCACGGCGACGTGGATGCGCAGTCGATCTACGAAAGCCTGGCCATCGAGGACATTCAGCGCGCTGCCGACCTGCTGCGCCCGGTGTACGACACGACCAACAAGGTCGACGGCTACGTTTCGCTCGAAGTCTCGCCCTACCTCGCGCTGCGGACGGAGGACACGGTGGCCGAGGCGCAGCGGCTGTGGAAGATGGTCGGGCGCGACAACCTAATGGTGAAGGTCCCCGGCACCGACCAGGGCACGCCGGCGATCAAGACGTTGATCGGCGACGGCATCAACATCAACGTGACGCTGCTGTTCAGCCAGCAAGCCTACAAGGACGTGGCGGAAGCGTTCATCGCCGGGTTGGAGAACCTCAAGTCAGCGGGCGGGGACGTGAGCCGCGTCGCCAGCGTCGCCAGCTTCTTCGTCAGCCGGATCGACGCGCAGATCGACAAGCAGATCGACGAGCGGGTGAAGGTCGGCGGCACGGATGTGGCGGACCTCAAGCGCGTCCGCGGCAAGGTTGCGATCGCCAACGCCAAGCTGGCCTACCAGCACTATCTTTCGCTGTACGAAAGTGACCGTTGGAAGGCCCTCGCAGCAGCGGGCGCCATGCCGCAGCGGCTGCTCTGGGCCAGCACGGGCACCAAGGACAAGGCCTACAGCGACGTGCTGTATGTCGAGGAACTGATCGGGCGCGACACGGTCAACACCCTGCCGCCGGCGACGATGGACGCGTTCCGCGACCACGGCCACGCCAAGGAGGCGCTGACGGTCGGCGTGGAAGACGCCCGCGAAATCCTGGGTGCGGCCAAACGCCTCGGCCTCAACCTTGACAAAGTGACCCACGACTTGGTGGAGGACGGCGTCAAGCAGTTCGCCAAGGCGGCGGACGACCTGCTGGGCGCGGTGGCCGCCAAGCGCACCGCCATGCTGGATGACACCCTGGCCAGCGTGACGTCGAGCCTGCCCGCGGAGATGAAGCAGGCGGTGGACCTGAGCCTTGAGGACTGGCGCGAGAGCGGCAAGCTGCGCGACCTGTGGGCTGGCGAGGCCTCCGTCTGGACCGGCAAGGACGAGGGCCAATGGCTGGCCTGGCTGCACGTCGTGGCCAACCGCATGGCCGACATCAAGCAGCTGCAGGCGTTCCAGGACGAGGTGCAGGCTGCCAAGTTTACCGACGTGCTGCTGCTCGGCATGGGCGGCTCCAGCCTCGGGCCGGAGGTGCTGGCCCAGACGTTCGGCAAGCGCGGCGGCTTCCCCACCCTGCACGTGCTGGACAGCACCGACCCGCAGCAGATTGCCACCTTCGAGCGCAAGGTAACGCTCGCGACCACGCTGGTCATCGTGTCCAGCAAGTCCGGCGGCACGCTGGAGCCGAACATCCTGAAGGCCTATTTCTTCGAGGCCATGAAGAAGGCAGTCGGCGCTGACAAGGCCGGGCAGCATTTCGTCGCCATCACCGACCCGCGCTCTCACATGCAGCAGGTTGCCCAGCAGGACGGCTTTCGGCACATCTTCTATGGCGACCCGGCGATCGGCGGCCGCTACTCCGTCCTGTCCAATTTCGGCATCGTCCCCGCTGCCGCCATGGGCCTGGACCTGACGCAGTTCCTACAATCCACTGCCCTGATGGTGCGCGCCTGCGCCGCCGGCACGCCACCGTTGCAGAACCCTGGCGTACAGCTCGGCACCGTGCTCGGCATCGCCGCCACGCGGGGCCGGGACAAGGTGACCATCGCCGCCTCGCCCCACCTGCACGACGTGGGTGCTTGGCTGGAGCAGTTGCTGGCGGAGAGCACTGGCAAGGCTGGCCACGGCATCGTGCCGATCGATGCCGAGCCATTGGCCGACGTTTCCTTCTATGGCGCCGACCGCGTGTTCGCGTACCTCCGCCTGCGCGACGCACCGGATCCGGCGCAGGAGGCGGCCATCATGGCATTGGAGAAGGCCGGCCAGCCGGTCATCCGCGTGGAACTGGCCAACTCGCTGCAGCTCGGCCAGATGTTCTTTCTGTGGGAGTTTGCGACCGCGGTGGCCGGGTCAATCATCGGCATCCACCCGTTCGACCAGCCGGACGTGGAAGCTAGCAAGGTCGAGACCAAGAAGCTGACCAGCGCCTACAACGACACCGGCAAATTGCCGGACGAGTCGCCCTTCCTGACCGACGGCCCGATTCAGCTGTTCAGCGATGCAAAGAACGCGGCCGAGCTCGGCAAGGCGGGCACGACGCTGGGCGCAGTGATGAAGGCGCACCTTGGTCGGCTGGGTGCCGGGGACTACGCCGCCCTGCTCGCCTACATCGAGCGGACGCCGGAGCACATCGCCCTGCTGCAAACGATGCGGACGCAAATCCGCGACGCAAAGCACGTGGCCACGGTGGCGGAGTTTGGGCCAAGGTTCCTGCACTCCACCGGGCAGACCTACAAGGGCGGCCCCAACAGCGGCGTGTTCACCCAGATCACCGCCGACGACCAGGCGGACCTGGCCGTGCCGGGCGAGCGCTATACGTTCAGCGTGGTCAAGGCGGCGCAGGCGCGCGGCGACTTCGACGTGCTGGCCGAGCGCGGCCGGCGCGCGCTGCGGGTGCACATCACCGGGGACCTGGAAACAGGCTTGAAGACCTTGGCGGTGGCCATCAGCGGGGCAGTTTAAAGTCAGGGCTTTGCCCTGGACCCAACAGAGGACAGTCGTCCTCTGCACTCCTGTTGTCAGGGGTGGAGGGGATGACCATCCCCTTCCGGGGTTCAGGGGCAGCGCCCCTGGCGGTCACACACTAGGAGCAACAGCATGAAACTCGGCGTGATCGGCCTGGGCCGCATGGGCGGCAACATCAGCCTTCGCTTGATGAAGCACGGCCACCAGTGCGTGGTCTATGACAACAGCGAGAAGGCTGTGGACGGCATCGCCGGGCAAGGTGCGGCCAAATCGACCGGCTTGGCTGACATGGTGCAGCAGTTGGACTCGCCGCGCATCGTCTGGGTCATGCTGCCCTCCGGCAAGATCACCGAAGACACGGTGCACGCCCTGGGCGAAATGATGGGGCGCGGCGACATCATCATCGACGGCGGCAACTCCATGTACAAGGACGACATCCGCCGCGCCGCTGCGCTGCGCGAGAAAGGCATCGTGTACGTGGACGTGGGCACTTCCGGCGGCGTGTGGGGCCTACAGCGCGGCTACTGCATGATGATTGGCGGCGAGGACGCTACGGTGAAGTATCTCGATCCGATCCTATCCACCTTGGCGCCGGGCATGGGCGAGATCGACCGCACGCCGGGCCGCGAGGGCCGCAACCCGACGGCGGAGCATGGCTACCTGCATTGCGGTCCGGCGGGGTCCGGGCACTTCGTCAAGATGGTGCACAACGGCATCGAGTACGGGATGATGCAAGCCTACGCCGAGGGCTTCGACATCCTCAAGAACAAGGATAGTCACGAACTGCCGGAGCACGAACGATTCAGCCTCAACATGGGCGACATCGCCGAGGTATGGCGCCGCGGCTCCGTAGTGTCGTCCTGGCTGCTGGACCTGACGGCCTCTGCCCTGGCCACCGACGAGAAGCTGGAGAAGTTCAGCGGCGATGTGTCGGACAGCGGCGAGGGTCGCTGGACGATTGATGCGGCAGTGGAGGAGGCGGTGCCAGTGCCGGTGCTGGCCGCTTCCCTGTTCGCCCGGTTCCGCTCGCGGCAAAGCCACACTTACGGTGAGAAGATGCTGTCCGCCATGCGGTTCGGCTTTGGCGGTCACGTCGAACCGAAGGCCTGACCCGGTGGACGGAACTTCGCAAGTCATCGGCAACACAGAGGCGCTGGCCAAGACGGCCAAGCCTGCGCCCGCGTGCACCCTGGTCATCTTCGGCGCCAACGGCGACCTGACGAAGCGTCTGTTGATGCCTGCGCTCTACAACCTATCCGGCACAAAGCTGCTCGACGACGACTTCTCGATCATGGGCGTCGATCGTGACGAAGGCACGGATGGCGAGTTCCAGGGCCGGCAAAAGGCGATGATGCAGAGCTTCACCCCTGCGGCTGGGGGCGAGTTCGCCGAGAGCAGCTTGAACGCTGAATGGTGGGGCTGGCTGGAGCAGCGGCTGCACTATATGGCGGGGGATTTCACCAAGCCCGACACATTCCGCATGCTGGCTGACAAGCTGAAAGACGCCAGTGCGGTGTTCTATCTCGCCGTGGCGGATCGGTTCTTCGGCGGCATCATTGACATGCTGCATGAGGCCGGACTGACAAAGGAAACTGACACGACATTCCGCCGCGTCGTGATCGAGAAGCCGTTCGGCCATGATCTGCAATCGGCGCAGGGGCTGAACGCGCATATCCTTTCCCAACTGGATGAGAAACAGATTTACCGGATCGACCATTTCCTCGGCAAGGAGACGGTGCAGAACATCATGGCGCTGCGTTTCGCCAACGGCTTCTTTGAGCCGCTGTGGAATCGTGACCACATCGACTACGTCGAGATCACCGCGGCTGAAACGGTGGGAGTGGAGAAGCGCGGCAAGTTTTACGAGGTTACGGGCGCGTTGCGGGACATGGTCCCGAACCACATGTTCCAGTTGATGTCGATGATTGCCATGGAACCGCCTAACTCATTCGACGCCGATGCGGTCCGTGGCGAAAAAGCCAAGGTGATCGAGGCAATCCACCGGATGTCGGCAGCGGACGTGGAACGCAACGTGGTGCGCGGACAATACACCGCCGGGTCGATGAAGGGAGTAGGCGAGGTCAAGGGCTACACCGACGAGCCGGACGTGGCGCCGGACTCCAAAGTGGAGACCTACGTGGCGCTTAAGCTGCTGATCGACAACTGGCGCTGGGCCGGGGTGCCGTTCTACCTACGGACCGGCAAGCATATGGCCGCGCGCAAGACCGAGGTTGCGGTGTATTTTAAGCAAGCCCCGTTTGCGATGTTCCGCGATACGCCGGTCGATAAGCTGTCCCCCAACGTGCTGATGCTGCATCTGCAGCCGCACGAAGGAGTGTCGCTGTACTTCAGTGCCAAGCAGCCCGGCCAGACCGTCGTGCTTGAACCGGTGCGAATGGACTTCAAGTACGAGGACTATTTCGACCTCAAGCCCTCTACCGGCTACGAAACGCTGATCTACGACGTGCTGATCGGCGATCCCACCCTGTTCAACCGCGCCGACAACATCGAAGCCGGATGGCAAAGCGTACAGCCGGTGCTGGACGCGGTGGCAAACGGCCAGGACAGGGTGCATCCTTATGCCGCGGGAACCAACGGGCCCAAGGTAGCCGACGATCTGCTGGCGCGCGATGGCCGGCAGTGGCGCAAGGTCGGCTGATGGCGATCAAGCTTGTCGTGTCGGACGTGGACGGCACCATGGTCACCACCGACAAGGTGCTGACCCCTGCCACCATCGACGCCGCGCACCGGCTGCGCCAGGCCGGCATCTACCTGGCGCTGGTCAGCAGCCGTCCGCCGCGCGGTATGGCGTTCCTCACCATGGATCTCGGGCTGACCGGCCCGCTCGGCGGCTTCAACGGCGGCACCATCTTGAGCCCGGAGGGCAGCATGATTGAGGAGTTGTTCGTGCCGGAAGACGCTGTGCGGTCCAGCCTGGCACTGTTCGAGCGGCAAGGCGTGTTTCCCTGGCTGTTTGCTGACAACCAGTGGATCATCAAGGATATTGCGGGCGATTACGTCCACAAGGAGCTACACACCATTCGGTTCGAGCCGACGGTGGTGGAGGATTTTACGCCGTTCCTGGGGCGCTGCGGCAAGGTCGTTGGAGCTTCGGCGCAGTTCGACATGCTGGCAGCGTGCGAGACGGAGCTGCAAGGCGTGCTTGGGAGCACGGCACATGCTCACCGGTCCCAGCAATACTACCTGGACGTGACCAACCCGTCCGCGGACAAGGGAACCGCGGCGCATGCCTTCGCCAAGTGGTATGGCGTGGATATCGCAGAGGTCTGCGCCATTGGCGACCAGCAGAACGACGTGCCTATGTTCCGCGTGGCTGGGCATAGCATTGCGATGGGCAACGCTCCGGCATCAGTGGCGGCGCAGGCCAAGCAGCACACGACGTCCAATGAGCAGGATGGCTGGGCGGCGGCGATCGACCGCTTCGTTCTGCCCCAATCTCGCTAGGATTCAGTGAGGACAAACCGATGCCCCGCTCCCGCCCCGACAAGATCAGCCTGCTGCTGGCCGACGTGGACGGCACGCTGGTCACCAAGGATAAGGTGCTGACCAAACGCGCCCAGAAAGCCGTGCAGGACGTGGCGGCCCATGGCATCCAATTCGCTGTCACCAGCGGCCGTCCGCCGAAAGGAATGGCGATGCTAATCGAGCCGCTGCACATCACCACGCCGGTCGCCGGGTTCAACGGCGGCTTGTTCGTCAAGCCCGGCATGGAGATCATTGAGAGCCGCACGCTCGACCCAGCGGCCGCCAGGCAGGCCGTCGAGTTGATCGAACATGGCGGGCTGGATGTATGGGTGTATGCCGGGGATGATTGGCTGCTGCGCGACATGGACGCGCCGCACCGGGAGCGGGAGCAGCAAACCGTCCGCTTCCCGCCTAAGGTGGTCAAGGCATTTACCGATGAGCACCTGAAGGCAGCGGTCAAGATCACAGGCGTCAGCGACGACCTGGACAAGGTTGCCGCCTGCGAACAGGCGATGCAGCAGATGCTGGGCCACACCGCCTCCGCCGCGCGCTCGCAGCCCTACTACCTGGACGTGACGCATCCAGACGCGAACAAGGGCTTCGTGGTCAGCTATCTCTCCCGCACGCTGGGCATTCCCGCCGGTGAGATCGCCACTATCGGCGACATGCCGAACGACGTGCTGATGTTCAAGCCGAGCGGCTTCGCCATCGCGATGGGGCAATCCAGCGACGACGTAAAAGCGGCGGCGGACGGCGTGACCGACGGCTACGAGGACGAAGGCTTTGCCAAAGCCGTCGAACGGTTCGTGCTGGCATGAACGGCGCCGTGGACGTGCAGGCCGATAGCGCCGCCGTGGCGCGCCGGGCAGCCGACTGGCTGCTGGAGCGTGCATTGGCGACGCCAGGCCGCTTCGCCTGGTGCCTGTCCGGCGGCTCCACGCCCAAGGCCACCTACACGCTGCTGGCGCAGGAGCCATACCGCAGCCGGTTCCCTTGGGACCGCACCCACGTCTTCTTCGGCGACGAACGGCTCGTGCCGCCCGACCACCCGGACAGCAACTACCGCATGGCGCGCGAGGCGATGCTGTCCCATGTGCCCCTGCCGGACGTGCAGGTGCACCCGTGGCAGACGGACGGCGACCCGGAGCATGCCGCCCTGCACTACGCTGACACGCTCAAGCGGTTTTACGGCGCCGATACGCTGGACCCCGCGCGGCCGCTGTTCGACGTCACGTTCCTGGGCCTGGGCGAGGACGGCCACACCGCCTCCCTGTTTCCCGGCGTGGCGGCATTGGGCGAGCGCACCGCCTGGACCGCCGCCGTGGTCGGCGCCAAGCCGGAGCCGCGGCTGAGCCTGACCTACCCGGCGCTGGATAGCAGCCGCGCCGTGGCCTTCCTCGCTGCGGGGGCTGGCAAGCGGGACATCCTGGCCCGGGCGCTCGCGGGCGATGTGGCCCTGCCCGCAGTGGGCATGCACCCGGTGGGCGAGCTGCACTGGTTCACCGATCGCGCCGCGGCCCCGGCATGACCGACCCGAACGCCACCCTGAAGCGGGACGCGGCCGAAGCCGCGGCGGCGCTGGTGGAGGACGGCATGGCGGTGGGACTCGGCACCGGCTCCACCGCGGCCTTCGCCATCGCCAAGCTGATCGAGCGCGTGCGCGGCGGCCTGCGCATCACGGCCGTCCCCACCTCTGAACGCAGCGCGGCGCAGGCCCGCGACGGCGGCATCACGCTGGTGGAGCTGGGCCGCCGCACCAAGCTTGACCTCACCATCGACGGCGCGGACGCGGTGGAGCAAGGTTCGCTGAACCTCGTCAAAGGCTTGGGTGGCGCCTTGTTGCGGGAGAAGATGGTGGCGCAGGCCAGCGCCAAGCTGCTGATCGTGGTCGATGGCGGCAAGCTGGTGGACCGGCTCGGGATGAATTCGCTGATCCCCGTGGAAGTGACGCGGTTCGGCTGGCAAGCCACTGCGCAACGCATTGAGGATTTGGGCGGCCTGCCGGCGCGACGCATGGACGCCGAAGGCAATCCCTATCTCACGGATGGCGGCAACTTCATCCTGGATTGCCACGTAGCCCCCATCCCCGACCCGGCGGCGCTGGACGCTCAGTTGCAGGCCATCGTGGGCGTGGTTGAAACCGGGCTATTCATCGGCCGCACCACCACCGTCTTCGTGGCCGACCCGGCCGGCGTGAGGAGACTCGGGCGGTGAGCCGCGTGGTCGTGGTGATGGGCGTCTCCGGCTCCGGCAAGACGACGGTGGCGGAGCGGGTAGCCGCCGAGCTCGGCTGGATGTTCCAGGAAGGCGACCGGCTGCACCCCGTGGCGAACCGCGAGAAGATGGCTGCCGGCACGCCGTTGACCGACGAGGACCGCGCGCCCTGGCTCGACATCATCGCGCGCTGGATCGACGCGAATCTACGGGCCGGGCAGGACGCCATCATCACCTGCTCCGCCCTGCGCCGCGCCTACCGCGACCGCATCGGCAACGGCAAGCCCGGGGTGCAGATCGTCTATCTGCACGGCACCCGGCAGGTGCTGGAGGCGCATGTCCACAGCCGCCACCACGAGTTTATGCCGCCTGCCCTGCTGGACAGCCAACTGGCCACGCTGGAGGAGCCGGCGGCGGACGAGCACGTGATCGAGGTGGATGTGGGGGACAGCGTGGAGGGGACGGTGGCCGCGGTGCTGGGGCGGCTCGAAGCCTAGCGCGGGCTTGCTTCTTCAGCCCGCCAAGTGGCCCAGTGCGGTCGCCACGGCTGGCCAGGCAGACGACGCCGACACTGGCACGGCAGTGACCTGGATCAGCAGCAACGCGCTGCCACCGATCAGATACACCTCATGCGGCCGGCCCCGGATCCGCCAGTCATAGACCATTGCCACGACGATCAGCAGATCGCCGAGAAGGGATGGTGGAATCAGCACAAAGACCGGCGGCACGCTCAGTTCCGACGCGTCGGGATCCGGCGGAGGCGCCAGAAGCACGTTGAACCAGCGCCCGATCGGCGCGCCCAGCATGGAAATCGTTGCCAGCAGCAACAGCCGCTTGTGCACCTGCGGCCGCCTGGTTGTCATGACCGCCAGCGTGAACAGCGCGGCCAGGAACAGCACGCTGCTGAAGACCGGCCATTCGAAGGCACGCACGTCATGCGTCAACTCCACCGGCATTCCAGGCGCCGAGGCTTGCCTGATGCGCATGGAAACAAGCGTGACGACAATGAAGATCACTCCCGTCATCACGGCTATGCCGAGCAGCCCCCATTCACGGTGCGCCAGCACCCTACCGCGCACCACCAGCAGGCTCTGGGTGAAGAACAGCAAAACCCAGGAAAACAGGATCAGCCCGTGGATATGAACGACGGGTTCCGCCGCGAAGGTGCCGTGGGCAAGCGGCCAGAAATAGGTCGGCATGAATCCGAGCACCGCGATCGTCAGGCAGATGCCGGACATCCAGACGTAGAATTGCCGGGATCGGTCAGCTTTGGCGGCAACCTGAACAGCAGCTTGGCCCATCCTGCAATCCTTCGCCTGCAGCATGGCCCAGGTAAACCGTACCGCACCGGTCTTGCAACGATTTTGATGCTTTCCCCTGGCGCGGCTTGGTCAGCTACAATTATCGCAGGGCTGTCGCCAGTCAGCGTGAGAATGCCTCAAGTGCTTTGCCGGCCATCGAGAACATAAGCTACGCATTGCTGGACCAGTTGTTCAGGCGACAGGGCCGCCGTATCAAGCGGCAGATGCCCGTCCATGCGCTCCTCGAACTCGTAACGCATCACCCCTTCCCACGTCGGCAGCACGTGACCGGGGATGTCGCTTGCACGTTCCTCCACACGGCGCCGATGCTCGGCAGCGTCGGAACAGAACAGGTGAATGTCGGCGATCCGTGCAGACGACCGTGAGGCGACGCCGTGCCATCCAAGCCGGCTCTCGCGCACTGGGTTGACGCAATCTGCAACGACCGTCCGGCCCAGCCGCAAGTTGGCTTCTGCCAGGGCATTCGCCACCGCGTAGCCAGCAGCGCCCACCTCGCCGATGCCGACGGCCTGTATGGCTTGCTCGATCACGTCGATGCGCAGGTGAAGGGCGCCCAGCCGCTGCGCAAGCGCCGTCGAGAGGGTCGTCTTGCCCGTGCCCGGCAATCCACTGAACACGACCAACACCGGGCGCTCCTGCGTCATCGCCGCAGCTATGCCGCAATAGTGGCGCGGGTGGCCACAGCAGGCCGCCGGGTCAAGGCGCACGCGGCCGCCGCAACCAGGCAACCCGTCCCTGCCACCACAAACGCCGGCATATACGTGGACAGCGCATCCCGCGACCAGCCTGCGCCGAACGCCGCCGTGGCGGCGCCCAGCTGATGGGCCGTGAACACCCAGCCGAACACCAGCGGCGCCTTCTCCCGCCCGAACGCGGACCCAGCCAGGCGCACAGTCGGCGGCACGGTGGCGATCCAGTCCAGCCCGTAGAACAGCGCGAACATCGAGAGGCCGTAGAAGCTGAACGACGAGAACGGCAAGTACAGCAGCGACAGGCCGCGCAGCCCGTAGTACCAGAACAGCAGCCGTCGTCCGTCAAACCGGTCAGACAGCCAGCCGGACGCGACCGTGCCCACGAAGTCGAACGCGCCCATGGTGGCCAGCAAGGAAGCGGCGACCACTTCGGGGACGCCAAAATCGGCGCAGAACGGCAGGAAATGCGTCTGGATCAGCCCGTTGGTGGACAGGCCGCACATGAAGAAGGTGCCGAACAGCAGCCAAAAGACCCGGGTGCGCGCCGCCTCCGCCAGGATCGCGAAGGCTGCGCCTACCGACGAGCCCGTCAGGGCCGGCGCGTATGCCAACGGCGCGCCGGCCGGTTCGCCGTACGGCAGCAAGCCGAGGTCGGCTGGGCGGTCGCGCAGCAACAGCACGGCCAGCACGGCGGCCACGGCGCAAGAGAGCAGCGCCGGGACCAACGCCACGCGCCAGCCGTAATGCTGCGCCAGCCACGCGGCCAGCGGCAGGAAGACGAGCTGCCCCGTGGCGGAGCTAGCGGTCAGCAGACCGATCACCAGCCCGCGGCGGGCTGTGAACCATCGGCTGGCGACAGTGGCGCCCAGCACCAGCGCCGTCAGCCCAGTGCCGATGCCCACCACGCCGCCCCACAGCAGCCAAAGCTGCCACAGCGTCCCCATGAACAGCGTGGCAGCGCCCAGCCCGGCCACGATCAGGCTGAGCGCCGTCAGCACCACGGCACGCAGGCCGTAGCGCGCCATCAAAGCCGCCGCGAACGGCGCCATGGCTCCGAACAACACCAGCCGCAGCGCCAGCGGGCCGGAGATGCTGCTGAGGCTCCAGCCGTATTCGTGCTGCAACGGGCGGATCAGCACGCCGGGCATGCCGACCGCGGCGGCGGTGGACAGCATGACGAGGAACGCCGTGGCGGCGACCACCCAGCCGTAATGGATGCCGCGGCGAGCCAGCAGACGGGCGAGCGGTTCAGCCAGCATGGCATCTCCTCGGCGGGGCTTTGCCCCGCACCCTACCAGAGGACGGTCGTCCTCTGGACACCTGATATGAAGCGGTCAGGCGGCGACCACCTGGCCGTCCCGCAGCGTCACCCGGCGGTCCATGCGCGCCGCCAGCTCCGGGTTGTGGGTGGCGATCAGCGCGGCCACGCCCTGCCCGCGCACCGCCGCCAGCAGGGCGTCGAACACCACCCCGGACGTACCCACGTCCAGGTTGCCGGTCGGCTCGTCCGCCAGCAGCACGCGGGGGGCGTTGGCCAGGGCACGGGCGATGGCCACGCGCTGCTGCTCGCCGCCGGACAGTTTGCCCGGCTCGTGCCCGGTGCGGGCGGCGAGGCCCAGCGCGCCCAGCAGGTCGCGTGCCCGCGCCTCCGCGTCCCGCCGGCGCACGCCCGCGATCAGCTGGGGCAGCACCACATTCTCCAGCGCGGTGAACTCGCCGAGCAGATGGTGGAACTGGTACACGAAGCCGATGGAATCACGGCGGATGGCGGTACGCGCCGGGTCTGGCAACGCGCCGGCATCCAGGCCGTCAACCAGCACGGCGCCCGCATCGGGCCGCTCCAGCAAGCCAGCCAGGTGCAGCAGGGTGGATTTACCGGTGCCGGAGGGCGCCACCAGCGCCACAATCTCGCCGGGGCGCAGCGCAAGGTCCGCACCGCGCAGGACGTGCAGCGCGCCGTCCCCCGTGCGGTAGCTGCGGCTGACGGCGCGCAGCATCAAAGGATCAGACATTCCGCAAGGCTTCGACCGGATCGGTGCGGGCGGCGCGCCAGGATGGGTAGAGCGTCGCCAGCAATGACAGCGCCAGCGCCATGGCGATGATCTGCGCCACCTCGTGCCAATCCAGCTTGGCCGGCAGGTGGGCGAGGTAATACACCGTGGGATCGAACACGGTGCGCCCGGTCGCGGCCTCCACCCAGCCCTGGAGAGTCTCGATGTTGAGGCAGAACAGCACGCCGAGCAGCGTGCCCACCAGCGTGCCGGTGACGCCGACGGATGCGCCCACCATGAGGAAAATCCTCAGCACCGCCCCACGCCCGGCGCCGATGGTGCGCAGCACGGCGATGTCGCGCGTCTTGTCCTTCACCATCATGATGAGCGAGCTGACCACGTTGAACGCCGCCACCAGGATGATGAGCGTCAGGATCAGGAACATCACGTTCTGCTCCACCTGCACGGCGGCGAAGAAGCTGTTGTTGTTCTGCTGCCAGTCGATGATGCGCACCGGCTCGTCGCCCAAGGCTGCCAGGATGGCGCGGCCGATCGGGCGGGCGCGCTCCGGGTCATCGACCATCACCTCGATCTGCGTCGCCTGGTCCGGCTGCTGGAAGAAGATCTGGGCTGCTTCCAGCGGCAGGAACACGTAGCCGCTGTCGTAGTCGTTCATCCCCACCTGGAACACCGCGGCCACCGTGTAGGCGCGCACGCGGGGGATGGTGCCGAACGCGGTGGCGGCCCCTTGCGGCGAGATGAGCGTGATCTTGCTGCCGGCTGCCAGCCCGAACCGGCTGGCCAGCGTGGCGCCGATCGCGATGGCGTCCGGCCCGGCGAAGGCGTCCAGCGAGCCGCCGACGATGTGGTCGCTGACGGCATGCAGGCCCTGCAAATCCGCCTGGCGGATGCCGCGCACGTAGCCGCCGGCATTGTTGCCCCGGTCGTCGGTCAGCGCCACCTGCCCGTCCACCACGGGGATGGCGGAGAGCACGCCGGGCACGGTGCGGATGCGGGCGGCATCGGCGTCATACCGCGTGATCGGCTGGCCCGCGCCATACACGCCGAGGTCGCCGTTGAAGCCGAGGATGCGGCCGAGCAGATCCGCCTTGAAGCCACCCATGACGGACATGACGATGATAAGCGTGGCGACACCGAGCGCGATGCCAACCAGGCTGAACCCGGCAATCACGGAGACGAACCGCTCGCCGCGGCGGGCGCGCAGGTAGCGCCCGGCGACGGCGCGCTCAAAGGGGCCGAACATCAGCGGGGCTGCTTGGGAAGCAGGCTTCCCCTCTTCCCTGGCGGGAGAGGGCCAGGATGAGGGACGCCGCGCACATCAGCCCAATTGTGCAAGCGCGTCCTCCACCGAAAGCTCCACCCGCTCGCCCGTCACCCGGCGCTTCAGCTCGACCTTCCCGTTCGCCGCCCCGCGCGGCCCTACCACCAGCTGCCACGGATGCCCCATCAGGTCGGCGTCGGCGAACTTCACCCCGGCCCGTTCCTCCCGATCGTCGTATAGCGCCACGGCACCCAGCCGGGCGTATAGCTGCTCGCAGAGCGCCTCGGTGGCAGCGTCTCCCTGCTTGAGGTTCAGGATGGCGGCGCGAAACGGGGCGATGCTGTCGGGCCAGATGATGCCGGCCTCGTCATGGCTGGCCTCGATCACCGCGCCCACCAGGCGGGAGATGCCAATCCCGAAGCTGCTCATCTCTGGCGCTACTGGCATCCCGTCCGCGCCGGCTACGCTCAGGCTCATCGACTCGCTGTACTTGCGGCCGAAGTAGAAGATATGTCCCACCTCGATACCTCGCCCCTCGCGGCGGCGCTCCTCTGGCACGCGCGCCCAAGCGGCCAGGTCATGCTTCTCGTCCGTTGCCGCATACAGGCTTGTCATGAGCGCATAGAACCGCTCCATGTCTTCAGAACTGTTGGTGTCGAACTGAGCGCTTCCCCAGTCGATCTTCTCGAAATCGCTGTCGTAGAACACGCCGCTCTCGCCCGTGGACGCTAGGATGATGAACTCGTGGCTGAGCTCTCCGCCGATCGGGCCGTTATCCGCCAGCATCGGGATTGCCTTCACGCCCAGGCGCTGGAAAGTCCGCATGTAGGCCAGCATCATGCGCCGGTAGCTCAGCACCGCGCCGGCATAGTCCAGGTCGAAGCTGTAGGCGTCCTTCATCAGGAACTCGCGCCCGCGCATCACGCCGAAGCGGGGCCGCACCTCGTCGCGGAACTTCCACTGGATGTGGTAAAGCATCTGCGGCAACTGCCGGTACGAGTGCACCGACTGGCGCAGCAGGTCGGTGATCATCTCCTCGTTGGTCGGTCCATACAGCAATTCCCGCTTGTGCCGGTCGGCAAAGCGCAGCATCTCCGGGCCGTACGCGTCGTAGCGGCCGGACTGCCGCCAGAGGTCGGCCGGCTGCACGGTGGGCATCAACACCTCCTGGCAGCCGATCGCGTCCTGCTCTTCGCGCACTACCTGGGCGATGTTGCGCAGCACGCGCTGCCCCGCCGGCAGCCACGCATAGATGCCGGCCGCAGTCTGCCGCACCAGCCCGGCCCGCAGCATTAGCCGGTGCGACGCGATCTGCGCCTCGGCCGGCGTTTCCTTCAGGGTGGGAAGCAGGGATCGGGACAGGCGCATCGGACGGGCTCCAGGAGGCGACGGACCCTACAGGCCGCGGGCCCTTGCGCCAAGCGACCCGCTTTTGCCAGGCAGCCCCGCGGTTTCATTGAGCGGTTGTGGTGAGATTGGGATTGCCCCGGTTTTGTGGACATCCTGAGGCTTTCACCAGAGGTATTCCTGA
>CAXSAX010000011.1:0-96302 GCA_964235495.1 uncultured Acetobacteraceae bacterium | reverse complement strand
GGCTGGTAGCGGCGGACGGATTTGAACCGCCGACCAAGGGATTATGATTCCCCTGCTCTACCGCTGAGCTACGCCGCCAGCCGGACAGCGCGCTGTGTCGCGCCTGCCGCCTGTCGAGTCAATGCTGCAAGCCGATGCTGGCGAGTCTGGGCGCACGCCGGGCCGGGTGATCACGATAAAGCGATCATGCCCGCAGCCGATGCAATGAAATCAACGGTGTAACTGGATATTGCAGTGCGATGCCAGGTTTGTGGGTTGTCCTGCCCGTCACTTCGATTAGGCGGGGGGCGACGTAACCTCCAGGACAGCTCTTCGCCATGAACTTGCGCTTCATTCTTCTCGCGACCGCGGCCGCGTCGCTGCCATGCCTTGCCGCCGCTCAGCCGATCGAGGGGCTGTACATCGGCGCCGGCGCGCTGGCCAACCTCAAGCAGGACGAGCACCTGCGGACCTCGCCGGATTCCGGCCTGACCGGCCCCTCCCCCCGCTTCCGCTTCGATGCCGGCGGCCTCGGCGGCCTCGGCAGCGTCGGCTATGGCCTGGGCAACGGCCTGCGGGCCGAGGTGGAGGGCAACTACCGCCAGAGCAGCCTGCTGGGGGTGTATGGCACGACCAACCCGAACCAAGGCGGCGGCACGACCCAGGAGGACTACGGCGCGCTCGTCAACGTGCTGTACGATGTGGACCTGCGGCCGTTCGGCGTGCCGTTCCTGCAGCCCTATGTCGGCCTCGGCGCCGGTTATGAGTGGAGCCACATCCAGGGCCTGACCACGACCGACGCCGTCACCGGCCAAGTGAACCATTTCGGCGGCACGAACGGCAACTTCGCCTATCAGGGCATCGCCGGCGTGGCCTTCCCGGTCGAGCCGATCCCGGGCCTGGCCTTCACCATCGACTACCATTTCCTCGGCGTGCTGGGTAATCAGAAGTTCAAGGCGCAGAACTTCAACGGCGGGCTGAGCGCTGAAAGCGCACAGATTTCCGAGAACCTGAACCACAGCTTGGTCGTGGGTGTGCGCTTTGCCTTCAACACGCCCGCCCCGGTGCCGCCGCCGCCGCCCGCCGCGCCTTCCCCCGTCGTGGCGCCGTCGCGCACCTACCTGGTATTCTTTGACTGGGACCGTGCCGACCTGACCGACCGCGCCCGCCAGATCGTCGCAGAGGCGGCACAGGCCAGCACCCGCGTGCAGGCCACCCGCATCGAGGTGCAGGGCAACGCCGACTTGTCCGGCACCAAGCAGTACAACCAGAAGCTTTCGTTGCGCCGTGCCCAGACCGTTGCCGCCGAGCTGGTGCGCGACGGCGTGCCGGCGAAGGAAATCCAGATCCAGGCGTTCGGCGACACGCGCCCGCTGGTGCAGACCGCACCCGGCGTGCGCGAGCCGCAAAACCGCCGGGTCGCGATCATCCTGCAATAGCTTGAGCACGCCGGCAGGGTGGGCGCGATCCGCCCACCCTGCCGGCAGGCGGGTTCCTGCTGGTCGGGCACCAACGCCAAAGTGTCACGTCTAAGATACTATGGCATCGCAATCGCACCTGGATGGCTCTTGCCGGTGCCGGCGCCGGGGTAAGCCCCTTGGGTTTCAGCACGTCATTGGCCACACTAGCGACGACGCTATAATGACCGACAGGATATCGCCCACCATGCAGCTCCGTCTCCTCGCCACCGCTGCCGCTATCTGCCTGCCAGGCCTCGCCTTGGCCCAGCCAGTTGACGGCCTCTATGTCGGTGCCGGCGCCTTGTTCAACTATAAGCAGGCAGAGCACGCGCATGCGTCCCCAGGCGCCGAGTTCGGCTCCTCGCGGCTGACGTTCGATGCGGACGGCTACGGCGGCCTGGGCAGCGTCGGCTATGGCCTCGGCAACGGCCTGCGCCTGGAAGTGGAGGGTAACTATCGCTCCACCGGCATCCGCAAGTTCACCAGCCAGGCGCCGGAAGGCGGCCAGAGCACCCAGCAGGACTACGGCGCGCTAGGCAATGTGCTCTACGATGTGGATTTGCGTCCTTTCGGCCTAGATTATCCGTTCACGCCCTACGTGGGCGTCGGCGCTGGCTGGGAGTGGAGCCACCTGAACGGCCTGAACGCGGTGCAGACGACCGGCGATGTCACGCATCTCGGCGGCACGTCGAGCGGCAACTTTGCCTATCAGGGCATCGTGGGCTTCGCCTTCCCGATCACCACGTTGCCGGGCCTGGCATTTACGGCCGAGTACCGCTTCCTCGGCGTTCTCGGCAACCAGACCTTCCGCGCCACCTCGATCTCGACGCCCGGTGCCAAGGGCAACTACGACATCACCGAGAACCTGAACCACAGCGGCGTTCTCGGCATCCGCTACGCCTTCAACACGCCCGCCCCGGTGCCGCCGCCGCCGCCCGCCGCGCCTTCCCCCGTCGTGGCGCCGTCGCGCACCTACCTGGTATTCTTTGACTGGGACCGTGCCGACCTGACCGACCGCGCCCGCCAGATCGTCGCAGAGGCGGCACAGGCCAGCACCCGCGTGCAGGCCACCCGCATCGAGGTGCAGGGCAACGCCGACTTGTCCGGCACCAAGCAGTACAACCAGAAGCTTTCGTTGCGCCGTGCCCAGACCGTTGCCGCCGAGCTGGTGCGCGACGGCGTGCCGGCGAAGGAAATCCAGATCCAGGCGTTCGGCGACACGCGCCCGCTGGTGCAGACCGCACCCGGCGTGCGCGAGCCGCAAAACCGCCGGGTCGCGATCATCCTGCAATAGGCGGCTTTGCCTAAGCCTGGGCGGCGATGAAGCCGCCGCCCAGGACCCGTTCGCCCGCATAAAACACGCAGGCCTGCCCTGGAGCCGGAAGCGCCGGCTCCTTCAGCGAAACGTGGCCATCCATCGTCACGGTGGCGGCATGCAGCTCATCCCGCGCCCGCAGCTTCACCATGCAGCGCTGTGACGGCTCCGGGTCGATCAGCCAGTTCAGTTCCCGCAGCTGCAACGCTCGGGTTCCACTGCCACGCGGCCCCACGACCACCCGTTGCGCCGCAGGGTCCAGCGCGACCACGACCTGGCGCTCGCCTGCCACACTGGCCACCCCCAGCCGCTTGGCCTGGCCGACTGTGTAGCGCCCCACCCCGTCATGCCGCCCGAGCACTGTGCCGGACGCATCCACGATCTCGCCCGGCGCCGCAGCATCCGGGCGCAGGCGCGCCACCAGCGCATCGTAGCGGCCGGTGGGCACGAAGCAGATGTCCTGGCTGTCCGGCTTGGCGGCCACCTCCAACCCAAGCCGGGCCGCCTCGGCCCGCACCGCGCCCTTGTCCGGCATGGCGCCGAGAGGGAACAGCGAGCGGGCCAATTGGGCGCGGGTGGTGGCGAACAGGAACCAGCTCTGGTCCCGTTGCGGGGCGGCGGCGCGGTGAAGCTCCGGGCCATCCGGGCCGTCCACCCGGCGCACGTAGTGCCCCGTGGCCATGGCGTCGCAGCCGAGGTCGGTGGCCAGGCGTATCAGGTCGGTGAACTTGACCGTCTGGTTGCACCGCACGCACGGCACGGGAGTCTGCCCGGCGGCGTAGCTGGCCGCGAAGTCATCGATGACGGCCGAGCGGAAGCGCGCCTCAGCGTCGATGACGTAGTGCGGGATGCCCAGCCGGTCCGCGACCCGGCGCGCGTCGTGGATGTCCTGCCCGGCGCAACAAGCTCCCTTGCGGGCCGCAGCGGCCCCGTGATCGTACAGCTGCAGCGTGGCGCCGATGACCTCGTGCCCGGCTTCGTGCAACAACCCAGCGGCGACACTGCTGTCCACCCCGCCGGACATCGCGGCAAGGATGCGCATGGTTCCCGCCGCTAGCCCTGAACGTTGCGCGTGCTGGCCGGCAAGCGCACCACCAGCCCGTCCAGCGCCTCGGTCATCACCAATTGGCAACCGAGACGGGAGGTTTTCTCCAGCCCGAAGGCGAGGTCCAACATGTCCTCCTCGTCCTCGGTGGGGGCGGGCAGCTTGCCGAACCACGCCGGATCGATGACCACGTGGCAGGTGGAGCAGGCCAGTGAGCCCTCGCACGCGCCCTCGATATCGACGCCGTGCTTGTGCGCCACTTCCAGCACGGACAAGCCGAGCGGGGCACTGACTTCGCGGGGAACACCGTTACGCTCGACGAAGGTCATCTTGGGCATCGTGCTCAGGCCTCGGCAAAGTGCGGGACGGCGGACAGCGCCGCGATGGCGTAGTCCACATCCGAGCGGGAGGTAAAGCGTCCCAGTCCCATCCGCAAGGTGCGCGCGGCACTGACCGCGTCTAGCCCCATGGCGGTGAGCACGTAGGAGGGCGCTACGGCGGCGGACGAGCAGGCGGAGCCGGTGGACACGCACAGGCCGGGGTTGGCGCGCATGACATCCAGGGCGTCGCCGTGCGGCAAGGTGACGTTGAGGTTGCCCGGCAGCCGCCGCGCCGTGCTGCCGTTGACGCGCAGCCCGGGCAGCCGCCGGGCCAGCCCGGCCAGCAGGTGGTCGCGCAGGGCGGCGAGTCGCGCCGCTTCCTCCGCCATCTCGGCGCCGGCGATGCGGCACGCCTCGCCGAACCCGGCCACGAGTGGGGTGGGCAGCGTGCCAGAGCGCAGCCCCCGCTCCTGCCCGCCGCCGGAGAACAGCGGCAGCAAGCGGGCGCGCGGGCGGCGGCGCACGTAGAGCGCGCCCACTCCCTTCGGGCCATACAACTTGTGGGCGCTGAAGGAGGCAAGGTCGATGTCGTCCACGTCGAACGCCACCTTGCCCAGCGCCTGCGCCGCGTCGGTGTGGAACAGCGCTCCCGCCGCATGGGCGAGGCTGGACAGGCGGGGCAAGTCCTGCAGCACGCCCGTCTCGTTGTTGGCCGCCATGATGCTGACCAGCACCGTGGGCACGGCCAGGGCCTGCTCCAGCACGGCCGGGTCCAGCAACCCGTCCGGCCCCACTGGCAGCACTACCGGGTCGAAGCCCTCGGCGCGCAGGTCGGCCACGCTTTCCAGCACGCACTTGTGTTCGGTGGCGACCGTGACGACTTGGCGGCGACCGTTACCGGCGGCGAAGCGGGCCGCGCCCTTGATCGCGATATTGTTGGCTTCCGTGGCGCCGGAGGTGAACGCGATCTCACGCGGCTCGGCGCCGATCAACGCCGCCACCTGGGCGCGGGCCGCCTCCACTGCCTGCTCGGCGTCCCAGCCCATGGCGTGCTCGGCGCTGTGCGGGTTGCCGAACCGCTCGGTCCAGAACGGCAGCATGGCCGCCACCACCCGGGGGTCGCACGGCGTGGTGGCCTGGTTGTCCAGATACACCATCAGGCCGCCCTCCGGCTGACCCGACGCGCCATGGCGGCGTAGGCGGCGGCGAACGCGTCCACGTCGGCCCCCGTGGCGTTCCATGGCAGGGAGACGCGGATCGCTTCGCCCGCCAGCGCGCCCAGACCCATCGCCAGCAGCACGTGGCTGCGCGCCACCTTGCCGGAGGAGCAGGCCGCACCTGCGGAGACCTGCACCCCGGCCAAGTCCAGCGCCATCAGCTGCGTCTGCGCCGCGACTCCGGGCAGTGCCACGCATGCCGTGTTGGGTAGCCGCTCCGCTCCGCCCAGCACCAGCCCGCCCGCGGCCACCGCGACCGCCTCCACTGCCTCGCGCAACGGCAGCAACCCGGACGGCTGCGCCTCGGCCGCCGCGGCGAACCCGGCGATGGCGGCCACCGGCGGGGTGCCGCCGCGCCGGCCTCGCTCCTGCCCGCCGCCCACGATGAGCGCCGGGCCGTCCATTCCGTCGGCCAGCAGCAGCGCGCCCGCGCCGGCCGGGCCGCCCAGCTTGTGCGAGGACAGCGCCAGGCTGTGCGCGCCCAAGGCCCGCAGGTCGGTCGGGATGCGCCCGGCCGCCTGCACCGCGTCCACATGCAGCCGCGCGCCATGGCGGCGGCACAGCGACGCGGCAGCGGCGACCGGCTGGATCGTCCCGGTCTCGTTGTTGGCCAGCATGAGGCACACCAGCGCCGGGTCGCCCGGCAGCGCCGCCGCCAACTCGTCCAGCCGCAGCACCCCGTCGCCATCCACGGGCAAGGTCTCGGCGTCCGGCCGGGCGGCGCGCACGGCGTCGTGCTCGGTGGCACCGATCAGAACCCGGCGGCCGTGGCCCAGCATGTGGATCGCCAGCGCGTCCGCCTCCGTGCCGCCCGAGGTGAACACCACGGCGCCGCCGAAGCGCCGGGCCAGCGACTCGCGCGCGTCCTCCAGCACCCGGCGCGCTCCCCGTCCGGCAGCGTGGACCGAGGACGGGTTGCCCGCGGCGTCGAGTGCCGCCAGCATCGCGTCCCGGGCTGCGGGGCGCAGCGGCTCGGTGGCGTTGGCGTCCAGGTAGGCCGTCGCCGTTACTCCGCCGCCTTCACGGCGGGCCGAATCCGGCGGTCGCCCATGGCGGCCACGCGCACCTCCAAGGCCAGCAACTCGGCCCGCAGCACCTCGATCTGGCACATCAATGGGTCCGGCGAGCCGTCGCAAGGCGTGCCGTAGGCCAGGAAGGCCGCGGCGGGGGGCGCCTGGCGGGCGCGCTCCACTGGGCGGGCGGGAATGCCCACCACCGTGTGGCCCGGTTGCACGTCCGCCACCACCACGGCGTTGGCGCCGACCCGCGCGCCGTCGCCGATCACGATGTCGCCCAAAATCTTTGCCCCGGCGCCCAGGATGACGTTGCGGCCCACCGTCGGATGGCGCTTGCCCTTGACGTTGCTGGCGGTCCCGAGCGTCACCTGGTGGTACAGGTAAGCGTCATCGCCCAGCACGGCGGTCTCGCCGATCACCACCCCCATGCCGTGGTCGATGATGACTCGGCGGCCCAGCTGCGCGCCGGGATGGATTTCGACCCCCGTGGCGAAGCGGCCCAGGTGGGACACGAACCGCCCAAGCAGGAACAGCCGTCGCCGCCACAGCCCATGCGCCAGCCGGTGGATCATCACCGCGTGCAAGCCGGGATAGCACAGCAGCACCTCGATCCTGGACCGCGCCGCCGGGTCCCGCTGGTGATAGGCGTGCACCAACTCGCGCAGAAACATGAAAGGCATGCGTCAATTCCATTATGAAAGCGCGGTGGCTGTCCTATATATCGTGGCAGCATCCGGGTTGAAGACCCGTCCGGACACTGCGGCGGTCAGGGGTCGAGTAGGCGTTTCGTTTGCCGAGGGCTTCGGCGCGCTTGGCCCGTATGGGCCGAGGGGCGTTGCGCAGCGGGGGCAGTCCGCCGGTTGGGGCACCAGCCGGCCGGGTATCATGCAATGGGCAGCATCACCTGAGCCGTGCCCGGCCCGGGTCACAGGAATCATCGGAACACCATGCCAGAGGTGATGTTCGCCGGCCCCGACGGCCGGCTTGAAGGCCGCTACCACCACAGCAAGGATGTTGGCGCGCCGCTCGCGCTCGTCCTGCACCCGCATCCCCTGCACAGCGGCACCATGAACAATCGCATCACCTTCACGATGTATCAGTCGTTTCAGAAGCTGGGCTTCTCCGTGATGCGCTTCAACTTTCGCGGCGTGGGTCGCAGTCAGGGCCGCTACGATGGCGGCATCGGTGAGATCAGCGACGCGGCCGCTGCGCTGGACTGGCTGCAGATGGTCAATCCGTCATCCAAGGGGCTGTGGATCGCGGGCTACTCGTTCGGCGCGTTCGTCGGCATGCAGCTGCTGATGCGGCGGCCGGAAATCTCCGGCTGGATCAGCGTCGCCCCGCCGGCCAGCGACTACGATTTCGGCTTCCTCGCGCCGTGTCCCTGCGGCGGCCTGCTGCTGCACGGCGACGCGGACGAGATGGTCCCGGAGCCGGCAGTCCGTAAGCTGGTCGATAAGCTGAACACCCAGAAGGGCGTGCAGGTGGACTACCGGGTGTTCCCCGGGGCGGACCATGTGTTCGCCAGCCATGCCGATCGGGTGGCCGAGGCGCTGGAGGACCACGTAGGCATGATCCAGGCCCGCAAGGCGATGGCCCTGGCAGCCGACTAAGGCTGGGGCTCCCGCTTCCGTGCGCCTTCCACTCGCTCCCTCAGGCGAGTGGAAGGCCCTCGGAGGCAGCGACCTGCCGCTCCAGCGGCAGCACCTCGTCGAAGCAGGCGAAATCAATTACCAGGCGTCCGCCCTCGGTGAACCCGAACATGTCCGCGAACCGGTGGCCGAACTTGATCTCGTCCACCCGGTAACTCGCCCGGGCGTGGATGGTCTGGCTCATCGTCTCGTCCAGCCCGGTGACGGACACGAGCACCTCGGCGTACATCGCCTGCAACGCCTCAACTGTCATGCCGTGCAACGGGCTGGCCTCGTCGATCGGGTGCATGGCGGTGAAGGTCAGCGCGAAGATCGGCGTGCGCGTCCGCGCCAGGGTCAGGTCATAGAAGCGCCGCATGAGCCGGCCTTCCAGCGTCCGCTCCGTCCGCACTAGGGTCATGTTGACGGTCGCCTCCAGAATTTGGTTGCGGCGGCTGTTGGTCAGCCGCACCGCCAGCGTCGGCACCCCGTCATGCGGCCCCACCGTCATGACCTGGCTGAACACGACGCGCGAGCTTGGCCGGGAGAAGCGGGCAAAGGTGCTGCCGGTGATGAAGGTGACGAACACCAGCGCCACCATCGTCTCCGCCGTGACCACCAGGTTCGCGTAGCTGCCGGAGGGCGTGAGCACGCCGTAGCCGATGGTCGCCATGGTCTGGATGCTGAAGAAGAACGCATCCGCGAAGGAGCCGGGGCGAGAGTGCTCGATGGTGCCGGCCTGCAACAGGTATAGCCCGGCGAACAGCAGGTTGAGCAGCAGGTAGAAGGCGAACGCCATCAGGGTGAACGTCCCCCAGCGCAGCACCAGCACCCGGTGGTAGAAGTCGTTGTACCAGCGCAGCTTCTGGCCGAGCCGGATGACGCCCTCCGAGGGGCCGCGGGGCACGATGTCACGCACCTGCCTGACGCCCTGGGGCGGCTCGCGGGTGACGATGCGCGGCGGGTCGCGGCGGCCCAGAAAACGGCCCATGAACACGGCGTATCCTGTCGGAGCGGAAGTCGGCCCTTCTACCACGCGGGCGCGCCTTGGCCAGTGCGCCCGGCGACGCGGCGTGCTACCTCGCCTCTCCCTTCGCGAGCCCCGCCATGCCCACCAGCGCCTTCCTGACCGAAGCCCAGGCCCGCGGCTTCATCCACCAGTGCACCGACCTGGCCGCCCTGGACGCGGCCTGCGCCGCCGGGTCGATCAGCGGCTATGACGGCTTCGACTGCACGGCGGACAGCCTGCACGTCGGCAGCCTGGTGCAGATCATGCTGCTGCGGCTGATGCAGCGCCACGGCCACCACCCGGTCGCGCTGCTCGGCGGCGGCACCTCGCGCATCGGCGACCCGTCGTTCCGCGAGGAGGCGCGCCCGCTGCTGTCGGACGAGCGCATCGCGGCGAACATGGCCGGCCTGCGCCGCTGCATCGAGCCATTCGTGCGCTTCGAGGGCGGCGCCCTGCTGCTGGACAACGCCGAGTGGCTGGACCGGCTCGGCTACATCGAGCTGCTGCGCGACATCGGCCCGCACTTCTCCATCAGCCGCATGCTGGCCTTTGACAGCGTCCGCACCCGGCTGGAGCGCGAGCAAGGGCTGACCTTCCTGGAGTTCAACTACTCCATCCTGCAAGCCTATGATTTCAGAGAATTATCCCGCCGCCACGGGGTGGTGCTGCAGATCGGCGGGTCCGACCAGTGGGGCAACATCGTCTCCGGCGCGGACCTGGTGCGGCGCACGGACGGCAAGATGGTGTTCGGGCTGACGACGCCGCTCATCACCACGGCATCCGGCGTCAAGATGGGCAAGACCGCGGCCGGCGCGGTGTGGCTCTCGGCCGACCGGCTGGCCCCTTACGACTACTGGCAGTTCTGGCGCAACACGGAGGACGCGGACGTGCCCCGCTTCCTCAAGCTGTTCACCGACCTGCCGCTGGACGAGATCGGCCGGCTGGCGGCCCTGGGCGGCACGGAGATCAACGAAGCCAAGAAGCGGCTGGCCACGGAGGCGACAACCTTGCTGCACGGCCCCGCCGCCGCCGCGGACGCCGCCGGCCTGGTGCCGCCTAGCCACACCGTCGCCGCCGCCGACCTGGCCGCCGGCCTGCCGGTGTTCCGCCTGCTTGCCGACACCGGGCTGGTGGCCAGCCTCGGCGAGGCCCGCCGCCTGATCCGCGGCGGCGGCGCCCGCGTCAACGACGCCGCCGTGACGGACGAGGCCGCTACGGTCACCCTCGCCGACCTGCGGGATGGCGCGCTGAAGCTCTCGGCCGGGCGTAAGCAGCACCGCCTGATCCGGACGAGCTGACCCGCATGGCGCTGCAGGGCGGCATCGACATCCTGGACCGCCACGGCCTGCATGGCTGGGCCTACGACGGGAACGACCCGGCGCCGGTTGAGCTGGCGGTGCACGTCACCGGCCAGCCGCCGCTCCGCCTGCTCGCCAACCTCTACCGCGACGACTTGGAGCAGGCCGGCATCGGCGACGGGCGGCACGGTTTCTCGCTGGCGCTGGAAGGGTTGTCGCCGCTGGTGCCCCACACCGTCCGGGTGGCGCGCGCTGGCGACGACGCGGACCTGCCCGGCTCGCCACGGGTGATCGCCGCCTCCTTGCAGATCGACGCCGGGTTGCAGGACCACCTGGCCCGGCTGCTGGGACAGGCCGAGGGCGAGGACGTGCAGCGCCACTGGGCTGCGTTCCTGGCGCAGCAGGCGGACCGGCTGCTGCAGCGCGCCGCCGACCACCGCAGCCGCCGCCCGCCCGCTTCTGCGCCGCAGATGTTCCGCGTGCGCTGGTCCGGCCGCGGCTCCCGCGCCCCGGCGCCGGGGCCGCGCGCCCTGGTGATCGACGACAAGCTGCCGCGGGAGGACCGCGACGCCGGGTCGCGCGCCGTGATGTCCCACGTGCGCTCGCTGCAGCGGCTGGGCTACGCCGTCAGCTTTGCCGCGGCGGACATGGCGGGCGGCGAGGGCATGGACCGGCTGGAAGCCGAGGGCGTGGCCTGCCTGTGCGCGCCCTGGTGCGCCTCGGTGGAGGAGTTGTTGCGGCGGGAGGCGGACAGCTTCGCCCTGGCCTACATCCACCGCGGCGGCAACGCTCGCTATCTCCCGCTGCTGCGCCACACCCAGCGGCGCGCCCGGGTGGTGTTCAGCGTGGCGGACCTGCACCACCTGCGCGTCGCCCGGCAGGCCGAGGCGGAAGGGCGCCCGGAGCTGCTGGAGCTGAGCCAGCGGATGCGGGTGGGCGAGCTGTCCGCCGCCAGCGCCGCGGACCGGGTCATCACCCACTCAACCCACGAGGCCGCGCTGCTGCGCCAGGCGCTGCCGCAAGCCCGGGTCCATGTCGTCCCGTGGGCGGTGGCGCCCTGCCCCACCCCGGCGCCGTTCGCCGAGCGGCACGGCCTGGCCTTCATCGGCAGCTACCCGCACCCGCCTAACCTGGACGCGGCGTGGTGGCTGCTGCTCGACGTGCTGCCCTTGGTGCGGCAGCGCCACCCGGCCATCGCCTGCATCCTAGCCGGCAGTGACATGCCGGACAGCCTGCGCGCTGCCGCCGGACCCGGCGTCACCATGCTGGGGCACGTGCCGGACCTTGCGGACCTGTTCGGCCAGGTGCGGCTGACGGTCGCGCCACTGACCTTCGGCGCCGGGGTGAAGGGCAAGGTGCTGGACAGCCTGGCCTATGGCGTGCCCTGCGCCTGCACGCCCGTGGCGGCCGAGGGCATGGGGCTGCCGGCAGCGCTGGACGCCACGGTGGGGGCCACGGCGGCGGAGCTGGCGGACGTGATCGGCCGGCTGCACGAGGATGCCGGGTTCAACGCGGCGTGCCGGGAGGCGGGGCTGGGCTACGTGCGGGAGCGGCTGGCAGAGGCGGCGGTGGACGCGGCGATGCGGGAGGCGGTGGCCTAGCCAAAGAATTTTGTCCTCTGGCAGGGCGCGGCCTTACTCTGCCGCCTTCGCCTGCGCGCCCGCCACCCGGGTGCGGGTCCGCAGCGTCACCCATTCCTCCGCCCCCGTGGGATGGATGCCGATGGTCTGGTCGAAATCGGCCTTGGTCGCGCCGGCCGTCATCGCCACGGCGATGCCCTGCATCATCTCCGCCGAGTCGTCGCCCAGCATGTGCGCGCCCACCACCCGTTGGCTGGACTGCTCGACCAGCAGCTTCATCACCGTCTGGGTATTGCGCCCGGTCAGCGTGTGGCGCAGCGGGCGGAACTTGGCGGTGTACACGTCCACCGGGAACCGCTTGGCCGCCTCCTCCTCCGTCAGCCCCACGGTGGCCATCGGCGGATGGCTGAACACGGCGGTCGCGACGTTGGAGAAGTCCCACGTGCGGCGCTGCGGGCTGAACAGTCGGTCGGCCAGCATGTGCCCCTCTGCAATAGCGACCGGGGTGAGGTTCATGCGGTTGGTCACGTCGCCGATGGCGTAGATATGGGGCTGGCTGGTCTGCTGCTCCGCATCGACCACCACGGCGTCGTCTTTGGCCAGCTTTACGCCGGCGGCGTCCAGCCGCAGGCTGCGCACGTTGGGCGTGCGCCCGACCGCCCAGAACACCAAATCGGTCTGGATGGCCGCGCCGTTGCCGAGATGGACCTGGTAGGCCTCGCCGTCCCGCTCAACCCGGATAGGCGAGGTATTGCAGTGCATCCGAACGCCCTGCGCCGTCAGCGCCTCCGCCAGCGCCTCGCGCATGTCATGGTCGAAACCGCGCAACGGCAGTGGCTGGCGGCACACCAGATCGACCTGCGCGCCGAGCCCGGCGAAGATGCCGGCGAACTCCACCGAGATGTATCCGGCGCCGACCATCACAATGCGCCTTGGCAGCGCGGGCAGGTGGAACGCTTGGTCGGACACGATGCCCAGCTCGCCGCCGGGCACCTCCGCCCGCATCGGATGGCCGCCGACGGCGATCACGATCCGCTCCGCTGTCACCTGCTGCCCCCCCACATCCAGCGTGTGCGGGTCGATGAAGGTGGCGCGTGCGGTGAACTGGGTGCAGCCCGACACCGTCAGCATCTTGACGTAGATGCCGTTCAGCCGGGCGATCTCGGCGTCCTTCGCCGCGATGAACCGGGTCCAGTCATGGCGGCCGCGTTGCGTATCCCAACCGAAGCCGCGGCTGTCGTCCACGGCGATGCCGTAGTCGGCGGCCATCACCATCAGCTTCTTCGGCACGCAGCCGACATTGACGCAGGTGCCGCCCCAGTAGGTATCCTCGGCGATGGCGACCCGGGCACCGTGCCCGGCAGCGATGCGGGCGCAACGCACCCCGCCGGAACCGCCGCCGATCACGAACAGGTCGAAGTCGTAGGCCATGCAGATGGTCCTGGTTCAGGCGGCGGCCTTGTGCGGCACGCCCTTCTCCTTCAGCAACGCTTCCAGCTCGCCCGACTGGAACATCTCGGTCACGATGTCGCAGCCGCCGACGAACTCGCCGTCCACGTACAGCTGCGGGATGGTCGGCCATTGCGAGAACGCCTTGATGCCGTCGCGCAGGCCAGCATCCTCCAGCACGTTCGCCGTCTGGAAGGGCACGCCCATGTGGCTGAGAATTTGCACCACCCGGGCGGAGAAGCCGCATTGCGGGAATAGCGCGTTGCCCTTCATGAACAGCATCACCCGGTTATCGGTGATGTCCTTCTTGATGCGCTCGGCAGCCAGGGTGTCGCTCATCGTGTGGTTTCCGGTTCGGGGATTGATGTTTGCAGGGCCAAGGCGTGCAACTCGCCGCCCATGCGGCCGCGCAGGGCGGCATAGACGAGCTGGTGCTGCCTGACCCGGGACAGGCCGCGGAAGGCTTCGCTGGTCACGGTGGCGGCGTAGTGGTCGCCGTCCCCGGCCAGGTCCTCGACAGTCACGCGCGCATCCGGCAGGGCGGCGCGGATCATCGCCTCGATCTCGTTGGCGGCCATGGCCATGGCGTTGGGCCTCTCGCGGTTGCGTCATGGTATGGTGAGGGACAACACCAGTGTCAAACGATAGCCGGGCAGTTGCGCGTGGCGGACCATGATCCTGCATCGCTAGCTCAATCATACCAGGGCCTGACGGACAGCAGCGATGTCGTATAGGAAGCCTGTCCACCCAGAGCGGCGCGCCGTCACAGACAATGGCTTCCTCGCAATGAACATCTCACGGCTTTGTAGATCAGCCGAGAGGTAATACACCGCTGCCGGGATACCTTGAGGAGGCACAAGCACTAGGAACAGTGGAAAGTATATACCCGCTTGCATCCTTTCGTATTGCGGACCCCATGCTGCACCAAGGATTTTTCCTGGGACATCCTCGACAGATTTTACTCTTGTGGTTTTGACCTGCGCTAGATACCCGCAGAAATCGCATATGATGTCGGCACATCTGAAGTTTGCTGGAGGGCGAACGAATGTCCCGGTCCTTTTGCACCGCGCACACTTACAATGCTTGACGACATACTTTTCGCCGTGCTCGCTGAGGGTCTGACGTGTGGTGGCCACAACACGCACATACTATAATGTGCAGGCAAATCAATTGCCTTAACTCGCGTGAGCGATGGATTGTTCAACTCATCCATTCCGCAAAGAACCGCCCATGCGCTGCTAGCAGCGCGTCCAGCGTGGCGAAGCCGCCATCCGCCAGCGTGATCCGCTCGCCCCCCGCAGCGCCCAGCTGCACCACCGGCACGTCCGCCTCGTCGGCCGCCAGCATCACCGCCGCCGCGTCCGCCACCGCCAGCACGTAGCGCGACTGGTCCTCGCCGAACCACCAGGCGTGCTCGTTCAGCCCCGGCACCGGGCGGTTCAGATGCACGCCCACGCCGCCGGCCAGCGCCATCTCGGCGATTGCCACCAGCAGCCCGCCATCCGACACGTCGTGGCACGCCGCCACCGAGCCGGCAGCGATCTGGGCGCGCACGAAATCGCCGTTGCGACGCTCGGCCGCGAGATTCACCGGCGGCGGCGGCCCCGCTTCGCGCCCCGCCACCTCGCGCAGCCACAGGGACTGCCCGAGCCAGCCCGCGGTCCGCCCCACCAGCACCAGGTGCAGGCCCGGCGCCAGCGCCAGTCCCACCGCGCGGGCCGCGTCGGCGATCACACCCAGGCCGCCGATCGCCGGGGTCGGCAGGATCGGGGCGCCATCGGTCTCGTTGTATAGGCTGACGTTGCCGCTCACGACGGGGAAGTCGAGCGCGGTGCAGGCCGCCGCCATGCCGCCGATGGCGTCGGCGAACTGGCCCATCACCACCGGGTCCTGCGGGTTGCCGAAGTTCATGTTGTCGGTGATCGCAAGCGGCGTGGCGCCGGTGGCGGTGATGTTGCGCCACGCCTCCGCCACCGCCTGCATGCCGCCCGTCCGCGCGTCGGCGGCGCAGTAGCGCGGGGTGCAGTCCGTGGTCAGCGCCAGCGCCAGCGCATGCCCTTCCACCCGCACGATGGCCGCGTCTGCCGCACCCGGGCGGCGGGCGGTCTGGCCGCCGATGGTGCTGTCGTACTGATCCCACACCCAGGCGCGCGAGCACAGGTCGGGGCAGCCGACCAGCTTGGTCAGCGCGTCCATCACCGCCATCGGGCTGCCTACCTCGCCCACCGCACCCGGCATCGGCGCGTGGGCGGTCGGGCGGTGGTACAGCGGCGCCTGCTCGGCCAGCGGGTCGAGCGGGATGTCCGCCTCCACCACGCCGCGATGCCACACCACGATGCTGCCGGTGTCGGTCAGCGTGCCGATGACGGCGAAGTCCAGCTCCCACTTCTCGAAGATGGCCCGCGCCATCGCCTCGCGGTCCGGGCGCAGCACCATCAGCATGCGCTCCTGGCTCTCGGACAGCATCATCTCGTAGGCGGTCATGCCCACCTCGCGCTGCGGCACCGCGTCCAGGTCGAGCTCGATGCCGACGCCGCCCTTGCCGGCCATCTCCACCGCCGAGGAGGTCAGCCCGGCGGCGCCCATGTCCTGGATCGCCACGATGGCGTCCGTGGCCATCAGTTCGAGGCACGCCTCGATCAGCAGCTTTTCGGTGAACGGATCCCCTACCTGCACCGTGGGCCGCTTGCTCTCGCTGTCCGCGCCGAACCCGGCGGAGGCCATGGTGGCGCCGTGGATGCCGTCCCGCCCGGTGCGGCTGCCCACGTACACTACGGGGTTGCCCACCCCGGCGGCGGCGGAGAGGAAGATGCGGTCGCGCGGCGCGATCCCCACCGTCATTGCATTGACCAGCGGGTTGCCGTTGTAGGCCGGGTGGAAGTTCACCTCGCCGCCGACCGTGGGCACGCCGACGCAGTTGCCGTAGCCGCCGACGCCGCGCACCACGCCGTCCACCACGCGCCGGGTGGATGGGTGCGCCGGGTCGCCGAAGCGCAGCGCGTTGAGGTTGGCGATCGGCCGCGCGCCCATGGTGAACACGTCCCGCAGGATGCCGCCGACCCCGGTGGCGGCCCCCTGGTAAGGCTCGATGAAGCTCGGGTGGTTGTGCGACTCCATCTTGAACACGGCGGCCAGCCCCTCGCCGATGTCCACCACGCCGGCGTTCTCGCCGGGTCCGTGAATCACCCAGGGCGCGGTGGTGGGCAGCTGCTTGAGCCACACGCGGGAGGATTTGTATGAGCAGTGCTCCGACCACATGACGGAGAAGATGCCGAGCTCGGTGAGGCTTGGCGTGCGCCCCATGATAGCCAGCACGCGGGCGTATTCCTCCGCGTTCAGGCCGAACTGCTCGGCCAGCTCCTGGTTCACGATCATGCCGCCAGCGCCTCGGCCAGCCCCGCGAACAGCGGCGCGCCGTCCGTGCCGCCCATCAACGGGTCCACCAGGTCCTCCGGGTGCGGCATCAGCCCCAGCACCCGCCCGTTGGCGCTGGTGATGCCGGCGATGGCGCGGGCGGAGCCGTTCGGGTTGGCTCCCGGTGTCACGTCGCCCTGCGGCGTCACGTAGCGGAACGCGACCCGGCCTTCGCCTTCCAGCTGGTCCAGCGTCGCCGGCTCCGCCGTGTAGTTGCCGTCGCCATGCGCCAGCGGCGCGCGGAACACCTGGCCCGGCGCGTAGCCCCGGGTGAACGCGGTCTGCACCCCCTCGACCCGCAGGTGGCAGTCGCGCGACAGGAAGCGCAGCCCGGCGTTGCGCAGCAGGGCGCCGGGCAGCATCTGCGCCTCGGTGAGAACCTGGAACCCGTTGCAGATGCCCAGCACGTGCCCGCCGCCGTGGGCGAAGGCGCGGATGGCCGGCATGATGGGCGAGTGCGCCGCCATGGCTCCGCAGCGCAGGTAGTCGCCATGCGAGAACCCGCCGGGCAGCACCACCAGATCCGTGCCGGGGGGCAGCGCGGTCTCGCGGTGCCAGAGGGTGGCGGGGCGGGTGCCGGTCGCATGATGCAGCGCGATGGCGACGTCGCGCTCGCGGTTGGTGCCGGGGAAGATGACGATGGCGGTTCTCATGCGGCCGGGGCTCCTCCGGATGGGCGCGCCCGTCACCTAGCATGGGCGGGCGGCCATTGCATCGCGGCTTCCGCGATGGCCAGGACCGTTCCAAAGCCAAAGACGCTGACGATCAAGGATTTGGCCGCCTTGGCCGAAGCAGCCCTATGCAGGGCTGCGTGGGAAGTGCGCAGCCCGGCAGGCAACCCTTGGCGCTCCCCACGGTTCGGGATGTGCCAGGAGGGCATCCATGCCGCACGAGAAGACCAAGTCCGACAACGACACCAGCACCGCCCGCTCCGCCAAGGCGCAAAAAGCCGAGGAGGTGCAGGCAGCCGGCACCGCTAAGGCCGGCGGATACCTCGGCGAGTCCATGGTGCCCGAGGGCGGCCCGCCGCCGCCCACGCAGAAGGCCCACGGCAAGCCGATGCCCGCCACCTCCCGCGCGGACGCGGACGGCACCCCGGAGGAGGGCACCAGCAGCGCCACCGCCGGCAAGGCCGAGAAGCAGGCGGCGGCGCAGAATGCGGCGCTGACCAAGGAGCAGCACGGCCGCGGCCACCGGAAGGCGGAGTGACGCCCATGCCTGACGCATCCACCCGCACCACCGGCAACGATCCCGTCGAAGGGATCGACCCCGGCGGCACCCGCCCGACCAAGCCCGGCAACCCGGACAAGGGCGGCCCGGCCAAGCCCGGCAACGTCCGCAAGGAGCAGGTCGTCACGGACGGTGACGCCAACTATCCAGAGCGGGACCGCCCCTGATGAGCGGCACCGCCAAGGAAGCCGAGCGCAACCAAGAGTTGCGCCGCCGGGCCAGGGAGGGCGACAAGGCAGCGCTGGAGCGGCTCAAAGACAGCGAGGAGTCGCCGGATCGCGCCACCGCCACCCCGCACGACCCAGGGAACGAGCCCAAGGAATAACGGCGTCACTCCTTCGCCACCCGCCCGCACGACCAGCCTTCCCCAGCGTCCCGTTCACTCAGCCGGTCCAGCAGCGCGGCCAGCAGGGGGGGCCATTCCTCGGCCCAGCGGAACGGCGGATGGCGCACCAGCAGTCCGTTGCCGTTGAGCCGCGCCGGGTCGGTCGGCTCGCGCAGCCAGAGTTCCGCGGCCGCCACGTCCCGCACGCCCGCCAGCTGCAGGGCTTCGTGCAAGGCGCGGACCGGGGCCCGGTGCTTGATCGGATACCAGGCCACGGCGATCGCGGCCGGGAAGCGCCGCGCCACGGTGGCGAACGCTTCGGCCACCCTCGCCGGCTCGCCGGGCTGTTCGTAGGGCGGGTCGATCAGCACCAGGCCGCGCTTGGCCGCGGGCGGCAGCAGGGCGGATAGGGCCGCCCAACCGTCCCGCGCGTGCACTGCAACCGCCGGGTCACGGGCGAACTCGCGCTTCAGCGCCGCCGCGTCCTCGGGGTGCAGCTCGCAGCAGGTCAGCCGGTCGCCGGGGCGCAGCAGGGCGCGGGCCAGCACGGGGGAGCCGGGATAGAGCCCAGCCGCCTCCACCAGGCCCACGTAGTCGGCGAGCGGCGGCGGCGGGTCGTGCAGCAGGCGGGCGATGCCGGCGCGCCACTCGCCGGTGCGCTCCGCCGGCCCGGACAGGTCGTAGCGGCCGGACCCGGCGTGGGTGTCCAGCACGGCGAACGGCGCTGGCTTGCGGGCCAGGGCGCGCAGCAGCCAGACCAGCAGCGCATGCTTGGTGCAGTCGGCGAAGTTGCCGGCATGGTAAGCGTGGCGGTAGTTCATGCCCCCTTCATCGCATCGAGCGGCCAGCGCGGCTGCGGCGGCGTGCCGAGCGGGTCGGACAGGCCAAGCCGCAACCGCTCGATGCCGGCCCAGGCCACCATCACCGCGTTGTCGCCGCACAGCCGCAGCGGGGGCGCCACCATCGGCAGGTTGGCCGAGGCGGCCGCGCCGGCCAGCGCCTGACGCACCGCGCCGTTCGCCGCCACCCCGCCAGCCACCACCAGGGCGGTGGCTTCGGGCATGGCGCGCAGGGCATGGACGGCGCGGTCGGCCATCACGTCCGCCACCGCCGCCTGGAACCCGGCGGCCAGGTCGGCCGCGTCCCGTCGCGGCAGCGCGCCGGGAGGGAGCGCGGCAACTGCCTGCGCCACCGCCGTCTTGAGGCCGGAGAACGAGAAGTCGCAGCCGGGGCGGCGCAGCAGCGGGCGGGGGAACGCCCAGCGACGCGGGTCGCCCGCGGCGGCCAGCCGCTCGACGCCGGGTCCGCCGGGCCAGCCGAGGCCGAGCAGCTTGCCCACCTTGTCGAACGCCTCGCCTACCGCGTCGTCGATGGTGCCGCCCAGCCGGCGGTAGTGCCCCACCGCCTCCACCGCCACGCACTGGCAGTGCCCGCCGCTGACCAGCAGCAGCAGGTAGGGGAACGCGACGCCGTCGGTGAGCCGCGCCGTGAGCGCGTGGGCCTCCAGGTGGTTGACCGCCACGAACGGCGCCCCGGCGGCCAGGGCGATGCCCTTGCCGAGGCTGCTGCCCACGATCAGCCCGCCGATCAGCCCCGGCCCGGCGGTGGCCGCGACGCCGCCCAGTTGGTCCGGCGCCAGCCCGGCGCGGCCCAGCACGTCGCGCACCAGGCCGGGCAGGTACTGCAGATGGGCGCGGGCGGCGATCTCCGGCACCACGCCGCCAAAGCGCGCATGCTCGCCCTGGCTCAGCACCGCCTCCGCCAGCACCGCGCCGTCAGCGGACAGCACGGCCGCCGCGGTCTCGTCGCAGGAGGTTTCAATCCCCAGGACGGGGGCCAAGGATGACGTGGCGGCTGGGCTTTCCATCTGAGCGTGACGGTAATAGGACACGCCCATGCCCGACGCGACCCTTCCCGCCAGCGTGCTGACACCACGGGTTCGCCCGCATGAGCGCACGCTGCCGCTGCGCGTGGGCACCCGCGGCTCGCCGCTCGCTCTGGTGCAGACCCGCTTTTTCCTGCGGCGGCTGCAAGGCTTCTGCCCCGTGCTGCGCGGCATGGACGTGTTCCAGGAGCACGTGATCCGCACCACCGGAGACGCGGTGCAGGACCGCTCCCTGGCCGACATCGGCGGCAAGGGGCTGTTCGCCAAGGAGATTCACGAGGCGCTGGCCGGGGGCCGGGTGGATTTCGCGGTGCACAGCCTGAAGGACCTGGAAACCGCCATGCCGCCCGGCATCGTGCTCGCCTGCACGCTGCGGCGGGAGGATGCGCGCGATGCGCTGATTCTTGGCCCGCATTGCGGCGCGCCTGACTCGGCCGATCCGTTTGACGCGCTGCCGGAAGGCGCCGTGATCGGCACCAACTCGGTGCGGCGGCAGGCCCAGTTGCTGCACGCCCGGCCGGACCTGGCAACGGCGCTGCTGCGCGGCAACGTGCAGAGCCGCATCGCCAAGATCACCGCGGGCGCCGCCACCGCGACATTTTTGGCGGTGGCCGGGCTGCGCCGCCTCGGCCTCATGGAGGCCTGCCTCCCTGGGATAGGCATCGTGCCGCTGGACCCGGACGCGATGGTGCCCTCCGCCGGCCAGGGCATCGTCGGCATCACGGTGCGGGAAGACGACGCGGACCTGCGCGAGCTGCTGGTCGGCATCGAGGACCCGCAGGCCCGCGCCGTCTCCACGGCGGAGCGCGCGTTGCTGATGGTGCTGGACGGCTCCTGCCGCACGCCGATCGGCGGCCATGCCCGCCTGCTGCCCGGCGGCCAGCTGCACCTGACGGGGCTGGTGGCGCGGGCGGACGGCTCCTTCCTGCTCAAGCGTAGCCTGCACGGCGCGCCGGCGGATGCGGAGCGCATCGGCGCGGAGCTGGGCCGCAGCCTGCGCGCCGACAGCCCGGACGACATCTTTGCCGCATGACGCGAGCCTGGAAGGCTTGGTGCTGGTCACGCGCCCGGAACCCGGCGCGTCCGCCACCGCGGCCTGGCTGCTGCGCTCCGGCTACCGCCCAGTGATCGCCCCGCTGCTGGCGGTGCGGCCCTGCCGGGTGGCGCTGCCGCGTCCCGCCGCGCTGCAAGCGGTGCTGGCGACCAGCGGCAACGCCGTCATGCTGCCGCCGGCTTACCACGCGCTTCCCCTGCTGGCGGTGGGCGCGGCTACGGCGTCCCGTGCCCGCGCTGCCGGGTTTGCCGAGGTGCGCAGCGCCGACGGGGACGCCGCGGCGCTGGCCGGACTGGCCGTGCGCCTGCTGCGGCCCACGGCCGGGCCGCTGCTGCTGGCCGCCGGCAAGGGCCAGGGCACGAGGCTGGCCACGGCGCTGCGCCGCCACGGGTTCGACGTGCGCCGCCGCGCGGTCTATGCCGCCACCGCCCCGGGCCGCTTCCCGCCAGAGGCTGCGGAGGCCATCCGCGAGGGACTCCGCGCCGCGCTGTTCTTCTCTGCCGCCACGGCGCGCGCCTTCGTCCGACTGCTGCCCCCTGGGCTGCGGCCATTGCTTTACCGCACAGATGCGGTGGTGATCGGCCCGGAGGCGGCGGACACGGTGCGGCACTTGCCGTGGCGCACGCTCCGTGTCGCAGTGCGACCCACTCAGGATGGGATTTTGGCTCAGTTATGAACGAGGACACACCGACGCTGGCCGATGCGGCGCCGACCGACGGCCCAGCGGAGCCCCCCGTGCAGCGCCGCAGCCGCGCCTTGCCGCTGGCGGCCCTGTTGCTGGCGCTGCTGGCCTTGATCGGCAGCGCCGCCCTGTGGAGCCGCAACAACGGCGCCGCCCAGCAGGCCGCGCAGGACCGCGACACACTCAGCGCGTTGCAAGCCCGGCTGGCCGCCGTCGAGGCGCGCCCGCTGCCCCCCCCGCCCAACCTCCAGCCACTGGAGCAGAAGGTTGACGCGATCGACCAGAAGGTCGGTGCGATCGACCTCGGGCCGCTGGAGCAGAAGGTGGCCTCCATCGACCTCGCGCCCTTGCAGCAGCAGTCGCAGGCGCTCGACAAGCGGCTCGCCTCCCTGGAGACCAAGCCGCCGCCGCAGGCGCAGCTGACGGAGGCCGGGCAGCAGCAGGTCGCCGCCCTGGCCAGCCGGGTGGACGGCATCGCCGCCCGGCAGAACGTGCTGGGCACCGGCTACCAGACCGACATCGGCACGCTGCGCAACGGTGTGCAGGCCGACCTCGGCAAGCTGCGGAGCAGCGAGCAGGCCGACATCGGCGAGGCGAGCAGCGCCGAGCAGGCGGACATCGGCAAGCTGCAAGCCCAGATCAGCAAGCTCTCGGACCAAGTCGGCGCGCTGGACACGCGGCTGACGGCGGCGGCCAAGGCGGGCGGCGACATCATCGCCCTGTCCGCGCGCGAGACCCGCACCGCGCAGCTGCAAGCAGCGGCGGCGGCGTTGCAGGCCGGCCGTCCGGTGGGCAGCATCCCGAACGCCCCTCCGGCGCTGGCGCGGTTCGCTACCCAGGCTCCCCCCACGGAAGCCTCCCTGCGGCTGTCGTTCAACGCGGCGGCGGCGCAGGCCCAAGCCTCCGGGCAGCCCTACCACGACACCACCCCGTTCCTGACCCGGCTGTGGGACCGCGCGCAGGCCAGCCTCACCGTGCGCGAGGGCGACCGCGTGATCGTGGGCGACGCCGTCTCTGGCGTGCTGGACCATGCGCGCATCCAGCTGCAGGCCGGTGACCTGGCCGGCGCGGTGGCGGCGCTGGACGGCCTGGCCGGGCCGGCCGCCGAGGCCATGGCGCCGTGGCGGGCGCAGGCGCAGTCCCTGCTCGACGCCCGCGGCGCCTTGATGACGGCGGCAGGCTGATGCGCCGGGTCATCACCTTCCTGGTCGCAGCCATCTTGCTGGTGGCGTTCGCCTGGTGGCTGGCCGGGCTGCCCGGCGCGTTCACCATCGAGGTCGGCGACGCCACGCTGAGCACGCGCACCTCGGTCGCCATCCTGCTGGCGATCCTAGCCTTCGTCGTGCTCTACGCGGTCGTCCGGCTACTGGCCCTGCTGGTTCGCCTGCCCTCCCGCACCCGGCGCATGCGCAGCGTGCGGGCGCGGGCGCAGGGCGACGAGGCAGTGACGCAAACCCTGTTGGCCCTGGCCGGCGGCGACGCGGGCACGGCGCGGCGGCAGGCGCAGCGCAGCCGCAACCTGCTGGGCGACACGCCGCAGACGCTGCTGCTCTCGGCCTATGCCGGGCGGCTGGGCGGCAACCAGGGCGAGGCAAACGAGGCGTTCAACCGGCTCGCCGCCCGCAAGGACGCCGCCTTCCTCGGGCTGCGCGGCCTGATGCAGGGCGCCATCGCGCAAGGCGACATGACGGCGGCGGCGGCCATCGCGGCGCGGGCGGAGCAGGTCAACCCCGGTGCAGCCTGGCTGCGGACGGAGCGCTCCCGGCTGGCGACCCGGGCGGGCGACTGGCGCGGCGCGCTGGCGCTGGCCAACCCGGGTGACCCGGTGGCCACCTTCGCCACCGCGGCGGCAGATCAGGAAACCGACCCGATGCTGGCGCTCAAGCTGGCGCGGCAGGCCTGGAAGACGGACATGGCCTTCGCCCCCGCCGCCCTTGCCTACACCCGCCGCCTGCGCGACGCCCGGCGGGACAAGCGGGCGCAGAACGTGCTGCGCGAGAGCTGGGGCCACCAGCCGCATCCCGACCTGGCGGAGGCGTGCCTGGCCGGCGAGGCCGACCCGATGCCGCGGGAGCAGCGCGCGGAATGGCTGGCCGCCGCCGCCCCGTCCCACCCGGAAAGCCAGTTGCTGCGGGCGCGCACCGCGTTCGACGCCGGCCGGCTGGAGGACGCCAGGCGCTACGCCGACGCGGCCCACGCGGCGGGGTTGGACCAGCGGCGGTTGTGGCTGCTGCTGAACTCCATCGCCGAAGCCGAAGGCGACGCGCCCGCCGCTGCCGACGCCCTGCGCCAGGCGGCGCAGGCCGAGCCGGACCCGCAGTGGAACTGCGGAACCTGCGGCACGGTGCACGCCGAATGGCGCCCGGTGTGCAGCCACTGCCAGGCGGTGGGCCAGATCAACTGGGGCCGCCCCAGCGTGGTGGCCAACCGGCGGCCCCTGCTGGTTGACGGGGGGGATGCGATCCTGCCGTAGCCGCGCCGTCCCACGGGTCGGGCGAGCATCGTTGCTACCAGGTCTGCTTGTGGCATTATCAGCGGGGAACCGGGGTGGCTCATGACCACCCCGGCCCCTGCCGGCTAGAAGAAGAGGATAACCGTGAGGCTCGACTTCCCCCACCGCAGTTTGATCGAGACGACTTGCATCTCTTTCTCCCTGTGATGCCGGGTGGCCTATCCACCCAGCATCATTCTTCTACAGGGGTCTTGGCGACTCACTATCCCAGCAGCGGCGACCATGCCGGGTCGGACGCGTCAGTCGGCGTCTGCACCGGGCGGCCATTAAAGCCGGTGATGTCAATGGAGGCCAGGCGGGAGCCGTAGCCGGTGCCGCGGCTGTCGCGGGACGCGCTTTCCGAGAAATACATCAGCACCCGGCCGTTTGGGCAGAAGGTCGGGCCCTCCACGTCGAAGCTCTCGGCCAGGATGCGCTCGCCGGAGCCGTCCGGATGCATCACGCCGATGCCGAACGACGAGCCGAGCCGGGTGAAGGCGATCAGGTCGCCGCGCGGCGACCACACCGGCGTCGCATACCGCCCGCTGCCAAACGAGATGCGCTTGGCCCCGCCGCCGCCGGCGCCCATGACATACAGCTGCTGGTCGCCGCCGCGGTCCGAGTTGAACACGATCTGCGAGCCGTCCGGGCTGTAGCACGGGCTGGTGTCGATGGCGCCGGACTGGGTCAGCCGCCGCCCGCCGCCGCCGTTCAGCCCCACCGTCACGATGTCCGACCCGCCGCCGCGGGTGACGGACATGATGACGTGGCTGCCATCCGGCGCGAAGCGGGGGGCGAAGGTGATGCCGTCGAACTCGCCCAGCACGCGCTGCCCGCCGCCGTTCAGGTTGAAGGAGTACACCCGCGGCCGGTTGTTGGCGTACGACATGAACACGATCTCGTCCTGCGAGGGATGGAACCGCGGCGTCAGCACCAGCCAAGCCCCGTCCGTGAGGAAGCGGTTGTTGGCGCTGTCCTGATCCATGATCGCCAGCCGCTTGACCCGGCGATCGCGCGGGCCGGAGCCTGCGACATACACGATGCGAGTGTCGAAGTAGCCCTTTTCTCCCAACAGCCGCTGGTACACCACGTCGGCGATGATGTGCGCGACCCGGCGCCAGTTGCCAGCCTGGGTGGTGTAGGCGGTGCCCTCGATCTGTTGGCCCACCGGCACGTCCCACAGCCGGAACTCGACCCGCCCGGCGCTGGCGGTGCCGGTGACCAGCGCCTGCGCGCCGGCGGCCTTCCAGCCGGCGAAATCAGGCTGGTCGCCCGCCGCCGCCCCGCCGCCCACCGGCTTGAACAGCCCGCTGCGCTGCAGGTCGGCGACGATCACCTCCGTCATCTGCGCGCCGAGGTCGCCGCCCAGCCCGGGGATGCCGATCGGGATCGGGTCGGTGCGGGCGCGGTCCACGGTGATGGCCGCGCTGGGCGAGCTGCCGGGGTTGGGTTGCTGCGCCCAAGTGGGGGCGGCCAGCAGCGTGGCCGTGCCCGCGAGGGCGGCGCGGCGGCCGAGGGACGTGATCATGGCAGGGATCTCCGATTCAAGGCTGGACGCTGAAGGGCTTCCTCTCCCCGAGGGAGAGAGCTTTTAGATACGGCACGTTCACCCGCTCATGGCCTGAAGATGAAGTCGAACGTATGAGTCTGCCCCAGCATGGTCGGCGGCAGCGGCAGGGCGGAGCATTGGGCGGCCAGCACGGCGCGGCGGGCACGCTCGGCAAAGGCGTGCAGCGGGTTGCCGAGCGGGGCCGCCGGGTCGCCGGGCGCGATCTGCGCCTCGCGGGCCACGCCCGCCGAGTCCGTGGTGACGATCAGGTGCACCTGGAAGGTTTCGGCGTGCAGCGCCCCGGCGTCGCGCGTCCAGCAGTCGCGCACCTTCTCGCCGATCGCGCCGCGCTGGACCGATGACAGCGACGTGTTGTCGGTGCCGTGCACGCTGCCGCCCTGCTCGGGCGCGCCGGAGCGCGGCGGGCTGTAGCGCGCGGTGGGCGCTTCCGTCTGCGGCCGCAGCGAGCGCAGCTTGTCCAGCGTATTGAGCAGGCTGCGGCTGTCCGGCGCCGGATTGGGCGTCGGGTGCGCCTGGCTGCTTTGGCTGGGCGGCGTGGGCTTCGGCGGCGACGGCACGGGCGGCGTGAGCACTGGGAGCGCACGGGGCGGCGGCGGCGCGCGGGTGGGGGCTGGCTCCGGCGTGGGCGGCGGGGCCGGCGGTACCGGCAGGGGCGGCGGCGGCACCACGGGCGGGGGAGGCGAAGGGGGCGGCGGCGGCGGCGGCGGCGGCGGCGGTTGCGGCGGCGTGGGCAGGGGCCGCTCCGGTGTCGGCGGCTCCGGCGAGGGCACGGAAGCGCTGGTGGAGGCGGGCACGGGCGCGGACACGGCGGACTTGCGCGCCTCCTGCTTCGGCCCCTCGATATCCACCTCGAAGCTGGCGAATTCTGGCATTGGCTCGATTTTGGGCGATGGCACGAGATACAGCAGAGCTGCCAGCAGCAGCCCGTGCAGGGCGAAGGAAATTGCAGCGCCGCGGCCGATGCGCTCCCTCATCCCAGGATGCTCAAACCTAGCTCGCGCAAGACACTCAACGCCGGCGCGGCGGCGCCGCGGCTGGGGATGGCGGGGCAGCGGCCGGGCGCACGGTGGGGGCGGCGGTGCCGGGCGTGCTGCCGCCGGGTGCGGCGTCGGTCTGCTCCACCAGCAGCGCCACCTTGTTGAAGCCGCCCTGGCGGATGGTGCCCATCACCTCGATCATGCGGCCATACGGCACGTCCTTGTCGCCGCGCACGTAGATGCGCCGGTCGGGGTCGGACTGCGCCTGGGACTGCAGCCGGGCCACCAGATCGCTGAGGTCCATGCCGTCGTTGGCGAGATAGACCTTGCTGTCCGCCTGCACGCTGACGGTGATCGGGTCCTTCTCCGGCGTCAGCGCGGAGGCGCTGGCCTTGGGCAGGTCAACGTTCACGCTCGACGTCATTAGCGGCGCCGTAATCATGAAGATCACCAGCAGCACCAGCATGACATCGACCATGGGGGTGACGTTGATCTCGGCCAGCGGCCGGTAGCGCGCCCTGCCGCCGCCCTTGCCGCGCCCGCCCAGCTGCATCGCCATGACTTACGCCCGCTCCTCGGACTGCCGCGACAGGATGGCGCCGAACTCGGTGCCGAAGCCCTCCAGCCGGGCCGCGAAGCGCGACAGGTCGGTGCTAATGGTGTTGTAAGCCAGCACGGCGGGGATGGCCGCGACCAGGCCGATGGCGGTGGCGAACAGCGCCTCGGCGATGCCCGGCGCCACCACGGCCAGGCTGGTGTTCTTGCTGGCGGCGATGCCGGCGAAAGAGTGCATGATGCCCCACACCGTGCCGAACAGCCCCACGAACGGCGCGGTGGAGCCGACGGAAGCCAGGAACGTCATCCAGCGCTCCATCCGCTCCATCTCGCGGCTGACCGTGACCGCCATGGCGCGGTCCACCCGCTCCCGCACGCCGCCGCGCGCCATGTCCGCGCCCGCCACCCGAGCGGAACGCCGCCACTCCCCCATGGCGGCGCCGAACACGGCCGCCACCGGGTTGGTCGGCTTGGCGCCTTCCATGTCGTACAGCTCGTCTAGGCTGCCGCCGGACCAGAACTTGTCCTCGAACGCGTTGGCCTGCCGGGTGGCGCGGCGCAGCGAGGCCACCTTCTCGAACACGATCGCCCACACCCACACGCTGGCCAGCACCAACAGCAGCATGACAATCTTGACCACGATGTCCGCCTGCATGAATAGCGCCAGGACCGACAGGTCCGCCCCTGCCACCGCCCCGTTCGCCGCATTAGCTGCTTGATCCATTCCGCACCTCCTCGAACGCCGTCCGCCACCGGGCCGGGATGCGCGCGGGCCGGCCATCCGAACCCCGCACGCACGCCAGCTTCACATCCAGCCGCGCCACCGCCTGCCCGCACACCGTGAAGTCCTGCCGCAGCAGCGCCGTCACGGCGCCCAGCTCCAGCGGGTCGGTGGCGACGGTGATCATCTCATCCAGACGCGCGGGGCGCAGATAGTCCATTTTGACGCGGCGCACCACGAAGAACAGGCCCTCGTCGCGCACCAGGTCCTCGTGCGGCACCCCGGCGTCCCGCAGCAGCTCGGTCCGCGCCCGCTCGGCGAAGGCCAGGTAGCGCGCGTGGTACACCATGCCCCCGGCATCCGTGTCCTCGTAGTACACCCGCACCTGGATGGTGTGCGGCGGCTTCACGCCTCCGGCCCCAGCAGGTCGAGCAGCGGCGCGGCGGGGACGGGGGCGGCGAGGCCGATGTGGCGCCAGCCGGGCTCGCCCAGCATGCGGCCGCGGCTGGTCCGCAGCACCAGGCCCTCCTGGATCAGGTAGGGCTCGATCACGTCCTCCAGCGTGTCCCGTGCTTCGTTCAGCGCGGCCGCCAGCGTCTCCACCCCCACGGGGCCGCCATGGTGGTGCTCGGCGATGCGGCGCAGGTAACGCCGGTCCATCGCGTCCAGCCCGAGCCGGTCCACCTCCAGCCGAGTGAGCGAGGCGTCCGCCTCCTCCCGGTCCACCGGGCTGTGGTCCCCCTCCTCGCGGGCGACCGCGGCGAAATCCCGCACCCGGCGCAGCAGGCGGCCGGCGATTCGCGGCGTGCCGCGGGAGCGCCGGGCGATCTCGGTCGCCCCCTCCTTGGTCAGCGCCAGCCCAAGCTTTTCCGCCCCGCGCGTGACGATCAGCTCCAGCTCCGCCGGCGTGTACAGCACCAGGCGCAGCGGGATGCCGAACCGGTCGCGCAGCGGCTGCGCCAGCAGCCCGGCGCGGGTGGTGGCGCCCACCAGGGTGAACGGCGACAGGTCGATCCGCACGGAACGGGCCGCCGGCCCCTCGCCGATGATGAGGTCGAGCTGGAAATCCTCCATCGCGGGATACAGCACCTCCTCGATGGCGGGCTGCAGCCGGTGAATTTCGTCGATGAACAGCACGTCGCGCGGCTGCAGGTTGGTCAGGATGGCGGCCAGGTCTCCGGCGCGCTGGATCACCGGGCCCGAGGTGGCGCGGAACCCCACCCCCAGCTCACGCGCCACGATCTGCGCCAGCGTGGTCTTACCCAAGCCTGGCGGCCCGTGCAGCAGCACGTGGTCCATCGCCTCCGACCGGCCACGGGCGGCGTGGATGAACACGCGCAGGTTCTCGCGGCTGGCCTTCTGCCCGATGAACTCGGCCAGCACCTGCGGCCGCAGCGAAGCCTCGGCGGCATCCTCGGGGGCACGTTGCGGGGAGAGCGGACGCTCGCTCATGCGGGAACCCTGTCTGTCATCCTGGTGGTGCGCCGGGTATGGCCAGACTACGCGCGGAACGCCAGCCCGTCAGGGCCGCGCCGGCGGGGCGGCGCCGACGCGCTGGGTGTCCAGCTGCACCGTGCGGGTGCGCCCGTCCTCGCTCCAGGAGATCGCGGAACTCACCGCATACAGCGTCAGCACGGGCTTGCCGGGCGCCCCGGGGTCGGAAGCGGCAACCTGCGCCGGGGCGATGCGGACGTGCCAGTGAAAGCCGGCCCCCTCGTCGCCCTGGTGGTCGCCGGCGGCCAGGGCGTCCCCCGTGGTGGCCGCCGCCAGGTGCGACTCGGCGCGCGAGACGGCCTCCAGGTATCGCCCCGAGGTGGCCGCGGCGCGCAGCCCGCCCAGGCCGCCGCTGAACAGGGCGGCCAGCGCCAGGGCGGCGATGATGAAGGCGACCAGCACCTCCAGCAGGGTGAAGCCCGCCTCCCGCCGCAGGTCACGACGCATCCGCGATGCTCACCCGGCCGGTCAGCCAGTCGACCGTCACCAGCTTGCGCACTGGCCCGGCCACCACGGCGACCCAGCCGCCGCCGGAGGTGCCGTCCGGCGCGAAGGTGATGGGGCGGTCGGATTGCAGCGCCGCTCCCAGCGCGCGCGGCAGGGCGGCGCCGACGCGCACGGTATTGCCGGCGATGCTGACGGTCACCGGCTGGTCCCGCGCGATGGCCTCGCTGCGCGCGGCGCGCAGCGTGCCGGCGAGCACGCTGGCGGCGGTGCGCGCGTCCAGCCCGGCGCTGCGCAGCGGACCGCGGGCGACGATGAGCCCGACCGTGAGCCCGAGCACGGCGAGCACGACGAGCATTTCGAGCAGGGTGAAGCCGCCCTGCGGACTCCCCCCGCCAGGAGAAGGATCATCCGGACGCAAGGTCGTTCAGGCTCAGCATGGCCAGTAGCAGCGACGACACGATCCCCGCCACCGCCGCCCCCATGACGATGGTGATCACCGGCACCAGCAGCGACACCAGCCGCCCCACCCCCAGCCGGGTCTTCTCCTCGTGAATCTCCGCCGCCCGCAGCGCCATCGGGCCGAGCTGCGCCGTCTCCTCGCCCAGGCGCAGCAGGTGGATGGTGCGCAGCGGCATCACCCCCGCCTCCGCCAGCGGCGCGGACAGCCCGGCGCCGCCCTTGGCCGAGCGCGTCGCCGCCTCCACCGCCGCCATGCCGGCGCGGTTGCCGATCGCCTCCGCCGTGATGCCCAGGGCCGCGATCAGCGGCACCCCGTTGGTCAGCAGCGTGCCCAGCGTGCGGGTGAACCGCGCGGCCAGCACCTCGCGCGCCAGCTCGCCCGCCACCGGCAGCCGCAGCAGCAGTCGGTCCGCCGCCAGGCGGGGGCCGGGGCGCTGCAACGCCTGCCGCACCGCGAACCCGACCAGCAGCGCCAGGGCCAGCGCCCATAGCCCGTAGGCGGACACGGCATCGCCCAAATCGATCAGCAGCTGGGTGGAGCGCGGCAGGGCGGCGCCGTTCTGCTGAAACAGCGGCACGAACTGGGGCAGCACCTCCGTCAGCAACAGGGTGATGGAGCCGATGGCGGCAGCCAGCAGCAGCGCCGGGTAGATCATCGCCGACTGCACGGTGCTGGACAGCGTGCGCTGCCGCTCCATCAGCGTCGCCAGCCGCTCCAGCGTCGCCGCCAGCGTGCCGCCCGCCTCGCCGGCGCGCACTAAGCCCACATACAGCCGCGGGAAGGAGCGCGGATGGTTGGCCAGCGCGCTCGCCAGCGGGGAGCCGTCCCGCACGCCCTCGCGCACCTGGCCCACCACGCCGGCCACCCGGCGGTTCGGCGCCGTGTCCACCAAGAAGCGCAGCGCGCGGTCGATGTCCTGGCCTGCGCCCAGCATGATGGACAGCTCGCGCGTCAGATTGGTCAGCTCCGTGCGGCTCAGCGTCTGGCCGCGGCCCAGCTCCAGGCTGAGCAGCCCCGCCAGCCCGCCGCCGCCTGCCGGCTCCGTCTTGACAGGGATGGAGCCGCCGCGTTGCAGCGCTTTGATGACGGCTGCCTCGTCCGCCGCCTCCATCTCGCCGTGCGCCATGGCGCCGGAGGGGTCGATGGCGGTGTAGCGGTAGAGCATCAGGAAGCGAAGGTTGGGGCTTTGCCCCAAACCCCACGAGAGGACGGTCGTCCTCTCGACACCTGATATAAAGGGGTGAAGGGGATGGCTATCCCCTTCCGGGTGCAGGGCGGAGCCCTGCCCTTCACCCTAAGCCTCAGCCCGGATGGAGCGCACGACTTCCTCGACCGTCGTCGTGCCGGCCAGCGCCGCCTCCACGCCCGTGTCGAACATGGTGGCCATACCCGCCGCCACCGCCGCGCGCTCGATCTCGGCCCCGTCGGCGCGGGTGAAGATTAACCGCTCGATCTCCGCATCCGGCTGCAGGAACTCGGCAATCGCCTGACGGCCGCGGAACCCGGTGTTGCGGCACTTGTCGCAGCCGACCGGGTGCCACAGCACGGGCGTGCCCTCGCAGCGACGGTCCAGCCCGAAGCGCCGCACCATCTCCGGCGCCGCCGGCGCGGGGCGGCGGCAGTCCGGGCACAGCCGCCGCACCAGCCGCTGCGCCAGAATGCCGCGCAGCACCGCGGTCATCAGGTAGTCCTCCAGCCCCATGTCGCGCAGCCGCGCCACCGTGGTCGCGGCGGAGTTGGTGTGCACGGTGGACAGCACTAGGTGCCCGGTCAGCGCCGCCTGCACCGCGATCTGCGCCGTCTCGCCGTCTCGAATCTCGCCCACCATGATTACGTCCGGGTCCTGCCGCAGGATGGAGCGCAGCAGCGTGGCGAAGGTCAGCCCGATCTGCGGCTTGACCTGAATCTGGTTGATGCCGCGCAGCTGGTACTCGATCGGGTCCTCGACCGTGACCACCTTGCGGGTGACGGCGTTCAGCCCGGTCAACCCCGTGTACAGCGTCGTGGTCTTGCCGCTGCCGGTCGGGCCGGTGACCAGCACGATACCGTTGGGCAGCTCGAAGGTCTGCTGCAGCTTATGCACCACGGCAGGGGCCAGGCCCAGCGCGTTGTAATCCAGTGAAACTGCCGTGCGGTCCAGCACGCGCAACACCACCGTCTCGCCGTACAGCGAAGGGATAGTGGAGACGCGGAAATCCACCTCGCTGCCGCGCACCGCCAGCTTGATGCGGCCGTCCTGCGGCAGCCGGCGCTCGGCAATGTCCAGCCGCGACATGATCTTGATGCGCGAGATGATCGCCGCCGTCAGCCGCACCGGCGGGCTGTCTGCCTCGTGCAGCACGCCGTCATAGCGGTAACGCACCCGCAGGCGGTCCTCGAACGGCTCGATGTGGATGTCGGAGGCCTGGGTCTCGACGGCGCGGTTGATGATGCCGTTAACCAGCCGAATCACCGGCGCCTCGCTGGCCAGGTCCTTCAGCCGTTCGGCGTCCTCCTCCATCCGCTCGCCACCGCCGGAATGGTCCGCCACCGGCGCGTCCTTATCCGGATACAGCCGGTCGAACGCCGCCTCCAGCTCGATCGGCACCGCCACCGCCACCCGGACCACCGTTCCCGTGGCGGCGGCGACCGCAGCGGGGGCGAAGCGGTCCAGCGGGTCCGCCATCGCCAGCACCAGCGTGCCGCCCTCGTGCTGCCCCTTCTGAAAAGCAACCGGCAGCGCGCGGGCCTGGCGCAGGAAGCGGGGGGCGAGCTGCTCGGGGAACACCGGCTCCGCCGGGTATGAATCAGCGGCGGCCAGCGGCAGGCCGAGCAGGGTGGTGAAGGCGGCGGCCAGGTCCCGCTCGTTGACCAGGCCGAGCTGGATCAGCACCCGGTCCAGCCGCTGCCCGTTCTCCTCCGCGACCCGGCGGCCGCGCTCCACCGTGCGGGCGTCACATTGGCCTTGGCTCTCCAGCAGCGCCACCACGGCGGCGGCGGCTTCTTCCGGCGATCCGAAATCGAGCGTGAGCGTCTGGTCCATGCGCCCCTAACTTGTGCCGACCCGGCGCGGATGCCAAGGAGCCGCGTGCTCCCCCTGCTGTGCGCCCCGTTTGTCGGCAGCCTGGTGGGCGTGCTGGCCCGCCGCCTGCCCGAAGGCCGCCCCGTGGCGCTCGACCGCTCCCGCTGCGAGTCGTGCGGCCACACCCTGGGCATCGCCGAGCTGGTGCCGCTGCTTAGCTACCTCCGGCAGCGCGGCCGCTGCCGCCACTGCGGCGCGCGGATCGCCCCCGCCCACCTGTGGATCGAGCTGGCCGCCACCGCCGTCGCCGCCTCCGCCCTGCCCTTCGTGGACGGCCCGGCGCTCTGGGCCGACTGCGTGCTCGGCTGGGGCCTGCTGACGCTCGCCTGGATCGACTGGACCCATTTGCGCCTGCCCGACGCGCTCACCCTGCCGTTGCTGCTCGCCGGCCTGGCCACCACCGCCTGGCTCGACCCGGCGGCCTTGACGGACCACGCCACCGCGGCGCTGGCCGGGTATGCGGCGCTGCGGCTGCTGGCCGCGGGCTACCGCAGGATGCGCGGCCGCGAGGGCCTAGGCGGCGGCGATGCCAAGTTGCTGGCCGCGGCCGGCGCATGGGTCGGGCTGGCGGGGTTGGGGCCGGTGCTGCTGGTGGCGGCCGTGGCCGGGGTAGGAGCGGCGCTGGTCCGCGGCGGGGGGCTGCGCGCGGCGACGGTGGTGCCGCTGGGAAGTTGCTTGGCTGTAGGGATTTGGACGGTGCGGCTGGTGGGGGAGTGGGCTGGGTCCTGAACACTGTTGAGCATGCGGAGCACATCTATCTTACACTGCCGTAAGCAATGCGTCAGTTTGATGCCTATAGATGGTAAAAAGCGGATATTCCTACTCTCTGAACTAGCCTAGGGAGTCTCGAAAGCATCTTGTCACTGAAAACTTGGGCCTCGATAATCTTTTTGACGTAAGACATATAAATATCGATGTAAGCACCGACACCGGGTTTATGACAGAGTCGGAAATTAGGACTGCCCGTTTCATTGTACTCGGCATGTACATACAAACATCCTGTTTTCGCATCTACAAAATATAAATAAACAAGCTTCGCAAGACGCTGAGATAAACTCGGCTGTTGCACCTCTTTCTCCTCTGTTAGAGGCGGGATCACAAAAATAGCAGGCTTGCCATTCCCGGGCTGGGTTACAACAACAAAATTCGGCCCTGAGTAAAACTGAAGTATTTTGCGCTCAATAACTCTAGTATTGATTATTTTTTGGTTTGAGGTCGAGAACGAATATGCGTGGGTGAACACGTCATCAAGCTTTTCAGTGAATTTATCATTCTTCATCATTGCAAGTTCGAAGCCACCACCCCAAACTTTCGCAACGCCGTATCCTGTCGACGCTTGGTGCTTCAATGTGGACGTCACGTAATACAATGTATAGCAGATACGGTCAGCATCGGATGGGGCAATTGGGTTGCCGACCTTCATCCCTGAAACGGGTGGCATCTTCGCTACATACATTTCGAACTGCTCTGCTCCCGATCCTAATGCTACGATAGTTCTAAGACGTTTGTTATGAAACTCTTTACAGTTAAACGCGGCGATCCGGCTCTGGCCCGCTAGTTGAGCCACTAACACAGTTTGAATATTCCGATACCTTTCACGGTTAGCTTTACAGATAATTTTGAATGCCGTCATTACTTTCTCTATAGTTTTACATTGATAATATTCTCGCAACAAGAAATCAATTAAGCCAGGTACGAATCCAGTGTCTCCGGCAGGTCCGAGCATTAGTCCGTCGGCTATTTTTACAATCTTCTGAGTAAGACCAATGATAACGTCATTACTTATCATTGACTCTCTTGGCTGTGTGGGGAACGGGATAGCTGTTGAAGCTGCTTTATTATCTTGAGATAGCAGAATGTCGGCAACCATAATGGTTGGGAAGAGATCGCGGGAGATCGCCACGATTAACGTCATAGCCAGCCTCCAAATGTCTGATCCTAGCGTGTTTGTTGTTTCCAAATTGTCTGGTTTGGGGTCGGAAGCGGAAGATCAGACTGATCTGGTATCCTATTATGCTTGGGCTTGACCTGGACATCTGCGCCGCTGCAACGGCAACAGCTATGCTTGACCTGCATGGGCCGATGGTGGCGTCATCCCGCGGATGACCGGATCAAGTCCGCTCATGGCAGCGCCACTTGCCCAAACATCTAGCAGCAAGCCGCCCCCGCCTCCGCCCCACCCTCAAATGGCAAACTCGTCCCACACCCCGGGAACACCCCGAAGTGCCGCCCATCCCCCACTAAGAACTCGAAGTGCGCCGCCAGCCGCGTCCCCGCCAGCATCCGCCAGGTGTTGCCGCACACCGGAAACACCCGCCCCGCCTCGATCCTATGATGCTTGTCCAGCACGTAAGCCGCCTCCGCCCCCGGGATCGTGCCGCGGTAGCGCACCGCCTGCCCGTAATCCTCGCAGGCCGGCTCCAGCCCCGGCAGGCGGAACAGCCTAAACGTGGCGGAGAAGAACCGCGCCCCGCCCAGCTTGGCCGCCATCGCCTCGTCCGCCAGCGCGATCGGCCGGTCGGTCAGCAGCCGCGGGTCGGCGAATCCGGCGGCGCGCGCCAGCGGCAGGAAGTCGCCCCAGTACAGCGCCCCGGCCAGGCACTCGCCGTGCAGCACCGGGTCCTCCAACGCGCCGGCCGGCAGCCGGCGGTCGGCATACACGTCGGCAAAATAAAGCTCGCCGCCGTCCCGCAGCAGCCGATGCGCGGCGCGGAACACCGCGCCCTTGTCCGCCACCAGGTTGATGACGCAGTTGGACACGATCACGTCGAAGCCGCCGTCCAGCCCCAATTCGTCCAGCCGCTCGATGTCGCCGTGCACGAAGCGGACATTGGAGCGGGCGTAGCCGAACCGCGCGCGGTGCCACTCGGCATGGCGCTCGGCCACCGCGAGCTGCGCCGGCGTCGCGTCCACCCCCACCACGCGGCCGGCCTCGCCCACCAGCTGCGCCAGCACGTAGGAATCCTGCCCAGCGCCGCAGCCGAGGTCCAGCACGCGGGCGCCCTCGATCAGCTCCGGCGCCACCAGGCCGCAGCCGTAGTAGCGCCCCCGCACCTCCTCGTGCACCTGCGCTAAGGCGGCCCGCAGCCGCGGCGGCGGGGCGGAGGTGGTGCAGCAGGCATCGGTGCGCAGGTCGGCGGAGCCTTGCAGCACCTGGCCGTAATAGTCTTGACTGTTCTCGATGTTCATCGCCGACGCTCCCTGCCGATGCCACAGGATAAGGGGAGTCCGCCTCCGCCTGCCATCCGGCTGCCTCGGCACCCTCGCCGCCCTGGCCTGCCTGTGCAGCGCCGCCTCCGCTGGGCCGGTGCTGGACCGGGTGCGGCAGGACGGCGTGGTGCGCTGCGGCGGCACCATCCGCCCCGGCCTCGCCTTCCCGGCGCCGGACGGCAGCTGGCACGGGCTGGAAGTCGATCTGTGCCGCGCCGCCGCGCTCGCCGTGCTGGGAGCGCCGGGCCGCATCGAGTTCCACGCCGACGCGGCGGGCAGCCAGCGCGGCGGGGACGACATCGCCTTCGTCACCGCCTCCGAAATGCTGGCGGACGGGTTGCTGCCCGCGCTGCTGCCGGGCCCGCCGGTGGTCTTCCTCACGGCTGGCGTGCTGGTGCCGGACGGCGCCCCGGCGCGGCACCTGGCTGACCTGGCCGGCACCAGCGTCTGCGCCGAGCCCGGCACCGGGCCGGAGCGCAGCCTGCTCGCCTGGCAAGCGGCGCACGGGATGGCGATGCACTTCTTCATGTTCCAGGAGGCGGACGAGATGCTGGACGCGTTGTACGCCGGGCGCTGCGGCGCGGTGGCGCACGAGATGCCCAGCCTCGCCGCGCTGCGCCTGCAGGCAGCCCAGGACGGCCACCCCGCCCGCCTGCTGCCCGAGCCGCTCGCCGCCGCCCCCGTGCTGGCTGCCACGCCGCGGGCGGATGCGGACTGGGCGGCGGACGTGACCTGGACCCTGGCGACGCTGCAGCAGCCGGACCCGGCGGCGCTGCCCCTGGCCGGTGCTGCCCTCGGGCTGCCGGCCGGCTGGCAGGCGGCGGTGCTGGCGGCGGGCAGCTACGCCGTGCTGTACGACCGCAACCTGGGCGCCGGCTCCCCGCTCGGCCTGCCGCCCGGGCTGAACGCGCCGTGGACGCAGGGCGGGCTGCTGTGCCCCCCGGTCAGCCAATGAGCGAGAGGCTCGCCTGTGATATCAGCGACACTCAAAGGCGATAGGAGGCCTGCCTTGGACAACGGCGTGGACCGGCCCGACTGGTCAAAAATCCCGATGCCCGCCGACGACGGAAAAGCCGATCATCTCCCTGGGTTGAGCTTCCCGCCCATCGCGCTTCCAGCCACAAACGGCCAAAACATCGACCTTTCCGCCTGCCGCGGGCGAACCGTGGTCTATGCCTACCCAAGAACGGGACGTCCAGGAGTGCCCAATCCCGATGGATGGGACATGATCCCCGGCGCACGCGGATGCTCGCCACAGTCATGTGCGTTCAGGGATCATTTCACTGACCTGAAACAGCGAGGAGTGAGCCAGCTTTACGGCCTTTCGACGCAAGACACGGCCTACCAACTCGAAGCGGCAAGCCGGCTGCATCTGCCTTTCCCGCTTTTGTCCGACGAAAAGCTGGCATGGGCCGATGCCGTGGGTCTACCGACCTTCAGGACCAGCGGAATGACGCTTTTGAAACGCTGCACGCTGGTTGTCGATGACGGTCGGATCAGTCATTGCTTCTACCCGGTTTTCCCGCCTGATCAGCATGTTGGCGTCTTGCTCGCCTGGTTGGCGGGCGCTGCGCACGAGTAGCACGTCTTTCATGAGCCGACGCTGCCGTTCTGACGGTTCAGCAAGCCCGCACCCAGTCGAGGACACCATGATCCGCTCGATGCTTCTCGCCTGCTCCACCCTCGCCGCCTGCTGCGGCCCGTTCGCCCGCGCGCAGCCCGTCATCGGCCAGCCATTGCAGGCCGGCAGTCCGTATGCCGCCTACTACGCCGACCCGGCGCAGGACCCGGCGCTCCCCCGCGACGAATTGGTGGCCGCGCTGCGCCGCCGGGTGCGCTACGTGTTCGTGCTGTTCCAGGAGAACCGCTCCTTCGACAGCTACTTCGGCAGCTTCCCCGGCGCCAACGGCCTGTTCTCGGACGGCCTGCGCCCGCGCAGCCCCGCCGACACCCCCGGCTTCGAGCAGCCTCTCACCAACACGGACGGCACGGACGGCGTGCAACGGCCGTTCCGCATCGGCCCGGCGCAGCACGCCGCCGACCTCGACGACGTGGACCACAGCCACGCCCGCATGGCCGCCAAGATGGACTTGGTGGACGGCGTGCCCCGCATGGACCGTTTCGCCCGCGTGGAGGAAGCCAAGTACAGCCCCGCCGGCGCCCCCGTTCCCTCGCTGAAGGCTCACCAGTTTGGCGAGTTGGCGATGGCCTACGAGGATTGCGACACCGTCCCGCTGCTGTGGAACTACGCCGCCCGTTTTACCCTGTTCGACAACATCTTCCAGACCACCATCGGACCCTCCACGCCCAACGCCATCGCCATGATCTCCGGCCAGGTCGGCGAGACGCAGTGGGTCAAGCACCCGGAGGCCATCGGCACCGCCCTCCCGGTCACGGGCGACCCGATCCCGTTCTGGGGCTCGGCGGCGGACGCCACCGCGGGGGCGCAACGTCAGCCGGCCAACACGCTGCGCGAGACCAGCGGCAAGCCGGACGCCGCTGGGAGCTACAGCGCCGTGGCGCAGAGCCTGACCTTCGCCAGCCTGCCGCTCACCCTGGCGGGGCGGGACTTGCCGCACATCGCTGAATCCGACGCCAAACCCGACACAGACCTGGCGGACGTGGCGCAGGACGTGCCCGCCATCGCCGGCCTGCAACGCCCGCCCGTGGCATGGCGCTGGTATCAGGAGGGCTACGGCCACGAGGGGACCGACACGGACACTGCCAGCCACGCCAGCTATGTCGGCCACCACAACGGCGCGCAGTATTTCGGCTACGTGTCCAATAATCCGCAGATGACCAGCAACATGAAAGGGCTAGGTAACTTCTTTGATGACATGTCGCAGGCCCGCCTGCCCCCGGGCGGCGGGGTGATCTATGTGCGCGGCGGCTACGGCAACGTCGCCGGGCTGCGGCCCGCCTTCAACACGAACCGCCATCCCGCCGGATCGCCGGAGCATAACGAGGCCGCCATCGTCGAGCAGCAGTTCCTGGGAGACGACGACCATCCGGCTTATTCTGACTCCGAGATTTCTGAGGCGCTAGTCGCCCGCGAGGTCAACGCCATCGCCGGCAGCCCGTACTGGGGCCAGAGCGCCGTCATCATCACCTACGACGAGAGCGAGGGCGATTACGACCATGTACCGCCGCGCATCCTGTCCTTCGACCCCGCGGGCCTGCCGCTGTCACGCGGGCCGCGCATCCCGCTGATCCTGCTCTCCCCCTTCGCCCGGGCCCACGCCACCTCCCGCGAGGAAGGCGACCATAACTCGGTCATCAAGCTGATCGACGCGTTGTTCGGCCTGCCCCCGCTGGCCGACCTGCCGGACGAGCTGCAAGCGCGCCTCGCCGGCCAGGATCCCCGCTTCGCCACCGGCGGCGCGCCTCAAACCAACCTCGGCCCGCATGACGACCGCACGCCAGGCACGGGCGACCTGCTCTCCGGCTTCGATCCCGCCCGCCTGCTCGGCCAGGCGCCGCCGATCCCCGCCGCCTATGCGCTGGTGCCGCCGGAGCTGGTGGACAGCCTGCCGCACTACGGCGGCCAGGGCTGCCACGCGCTCGGCCTCACGCCAGTGGACGTGCAGCAGGGCTATGCCGAGCCGATCCCGCCCGACTTCAACCCGCGCCCGTCCAGCTTCCCACACTGAATGGCGCCCCACCCACGCGGCTTCGCGCTGTTGATCGTGCTGTGGTCGGTGGTGCTGCTGGCGCTGCTGGCGACCGGCATTACCCTGGCCGGCCGCAGCGACACGCAGCTTGCCGGCAACATCCGCCGGGCCGCGGCGGCGGAGGCGGCGGCCGACGCTGGCGTCGCTGCCGCGGTGTTCCACATGGCGGATGCGCCCGCCCGCGCCTGGGCGGCCGACGGGCGGCCCCGCGCCCTGCCCTTTGGCCGCTACGCCATCACCCTGCGCATCAGGGACGAGAACCGGTTGCTCAACCCCAACTTCGCCCCGCCGGCGCTGATGGCGGCGCTGCTGACCGCCGCCGGGGCCGACGCGCAACGGGCCGCCGCCATCGCGACGGCGATCGTCGAGTGGCACGCGCCGGGCACGCGGGAGCAGGTCACGGCCCGCTACCGCGCCGCCGGGCAGCCCGCCGCGCCGACCGGCCAGGCCTTCGCCAGCGTGGGCGAGGTCGGCCTGGTGATGGGCATGACGCCCGCGCTGCTGGCCGCCTTGCGCCCGCACCTGTCGGTGTTCGCGCCGGGCCCGCTGAACACCGCGCAGGCGGACCCTGTGGTGCGCGACGCCCTGCGCAGCCTGGGTGGCGGCGAGCCGCCCGCCGCCGAGCCACGGCCCAGCGTGCTGGACATCACGGCGGATGCGCAAGGAGCGGACGGCAGCCGCTTCGTCCGCCACGCCGTGGTGGCCCTGGGGCAGGATGAGGCGAAACGGCTGTACGAAACCCTGTTGTGGGAGGCCCTGCCCGTGCGACAGAACTAGCGCCGCAAGGGAGCAGGACGATGGACTCATGGAGCCGAATGACCCGCGCGAAGCGGGACGCCGCCTACAACAACAGCGCCGCCGTGCCGGACAGCCCCGCGCTGAACGCGGCCCGCATCGCCGCATCCGCCGCCTGCCGCGCCGCCTGGCCAGGCTCGCTGGACGTGTCCTACGGCGCGGGAGAGCGGCAGCGCTGGGACATCTTTCCAGGCCTTGACCCGGCCGCGCCCTGCTTCGTGTTCATCCATGGCGGCTACTGGCAGCGCAACCGGGCCGCGGAGTTCTGCTGCCTTGGCGAGGGGCTGCGCGCCCATGGCTGGTCGGTGGCGCTGCCCGGCTACACTTTGGCGCCCGAGGCCACCCTGACGGCGATCACCGCCGAAATCCACGCGGCGCTGGACTGGCTCGGCGCGCACGGCGCGGAGCACGGCGTGGCCGGCCCGGTGCTGCTGTCCGGCTGGTCCGCCGGCGGCCATCTGACGGCCATGGCGCTCGGCCATCCCCGGGTCGCGGCGGGGCTGGCGATCTCCGGCGTCTATGAGCTGGGGCCGTTGCGCGACACGTACCTGAACGACGCGCTGCGGCTGACCGACGGCGAGGTGGCGGCGCTGTCGCCGCTGCGGCTGCCGCCGGTGGCCAAGACGCTCGCCATCGCTTACGGCACGGCCGAGCTGCCGCCCCTGGTGGCGGACAGCCGCGACCTGCACGCGCTGCGGGCGGCGGCACATTGGCCGGGAGCGCTGCTGCCCGTGGCGGGAACCGACCATTTCACGATCATCGAGGAGTTGCGGCGGGCGGACGGGTTGCTGGTGCGGGCGGCGATAGAGGCGCTGCGTTAGCGAAGCTTGGGGCTTTGCCCCAAACCCCACCAGAGGACGAAGTTCTCTGGACACCTGTTATGATTATCAGGGGTGAAGGGGACGTGTCCCCTTCCGGGTGCAGGGCAGGGCCCTGCTACTTGATGGCGACGCCATGCCCCAGCGGCCCATGCCCCACTCCGAGTCCCGGCGCCGCCGCCAGCGCCGCCTGCACGTAGCGGCACGCCCGCTCCACCGCCGCCGGCAGGGCCAGGCCGCCCGCCAAGCCCACCGCCACGGCCGTGGCCATCGTGCAGCCGGTGCCGTGGGTATGCCGGGTTGCCTGGCGCGGGTGCTCGAACGCCAGCGTGCCGAACGCCATGCCGAGCAGGTCCGTCACCGTCCCGCCCGCGCCGTGGCCGCCCTTGAGCAGCACCGCCGGCACGCCGAGCCGCAGCAGGGCCTCGACCGCGCGGTGCATGGCGGCCAGGTCCGGGATCGCCATTCCTGCCAGTAGCTCGGCCTCCGGCAGGTTGGGGGTGATGACCGCGGCAAGCGGCAGCAGGCGTTCCCGCAGCGTGCCGACCGCCGCCGGGTCCAGCAGGGATGCGCCGCCCTTGGCGACCATCACCGGGTCCACCACCAGCGGCAGGACCACGCCATCGAGTTCGTCAGCCACGGCGGCGATGGTGGCGGCGTCGCCCAGCATCCCGGTCTTGATGGCGTCCGCGCCCGGGTCCCGCAGCGCCACCGCGATCTGCTGGCGGATGAAGGCCGGCGGCACGGGATGCACGCCGTGCACGCCGGTCGTGTCCTGCGCCGTCAGCGCCGTGAGCGCCGTGCAGGCATAGCCGCCGAGCGCCATGGCGGTCTTGATGTCCGCCTGAATCCCGGCGCCGCCGCCGGAGTCGGACCCGGCGATCACCAGAATCCGGGCAATCACGCGGCGCGCGCTTGCGCCACGTCCGTGATGGCGGCGCATAACCCGTCCACCAGCCGGGCGACCAGCGCCTCGTCCTCGCCTTCCGCCATCACCCGGATCACCGGCTCGGTGCCGCTGGCGCGCAGCAGCAGGCGTCCCGTGCCGGCCAGGCTCGCCTCCGCCCTGGCGATGGCCGCCTGCACCCGGCTGTCCGACAGCGGCGAGCCGCCAGCGAAGCGCACGCTGCGCAGTCGCTGCGGCAGCGGGTCGAACAGGCGGCACGCCTCGCTGGCCGGGCACTGCCGCTCCGCCAGCACCGCCAGCACCTGCAAGGCCGCCACCAGCCCGTCGCCGGTGGTGGAGTAGTCGGCCATGATGATGTGGCCGGACTGCTCGCCGCCCAGGTTCAGCCCGTCCGCCCGCATCCGCTCCATCACGTAGCGGTCGCCCACGGCGGTGCGGCGCAGCGGCGTGCCCTGCCCGTCCAGGAACCGCTCCAGCCCGAGATTGGACATCACGGTGGCCGCCACCGCGCCGCCGCGCAACCGGCCGGCGCGGTGCCAGCTTTGCGCCGTCAGCGCCAGAATCTGGTCCCCGTCCACCAGTCGGCCGCGCTCGTCCGACAGCAGCAGGCGGTCCGCGTCGCCGTCCAGCGCCAGGCCGAGGTCCGCGCCGTGCTCCACCACCGCCTGGCACAGCTGCGCCGGCACGGTGGAGCCGCAGTCGCGGTTAATGTTGAACCCGTCCGGGGTGACGCCCATCGGGATCACCGTGGCGCCCAGCTCCCACAGCACGGTGGGAGCGACCTTGTAGGCCGCCCCGTGCGCGCAATCGACGACGATCTTGAGCCCGTCCAGCGTCTGCCCGCGCGGGAAGGTGGCCTTGGCGCCCTCGATGTAGCGCCCGGCCGCGTCCGTCAGACGGGAGGCGCGGCCCAGCGCCGCCGGGGCCGCCATGCGGGCGGACAGGTTGGATGCCATCAGCGCCTCGATTTCGGCCTCCACCGCGTCGGACAACTTGTAGCCATCCGGGCCGAACAGCTTGATGCCGTTATCCTCGAACGGGTTGTGGCTGGCCGAGATCATCACGCCCAGGTCGGCGCGCATGGAGCGGGTCAGCATGGCAATGGCCGGGGTGGGCAGCGGCCCCACCAAATGCACGTCCATGCCGGCGCCCACGAAGCCGGCCACCAGGGCGGGCTCGATCATGTAGCCGGACAGCCGGGTGTCCTTGCCGATCAGCACCCGGTGCCGGTGGCTGCCGCGCACGAACAGCAGGCCCGCCGCCTGGCCGAGGCGCAGCGCGGTCTCGGCCGTCATCGGGTCCGTGTTGGCGGTGCCGCGGATGCCATCCGTGCCGAACAGGCGCCTGCCGTTTGCCATCCTGACGCCCACCCCGCGATTGTAACGACCCGCTCCTAGCCTAGCCGGCCAGGGCCTGCCAGACCCGCACCGCCTCCACCGTAGCCGCGACATCATGAACGCGCAGTATCCGCGCCCCGCGGGACAGCGCGAACAGCGCTGCCGCCAGCGAGCCGCCCAGCCGCCCCTTCGCCGCCGCACCGCCGCCCAGCGCGCCCAGGAACCGCTTGCGCGACACCCCCACCACCAGCGGCCGGCCGAGTGCGGCCACCTGGCCCAACCCGCGCAGCAGCGCCACGTTGTGCCCGCCATCCTTGGCAAACCCGATGCCGGGGTCGAGCGCCACCTGGCCCGGCGCGACGCCGGCCGCCTCCGCCGCGCGCAGGCGGGCGGCCAACTCCGCCGTGACCTCCGCCGCCACGTCGCCGTACTGCGCCAGTCCGTTCATGGTGGCCGGCGTGCCGCGCATGTGCATCAGCACCGCGGGGCAGCCCCGCGCCGCGAGCAGGGCGAGGCAGTCCGGGTCATGGCTCCCGGCGGACACGTCGTTCACGATGGCGGCGCCCGCGTCCAGGGCCGCTGCCATGGTGGCGGCGTTGCGGGTGTCGACCGACAGCGCCACGCCGAGCCCGCGCAGCCCGGCGACCACCGGCAGCACCCGGGCCCGCTCCTCCTCGGGCAGCACGGCGGCGCTGCCGGGCCGGGTGGACTCGCCGCCGATGTCGATGATGTCGGCGCCCTCGGCGGCCATGCGCTCCCCCGCGGCGATGGCGTCCGCCGGGTGGAGGAAGTCGCCGCCGTCGCTGAAGCTGTCCGGGGTGACGTTCAGCACCGCCATGACCAGCGGGCGGGACGGCAGGCCGGCCCAGGCTGCCGGGGCCCTCACCAGGAGAACGATGTGCCGACGCCCAGCACGGAGCTGTCCACCTTGTTGTTGTTGGGGCTGTTGGACACGTCGTTTAGGAAGTCAAAGCCGTTCTGCCGGCGCTGGCCCCAGGCGTAGGACAGGTAGGTCGCCACCCCGGGGGCCAGCGCGTAGGTGCCGCCCGCCGCCGCGCCCTCCTCGAACCGCTGCCCGCCGATCACCGGGCCGGTGTAGGGTGTGCCGAGCAGCGAGCGGCTGGTGGCGGTCTGGTTGTCGCCCTCCGTGAAGGAGCGCAGGTAGTGCGCGCCGAACACCAGCGGCCCGACCGTGTAGCTGGCACCCAGCAGCAGCGCGGAGGAGTTCGGCTGGCCCTTGCTGATCAGGTCGCCATATGCGCCGCCCTGCCCGCCATAGCGCCCGAACTGGTAGTTGGCGCCGACCACCACGCCAGCGTACGTCACCGCGAGACCGAAATCGGCGACGCTCAAATCGTCTTCCGGAAAGTGCTTCGGATCGGCGGCGGACCCGGCAATGCCGCTGTCGTGCACCCGGCCCGATCCCTGGTACGACGCGGTCGCCGCCACGCCATAGACGCCTTCGAACACGCCGCGGTAGCGCAGCAGCGCCTCGTAGGTGTCCCGGCGCCGGGTGTAGTCGCCGGTGCTGGTCGAGCTGAGCGCGGCGCAGCCCGGCGTCGCCACGCTGTTGCCGGACGCGATGTATTGCCCGGGCGCGGCAGTCGGGCCGCAATCGCCGGCGTTGATGCCGCCGGTGGTGGAGGTGCTCGGCTCGAACGAGGCGCCGAAGTCAAAGCCGTCGTACTGCGGCGACAGGTATACCGCCTTGTCGCTGCTGTAGCTGTTGGCGTTGTAGTTGGCGTCGGCGAACGGCCAGGTCACTTGCACGGCGCCTGGCAGGGCGAACGGCAGATCCCCGTTCAGCCCGCCCGCGTCGAAGTTCTCCAGCGTGCCCGTCAGATACAGGCTGTTCGGGTCGTCGGTGCTGCCGAAGCGCAGCGTGCCGTACTGGTCGGCGCCGAGATAGCCCCACTCGCGCTGCACGTACAGCCCGCCCTGGAAGCGCACCTGCGCGCCGGCCGGGCCGTACACGCCGTTGCCGCTGCCGAAATTGTTCTCCTGCCGAATCTCGATCGACGCGCCATATTTCAACCCGTTGGCGGCAATGCCGTCAAAGCCGGGATACAGCCGCACGTAATCCTGGAAGCCGTAATTGTCCAAGCGGTTGAACCCGGCATTCGACGTGTTGCCGGTGGCCGAGCCGATCGCCGTGGTGGCGGCGGCGGCAGGAGCGGCGAAGTTGCTGGTCCGTGCCGAGTCGGTCGGCATCACGTCGGCGTAGAAGCGAAAGCGGCCGTTCAGCCGCACCGTCACCTGGCCCTGCGAAGGGGCGGACTGGCCGTCGTCATAGCCCGCCGTCTGCGCGGCCGCCGGAGGGGCGGACGCGGCCGAGGCGGCCAGGACGGCCACGCCCGCCAGCAGGAACTTGCGCATTCAGCCCTCCTCACCGCCGGGAGCCCGGCTTCCGCCATCGCCCATGCCGGCCGGGCCACGTCGCAACCGCGAGGTTCAGGCGGGCCGATCGTGGCGCAATGATGCGCAGACGCGGGCCCCCGGGCAATTCTCGTGCGGGACACGAAGTTGTAAGGGCGAGACAGTGTTGCCCTTGAGCGACAGTGACGCCAGCAGTATCACGCGGGACAGCCTCCATCACCGCCCAGGAGCCACGCCGATGCGCATGACGTTGCAGACTGCCTCGACTATCGTGGACGCGGCGCTGAAGGCCGGGCGCGAGCACGGCTTCCTGCCGCTCACCGTCGCGGTGCTGGACGCCGGCGGCCACCTGGTCGCCTTCAAGCGCGAGGACGGCGCCGGCATCCTCCGGTTCGACATCGCCTACGGCAAGGCATGGGGTGCGCTCGGCATGGGCTTCGGCTCGCGCGAGCTGTTCAACCGCACCCAGGCCAACCCGACCTTCATGGCGGCGCTGTCCACAGTCAGCGGCGGCCGCCTGGTGCCGGTGCCGAGCGGCGTGCTGATCCTGTCCGATGGCGAGGTGATCGGCGCGGTGGGCATCTCCGGCGACAACTCGGACAATGATGAGGTTTGCGCCTCCGCCGGCGTCGCCGCGGCCGGGCTGATGGCCAAGACCGGCCTGTAAGGGCTGGGCTGTGACGGTTTGACTATGCGGGCCGCCGGGCTATAACCAGACGCTCCGGCGGCAGGGCGACCTGCTGCCCCATCGCCGTTGCCACAGGACCACGCCTGATGTTCGCAGTCATCCGCACCGGCGGAAAACAGTATCGCGTGACGCCCGAGCTGGTGCTCAAGGTCGAGAAGCTGGAGGCCGAGGCCGGCGCCGTCATCACCTTCACCGACGTGCTGGCCGTCGGCGGCGAGGCGGGTGTGGCAATCGGCGCGCCGCTGGTGCCCGGCGCCAGCGTGACCGCGACCGTCATCGCGCAGGACCGGCTGGACAAGGTCATCATTTTCAAGAAGCGCCGCCGCCAGAACAGCCGACGTAAGAATGGCCACCGCCAGCATGTCACCGTGCTGCGCATCGGCGAGATCAGCGGCGCCGCCGCAGCCTGAAGGAGAGGCAGACATGGCACACAAGAAGGCAGGCGGCTCGTCCCGCAACGGCCGCGACACGGAAGGCCGCCGGCTCGGCGTCAAGAAATACGGTGGCGAGGCGGTGATCGCCGGCAACATCATCATCCGCCAGCGCGGCACCAAGGTGAAGCCCGGCGTCAACGTCGGTGTCGGCAAGGACCATACCTTGTTCGCCCTGGTGGACGGCAACGTGAAGTTCTATCGCCGCGCCGACAGCCGGGTGCACGTGGCGGTGGAGACCGTGCCGCTCGCCGCCGAGTAAGTCTCGCCCTGACATCCTATCTGAAAGGGGCCGGCGCAAGCCGGCCCCTTTCGCTTTTGGACCCCCGCCATGAAGTTCCTCGACCAAGCCAAGATCTACGTCCGCTCCGGCGATGGCGGCGATGGCGTGATCGCGTTCCGGCGGGAGCGGTTCATCGAGTTCGGCGGCCCCGACGGCGGCACTGGCGGGCGCGGCGGGGACGTGGTGTTCGAGGCGGTGGCCAACCTTAACACGCTGATCGACTTCCGCTATACACAGCACTTCCGCGCCCGCAAGGGCGGCAACGGCGCCGGGCAGGACCGCACCGGCGCCGGGTCAGACGACGTGCTGATCCGCGTCCCCGTCGGCACCCAGATCATCGACGACGGCGACCGCGAGCTGTTGCTGGCCGACCTCGACGCCCCTGGCAAGCGCATCGTGCTGTGCCGCGGTGGCGATGGCGGCCACGGCAACGCCCACTTCAAGAGCAGCACCAACCGCGCGCCGCGCCGCGCCGACAAGGGCTGGCCCGGCGAGGAGCGCTGGGTCTGGCTGCGGCTCAAGCTAATCGCCGACGTGGGCCTGGTCGGCCTGCCGAACGCCGGCAAGAGCACCTTCCTGTCCGTAGTGTCGGCCGCGAGGCCCAAGATCGCGGACTATCCGTTCACCACACTGCACCCCCAATTGGGCGTGGTCCGGCTGTCCCACTCTGAAGAGTTCGTTATCGCCGACATCCCCGGTCTGATCGAGGGGGCGCACGAGGGCGCCGGCCTGGGGGACCGCTTCCTCGGCCACGTGGAGCGTTGCGCCGTGCTGCTGCACCTGGTCGATGGCGCGGCCGGCAACGTGGTGGACGCCTGGCGCACCGTGCGCGAGGAGCTGTCAGCCTACGGCGGCGGCCTGGCCGAGAAACCGGAGCTGCTGGTGCTCAACAAGTCCGACGCGATGAACCCGCGCGAGACCGCCGCCCGGCGCTCGGCCCTGGCCCGCGCCTCCGGCCAGGAGGTGGCGCTGCTGTCCGGAGCCACCGGCGCCGGCGTGCCGGCGCTGCTGCGCCGGCTGATGAACACGGTGCACGGCCGCCGCGTCGCGGCGTGAGTTTGCTCGGCATCGCGGATGCCAAGTTGCTCGTCGTCAAGATGGGCAGCGCCCTGGTGGCGGACGGCGCGGTCCCCCGCACCGAGTGGCTTCTTAGCGTAGCGTCGGACGTGGCCGCCGCCCGCGCCCGCGGCACGGCGGTGATCCTCGTCTCCTCCGGTGCCATAGCTCTGGCCCGGCACACCCTCGGCCTCACCCAGCGCCGGCTGCGGCTGGAGGAAAAGCAGGCCGCGGCCGCCGTGGGCCAGATTCGCCTGGCGCAAGCCTGGGCGGCGGCGCTGTCCGCCCACGGGCTGACCGCCGCGCAATTGCTGCTCACCCTGGGCGACACGGAGGACCGGCGGCGCTACCTGAACGCGCGGGCCACGCTCACCACCCTGCTGGGCCTCGGTTGCGTCCCCGTCATCAACGAGAACGACAGCGTCGCCACCGCCGAGATCCGCTTCGGCGACAACGACCGCCTGGCCGCCCGCGTGGCCGAGATGGTGGGGGCGGACCGGCTGCTGCTGCTCTCCGACATCGACGGCCTCTACACGGGCGACCCCCGCACCGACCCGGCGGCCCAGCACATCCCCATGGTGCCGCTTCTCACCCCCGCGATCGAGGCGATGGCCGGCGAGCCGCCCCTCGGCTACTCCTCCGGCGGCATGCGGACCAAGCTCGCCGCCGCCCGCATCGCCACCCAAGCCGGCTGCGCCATGGCCATCGCCCTCGGCAGCGCGCCCCACCCGGTGGCCGCGGTGGCGGAGGGCGCCCGCTGCACCTGGTTCCTGCCCGCCCCCGAAGGCCGCTCCGCCCGCAAGCGCTGGATTGCCGGCAGCCTGGCCCCGCTCGGGGCGCTGAGCGTGGATGCCGGCGCAGCCCGCGCCTTGGCGGCCGGCCGCTCCCTGTTGCCGGCCGGGGTGTGCGCGGTGGAAGGCGCGTTCGACCGCGGCGACCCGGTGGACGTGCGCGGCCCGGACGGCGCGGCGCTGGCGCGCGGGCTATCGGCGTATTCGGCGCAGGATTTGCGCCAGATCGCCGGGCATCGGTCGGAGCAGATCGAGGCGCTGCTGGGGTGGCGCGGGCGGGACGAGGCGGTGCACCGGGATGACTTGGTGCTGCTATAGGCGAGCGGCCTATTAGCGGTCGATCTCCTTCACGATCCGGTCGGCGTGGTAGATCTTGTCGAGCGCCATCCGGATCGCGGGCACGGCCACCGCGATCGCGCGCACCTGCGCGTCGTCGTATCTAAACGTGCCGCCCTCTCCCGCGTCGTTGACGGCGAAGATCAAGCCGACCAGCTTGCCATCCCGGTCCACCATCGGCGAGCCGGAGTTGCCGCCGACGATGTCCGCCGTCGTCGCCATATCCAGCGGCGTCGCCCCGTCCAGGCCGCTCTTCGCGTCGAGCCAGCTCTTAGGGAGGCGAAACGGGTCGTGGCCCGTGTCTTGCGCGAACGCCTCGCCCACCGTGGTCATCGCCGGCATCGCGGCTCTATCCAGGCTGTAGCCTTGCACAACGCCGTACGACAGCCGGGGGGTGAACGTCGCGTCGGGCGCGGCGGACGCGCCGAGAACCGCGTAACGCGCCTGGTCGATCAACGCCGCATTGGCGGTGATGACCGCTTCCACGTTGTCGTCATCATCGCGCCGGACGGCGCGCGCCATCGGCTCCCACTTGTCGCGCACGTAGGCTACCAGCGGGTCGATGGAGGCCGCGACCGCTGCCGCGCCGCCATCGAACAGCGCCTTGCGCTGCTCCACATCCGCGAGCTTGGTACCGCTGACCAGCCGCTTGGCCAGATCGTCGGGCGACTCGTGGCCGAGTAGCCCGGCCACCGCAGCGTCGGCTTCGCCCAGGTGGGCCTGCAAGCGGGAGAGTAGCCACGCGAGGCTGCGGGTTTCAATCTCGGGGTAGATCGGCGCAGGAGACAGCACCTGCCCGCGCAGCTGCGGCAAGGCGGCGTCGGTGTATTCGGGCAGGCGCTGGCCGTCCGGCTTGGAGGCCTCCGCCGCGTGCCGCACCAAAGCGATCGTATCATGCATCAGCGAGGACACGCGCGGCGCGCGCTCTAGGACGCTCCAACGCTCGGCAATGACGCGCTGGTGAGCAACAGCAAGGGCAATTGCATCCCATGCGCGGCCATACTGGGCTAACAGTGCCGGATCGGCAGCTACGTGGGTACGAAGCACAGCCTCTTCCCGAATAGCATCTGCGAGCAGGCCTGTGTTTAATAGAACGCGATGCTGAATCGTCGTGCGATAGGCGTTCAATTGAGAGACAAAGGCGAGGAAGTTTGCCTGCCTCGCCAGTTCTGGGGCTTCGCGCGACATCTCCAACATGACGCCGTGCAGTTCCGAGAAGTCCGCCATATCGGTTGGCAAAACTACATCGCGCTGAAACTCGAGCTGGGCCACAGTGTCCAGACGCTCCGTATCACCTGGATTTCCGGAGACGAACACCAGAGCGCCCGGTGCGGCTGGTTTGGCGGCAAACGATAAATAGTTAGCTTTGCTATCGAGTTCGAGATTGTGGTCGTATACACGAAACAGGCTCATGTCTAAGGCATGAAACGGCCAATCCCTAGTGCTTGAGCCGCCAAATTGAGCCGCAGCCTCCTCGGGCACGAACACCAGCCGCACGTCCTGATAACGGCAGTATTTGTAGAGGTCATACACGCCACCGTGGAACAGCGTCACCACTTCGCAGCGCACGTCGTCCCCAGTGGTGGCGGCCTTCTCCGCGGCGGCGATGGCGGCGGCCTCGGCCTCGTGAAACGCCGGCCCGTTGCGCCCCTTCGTCGCCGCCCTGATCTGGTCGGTCACGTGCGTGATCCCTTCCAGTTGGTCCACCTCCAGGTTGGGGCAGCGCTTCTCATCTGCGGCAGCGGCAGCGTAGAAGCCGTCGGCCATGAGGTCGTGGCCCTCGGATGCGAGGCCCTCGGTGCAGTCCCGCGCGCAGTGATGGTTCGACAGCACCAGCCCAGCCGGCGAGATGAAGCTGCCTGAGCAACCCGACGTAAGCCGCACCGAAGAGCGGCGCAGATGGTCCGCCCAATCCGGCCCGGGGGTGAACTGGTGATCGCGGGACAGCTGCTCCAGCGGCAGCTTGTCGAAGGTCCACATGCCCGGGTCGGCCAGGGCAGGCGCTGAACACCCAAGGGCGGTGCCCAGCAGCAGGATGGCCCGAAACGAAACCATGGCCGCACTCCGGTCTGATGCACCATCGACCCTAGAGGGCGGCAGGCAAAACGAAAAGGTTTGGACGGCGCAAGCGGATCGGGTGTGGCGGCTAATTGCACGGAGCCGGTTTCAAGTGTTTCTAGCTCTATCACGCTGCCACCCAGGACCACCCATGACCGCCGACCCCGACCACGCTGCCACCTGGCTCCACACCGCCGGCGCCGCCGCCCGCGCCGCCTCCGCCGCCATGGCCCGCTCCCCCGCCGCCCAGCGCGACGCCGCCCTGCAAGCGGCCGCCGCCCGCCTGCGCGCCCACGCCCCCGCCATCCTCGCCGCCAACGAAGCCGACCTCGCCGCAAGCCAGGCCACCCCCGCCTTCCGCGACCGCCTCACCCTCACCCCGGAGCGGGTCGAGGCCATGGCGGCCGGCTTGGAGGACATTGCCGCCCTGCCCGACCCGCTCGCCCGCACCCTCGCCGCCTGGACCCGGCCCAACGGCCTGCAGTTCCGCCGCATCGCTACCCCGATCGGCGTGATCGGCATGATCTACGAAAGCCGCCCCAACGTCGGCGCGGACGCGGCGGGACTGTGCGTGAAGTCCGGCAACGCCGTCATCCTGCGCGGCGGGTCCGAAAGCCTGCACAGCGCCCGCGCCATCCACCGGGCCGTCAGCGAGGGCCTGGCGCAGGCTGGGCTGCCCGCCGCCTGCGTGCAGGTCGCCCCGGACGCCGACCGCAGCCACGCCGCCGCCATGATGGCCGGGGCCGGGCTGCTCGACCTGCTGATCCCCCGCGGCGGCAAGTCCCTGGTGGAACGGGTGCAGCGCGAGGCGCGGGTGCCGGTGCTGGCCCATGCCGAAGGGCTCAACCACCTGTTCGTGCACGCGGCCGCCGACCCGGCGATGGCCTGCGCCCTGCTCGTCAACGGCAAGCTGCGCCGCACCGGCGTGTGCAGCGCCACCGAAACCCTGCTGCTGGATGCTGCCGCCCTCCCCCTACTGCCGGCCCTGGTCGATGCGGTGGCCTTACAGGGCTGCCGCATCCGCGCCGATGAACGCGCCCGCGCCGCCATGCCCCACCTTCCCCCCGCCGAACCCGGCGACTTCGACACCGAGTGGCTGGACGCCGTGCTCAGCGTCGCCGTGGTCGACGGGGTGGACGGCGCGCTGGCCCACATCGCCCGCCACGGCAGCGAGCACACCGACGCCATCGTCACCGCGGACCCGGCGGCGGCCGAGCGGTTCCTCGCCGGCGTGTCGTCCGCCGTGGCGCTGTGGAACGCCTCCACCCAGTTCTGCGACGGCGGCGAGTTCGGCTTCGGCGCCGAGATCGGCATCGCCACCGGCCGCATCCACGCCCGCGGCCCGGTGGGGGTGGAGCAGCTCACCTCCCACCGCACGGTGGTCACCGGGTCGGGCCAGGTCCGGCCCTGATCCCGCGCTTCGGCCATCGCTTCCGGTTGCGGGTCGGCCTGATGGGCGGCTCGTTCAACCCGGCGCACCCGGGCCACCGCCAGATCGCCCGCATGGCGCTGCGGCGGCTGCGGCTGGATCAGGTGTGGCTGCTGGTCTCCCCCGGCAACCCGCTGAAGCGGGCGCATGGCATGGCGTCGCTGGAGCGGCGGCTGGCCTCCGCCCGGGCCATCGCGGACGGGCGGCGCGTGGTGGCCACCGCCCTGGAGCGCCAGTTGGGCACGCGCTATACGGTTGACACGCTGAACAAGCTCCGGCGGCTGTTTCCGCGGGTGCGCTTCGTCTGGCTGATGGGGGCGGACATCCTGGCCGAGTTGCCGCGCTGGCGGCGCTGGACCGGCATCGCGCGCGCCGTGCCGTTCGCCGTGGCCCCCCGCCCCGGCTACAACGGCCGCGCCCTCGCCGGCCAGGCGGCACAGCGGCTGCGCCACGCCCGGCGGCCGGCCCGGGAAGCGCCGCTGCTCACAATGCAGGATGTGCCGGCCTGGGCCTTCTTGCCGGGGCCGCAGAATGCCATATCCGCGACGGCGCTTCGTGCGGCATACTCTGCCGCAGCGCCGACAGGAGCAGGACGATAGCCAGGAAGCCCACGACCGATGCCGGCGCCAAGCCCCCTGCCAAGCGCCGCCCGCCCAAGCCGGCCGCCGTGCTGAAGGAGGCCGCCAAGGCCCCCGGCACGCCGCGCAAGAAAGCCGCCGCCGCCGGGCCGAGGTCGCGCGCCCCGCGCAAGCCCAAGGCCGAGCCCTCTGCGCTGGACCGGATGCAGGCCGTCATCGTTGACAGCCTGGAGGGCGACAAGGCCGAAAACGTGCTCGTGCTTGATCTGGAGGGCCGCGCCGCCTTCACCGACCGCATGGTGATCGCCACCGGCCTGGCCGATCGGCAGATCAGCGCCATGGCCGCCCACTTGCAGGAGAAGCTGCACGAGGCCGGGGTCGGCCGGGTGCCGGTGGAAGGCGCCGGCGGCTCGGACTGGGTGCTGATCGACGCCGGCGACATCGTCGTGCACCTGTTCAAGCCGGAAGCGCGCGAGTTGTACGCCCTGGAGAAGATGTGGGGGCCGGAGCTGGACGAGCCCAAGCTGGACGGGGTTGCCGCCGAGCCTACGGCATGATCCCGGAGCGCGTGGGCGACTACCCGCGCCCGCCCCGGCTGGAACAGGTGCCTGAGCGCATCCGCATCGTGCTCGGCGGCGAGACGATCGCTGACACCACCGTCGCTTACCGGGTGCTGGAGACCACCCACCCACCGACCTACTACCTGCCGCCGGACGCCTTCGTGCCGGGGGCGCTGGCCCCCAGCCCGCGCGGCTCGTTTTGCGAGTGGAAGGGCCGCGCCCGTTACTGGAGCGTGCGCGGCGGCGGCCGCACCGTGGCGGACGCCGGATGGAGCTATCCGGAGCCGACCGGCGCCTTCGCCGCCCTGCGGGACCACGTGGCAGTGTACGCCGCACCGATGGATGCTTGCTTCGTCGGCGACGAGCAGGCCAGCCCGCAGCCCGGCGGCTTCTACGGCGGCTGGGTCACCTCAAACCTGACCGGACCGTTCAAGGGGTCGCCCGGGACCGAGTTTTGGTAGGGCGGTGGCGCGGCCGCAGATCCACGGCGGGCGTTGGCACCGTGTCCACGTAGGTCTGCCCGTTCCATACCCAGCGGTCGGACTCGTTCACCAGCAGGTCGTGCATGCCGTGGTGCTGCGCCGGGTCCACCACCACGCCGCCGCTCACCGCGTCCAGCACCTTGGCCCAGCCGGTCTTGCCTGGCAGGTAAACCGAGACGGAACACCCGGCAGACCCGCAGGCGCGTTCCGACTGCACCTCGACGAACAGCGCCGGGCCGATGCCGGCCTTGCCGAGCGGCTGGCTGCCCAGCAGCAGCAGCGCCTTCGGCCCCCCGTCGCTGACATCAGCGGCGGCCACTTGGCGAGCGGTGCGGTCGAGTGGGGTGCCGGGGCGCGCCGTCAGCGCCACCTTGCCGGTCGGGATGGCAGGCGCGGCGGCGGCCAGCAACAGGGCGGCGAGCGGGGCAAGACGGCGCACGGGGCGGTTCCTCGTTGTTCTATCTCCGCTATGTCCCGAACCACCCCGCCGGTGCAACACGGGTGCGGCTGATCGCGGTGGGCAAGCTGCGCGCCGGGCCGGAAGCGGAGCTGTTCGCCCGCTACAACGCCCGCCTGCGCCCGCCCTTGCAGGTCACGGAAGTGCCCGAGGGCCGCGGCGCCCCGGTAGAGGCCAAGCGGCGGGAGGCGGAGGCGCTGCTGGCCGCCCTGCCCGCCCAGGCCTTCGCCGTGGCGTTGGACGGCGGCGGCGCGACGCCGGACAGCCCGGCCCTTGCCGCGCTGCTGGAGCGCTGGCTGGGCCAGTCGCGCCCTGTGTGCTTCCTGGTGGGCGGCGCGGACGGGCTGGACGCCGCGGTGCTGGCCCGGGCCGAGGCCAGCCTGTCGCTCGGCGCGCTGACCTGGCCGCACCTGCTGGTGCGGCCGATGCTGGCGGAGCAGCTGTTCCGCGCCCGCTCGATCACCGCCGGCCATCCATACCACCGGGCCGGCCGGCCTTGACCTTCAGGCCGGCCGCGGTGTGTGCCGCGCCGCCAGCATCGCCCGGAATGCTTGCTGGATGGCCTGGACCGCCGGGTTGCGGTAGGCGAAGCGCGCATCCAACTCGGGGTGCACCAGCATCGTCGCGTTGGCCTCGAATACCAGCACTTGCCCGTCCGGCGTCAGGCTGAAGTCCACCCCGGCATAGTCGAGGCCGAGGCGCGCGCCGATTTGCGCCAGGGCAGCCATCGCTCCCGCCCCGATGGCGGCCTCGGGGTCGGCGAGGAAGCGGCGCTCCTCCGCGCACCGCGCCGGGTCGCGCTCCATGCCGGACGTCCAGTAGTGCACCAGCCAGGTCGGCGCGATGGCCAGGTGATACGGATACGGCTGTCCGGCGACGAAGATCACCCGGTACTTGCGGTGCCAGCCGTCAGCCGAGGAAAAGTCTGCAAATTCAGTGACATAGGCTGTACGTTCCGCCTGCGCAGCCAGCCCGGCGGCGTCGTCGATCTTGCGCAAATCCTGCCCGCCATGCGAGCCGAGCGGGCGCAGCAGCACGGGATACGCCATGCCGGCCGCGGCCACCGCGTCCGCGAGGCGGCCCCGCGCCGGGTCATGGCGGAACACCGGCGGCACGACCACGCCGGGAAGGCCGGCCAGCAGCATCGGCAAGTCGGAGCGCCGCAGGGCCGCCACGCGGGCCGGATCGTTCAGCACGCGCGGGCCCTGCATCCGGAGCCAGGCGGCGATGTCGGGGCGGAGCGGCGGCGCCAGGTCGGGGTCGCCGACCGCGTTGAACACCAGGTCATGCGACGGCAGCGCGTGCGGCTGGCCGGGGGTGGCGTACTCGAAATACCAGCGGATCGCGGTGATTTCGGCGCGCGGCATCAAGTGGTACAGCGGCACGTTGGCGGCGTCGGCCGCGCTGAGCAGCAGCACCGTGTGGCGCGGCCGCAGCGCCGCCTCGACGAAGACCTGCTGCCGCCGATAAGCCGCATCGCGATGGGCGCGGGCGGCGGCCGGGTCGGCCTCGGCCAGGACGCTGGACAGGTTCTGGTGGGCGCTGACCAGCCCCGGGTCCAGCGCCAGGGCGGCCCGGCATGGAGCCTCCGCATCGGCCAGCCGGCCCTCCTGCACCAGGACCGAGCCTAAGTTGGCCTGCGCCTGCCTGCACCCCGGGTCCAGCGCGCAGGCCCGCCGCAGCGCGTGTTCGGCCTCGTCGAGCCGTTCGAGTTCGGCATAGCCGGTCGCCAGGCTGACCAGGATCATCGGCCGTCCGGGCGCCAACGCGGCGGCGCGCTCCAAGTCCTCCACCTCCTCCTGGTGGCGGCATTGCAGCTTGCGGGCGGCGGCGCGCGTCAGCCAGGCCTCGACCAGCCCGGCGTCGCAGCCCAGCGCGTCGCCGCACGCCGAGGCCGCGCCCTCGACGTCGCCGGCCGCCAGCAACGCCTCCCCGAGATGCGCGTGCAGGGACCCGAGCCCCGGGTCCTCCACGAGCAGCGTGCGGTAGAAATCAATTGTCGGGTCGGACACCGCACACCCCATGCCGCAGGCGGCCCGCTCAGGCCGTCACATCGACCAGACCGGACCCGTCGGAGGAGCCGCTGGCGGCGGGCGTCGTGGTCACGGACACGACGGCCCCGGTTGCGTTCGTGACGGTCGTGGTGGTCGAGCCGTTCGCGTTGGCGACCGTGCTGGTGGTGTCGCCAGCCGAGGCGTCGTTCCGCTTGGCCAACCCGGTCTCCCCCTGGCTCTTGGCGGGCGAAGCGGCGGGGCTGCCCACCGACAGGGGCGCGCTCGCGCCGACGCTGGAAATGCCGCTCATCCTGCTTTGCTCCTGAACTGCCTCGTGCGGCCTGAGCCTGCCCCCTCCGGATTAACAAAGAGTTTCGACCCGCGGCAGTGGCGGCGGCGGGGCATCTATGGGCATCATCGCCCGCCCGGAGGAGCCCGTCCCATGCCCGTCGCCATGCTGATGATCCTGGACGGCTGGGGCTGGCGCGAGGACGCCGCCGACAACGCGGTGCGCCAGGCCCGCACCCCCCACTATGACCGGCTCTGGGCCGCCGGCGCCCACGCCTTCCTGCGCACCTCCGGCGCCGATGTCGGCCTGCCGGACGGGCAGATGGGCAACTCCGAGGTGGGCCACCTCAACATCGGCGCTGGGCGGGTGGTGATGCAGGAGCTGCCGCGCATCGCCGCCGCCATCGCGGACGGCTCACTTGCCCAGGCCCCGGCGCTGCGCGGGCTGGTCGCGGCGCTGCGGCGCAGCGGCGGCGCGTGCCACCTACTGGGGCTGGTGTCGGATGGCGGGGTGCACGCGCACCAGGACCACGCCGCGGCGCTGGCCCGCATCCTGGCGGCCGAGGGCATCCCGGTGCGGCTGCACGCCTTCACCGATGGGCGGGACACGCCGCCGCGCAGCGCCGCCGGGTTCGTGGCAGCGCTGGAGACGGCGTTGCCGGAGGGCGCATCCATCGCCACCGTGTGCGGGCGCTACTACGCGCTCGACCGCGACAACCGGTGGGAGCGGGTGAGCCAGGCCTACACCGCCATCGCCCACGCGGAGGGCCCCCGCTTCCCCATCGCCGCTGCCGCCATCGCGGCCGCCCACGCCGCCGGCGTCACGGACGAGTTCATCCTGCCCGCCGCCATCGGCGGCTACCGCGGCATGGCGGACGGCGATGCCTTACTGTCGTTCAACTTCCGCGCCGACCGCATCCGCGAGCTGCTGGCCGCCCTGCTCGACCCGGCGTTCGACGGCTTCCCCCGCACCCCGCCCAAGCTCGCCGCCGCCATCGGCATGACGCGCTACAGCGACCACCTGGCGCCGTTGATGCAGGCGATCTTTGCCCCGCAATCCATGGCCGCCCTGCTGGGCGAGACGGTCAGCCGCGCCGGCCGCCGTCAGCTGCGCATGGCCGAGACGGAGAAGTACCCGCACGTCACCTACTTCCTCAATGGCGGCCGCGAGCCGCCGTTCGAGGGCGAGGAGCGCATCATGGTGCCTTCCCCCAAGGTCGCCACCTACGACCTGCAGCCCGAGATGAGCGCGCCTGATCTGACCCGGCGCGCCGTGGAGGCGATCGGCGCCGGCGGGTTCGACCTGGTGGTGCTGAACTTCGCCAACCCCGACATGGTGGGCCACACCGGCAGCCTGCCCGCCGCCATCGCCGCGGTGGAGGCGGTGGATGCCGGGCTAGGCGCCATCGCGGACGCCGTGGCGGCCCAGGGCGGCGCCTTGCTGGTCACCGCCGACCACGGCAATTGCGAGCAGATGCGCGACCCCGCGACCCGCGAGCCGCACACCGCCCACACCACCAACCTGGTGCCCGCTCTGCTGGTCGGCCGCCCCGGCACGGCGCTGCGGGACGGTCGGCTGGCGGACCTGGCGCCGACGCTGCTGGCGCTCATGGGAATAGCGCAGCCCGCCGAGATGACCGGTGAGTCCTTGCTGAAGAACTAGGCAATGACGCGCTTCTATGCTTGCTGATTAAGCATCTGGCGAGTTTTCTGCTTTCTCTTCAGCCGTGACGGTTTCGCATTGCCTCAGCCGTCGCTATAATGGCGTCATGAGCATTGACACCGCCCGCCGTGTCGTCGTCGTCGGTGCCGGCCCCGCCGGGGCTCGTTGCGCCGAACGGCTGGCCAAGGGCGGCTTAGCGGTCACCCTGGTCGGCGCAGAACCGAGCCATCCTTACAACCGGGTGGCGCTCAGCAAATTCCTTGCCGGCGATTTGGACGAGGCCGCGCTCACGACTCACCCGCCTGCCCAGCTGGACGCGCAGCGAATCACCTGGCGGCCCGACACCACCGTGGACGCGGTGTACCGCGAGGCGCGGGTGGCCGTGCTGCACACCGGCGAGCGAATCCCCTACGACGCCGTGGTGCTGGCGACGGGGGCCAACCCAGTGCGGCTGCCCCTGCCGGGCGCCGACCGCCCCGGCGTGCTGACCTATCGCACCTTGAGCGACGTGCAGCAGATGATCGCCCACGCTGCGGAAGGCGGGGACGCGGTGGTGATCGGCGGCGGCCTGCTGGGGCTGGAAGCCGCGGCCGGGCTGGCGCGCCGCGGCATGGCCGTCACGGTGCTGCACGCCACGGCGCGGCTGATGGACCGCCAGTTGGACGCCGGGGCCGCCCGGTTGCTGCAACGCCGCCTGGCCGGGCTCGGCATCGCCGTGGTGACGCAGGCCCGCACCGTCGCCATCGAGGAGAACGCGGTGCGGCTAGCGGACGGCACGCGCGTCGCCGCCCGCATCGTCGTCATGGCCGTGGGCATCCGTCCGCACGCCGAACTGGCCCGCGCCGCCGGCCTGCCGGTTAACCGCGGCGTGCTGGTGGACGACGCCATGCGCACCGCCGACCCGGCGGTGTACGCCATCGGCGAGTGCGCCGAGCATGACGGCCAGTGCATCGGCCTGGTGGCCCCCTCCTTCGCGCAGGCGGAGGTCGCGGCTGCCGCCATCCTCGGCCAGGAGGCGCGTTACGTTCCCGTGTCGGACGCCACGGCGTTGAAGGTGGCGGGCGTCGGCGTGTGGTCGGCAGGCGAGATCGACGGCACGGACTCGATCGTGCTGGATGACGGCGAGGCCGGGCAGTACCGCCGCTTCGTCGTGCGTGACGACCGTCTGGTGGGGGCCATGCTGTATGGCGAAACCACGGACGCGCCCTGGTATCTCAACCTCATCAAGGAAGGGCGGCGGATCGGGCCGGCACGCGACAGCTTGCCGTTCGGTCCTGCCTTCATGCCCGCGGAGTGGGCCGCATGACCGATCAACCGTTCTCGACCGAGCAGCAGGAATACCTCAAGGGCTTCATGGCCGGGGTGGACGCCAAGCGCGGCCCGCTCACCGGCGGCACGGCGGCCGTGGAGGCCGACCCCAACGACTTGCAGCGCATCGCGCAGGACAAGCAGGTCGCCGCCGGCAAGAAGCTGGTGCCGGAGGAGGAAGCCAAGCGGAAGAAGAACCCGCTCGACCGCTTCGGCGAGATCAACGCGCTGGCCGAGGAAGGCAAGTTCCCCAAGGGCACCGACGTGTTCCTGACCAAATACCAGGGCCTGTTCTTCGTGGCCCCGGCGCAGACCAGCTTCATGTGCCGGCTGCGCATGCCCGGCGGCATCATGAACTCGCTGCAGTTCCGCGGCGTGGCCGACATCGCGGCCGAGCTGGGCGGCGGCTACTCCGACGTCACCACCCGCGCCAACCTGCAAATCCGCGAGATCGGTGCCGCCGCCGCCCCCGAGGTGCTGACCCGGCTGGCCGATATCGGGCTCACCTCCCGCGGCTCCGGTGCCGACAATGTCCGCAACGTCACCGGCAGCCCAACTGCCGGCATCGATGTGCAGGAGCTGATCGACACCCGGCCGGACGCGCGCCGCATCCACCACCACATCCTCAACCACCGCGAGCTGTACGGCTTGCCGCGTAAGTTCAACATCGCGTTCGACGGCTCCGGCGTGGTGCCGGTGCTGGAGGACACTAATGACATCGGCTTCACCGCCGTGCAGGTGGCCGAAGGCTTCGGCGTGCCGCCAGGCGTGTACTACCGCCTGGCGCTGGGCGGCATCACCGGCCACAAGGACTTCGCCCGCCAGACTGGCGTGATCGTGGCGCCGGCCGACACGACCCCGGTGTGTGACTCCATCCTGCGGGTGTACATCGCCAACGGCGACCGCACCAACCGCAGCAAGGCGCGGCTGAAATACGTGCTGGATGCCTGGGGCTTCGACAAGTTCCTCGCTGCTATCGAGGACGATCTCGGCCGCAAGCTGACCCGCGTGCCGGAGGAGGCGGTGCTGCCGCCGCCGCAGCAATCCCGCACCGCCCATATCGGCGTGCACGCGCAGCGCCAGCCGGGCCTGTCCTATATCGGCGTCGTGCTGCCCGTGGGCCGTATGACGACGGAGCGCATGCATGGCCTAGCCGCCGTCGCGGACCGCTTCGGCTCCGGCACCCTGCGGCTGACGGTGTGGCAGAATCTGCTAATCTCCGACATCCCGGACGAGCGCATGCCCGACGCGCTGGCCGCCATCGCCGCCCTTGGCCTGGGATATGACGCCGGGCCGCTGCGCACCGGGCTGGTGGCATGCACCGGCAGCGCCGGGTGCAAGTTTGCCGCCTCCAACACCAAGGGCCACGCCTCCGAGCTAGTGGACTGGCTGGAGCAGCGCATCGAGATCGACACGCCGGTGAACATCCACCTGACCGGCTGCCACCATTCCTGCGCGCAGCACTACATTGCCGATATCGGCTTGCTGGGCGCCAAGGTGGACCGCGGCGAGGATGTGGTGGAAGGCTACGACCTGCACGTCGGCGGCGGCGCGGGCGTCAACCAGGCAATCGGCCGGCTGATCCGCCCCGCCGTCGCGATGGACGAGTTGCCGCCCCTGGTGCTGAACCTGCTGACCGCCTGGAAGGCCGAGCGCGGCGACGGCCAGAGCTTCCAGGCCTGGTCCGCAGCCAAAAGCGAGGATGACTTGTCCGCCGTGCTGGCTGGAGCCGACGCATGAACGCCCTTTCCGGACTGGGGTCCGGCGGCAGCCCGCTGATCCCCGAGAACGCGCCGTTCAACCCGGCGCAGCGTTCCTGGCTCAACGGCTTCCTGGCGGGGCTGTACGGCGGCAGCGCCGGCGGGGACGCCGGCATGTCGATGGAAGGCTCCGTGGCGGTGGCCGAGGAGGACTTCCCCTGGCACGACCCGGCCATGGAGATGGATGAACGCCTGCAGCTCGCCGAGGGCCGCCCGTTCGAGCGCAAGCTGATGGCCGCCATGGCGCAGCTGGATTGCGGCCAGTGTGGCTACCTTTGTCAGAGCTATGCCGAGGCGCTGGCCAGCGGCAAGGAGACCTCTCTCTCGCTCTGCGTGCCCGGCGCCAAGCCCACCAGCAAGAAGGTCAAGGAGCTGCTGGCCGACCGCCCCGCCGACTCCGTCGCCATGGCCCCCCCTCCCGCCGAATCCGCCGCTCCGACCGTGTCCCTGGGCATGCCGGTGCGCGTGCTGGCCTCGGAGCGGCTCACCGGCGAGCGTTCGGCCAAGGACGTGCGCCACGTCAAGATCGACCTCTCCCCCTCCGGCCTCACCTACGAGCCCGGCGACTCGATCGGCATCTGCGCCCCCAACGACCCCGAATTGGTCGAGATCTGCCTGCGCACCCTGGGCGCCGTCGGCGACGAGCTGGTGCACTGCCCCGACAACACCATGCGCACCGCCCGCGATGCGCTGGCGTGGCAGGTCGACATCGCCCGCCCGATGGACCGCACGCTCGACCTGCTCGCCGCCTCCGCCACCGATCCCGAGGACAAGGCCGGGCTGCGCCGCCTGGCCGACGGCGAGGACGGCGCGGAGCCGGAACACGCCGACCTGCTGGACCTGCTGGAAGCTTTCCCCTCCGCCCGGCCCCGGCTGTGGGACGTGGTGAAGTCCCTGCCCGCGCTGAAGCCGCGGCTCTACTCCATCGCGTCCAGCATCCAGGCCGAGCCGGGCCAGGTGCATCTCTGCGTCGGCGTGGTGCGGGCGGAGCGGCGCGGCCGGGTGCGCCACGGCATCGCGTCCTCGTTCCTGGCGCACCGGGCGGCGGTGCACGGGCAGATCCTGGCCAACATCCAGGTCAGCCATTTCCGCCTGCCCGCCGACCCGGCGGTCCCCGTCATCATGGTCGGCCCCGGCACCGGCATCGCCCCGTTCCGCGCCTTTCTGCAGGAGCGCGCGGCGCGCGAGCACAAGGGCCGCTCCTGGCTGTTCTTCGGCGACCAGCACGAGGCCACCGACTTTCTGTTCGCCGACCAGCTGAAGGCCTGGGTGGCGTCGGGCACGCTGTCCCGCCTGGACACCGCATGGTCCCGCGACCAGGCGCAGAAGGTCTATGTGCAGGACAAGATGCGCGAGCACGGCGCAGAGCTGTGGCAGTGGATGCAGGAGGGCGCGCACTTCTACGTCTGTGGCGACGCGATGCGCATGGCCAAGGACGTGGACGCTGCCCTGCGCGAGGTCGCCATGACCCAGGGCGGCATGGACGAGGCCGGCGCCAAGGAGTGGACTGCCGGTATGGCCAAGCAGGGCCGCTACCTGCGTGACGTCTATTAAGCGGGTGCCGCGATAGACACCGACGCCGCCGTCCGCACCACCTGCCCGTACTGCGGGGTCGGCTGCGGCGTGCTGGCCACGCCCACCGGCCCGGAGAGCGCCACCGTCGCCGGCGATCCGCTGCACCCGGCCAATTTCGGCCGGCTCTGCGTCAAGGGCACGGCACTCGGCGAGACGCTGTCCCACGCCAACCGGCTGCTCCGCCCGGAGGTGGACGGCGCGCCCGCCAGCTGGGACGCGGCGCTGGACCGCGTGGCCAACGCGTTCCGGGACACGATGGCTAAGCACGGCCCGGACAGCGTGGCGCTGTACGTCTCGGGCCAGCTGCTGACCGAGGATTATTACGCCGCCAACAAGCTCGCCAAGGGCTTCCTCGGCACCGGCAACATCGACAGCAACTCGCGCCTGTGCATGTCCGCCCCCGTCGCCGGGCACCGCCGGGCGTTCGGCGAGGACATCGTCCCCGGCATCTACGAGGACCTGGAGCTGGCGGACCTGCTGGTGCTGGTGGGCAGCAACACCGCCTGGTGCCACCCCGTGCTGTTCCAGCGCATCGCCGCCGCCCGCGCCGCTCGGCCGGACATGCGCGTGGTGGTGATCGACCCCCGCCGCACCGCGACCTGCGAAGGGGCGGACATGCACCTGGCGCTGGCGCCGGGCACCGACGTGGCGCTGTTCGCCGGCCTGCTGCGCTACCTGCACCGCAGCGGCCGCACTGACCGCACCTACGCCGCCTACCTGGACGACCTGGAGGATGCGGTGGCGGTGGGCGGCACGGTGGCGGAGGTGGCCGCCGCCTGCGACCTGCGCCAGCCGGAGGTCACGGCGTTCTTCGAGCTGTTCGCCCGCACCGCCAAGACGGTGACGATGTTCAGCCAGGGCGTGAACCAGTCCAGTTCCGGCGTGGACAAGGTGAACGCCATCCTCAACGTCCACCTGCTGACCGGACGAGTCGGCAAGCCCGGCGCCAGCCCGTTCAGCGTCACCGGGCAGCCGAACGCCATGGGCGGGCGCGAGGTCGGCGCGCTGGCCAACCTGCTGGCCGCCCACCTGGAGTTCGGCCGCCCCGGCGACCTGGCGCTGCTGCGGGAGTTCTGGGGCGCGCCCAACCTCGCCACCTCGCCGGGCCTCAAGGCGGTCTCGCTGTTCGAGGCGGTGGCGAACAAGCAGGTGCGCGCTCTGTGGGTCATCGGCACCAACCCGGCGGTGTCCATGCCGAACGGCGACCGGGTGCGCAGCGCCATGGCCGGGTGCGACTTCCTGGCGGTGTCCGAGTGCGCGGCCAACAACGACACGGTGGGCTTCGGCCACGTCCGGCTGCCCGCCCTGGCCTGGGGCGAGAAGGACGGCACCGTCACCAACAGCGAGCGCGTCATCAGCCGGCAGCGCCCGTTCCTGCCGCCCCCCGGCGAGGCGCGGCAGGATTGGTGGATGGTGGCGCAGGTGGCGGCCCGGCTCGGCCATGGCGACGCCTTCGCCTGGCGCAACTCGGCCGACGTGTTCCGCGAGCACGCCCGCCTGTCCGGCACGGGCAACGACGGCGCCCGCCTGTTCGACATCAGCGCCCTGGCCGAGCTGAGCGACGCCGAGTATGCCGCCATGCCGCCGGCCCGCTGGCCGCGCCCAGCCAAGCGCATCGCCACCTCCCGCCTGTTCGGCCGCGGCGGCTTCCCCACCTCCACCGGCCGCGCCCGCATGGTGCCGACCCCGCCCCGCCCCCCCGCCAACCCGACCAGCCCGGACTGGCCGCTGGTGCTGATGACGGGGCGGTTGCGCGACCAGTGGCACACCATGACGCGGACCGGGAAGACCCCCCGCCTGTTCCGCCACAAGCCGGAGCCGGAGCTGTCCGTCCATCCGGACGACCTGCCGGCCCTCCAGGACGGTGACCTGGCCGTAGTGGAAAGCGTCTGGGGCCGCGGCACCTTCCGCCTGCGCCACGACCGCGGCCTGCGCCGCGGCACCGTGTTCGCGCCAATGCACTGGACGGCGGAGTTCTGCCTCGCCGGCCGGGTCAACAGCGCCGTCAACCCGGCGGCGGACCCGGTGAGCGGGCAGCCGGAGTTCAAGCACACCCCCGTCCGCGTGCGCCGCGCCGCGATGGACTGGCACGGCTTTGCCATGGCCCGCCGCAAGCTCGACCCTGGCGTCGCCCCCTGGTGCACCGTGATTCCGCTCGACGGCCAGGTATGGCGGCACGAGCTGGCCGGCACCGGCAGCGCCGCCGTGGCGCATGACGCGCTGGTGGCCACACTCGGCGGGCCGGAGGGCTGGATGGCGCTGCGCGACCCAGCGGCCGGGGTGTTCCGCGCCGCCCGGCTGGAGGGCGGCCGGCTGCAGGCCTGCGTGTTCACCGGGCCCGACCACGCCTTACCGCCGCGCGACTGGCTGATGGCGCTGTTCGCCCAGGACACGCTGGAGCCGGGCGAGCGGCGTGCCCTGCTGGCCGGACGCCGGGCAGACGGCGCCGCGCCGGAGCCGTCCATCTGCGTGTGCATGGGTGTGGGCGCCGGCGCGATCCGCGCCGCGATCGCCGCGGGCGCGCACAGCGTGGCGGAGGTGGGCCGGGTGACGGCGGCGGGAACGAACTGCGGCTCGTGCCGGCCAGAGATCGGCGCGATCCTGTCGGCGATGCGGGTGACTGAGCCGGCCTGAGCCTGCCACCCGGTTGCCGCGGGGAGTTCGGAGGTGCTTCCGAGCATGGCTAGCGCGCTTCAGCTTCTCTCCAAAGCAGCCATCGCCTGGCAGGTGAAGTAGGCTTGGAGCCTAATGCATCATGACCCGATCATACAGGATGCTGAACATCCAGGATGTCAGGCCGACGGATAGGATCAGCAGCGGGACGTTCAGGATGAGCGTCAGGGTGTTCCAGCGTTGCGTTTCCGAGAAGTCGAGATGGAAGAGCAGGATGAGCTTGGCGATCGTGGTTAGGAACGCGAGGACCGAGATGGTGGCGAGCAGGTTGAAGGCGGACAGCGCGTGCATCTGGACCAGGACGAGGGAGAGCCCGAGCAAGGCCAGGGTCACGACGTAGCCGGCGAGGTACTTGGCGCCGTTGGAAAGGCTGACCTCCGGGTGTTCCCAGGGCTTGAGGTTGTCCACGCCCATCAGATCGATCCCCGCAGGTAGACGAAAGTGTAGACGAAGGTCCAGATCAGGCCCTGGTAAAGCCAGTAGATCTTCAGGTTAGCCAGCCGGTAGGTGACGAGCAGGGTGAAACCGTCGCGAGCGATCTGGACAGCCATGACGGCCATCCAGAGCAGGCCCACCAGCAAATGGAGGGCGTGCGCGACGACAATGGTCCAGAAGATCGACAGGAAGCCGCTGCGCTGCGGCGGGCCGCCGGCGGCAGCGATCCTTTGCAGCTCGTGGACTTCCATGCCGATAAAGGCGAGACCGAGCAGGAACGAGGCGGCCAGCCACAGCATGGCCCGGCGCGGGCGGTCGTGGCGCAGCTGCACCATCACCATGCCGTAGGCCAGCACGCTGGTGAACAGGATCACGGTCTCGCCGTAGCCATAGAGCGGCGATGCGACATCGGCCGGGGATGGGCCGCCGTCGATGCTGGTGGGATAGCTGAGCACCAGGTAGGCCGCGAACAGGGCGGCGAAGATCAGCGAGTCGCTGAGCATGTAGAGCCAGAAGCCGAGCAGCCTCGTGCTCATCATGTCGTGCTCGTGGTTTGCGTCGGCCCACAGCACGGGATGCGGGCCGGGCGGCTCGTCATGCAGGCTGAAGCTGGTCCGCAAGCTCATGGCGCCTCTCCGCCGCCGAACGCCACGGCGCCCTCCGGGACGGGGCGCTTCGGCCTTGGGCGCACGGCAGGCCGGAGCGCCGCACGCTCCAGGCGGCGCACCTCGTCGGCCGCAATCCTCGACCCCGTGCCGCCGCCGAACGAGCGGAGGATGACGATGGCGAAGATCGCGACCAGGGCGGCGATGGCCAGCCACCAGATGCGCCAGATCATTGCGAAGCCGAACGCGGCCGCGGCGGCGCCGATCATCAGCGGCACGGCCGAGTTGACCGGAATCTCGATGTCCTCGAAATGCTCCGGCATGACCTTGTCGAGGCCGTTCTCGCGCCGGAAGGCCCATTCGTCGCGCCCGTTGACGTGCGGGATGACGGCGAAGTTGTAGGCCGGCACGGGGGAGTGGGCCATCCACTCAAGGCTGCGCGAGGTACCCCAGGGGTCCTGGACGGCGCGGTTCAGCTCGCGGTCCCGCACACTGACATAGACGTGGTAGGCGTAGGCGGCGAGGGCGGCGATGTCGAGCACGACGCCGAATTCCTCGATGACCAGCAGCGGCCACCAAGTTGCGTAAGGAACGTAGGCGAGGCGGCGGGGCATGCCGGTCAGGCCGAGCACGAACATGGTCATGAACACGACGAACGTGCCGGCCATCAGCAGCCAGAACACCCACTTGCCCGTGCGGTCGTCCAGCGAGAAGCCGAATGCTTTGGGGAACCAGAAGTGCACGCCGCCGATCACGGCGAACACCGTCACCATGACGACGAAATGGAAGTGCGCGATGACGAACACGCTGTTGTGGGTCATGTAGTTGATGGCGGGGATGGCGAGCATCATGCCCGTCCACCCGCCGATGATCTGCACAAAGATCGCGGCCACGGCCCAGAGCATGGGCGTCGTGAAGGTGAGCCGGCCGCGGACCATGGTGAGCGCCCAGTCGAACACCTTCACGCCGGTGGGGATCGCCACCAGCATCGTCGACAGGCTGTAGAAGGCGTTGACGATGGGACCGGCGCCCATGGTGAAGAAATGGTGCAGCCAGACGGTCCAGGAGATGCAGCCGATGCTGACGGTTGCGGCGACCATGACGGGGTAGCCGAACAGCTTCTTCTCGGAGAAGGCCGGGATGATCTCCGACATGATGCCCCAGGACGGGAGGATGAGGAAGTAAACCTCCGGGTGGCCCCAAATCCAGAACAGGTCGGTGTAGAGCATGAAGTTGCCGCCGGCGCCGGTCGTGTAGAAATGGGTGCCCATGTAGCGGTCGAGGGTGAGCAGGCCGATCGCCACGCCGAGCACGGGGAAGGCGGTGAGGCCGATGACGTTGGTGGTGAGCGCCGTCCAGGTGAACAGGGACAGGCGCATCCACTTCATGCCGGGGCACGCATCTTGATGATGGTGGTGATGATGTTCACGGCGCCGAGGGTGGTGCCGATGCTGCCAATCTGGATGGCCCAGGCCCAGTAATCGACGCCGACGTCGGGGCTGTAGGGAAGCTCGGTGAGCGGGGCGAGGCCGACCCAGCCGGCATGGCTGAAGTCGCCCACGAACAGGGAGAGCATCGTGAGGGCGGCGCCGACAGTGGTCAGCCAGAAGGCGAGCGCGTTGAGGGAGGGGAACGCCATGTCCCGCGCGCCGATCTGCAACGGAACCAGGTAGTTCATGAAGCCGGCCAGGATGGGGGTGGCGGCGAAGATCAGCATGATCGTGCCGTGCGAGCCATAGACCTGGTCGTAATGGTAGGGCGGCAGATAACCGTGCTCGGCGCCGAGATAGCCGGCCGAGTCGGGTCCGGCGGCCATGACCTGCTGGGTGCGCATCATGATGGCGTCAACGAAGCCGCGGAACAGCATGACGGTGCCGACGATGACGTACATGATGCCGATCCGCTTGTGATCGACGCTGGTCAGCCACTCGCGCCACAGATAGCCCCACTTGCGGTAGTAGGTCAGCAATCCCGTGACGGCGAGGGCTGCCGACGCCGCGAAGGCGAAGGCGAGCAGGATCACGGCGTTCTCGTAGGGGATTTGCGACAGGCTCAAGCGCCCGAATATCGGGTCCCAATGGCCTTGGAGTTCAACCATCATCGTTGTTCCTGGCCGGGGGGTGCGGCGGTGCTGATGGTCTGCTGCTTGCCATCGCCGATCTTGTGCGCCTTCTTCTCCGTCATGTTGGGAGGGGTCGGGTAGACGTTGCCCATCATCACGTCCTGCATCACGTGGTCGAACAGACCGGCCTGCACGGCCGAGAAGCGCGTCGTCGTGTTGTTGTAGTTGATCGTCGGCGTGGCGAACTGCTTGAAGGCTGCGTCGTCCAGATGCGCCGGCGCCTGCTGCATGCTGGCCACCCAGGCTTCGTAGTCCGCATCGGACACGACCGCGGTTTGGAACCGCATCCAGGAGAAGCCAGGGCCGTTGAACTCGGTCGCAAAGCCTTCATAGACGCCGGTCTGGTCGGCGATCAGGCCCTGGCCCGTCCTCATGCCAGGCATCACGTCGATCTGGCCGACTAGCTGCGGGATGAAGAAGTCCGTGGCGACGGTGGATGAGGTGAGGCGGAAGCGCACCGGGGTGTGCACGGGCAGAACGAGCTTGTTGGCCATGGCGATGTGCCGGTCTGGATAGATGAATAGCCACTGCCAATCGGTCGTGATGACGTCGATGTTGATGGGCGGCTTGCTTGCGTCGGCGCTGCTGCCCGGCGCCATGGCGCCGGGGCCGGCCGGGTCGGTCGCCAATGCTCCTTGCAGGGAATAATAGCCCAGGCCGATCACGACCAGGAATGGCGCGCCCCAGCAGATGATCTCGATCGGGACCGAGTGGGACCAGCCGGGCACGTAGCGCCCTTTCCCGTTCACCCGGCGGTAGCGCCACATGGCCCACGACACCAGCAGGGTCGCCGGGCCGATGACGAGCAGGGTCGCGGCAGTATCGACGATCCAGGCGCGAAGGCTGGCGTCAGCGACGGGTCCGCGGGGATGGATGAGCCACAAGCTGTTCGATGCGCAGCCGGAGCAAAGAAAAATCGTCAGCACAGTGAATGTTCGAGGCACGAAACCCTGCCAGAACGACCTTGCTGTCATGCAAGCATCTCAGACATTCCATTCCTGACAACACACGTCAGTCCGGCAGCGCTAATCAGCTACCCGACAGACAGTCCAGACATGTGTTGCTTTCGGTAAAGCAGCAGTAAAATGATCTTGTTCACATCAAGAGCTAAATCGAAGCGGTCAGCTATTGCGGTTGGGCTTGCGCACCCAAAAGCGCGCGCCGCGCCCGCAGCTCAGTGTGACTGATCGCTGTTCGGCCCCGTGGCCGGAGCGGCCATCTCGTTGGCCGCATGCTGCACGGCCACGCTCGCCACCTGCAGGTAAGGCAGGTTCCCCAGCGCCTCCACCGTGTGCGCGCCGCCCTGCGGGAAGGCCGGGCCGTCCAGCGCCCGGGCCGCGCCTGCCGTGTCGCCGGATGCAAGGTCGTTGCGGGCGGCCACCAGCCGGTCCACCACCAGCTGGGACGGCGCGGCGGGCGCGATGCCGATCGCCCGGCGCAGCTCGATGCGGCCCATGACCATCCCCTCCTGGGTGCCGGGGTCAAGGCTGGACCAGCGCGGGCTGCTGGCCAGCTCGCCGGCCAGGTACTCCACGGCCAGCGCCGCCTGCGCCCCGGCGGCGGGGTTGCCGTAGGTGCGGGCCGGGTCGCTGAGCGCGTTCTGGGCGTACAGCGCCGCGGGCAGATCCTGGTCCGCCGGGCCGAACACGCCGGGCGGCAGCCGCGCCGTGTCGATTGGCGGCGGTGGCGGCTGCGTCGGGCCGCAGGCGGCCAGGCCCACCGCCAGCAGGACGGCGCGGCTACGCAACGGGGCTGAGCCCCGCCCGGGTGCGCGCCGCCAGCTCGCGGTAATGCGCCGCCGTCCGGTCCCAGCTCGCCTGCTCCTCCGCGTCCATCACGCGCATCAGCCGGGCGGGGCTGCCGGCCCACAGCTCGCCGCGGCCGATCCGCTTGCCCGGCGTCAGCAGCCCGCCCGCGGCCAGCATGCCGCCCTCCTCGATCACCGCGCCGTCCAGCACGGTGGCTCCCATGCCGACGAAGGCGCGGTCCTCCAGGGTGCAGGCGTGCACGATGCAGGCATGACCCACCGTGACGTTGCGCCCGATCAGGCAGGGGAACCGCTCGCGGTTGACGTGGAGGATGCTGCCATCTTGGATGTTGCTGCCCTCGCCCACGCGGATAGCGTTGGTGTCGCCGCGCAGCACGCAGTGCCACCACACGCTGACGCCGGCCTCCAGCACCACGTCGCCGATCACCGCGGCGGTGGGCGCCACCCACGCGTCGGGCGCGATCTTGGGCGCCACCCCGTCAAGCGCCCAAAGCGGCCCGTCATGCTGCATGGTCAGCGCCTTCCAGGTCGAGCATCAGACGCAGGTTCTGCACCGCCGCGCCGGATGCGCCCTTGCCGAGGTTGTCCAGCCGCGCCACCAGCACCGCGTGGCCGTTCGAGGGGTGGGCGAACACAAGCAGCTCCATGGCGTCCGTGCCGTTCAGCGCCTCCGGCTGCAAAGCGCCGGCCGGCTCGGCGGGCCGTACGCGGATGGCCGGCGCATGGCGGTAATAGGCGGCGAGCGCCTCCGCCAGGTCCGGCCCGGCGGGGCGGCCCGGCAGCGTGTCGAGGTGCAGCGGCACCGAGACCAGCATGCCCTGCCGGAAGTGCCCGACGGAGGGCACGAACAGCGGCCTCCGGGTCAGCCGGGCGTAGTGCTGCAGCTCGGGGACGTGCTTGTGCTCCAGCCCCAGCGCGTACAGCTCGAACTGCGGCCCGCCCGCCGCCTCGTGCGCCTCCACCATCGCCCGCCCCCCGCCGGAGTAGCCGCTGACGGCGTTGACGCAGACCGGGTGGTCCGGCGGCAGCAGCCCGGCCGACACCAGCGGGCGCAGCAGCGCGATGGCGCCGGTCGGGTAGCACCCGGGGTTGGCGACCCGGCGCGACCCGGCAATCCGCGCCGCCTGCCCGTCCTCCAGCTCCGCCAGCCCATAGGTCCACGCGGGATCCACCCGGTGCGCCGTGCTGGCATCCAGCAGCTTCGGCGCGTCGGCCCCCAGGGCGGCGGCCAGGGCGGCGGACTCGCGCGCCGCGTCGTCGTGCAGGCAGAGGATGGCGAGGTCCGCTCCCGCCATCATGTCCTGCCGCGCCGCCGGGTCCTTGCGGTGCGCCGGCTCGATCGAGCGCACCGCCACGCCGGGCAGGCGCCGCAGCCGCTCGCGGATACCGAGGCCGGTGGTGCCGGCCTCGCCGTCGATGAAGACGGTGCGGGGCGCGCTCACTCCCACTCGATCGTCCCCGGCGGCTTGCTGGTGATGTCGTAGGTCACCCGGTTGATGCCGCGCACCTCGCCCACGATGCGCCCCGCCACCCGGCCCAGGAAGGCCATGTCGAACGGGTAGAACTCCGCGGTCATGCCGTCCGTGCTGCCGACGGCGCGCAGGGCGCAGGCCTGCTCGTAGGTGCGGGCATCGCCCATCACCCCCACCGTGCGCACCGGCAGCAGCACCGCGAAGGCCTGCCAGATCGCGTCGTACAACCCGGCGGCGCGAATCTCCTCCAGGAAGATCGCATCCGCCTGGCGCAACGTGTCCAGCGCCGGGCGGGTGATGGCGCCGGGGATGCGGATGGCCAGGCCCGGCCCGGGGAACGGGTGGCGGCCCACCAGCGCGTCCGGCAGCCCCAGCTCGCGGCCCAGCTTGCGCACCTCGTCCTTGAACAGCTCGCGCAGCGGCTCGACCAGCCGCATGCGCATCCGCGCCGGCAGGCCGCCCACGTTGTGGTGGCTCTTGATGACGGCGCTCGGTCCCCCGGTCGGGCTCACGCTCTCGATCACGTCCGGGTACAGCGTGCCCTGCGCCAGGAAGTCCGCACCGCCGATCTTGGCAGCCTCCTGCTCGAACACGTCGATGAACAGGCCGCCGATCGCCTTGCGCTTGGCCTCCGGGTCGGTCACGCCCTCCAGCGCGTCCAGGAACAGGTCGGAGGCGTCGCGGTGCACCAGGCGGATGTTAAAACGGTCGCGGAAGGTGCGGTCCACCTCCTCCGCCTCGCCGCGGCGCAGCAGGCCATGGTCCACAAAGATGCAGGTCAGCTGGTCGCCGATCGCCTCGTGGATCAGCACCGCCGCCACCGCGGAATCGACGCCCCCCGACAGGCCGCACACCACCCGCCCCGCCTCCACCTGGTCGCGGATTTGGCGGATAGCGGCCTGGCGGAACTCGGCCATGCTCCACCCGCCGCGCAGCCCGGCGACCCCGTGGGTAAAGCGGCGCAGCAGAGCGGCGCCGTGCGGCGTGTGCACCACCTCGGGATGGAACTGCACGCCGTAGAACCGCCGCGCTTCGTCCGCCACCACCGCGAACGGCGCGCCTTCGCTGGACGCCACGGAGCGGAAGCCGACGGGCAGCGCCGTCACCCGGTCGCCGTGGCTCATCCACACCTGCTCGCGCGAGCCCACCGGCCACACGCCGTCGAACAGCGCGCACTCGCCCTCGACCTCCACGTAGGCGCGGCCGAACTCCTGCACGCCGTGGCCCTCCACCGCGCCGCCCAGCTGCGCGCACATCAGCTGCTGGCCGTAGCAGATGCCGAGCACCGGCACGCCGAGCGACCACACGATGTCCGGCGCGCGCGGGCTAGAGGGCGAGGTGACGCTGGCCGGGCCGCCGGACAGGATCAGCGCGCGCGGCCGCCAGGCCTCGATGCGGCCCGGATCGGCCGTGAACGGCCAGATCTCGCAGAACACGCCGCTCTCGCGCAGCCGCCGGGCGATCAGCTGGGTGACCTGGCTGCCGTAGTCCAGGATGAGCACGCGCTCGTCGTGCAGGTCATGCTGTGTCATGGCGCGTTGCAGCACACCCTCACACGCTGCGCCAGCCCGGCTGGGACGCATCCACCAGGCGGTACCCGGCCGGCCCCATGCCGCAGATCGCCACCACCGCCGGCTCGGTGCCGGTCCGCGGCACGCCGTCGTAGTGCGGCGTGTTCTTGACGCGCCAGACGAAGCTGCCGGGGCGCGCCGGCTGGCAGGCCGCCGGGTCAAAATCCGCGCCGCTGTTGCACCACCACGTGCCGGACACCACCACGCAGTAGCGGTCGGCGCCGTAGCTGTGCGGTGCGCTCATGGCGCCGGGCCACCAGCGCACCAGCTCGTAGTACAGCCCCGGCTCCTCGGTGATGCCGGTGAGCTGGCACCGCTCGGTGCTGTGCTCGGGGTAGCCGGCCGGAGTGACCCAGGCAAAGTCGCTGGGCGGGTCGATGAAGGTCTGCGCCGGGTCGAGCGGGCTGGCGGCGGCGCGCCCGGCCAAGGTGGTGGCCAGGGCGGTCGGCAGGGCGGCCATCATGGATGCCAGCAGCAGGTCTCGCCGGGGCGTCTGCATGTCGTACGTCTCCAGGTGTTGCGGCGCTCGGTATGCCGCCCGCCAGGCGGCGCGTCCATCTTGAGGGTCCACCTTGAGCGGGGGCGGCCCACACGGCATGGTGCCGCCATGCACCGCACCGTCATCATCACCGGCGGCTCCTCCGGCATCGGGCGCTGCGCCGCGGCGCATTTCGCCCGGCGCGGCTGGCGGGTGGGGCTGATCGCGCGCGGCGAGGCCGGGCTGGCTGCCGCCGCGGCGGACGTGCGGCAGGCCGGCGCCACCGCCGCCACCGCCGTGGCCGACGTGACGGACCCGGCCGGCCTGCACGCCGCGGCCGAGGCCCTCGCCGTCCGCCTCGGCGTGCCCGACGTGTGGGTCAACTGCGCCGGCAACGGCGTGTACGGCCGCTTCGCCGCCGTGCCGCAGGCGGAGTTCGACCAGGTCACCGCCGTCACCTACGGCGGCACGGTGAACGGCTGCCGGGTGGCGCTCGGGCTGATGCGCCCGGCCGGCCGCGGCACGGTGGTCAACGTGTGCTCCGCCATCGCCTTTCACGGCCTGCCGCTGATGACGTCCTATGCCGGGGCCAAGGCGGCGGTGCGCGGCTTTGCCCAGTCGCTGCGGGCCGAGCTGGCGATGGAGGGCAGCCGAATCCGGGTCAGCACCGTGTTCCCGCCGGCGGTCAACACGCCGTTCTTCTCCCATGCCCCCTCCCACATGGGCTGGCCCGCCCGCCCCGCGCCGCCGGTATACCAGCCGGAGGTGATCGCCGCCGGCATCCATCTGGCCGCCACCACCGGGCGGGCGGAGCTGCTGGTCAGCGGCACGGTGGCCGCGTTCTGCCTGCTGACCCGGCTGTCCCCCCGCCTCACCGGCTTCCTGATGTGCCGCCTTGGCTTCGACGGCCAGCTGACGCGGGACCCGGCGGCCGCCCGCGCGGAGTGCCCCACCTTGTTCGCGCCCTCCGCGCACGCTTCCCCGGTACATGGCCCGTTCGGGGCTGCGGCGCGGCGCACCAGCACCCAGCTCTGGGCCAGCGGCCTGCCTGCCCGCGCCGCCGCGGCGCTCAGGCGACGGACGCTTCTCCAGCCAGGGCCTCCGTCGCTTGCCAGACCCGCGCCGCCAGCGCCGGGTCCAGCGCACGGCGGTTCGGCCGCACCAGCCGCCGACGCTTGACGTAGCCGCCGGTGATGCCGGCGAACGCCGGCGCCAGGGCCGCGTGCAGCGGGCTGTCCGCTCCCTGCTCCGCCGTCAGCGTGAACAGCGCCATGCTGCGCCAGGCCAGCCCGATCGCGCCGCCCGCCCGCACCAGCCCCGTGGCGACGGTGCCGGGATGCACCACGTTGGCGGTGACGCCGGAGGCGCGCAGCCGCTCCGCCCAGCCGAACGTCGCCATCATCACCGCCAGCTTGGACTGGGCGTAGGCCTGCACCATGCCCCAGCGGCGCACCCCGTCGAGGTCCGCAGGATCGATCCGTGCCCGGTCGGCGGTGGAGGAGCCGACGGTGACGATCCGTCCCCCGGCCGCGGCCAGGGCCGGCGCCAGGGCGCGGGTGAGCACGAACGGCGATAGGTGGTTGACCGCGAGCACCCGGTCATGCCCTTCCGCCGTCGCCTGCCGCCGGGTGGCGAACACCCCGGCGTTGTTCACCAGCACGTCGAGCGCCGGGTGCCGCGCCAGGATCAGCGCGGCGGCCTGCCGGGTGGCGGCCAGGCTGGACAGGTCGGCCAGCACGAACTCGGTCCGCGCGCCTGGCGCCTGGCCGGCGATCCAGGCCATCGCCGCATCGCCCCGCCCCTGGTCCCGCCCGACCAGCACGACGGCGTGCCCGGCGCGGGCCAGCCCGAGCGCGATCCAGCGGCCGATCCCGCCCGTGGCCCCCGTGACAACGCTGACCGGCATGTTCGGCTGGGCCCTTCAATGGCGACGGGGCCAACCGTGTCACGAAGCGATGCGGGGCGCGAGCGCAGGATGATGTTGTGACCGCGCTGTCCCACGGCTTGCCGCGTTGGGTCCGCACGTCATGAGGTGCGGTCCCGATGAAGTTCGTCGTGCTCATCCTGGTCGGCTTGCGCCTCGTGGCATGCACGCCTTACCGGGGCCCGATCACCAACGCTCCCCCGCCCTCGGGGATGAGCCAGATTCGCTGACCGTCGGGTGCAGCCATGCCAGCGCCGCCGCGGCACGCCAGCATGTAAAGCCTCTACGTCCCTGGCAGGCACCCGGCGAAGTCCCGGTCGGTGACCGCCTCCGCGGCGATCGCCACCCCCGCCGTCGCGTCCACGAAGCGGCGGGAGGCCGGGCTCACGTTCACGGCGCCGGCGAACCACAGCCCGCAATGCGACCGCACCGGGCCGCCCGACTGCGTCACCACGTTGTCCCGCATCGCTACCGGCCCGGTCGCGTCGTCGACGTTGATGCCGACCTGCGCCCGCGTCACCGTGTTGCCTGCGATCAGCCCGCCGGACATGGCCGACGCGTACCAGGCGCGCCCGCCCACCCCGATGCCGAAGCCGCAGCGGCGGCCGGGGCCGCAATCCACCGTGTTGCCGGTGATGGTGGTACCGGCGTAGTCGCCGCTGCTGTTCGGCCAGCCATGCACCAGCAGGCCGGCGAACGAGGCGGCGGCCGGCGCGTCCGACACCTCGATCCGGTTGTCCGCCACCGTGCAGCGCGCGCAGCCCCCCAGCACCAACTGCACGTCCGTGTTGTCGCGGAACATGTTGCCGCGGATCACGTCGTCTACCCCGTCGATCACCGTCAGCCCGTCGGCCCACATGGCGGGGCGGTCATGCGTGCCGTTGGACAGCACCGTGTTGCCCACGAAGCGCAGCCCGGCCGCGCCCGGATCGGCCACCACGGCGCTGTAGCAGGCGGCGTCCCGCACCACGCTGCCCGAGATGGTGACGTTGGCCGCCGTGACCGCCAGCGCGCCCATGGTGGGGCGGCCGGCGCCGCGGCAGGCCGGGCCGTCGTCGCGCGCCGGGTCCGCCTTGCCGCCCTCGAGGACCAGGTGGTCCAGCACGCTGCCCGCGCCTGCCACGGTGATGGCGCGCTGCGTGGGCGAACCTGGCCCGGCCATGCGCAGCGCCAGCACGGCGCATCCGGCGCCGTCCAGCCCGCACGCGGCGGCCGCCCCCGCCGTCATCAGCGTGACCCGGCGGCGCAGCACCAGCGGCTCTGTCAGCACGGTGCGGCCCGGCGGCAGCGCCAGCACCGCGCCGGGCGGCAGCGCGTCCAGGCACGCCTGCAACCCGGCCGAGCACCCCGCCGGCCCGGCGAGCCGGTCCCGCACGGAGCAGGCCGCCAGCGCCAGCAGCAGCGCCGCGGCTTGCAGCCAGAGCTGGCGGGCCAGCACTACTTGGCGGCGGCGATCGCCTTTTCGATGACCGCCTCGGCCGCCGCGCGGTCTGCCCAGCCGGTCACCTTCACCCACTTGCCGGGCTCGAGGTCCTTGTAGCGGGTGAAGAAGTGCTCGATGGCCTGGCGGGTGATCTCCGGCAGATCCTCCACGGCCTGCACCGCCTTGAACTGGGTGTGAATCTTGTCGTGCGGCACGCAGATGATCTTCTCGTCCTGGCCGCTCTCGTCCTCCATCTGCAGCATGCCGATCGGGCGGCAGCGGATGACCGCGCCGGGCACCACGGGGGCGGCGGGGGTGAGCACCAGCGCGTCCGCCGGGTCGCCGTCCTCGGCCAGGGTGCCGGGGATGAAGCCGTAGGCGGCGGGGTAGGCCATGGGGGTGAACAGGAAGCGGTCCACGACCATGGCGCCGCTGTCCTTGTCCACCTCATACTTGACCTGCGATCCCTGCGGAATCTCGATCACGACGTTGATGTCGTGCGGCGGCGCCTTGCCGGTGGCGAGCTTGGTGACGTCCATGGTTCAGCCTCGGGTTGCGGTGGCCGCGGACCCTAAAGGCGGGCCTCCTGCTTGCCAAGCGGAGGCGGGCTGGGGCATGGAAAGCGGGCATGCGCCCGTAGCTCAGTTGGTTAGAGCGGGCCGCTCATAACGGCTTGGTCGTGGGTTCAAGTCCTACCGGGCGCATGCGCGGCGTCAGCCTATGATGCACCGCCGGGCCGTCCCCCTCACGCCGGGCCGCAGCCGCAGCAGGGCACCGGCGTGCGGCTCCGCCTTGCGCTGCTCCAGGCCGAGCCCCTCGGTGGCGCTGGTCACGTACATTACATCCAGCGCCTCGCCGGCGAAGGCGCACATGGTGGGCTGGCTGACCGGCAGCATGACGTCGCGGTCGAACGCGCCGTCCGCGGTGAAGCGGCGCAGCCGGCTGCCGCCGTGGAGGGCGCACCAATAGCCGCCCTCCGCATCGACCGCCGCGCCATCCGGCACCCCGATCGACTCCGGGACGCTGGCGAACACCCGGCGTTCGCCGATGCGGCCGTCCGGGCCGCAGGCGAAGACGTGGATGTCCTGGCTGAGGGTGTGGGACAGGTAGAAGCGCCTCCCGTCCGGCGACCAGGCCATGCCGTTGTGCAGCTCCGCGGCGTCCGGCTCGCGGCGCAGGCCGCCGCCGAGGGTGAAGCTGCACAGGGCCTGCTTCGCCGGCGGCTGGCCGGCGGTCTGCGGCGGGTCGAACATGGCGCCGACCCAGAACCGCCCCGAGGCGTCGCAAGCGCCCTCGTTGAAGCGGTGCAGCGCCGGGTCGAACGGCGGCGGCGCCAGCAGCGCCAGCGCGCCGGACGCGAGGTTGAGCCGATACAGCCCGGTGCGCAGCGCCACCACGGCGCTGCCGAGCCCGGCCTCCAGCGCGAAGCCGCCGATGTCGGCGGACACCGGCCAGCACCACTCGCCACCGGTGGCGGGGTGGTAGCGGTACAGCGCCGGCCGCCGGACATCCATCCAGTACAGCGACGCGTCCCCGGCGCTCCAAGTCGGCGACTCGCCGATGATGGCGGCCGCGTCCAGCACGATCTCGACAGAAGTCATGGCGGCCCTCGCATCCCGGCACCGACGCCGGGCGTCGCGGTGATGGACGCGGGCGCCGCGGGATCGTTCCCTCGGCGGGCGGGGCCAAGGGGCACGCCTCCCGATTGCCGTTCGCCCGCCGCGCTCCTAAACCATGGCGCTGCTGCATGCCCGAGGGAGCCCGCCATGGCCGCCTACCAATACGCCTACGTCATGAAGGATCTCACCAAGGCCTACCCAGGCGGACGCGAGGTGTTCAAGGGCATCACCCTCTCCTTCCTGCCCGGCGTCAAGATCGGCGTGCTCGGCGTCAACGGCGCTGGCAAATCGACCCTGCTCAAGATCATGGCCGGGCGGGAGACCGAGTACGGCGGCGAGGCGTGGGCCGCCGAGGGCGTGCGGGTCGGCTACCTGGAGCAGGAGCCGCACCTCGACCCCGACAAGACGGTGGCGGAGAACGTCATGCTGGCGTTCGGCCCGCTGAAGGCCGCCATCGACCGGTTCAACGCCATCAGCGAGCTGTTCGGCGAGCCGATGGACGACGACCGCATGAACGCGCTACTGGCCGAGCAGGCCGAGCTGCAGGAGAAGATCGACGCGGAGGACGGCTGGGAGCTGGACCGCCGCATCGAGATCGCGCTCGACGCCCTGCGCTGCCCGCCGCCGGACAGCGCTATCGACAAGCTCTCGGGCGGCGAGCGCCGCCGGGTGGCGCTGTGCCGGCTGCTGCTGGAGAAGCCGGAGCTGCTGCTGCTGGACGAGCCCACCAACCACCTGGACGCGGAAAGCGTCGGCTGGCTGGAGAAGACGCTGCGGGAGTACGCCGGCACGGTGATGATCGTCACCCACGACCGCTACTTCCTGGACAACGTGACCAACTGGATCCTGGAGATCGAGCGCGGCCGCGGCTACCCGTTCGAGGGCAACTACTCCTCCTGGCTGGAGCAGAAGCGCAAGCGGCTGAAGCAGGAGGAGAAGGAGGAGAGCGCTCGGCAGCGCTCGCTGGCCGCCGAGCAGGAATGGATTCAGTCCTCGCCGCGCGCGCGCCAGACCAAGAGTCGCGCCCGCATCGAGAAGTACGAGCAGATGCTGGCCAAGTCGGCGGAGCTGGCCGGCGGCACCGCCGAGATCGTCATCCCGCCGGGCCCGCGCCTCGGCGGCACCGTGATCACGGCGGACAAGCTGCGCAAGGTGTTCGGCAACCGGCTGCTGATCGACGACCTGTCGTTCAAGCTGCCCCCAGGCGGCATCGTCGGCGTGATCGGGCCGAACGGGGCGGGCAAGACCACGCTGTTCCGCATGATCACCGACCAGGAGGAGCCGGATGGCGGCGAATTGGTGGTGGGCGAGACGGTCAAGCTCGGCTACGTGGACCAGTCCCGCGACAGCCTGGACGGCAGCAAGACCGTCTGGGAGGAGATCAGCGGCGGCACCGACGTGATCCACTTGGGCAAGCGCGCCGTGCAGTCCCGCGCCTACGTGGGGGCGTTCAACTTCAAGGGCAGCGACCAGCAGAAGCGGGTCGGCATCCTATCGGGCGGCGAGCGCAACCGGGTGCACCTGGCCAAAATGCTCAAGAGCGAGAGCAACGTCATCCTGCTCGACGAGCCGACCAACGACCTGGACGTGGACACGCTGCGGGCGCTGGAGGAAGCGCTGGCGGAGTTCGCCGGCTGCGCCGTCATCATCAGCCACGACCGCTGGTTCCTGGACCGGCTGGCGACGCACATCCTGGCCTTCGAGGGCGACAGCCACGTCGAATGGTTCGAGGGCAATTTCCAGGCCTACGAGGAGGACAAGCGCCGCCGCCTGGGCGAGGCCAGCACCGACCCGCACCGCATCAAGTACCGTCCGCTCGCCCGATAGCGCACCGGCAGCGCATAGGCCAGGGTGTACCCGATCCGCACGGGGCGGCTGCTGCTGTCGCCCTACGCGCCGCACGACCTGGCGGACCTAGTGCGCTTCAAGGCCGACCCGCTCACCTGGGCTACCATGCTGGGCGGCGTGTGCAGCGCGGCGCAGACGGCGCGGGACCTGGCCGGCGAGCTGGCGTTCTGGGCGCGCCACGACGTCGGCATGTGGACGGCGCGCGACCCGGAGGGGGCGTTGCTCGGCGTTACCGGGCTGCACGAGCGGCCGGACGCGCGGGGGATCGCGTTGCGCTTTGCCTTCGCCCCGGCCACGCGCGGCCACGGCTTGGCGCGGGAAGCCGCCGGGGCGGTGCTGCGGGACGCGCATGACCGCGGCGGGCTGACCCGGGTGGTGGCGGTGACGAAGGAGGGCAATTTCGCCTCGCGCCGGGTGCTGGGCGGGATCGGCATGCGGGAGACCGGGCATTTCCGCCGGTCCGGCAGCACGATGCTGGTGTTCGAGAGCGTGCGGCTCAACCGCCGGTCAATCCGGCCCCCGCCGCCGCAGTGAGCGCTCCAGCACCGGCCCGTGGTCGGTAAACCCGGCGGCGCGGCAGAACGCCTCGGCCCCCTCCCCCTGCGGCGTGAACAGCAGGATGTCGCACCGGGCCGCCCGCGCCGCCTGGGAGGCCGCCTTCAGCAGCAACCGGCCGATGCCACGCCGCCGCTCCCCCGCATCCACCACCAGCGCCGAGAGTTGCGCGACCGGTCGGGGATGCAGCAAGCCCGGCGCCCAGTGCAGCGCCGCCAGGCCGCTCAGCCCGGCATACCCGGTGGCGACCAGCACGGCCGAGCTGGCGTCGGCCCGCATCGCCTCCAGCCGGTCCGCCATCGCCCGCACGTCCGTCGCCAGCAGACGGGCAAGTTCCGCGGCGTCCGCCGGGGCGGCGGCGCGCACCTCCACGCCGTAGCGCTGGCCGGCCACCTATCCGGCCGGCGCGAGCGGGCAGGCCTCCTCCGCAAGCGGCTTCCAGGCTTCGGTGGCGGGCGTGGTGGCGACCAGCTTCTGCAGGTCCCACTTGGAGCGGCTCTCGGCGGCCGTCTTCACTTGGTAGAGATAGGCCGGCAGCAGGCACATCCCGTCCTGCCGGATGCGCCCGGGGCCGAACGCGTCGTCGTCGGTCGGCATCGCCTTCATCTGCGCGCAGGCTGCCGCACCGTCCCGGGCGCGCTCCGGCCCCAGCGCCGTCAGCGCCTTGAGGTAGTGCAGCGCGCCGCCGTAGCAGCCAGCCTGGATCATGTCGGGCGGCGCCCCGTTGGGCATCGCATCCTGCACGGCCCTGGTGAAGCGCCGGGTGCCCTCGTTGGCGTCCCAGTAGAACGAGGTGCTGGCATACAGCCCCGCGCCGATCTCCGTACCGATCGCCTGGATGTCGGAGATTTCCAGCAGCAGCGCCGCCACCTTCATCGTCTGCAGCAGCCCGAACTCATGCGCCTGTTTGACGCAGTTGACGGTGTCCGCGCCGGCATTGGCCAAGCCGAGCACGTTGGCCCCGCCCGACTGCGCGGCGAGCAGGAAAGAAGAGAAGTCCGTGGTGGCCGGGAATGGGTAGCGCTGCTCCCCGGTGACGGCGGCGCCCGCCTCCTTGGCGAAGCGGATCGCGTCGCGGGCCAGTTGCTGGCCGAACACGTAGTCCGCCGTCACGAACGCCCACTTGTCGCCGCCGATCCGGGTGACCTGCGCCGCGGTGGAGCGGGCCAGCATGTACGTGTCGTAGGACCAGTGGATCGTGACGGGCGTGCACTGCGCGCCCGTCAGGTCGCCGGTGCCGGCGCCAGTGTTGATGTAGAGCTTGTTCTTCTCCCTAGCGATGGAGTTCACCGCCAGCGCCACCGAGGACGTGGGCACATCCATGATGACGTCCACGCCGTCCTGGTCGAACCATTGCCGAGCGATGGCCGCGCCGGCATCCGGCTTGTTCTGGTGGTCCGCCATCAGCACCTGGACGTCGAACCCGGCGGGCTGGAACTGCCGCACCGCCTGCCTCACGCACGCGACCGAGCCCGGTCCCGAGGTATCGCGGTAAGGGCCAGACATGTCGCTCAGCACGCCGATCTTGACGACCGGACGGGCTTGGGCCCGCGCCGCGACCGGAAGCGCCGAGGCGGCGGCGAGCACGGCGCGGCGGGTCAGCATCGGGACCCCGCCGGCCAACCCGCCGCCGGGTCCACTCAGGCGGCCAGGGCGCCCAGCGCATGCGTCGCCAAGCGGCGACGGATGGTCTCGAGCTTGTAACCCTGCGTGATCCGCGGGGCGAAGTACTCGGCCGGCCTGTCCAAGCCGTCGCGGGCGTGCTCCGCCGCGTTGTGGAACAGCCCGCGGCTGCCGTCGTCCACGAACGTCTCGCTGGGAGCGCCTTCGGCCAGGATCACGTCATGCCGGGCCAGCTCGATGTGGATGTAGTCCACCTGCTGGGCGGCCCGCTCCTGGGTGATCGTGCTGCCGTTGACGAGGCTGGCGGCGGGCACGAGCACGCCGTCCAGGAACATGGCATGGCACGGCGAGACCAGCAGGTCACGGTGCGGCAGGCCCGCGCCGAGGGCGCCGGCGCTGATGCGGATCGGCAGCAGGTGGGACTGGCCGGCCAGGAAGCGCCCGGCATAGCTGCGCCGCCCCACCCAGACGATCGGCTCGGAGTACCCAGCCGCCGTCACCACGCAATCGCCGGCGCGCAGCTCCTCCGCGGCAACCTCGCCGGCCGGCGTCAGGATGCGGGTCCCGGCGGCGTAGCAGGCGATGGTGACCAGGGTGCCGCCATTGGCGTCGCTGGCAAGGCTGATGACGGGAGCGGACGAGCTGGTCTCGTCCACCTGGTCGAACGTGAACAGGGGATGGCCCGCGGCCGACTCGATCGCGACGCTGTACTGCGTGAAGCCGGACTGGGTGGCGACCTGCGTGACGGTGGCCGTCTCGCCGGCTTGGAAGCTGATCTCGGTCAGGTCCACAGCCGCGGAAGCCAGTGGGTCGATGGTGTCGGTCAGCGCGGCTCCGCTGGTGCCGAGCGACAAGGTGCCGTTCTGCAGGTTGAACACGTCGGTGCCGGAGGTCGCGCCGACGTCGAGCGTGCCGCCCTCGAGAGTGAAGGTGGTGGACCCCTTGGCGATGGCCACGGACGCGGAGCCGCTGAACACGGCGAGGTTGTTGGTGCCGGTGCCCTGCAGGATCGCGATGGCCAGGGTGCTGGGCGCCGAGGTGCCGACCTGGATTTCCGCGAAGTTGGAAAGCGTCGTGGTGCCCTGCATGGAGGCGCTGCCCCCGTTGTCCACGAACAGGTTGCCGCCGTTGAAGGACGAGCTGCCGGTGACGGTGAGGTTGCCGCTGACTTCCAGCGCCTGCGTCAGCGTGGAGCCCTGGGCCGAGTAGGTGAGCGAGTCGATGTTATAGGCCGGATCGGCCGCGCTGATCTGGACGGTGGAGGAGTCGGACGTCGAGCCGGTGATCGACACATCGTCCCCGGTCATCGGGACGCCGTTGGTCCAGTTGCTGGCAAGGTCCCAGGCTTGGTCGCCGGAGGTCGTCACGAAGGTGTCGGAGGCCATTGCTCAATGTCCTTTGGTTTCGGTCCTAGACCTATCCGGAATATTCGCCTGCGGTCAATTGGATCGGGCCTGCGCGGCGCGCTCGGCTGACAATGCCTGCGGACTCCCCTACATGGATGCCATGACCGACACCCCGCTCGATCGCATCCGCAACTTCTCCATCATCGCCCACATCGACCACGGCAAGTCCACCCTGGCCGACCGGCTGATCCAGGCCTGCGGCGGGCTGACCGACCGGGAGATGACCGCCCAAGTGCTCGACAACATGGACCTGGAGAAGGAGCGCGGCATCACCATCAAGGCGCAGACGGTCCGCCTGGCCTACAAGGCGCATGACGGGCTGACCTACGAGCTGAACCTGATGGACACGCCGGGCCACGTGGACTTCGCCTACGAGGTGAGCCGCTCGCTCGCCGCCTGCGAGGGCAGCTTGCTGGTAGTGGACGCCTCCCAGGGTGTCGAGGCGCAGACCCTGGCCAACGTGTACCAAGCGATGGACGCCAACCACGAGATCGTCCCCGTGCTGAACAAGATCGACCTGCCTGCCGCCGAGCCGGAGCGGGTGCGCCAGCAGATCGAGGACGTGATCGGCATCCCGGCGGACGACGCGGTGATGATCAGCGCCAAGACCGGGCTCAACATCGAGGGCGTGCTGGAGGCGCTGGTGACGCGCCTGCCGCCGCCCACTGGCGACGCCTCCAAGCCGCTGACCGCCCTGCTGGTGGACAGCTGGTACGACCAGTACCTCGGCGTGGTGATCCTGGTGCGGGTGCGCGACGGCCGGCTCAAACGCGGCATGAAGGTGCGCATGATGTCCAACGGGGCGGCGCACCTGGTGGAGCAAGTGGGCGTGTTCACGCCGAAGATGATCGCCACCGACGACCTCGGGCCGGGCGAGATGGGCTACATCACCGCCGCCATCAAGACGGTGGCGGACTGCAACGTGGGCGACACCATCACTGAGGACCGCAACCCGGCGGCCGCCGCGCTGCCCGGGTTCAAGCCCTCCATCCCCGTGGTGTGGTGCGGCCTGTTCCCGGTCGATGCCGACGACTTCGAGAAGCTGCGCGACAGCCTGGGCAAGCTGCGGCTGAACGACGCCAGCTTCCATTACGAGGCGGAGACCTCGGCCGCCCTCGGCTTCGGTTACCGCTGCGGCTTCCTCGGCCTGCTGCACCTGGAGATCATCCAGGAACGCCTGAGCCGGGAGTTCAACCTCGACCTGATCGCGACCGCGCCCTCCGTGGTATACGAGATTCACCGCAACAACGGCACGTTCGACCTGCTGCACAACCCGGCGGACATGCCCGACCCGACCCACATCGACCACATCAGCGAGCCGTGGATCAAGGCCACCATCATGGTGCCGGACGACTATCTCGGCCCCGTGCTGACCCTGTGCAACGAGCGCCGCGGCCAGCAGCAGGACCTCACCTACGTCGGCAACCGCGCCATGGCGGTGTACCGCCTGCCGCTGAACGAGGTGGTGTTCGACTTCTACGACCGGCTGAAGTCGATCAGCCGCGGCTACGCCAGCTTCGACTACGCGATGGCCGACTACCAGGAGAGCGACCTGGTCCGCATCTCCATCCTGGTCAACCAGGACCCGGTGGACGCGCTCAGCTTCATCGCCCACCGCAGCGCCGCCGAGCACCGCGGCCGGGCGATCTGCGCCAAGCTGAAGGAGCTGATCCCGCGCCAGCTGTTCAAGATCGCGGTGCAGGCGGCGATCGGCGGCCGGGTGATCGCGCGCGAGACGATCGGCGCGCTGAGCAAGGACGTGACCGCCAAGTGCTACGGCGGCGATATCAGCCGCAAGCGCAAGCTGCTGGACAAGCAGAAGGAGGGCAAGAAGCGGATGCGGCAGTTTGGCAAGGTGGAGATCCCGCAGAGCGCGTTCCTGGCCGCGCTGAAGATGGATGCTTGATCCCTGTTGAAGGGGTCAAGGGGGTGACTATCCCCTTGCGGGTGCAGGGCAGCGCCCTGCTGGCTGCGGCCCAACTCGGCATCGCTTCTCCGGTCGGGCGCGCGCCATGAGCCCGGGCTACCTTCCCTTCGCCGGCGCGCTCGAGCTGCCCGCCTTCCTGTGCGACAATTGCGGCTACTGGCAGCGCCATTTCGCCCTCCCGCCCGCCTGCCCGATGTGCCTCGACTCCCGCCACGTCGTGCCGCAGCACGGCTGGCAGTTCTGGACCCGGACGGAGGCACAGGCCCGCTTCCCCTGCCACTGGGCCGAGCTGGAACCCGGCGTGTGGCGGTTCTGGAACGACCCGGTGGGCGGCATCGGCCCCAGCGCCTACCTGATCCAGACCCCGGCGGGCAACATGGGCTTCGAGGGCTGCCCGGTGTTCAGCGAGGCGGCGCTCGACCACATCGCCTCGCTCGGCGGCCTGGCGGTGCTGTCCGCCTCCCACCCCCACGCCTACGGCGCGCTGTGGCAGTTGCAGGACCGGTTCGACCCGGAACTCGCCCTGCATCCCGGGGACCTGTCCTGGTCCGGCGCGCTGAAGGTGAGCTGGCCGTGGGACGAGTGGCTGGAGCCGCTGCCGGGCCTGGAGCTGCATCTGACCGCCGGGCACTTCGACGGCCATACGGTGCTGTTCGACCGCCGCCGCGGCATCCTGTTCTGCGGCGACGCGCTGAAGTTCGAGATGGCGGCGGAGGACCCGCGCTGGGCGCTGACCATCTCGGCGCACAAAGCGTTCGTGCGCGGCATCCCGCTCACCCCGCGCGAGCTGCGCCGCTACCGCGACGTGTTCGCCGCGCTGCCGTTCAGCCAAACCTGGACCCCGTTCGAGCAGGCCCGCAACAGCGGCCGGCCAGAGGCGCTGGCCTTGATCGACGCCATGCTGGCCACCCGCCCCCATGCCGCGCCCGTCCGGCTGGACGCCCTTCCGCGCCGTTGCTAGAAGCGGCGCCAGCGGGACAGGTGGCCGAGCGGTTTAAGGCGCACGCTTGGAAAGCGTGTGTGCGTTAACGCGTACCGTGGGTTCGAATCCCACCCTGTCCGCCAGAGCCGGTTCCCAGCCCGTCGCATCCTGTCGTCATCACAAGCATAAACAGCACCTTTCTGACACCCCCGGAGGCGATCCCCGGGCTGGGCTATGGCGCCTCAGGCGAGGGCACGTCGTGCAACGGGGTGCGGGCCGTCGGCAAGGCCGCCGGCAGCGGGCAGCGATCCGGGACGGCTGCCACATGATGCACCGGCCGGGGCCGACGAACCACGGGCGGACGCGGTGGCGAATACACTGCGGCCAAAGCCGCATAAGCCGGCGGGGGAGCAATGAACAACGGCGGCGCGTAGATGACGGGGGCCGGGGCGTAATAGGGACCGGGGTAGTAGCCGCCTCCTGGGTAGAACCCGCCGCCATAACCGCCTGCCAGAAGGCCCGCGCCCAGCCCGAAGCCTAGACCGACACCGAACCCGCCATAGCCAAAACCGCGGTAACCATAGCCGCCGTAATAGCCGTAGGCCGAAGCCGGCGTGACAACCATTACCGCCGCGATAGCCGCCGATACCACTGTGCCCGCAACCCTCAACCGTCCCATGGTACGCTCCTGCACCGCCGCCTGGTTCCTCTGCCAATCAGATGGTGGCGGAAACCGGACAGGTGAAGGTCCGGCTTGGCGAGGCGGGCGAACGCAAAAGGAGGCAGGATTGCTCCTGCCTCCTTTCATCAAGCCTCGATAGCGGCAGATTAGCGCATCGAGTGGTGCCGGCTCATGCGAGACGTGGCTGCCCCATGGCCAGACATGCCCTGCAGCGTCTTCAAGCTGGCCTGCACGGACGGCAGCGTGCTGGTGGCGAACGCCTTGAGATCGGGGTCCTGGCCGTTCGTGACCTCGTCCTGGAACGCCGAGTTGGCGACCTGGAAGATGCTCGTCTCGCCGCGGAGGTAGTCGCGGTCGAAGGCGGCGGGCTTGTCGGCGTTCAGCTTGGTCATCAGGTCCTGCATCATCTGCGGCCCCGTGGTGTCCGGCGTCACGCCCTTGCTCTGCGCGATGGTCTGCAGCTGCTGCAAGCTCGACGTGTCGGCGTCCACCTCGGAGGTGGCGAACGCCTTGAGGCGCGGTGAGCGGGCCTTGGTGGCGGCCAGCTGGTTGATCTGCTGGTCAGTGGTCGTGCCGCCGACCACGGTGTTCAGGAACATCTGATCCGCGGCAGCCAGGGGCGGCGGCGTGGGCGCCGGGGCGGGTGCCGGCGTGCTGCTGGCGCAGGCGGCGAGCGGCAGCAGGGCAAGCCCAAACAGCCAATGGGCGGAACGATTCATCGGTCAAGCACTCCTGGAGTAAGATCGTGAACACGCCCAACGTCGCGCGGGCAGTTTCGTTCACAATCGTTTCATGGTTAGCGGGTATGCCGGAAACGTTCCACCGCGGCAACCAAGGATCGGCGGATTCCAGGCTCCAGGGCGGAATGCCCGGCATCCGGGATAACCGTGAGCCGGGCGGACGGCCAGGCGGCCGCGAGCTCGAACGCGGTGCGCGCGGGACAGACCATGTCGTAGCGGCCCTGCACGATCTCCGCCGGCAAGTGGCCGATCAGCCCCATGCGGCCGAGCAGGCCCTCGGACGGCAGGAACAGGTTGTTGACGAAGTAATGCGCCTCGATCCGCGCCAGGCCCAGTGCCGTGCGGTCCTGCGCGAAGGACGCCACCGTGTCCGGGCTGGGCAGCAGCGTCGAGCAGGAGCCTTCGTATACCGACCAGGCCCGCGCGGCGGACATGTGGATCGCCGGGTCCGGATGGTTCAGGCGCTTCAGGTAGGAGTGCAGCACGCAGCTCCGCTCCTCCTCCGGCAGGTACTGCACGAACTGGGCGTGCGCGTCCGGGAAGATCGCCGCCAGGCCGTGCAGGAACCACTCCACTTCCACCGGGCGGCCGAGGAACACGCCGCGCAGCACCAGGCCTGCCACCCGGTCCGGATGCGCCTGCGCGTACGCCAGCGCGAGGGTGGAGCCCCAGGAGCCGCCGAACAGCAGCCAGCGCTCCAGGCCGAGGTGGCGGCGCAGCTGCTCGATGTCGCCCACCAGGTCGTCCGTGGTGTTGGCCACCAGGCTGCCGAGCGGGCGGGAGCGGCCGGCGCCGCGCTGGTCGAAGATCACCACCCGCCAGAACGCCGGGTCGAAGAAGCGGCGATGCACCGCGCCTGCGCCCGCCCCCGGGCCGCCATGCAGGAACAGCACCGGCTGGCCTCGCGGATGGCCCACCTGCTCCCAATACATGACGTGGCCGCCGGAGACGGGCATGTAGCCCGTCTCGAACGGCCCGATCTCGGGGAACAGGTCTCCACCGCGCGGCATGAGACAGTCATATCGCGGGCGCGCGCCCGGCGGAACACAAGTGAAGAAGGATCGGGCGATTGTTTCGATGGTGGATCGGCCTCGGCGGGCTGTACGGCGGCGGCGCCGTGGGCATGGCGGCGGCGGCGGCCCACGCGCTCGGCGGCCTGTCCCCGGCCATGCTGCGGGTGGTGGACAGCGGCATCCAGATGCAGGGCTGGCACGCGCTCGCGCTGGTGGCGACGGGGCTGTGGGCGGAGCGGCGCACCGGGTTGGCGAGTCGGCTGGCGCATGGGGCGGGCGCCGCGTTCGCCCTGGGCACGGCGCTGTTCTGCGGCGCGGTGTACGCGTTCGGGCTCGCCGGCGTGTCCCTGGCCGCCGTGGCGCCGACCGGCGGCCTGCTGCTGATCGCGGGCTGGCTGCTGCTCGCCGCCTCCGCCCTGCCCGCCCGCGGCTGAGCCGCTGGGTGCTGCTGGAACGACCCTGGCGGTGATCCGCAGCGCCTACCTCGCCGCCGCCGGGTTCGAGGCGGCGCTGGCCGGCGAGCTGGCCCGCGCCGGGGTGGCGGTCGAGGCCTGGCACGGGCGGCTGGCCTTGTCCGCCGACCCGCCCCGGCCGAGCGCCTGGGCGCTGGACGCCTGGACCGCGCCGGTGGAGCTGCCCGCCCCGTCGGTGGCGGCGGCGGCCGACGCTTTGCGGGCGATCCAGCGCAACTGGTCCGGCTACGCGGCCGGGTTCCACCGCCGCTCAGCCCTGATCGCCGCCCGGCTGCCCCCCGTGCGCGCCCGCCCGCTGGCGTTCCCGCAAGCCCCGCCCGCCTCCCACCTCGGCGCCTGGACGCTGCTGGCGCCGGACCGGCTGCTCGCCAGCCCGGCCAAGACCAGCCCGTTCCCCGGCGGCGAGCCGGCGTTCGTCGAGGACCGCGCCGGCCCGCCCTCGCGCGCCTACCTCAAGCTGTGGGAGGCCTGCACCCGGCTGGGCGCCTGGCCGCAGCCGGGCGAGCGCTGCCTGGACCTCGGCGCCTCCCCCGGCGGCTGGACCTGGGCGCTGGCCCGGTTGGGGGCCGACGTGCTCGCCATCGACCGCGCCCCGCTCGACCCGGCGGTGGCCGCCCTGCCCGGCGTGCACTGGCGCGAGGGCAGCGCCTTCGCCGTCGAGCCGTTCGCGGTGGACTGGCTGTTTAGCGACGTGATCGCCTATCCGGACGCGCTGCTGGCCATGGTGCGGCGCTGGGCGGACAGTGGCCTGGCCGGGCGGATCGTCTGCTCGGTGAAGCTGCAAGGCGAGACCGACCACGCCGCGGTGGACGCGTTCCGCGCCATCCCCGGCGGGCAGGTGGCGCACCTGCTGCACAACAAGCACGAGGTGACGTTCTTCTGGGCGCGCTAGCGCCAGCACTCGACCTTGACGGTGAACTTGCGGGCGAGGTCGCCGATGGCCGGGGCGCTCAGGCCGCCGCGGCCCGCCCCTTGGTCCAGGCTGACGTGGTTGGCATCCAGGAACTCGCGCGCTGTGTCGCTCTTGACTGCATAGTTGGCGTTCTCCGTGATTGCGCCCACGGCTGCCATGGCCGCATTGTTGACGGTCCCGGTGGCGATGCCGACCACCCGCCCGCCCTCGTCGAGCACTGGGCCGCCGCTGTTGCCGGACTGGATCGGCGCGCTGAACATCAACTGCCTCGTGTCACCCTGGAGGCCCGCCGTGGCCGTGACCGACCCCGTGGTCACCGCCATCTCGGAAGAAACCAAGCTTGTCAGCGGGAATCCAGTCACGACCACCGGCTCGCCCGGGCGCAGCCCGTAGCTGTCGCGGAACTTGGCCCAGGCCGGCCAGCGCCGCTCGACCTTCAGCAGCAGCAAGTCGTTCGCGGCATCGGCCGCGACGATGGAGGCCGGGCCGCCGGCCCCGCCGGCGCCGGCCACGCGCACGTCCGGGCAGTTCGCCGCCACGTGGTTGTTGGTCAGCACATGGCCCTGGGCATCGACGACGATCCCGCTGCCTATCATCGCCGCATGGGGCACGCCGAGGGGGATGGCGGCGGGCACGCCCCCTGCCGCCGCCAACTGGACGGCCTTGAGAAAGGACGCGACCCGAGCGGAGCCGATGGCGGTGCCGGGGTCGGCGTTGACAACATACTGGGCCGCGTCTCCAGGGCGTTTCAACACCCAGCGGCCGATCCATGGCCCGGCGTTGTTCGGCCTGACGGACGCGACTTGATACCAAAGCAGGTAGTCAGCGCCCCCCGCGTCGGGCATGGCCGTGTCGTTCTGCTGGACAATGGCGGCCGTCCTGAAAACCTGGCCTTTGACGATGTCGTCGGCATCGGCACGGAGATTGATCTCATTCTGCGCGGCATAGAGGTTGATAGCGCCCTCGACCGGCGGCTTGACGGCCTGGGCCGCGAGCACCCGGACCCGATCGTAATCGGGAATCACGATGGCCGCGCTGCCCTGGATGGGAGTGCTCGAGGGCGGGATATGGCTCAGAATGTCCGCAACGGTGTGGCGGAGGGCGTCCAACCCTGCTGCTGGCGGCAGCTTCTGGCCGTTGAATGTCACCGACTTGACGCCGGTGAAGTCGTGGCCGCCTGACGATGCTCCATCAGCGCAGCCGCAGAGCAGTAGAAGAACGGTCATCATCCAAGCCAAGCGGCCTTGATGCGGCACGTCTCCTACGCCTCTGCCGCCCATGACCAGACCCGCCATCATTCCTCCGCCCCGTCCAAACCCGCCCCCGCTGGCTAGCGGGTTAGCATTTACATCCCGTTGCCATCCAGTGCAGCAAGGCGGTGCGCCCCTGGCCCGGAGGCCCCCGCATGAAGATCGCCGTCCTGCCCGTCACCCCGTTCCAGCAGAACTGCGCCATCCTGTGGGACGAGGCCACGATGCGCGGCGCGGTGATCGACCCCGGCGGCGAGGTGGGCCGCATCGTGGCCGAGGTGGAGCGGCTCGGCGTCGCCGTGGAGCGCATCGCGCTGACCCACGGCCATTTCGACCATGCCGGCGGGGCGGCGGAGCTGAAGCAGCGGCTCGGCGGCGTGCCGGTGGAAGGGCCGGACGAGCGCGACCGCTTCCTGCTGGACGCCTTGGGGCAGGACGGGCCGGCCCGCGGCCTCGCCGACGCCCGCGCCGTCACCCCGGACCGCTGGCTGCGCGAGGGCGACGCCGTGGAGTTGGGCGGCGTGGCGTTCGACGTGCTGCACTGCCCCGGCCATACGCCGGGCCACGTGGTGTTCGCCCACCCCGGGGGCCGCTTCGCCCTGGTGGGGGACACGCTGTTCCGCGGCTCCATCGGCCGCACCGACCTGCCCTATGGCAGCCAGGACGACTTGATCGCCAACATCCGCGCCAAGCTGCTGCCGCTGGGGGACGACGTCCGGTTCTTGTGCGGCCACGGCCCCGGCTCCACCATCGGCGTTGAGCGCGCGACCAACCCTTTCCTGCGCGGTTGAGGCTTGGCTCCGGCATCGCATCTAGGGGGGCAGAGCAACTTGGAGACCAACCCATGAGCGCCATTGCCGGGCTTCCTCCCCATGCCTTCGACAAGGCGGACCCCTCCTCGGACACGCTGTTCTACCAGCAGCCGCGCTTGGTGACCCATATCGATGACGGCGCCATCGCGGCGGTGACGGAGACGTATCGCCGCACCCTGCCGCCCGGGGGCGTCATCCTGGACCTGATGAGCAGTTGGGTCAGCCACTTGCCGCCGGAGGTCAGCTACCAGCACGTCACCGGGCACGGCATGAACGCGGCAGAACTGGCCGCCAACCCGCGGCTGAACGAGTGGTTTGTGCAGAACTTGAACGAGAACCAGGTCCTGCCGCTGCCCAGCCGGCATTTCGATGCGGCATGCCTGTGCGTCTCGGTGCAGTACCTGCAGGAACCCGTGGCAGTGTTCACCGAGGTGGCGCGCGTGTTGCAGCCGGGTGCGCCGCTCGTGGCGAGCTTCTCCAACCGCTGCTTTCCCACCAAGGCCGTGGCGATCTGGCAGGCGCTGAGCGGCGCGGACCAACAAAGGTTGGTGAGCCTCTACATGGAGCGCGCAGGATTTGTCGCGGTGGAGACGGACGCCAGCCTGCCCCGCGGCGGTGACCCGCTGTGGACCGTCATCGGCCGCGCGCCCGCCGCCTAAGCCGTGGACCGCACGGACCGCAAGCTCCTCGTGCTGCTGCAAAGCGATAGCACCCTCTCGATCGCGCAACTCGCGGAGCAGGTGGGACTGTCCGCGACTCCCTGCTGGAAACGCATCCAACGGCTGGAGGCGGACGGCGTGATCGAGCGCCGGGTGGCCCTGGTCGATCCGAACCTTGTGGGGCTGGGGCTGACGGTGTTCGTGGCGATCGAGGCCGCAGACCATTCGCCGGCTTGGCTGGAGCGGTTTGCCCTCGCGGTGACAGCCATGCCGGAAGTGATGGAGGCGCACCGGATGGCGGGCGACGTGGATTACATGCTGCGCGTCGTCACGACTGATCTTCAAGCCTACGACGCATTCTACAAGCGGCTGATCGCGGCCGTGCAGCCAAAGAACGTTAGTAGCCGGATGAGCATGGAAAGGGTGAAATCCACCACGGCGCTTCCCTTGCCGGAAGCGGACACGAAGCCGCGGAAATAGGCTGCTCTAGGCATTTCAGCGTTGTCTAACCCAGCATACTTTAAATATTTGCGGTCGTTCATGAATTGCTTGGATCTGATCCGACATATGCGTGACTTTGCCCTGTGGACGACCGAGAACCCTGACCGCGCCAAGCTGCGCTGTCCGTCTGACGAACAATGGGGCTTGATCGACCGCTTGATCCCGCCTGCCGAGTGGGGCGACAGGCGACGGTGAACGTGCGCGAGGTGATGGACAGTCGGCTGCGTGCGCCACTGCCGTCAGCGGGGTGGCCGGAGCGTTGGCATGGCTGCGCAGCGATACGCCGCCATCGAGGCGGCGCGTCACGCGGCTCGGACGTTTGCCAGGAACTGTCCCACGTCGTGTTTGAGGG
>CAXSAX010000010.1:59488-98172 GCA_964235495.1 uncultured Acetobacteraceae bacterium | reverse complement strand
GGGGAGCGGTGTGGTCGGGGGTGGGGAGCGGCTCGGGCATGGGGAGAACAAACCACAAACAAGAGGCAGTTTGTATCCTTTTTTCTGAGGCTGCGGGTGTTGGCGACTGCTTGGGTCGTGGTGGTCTCGGGGCAAAGAACCATGGGCCTTTCTGTAACGAAGTTACAGTTGCCATACCGAATCGATAAGATTAAATTGGGCCGCTGGTCGCGGATAATTCACTTTTTCGCCACAGTGGAAGCGACCGGATTGCTTGTGTGCGCTCAATAGGCAGTTCAGTATGACCGAGTATCCAAAATTTGAGTTTAGTAACAAGGACGCGACAAGAGCCGGGAAAGTTATTGCTGAACGGCGGCTATTCACTGCCGAAACCGAGCAAGAAATCAGGCATGCATTTAAGATTGCAAATAACTGGCGCGATGCTCACGCATTGCCAATGCGGAGTATTAGACAGTCAATCATTTATCATATGGGTGCTAACTCGGCATCTGGAATTACTGGTGCTCGTCTAAAAAGAATGCCAGCAATCATCGGGAAGCTGCGCCGTAAACGCCTGAACCTCAATCAAATGCAAGACCTTGCTGGTTGTAGAGCGATTATGGAGTCGATGGACGGGGTCGATACAATTGCTAAGACCTTGCGCGAAGCGAGCAGACACGAAGTTCACAAGATTGATGACTACTTGGCAACGCCAAAGCCTGATGGTTACCGAAGCTGCCATGTGATTTTGAAGTTTAATCACGAGGATGATTCAAACTCAGCATACCATGGCAAGAGGGTGGAAGTTCAAATAAGGTCAAGATTGCAGCATGCTTGGGCTACGAGCGTAGAGGCGGTAGGTTTGTTCCGTAGTGAAGGCCTTAAAAATCATGAAGGCAGTGACGACTGGTTGCGCTTATTCTGTCTGATGTCTGGCGAGTTTGCGGAAGTGGAAAACTGTCCCGCTCCACCCGGCTGCGAAATTTCCTCTGAGAGGCGTGCGGAAATAAGGTGGTTGGCTGCAAAGATAAACGCGGTTGATGTTTTAGACACGATCAATCAGGGTGTGCTGGGTTCCAGCTTGCCAACCGATCCATACTCAAGGCCAAGCCATTTTCTCATAACGTTCGATAAAGCCGATAAGTCGGTCAAAGTTGAGGCCAAATTTCAGCCGTTAAGCGCAACAAATTCATATGACGCCGCAGAGCGAGATGCGGCAGAGTCAACCAACATAGTCTTAGTCGAGGTCGAGAAAATCGAAACGTTGAAGGCAGCGTATCCAAACTACTTTGGAGACGTAAAGACGTTTACAGGATATCTTAAACACGTTGCCCAGGGCCAGTCGGCCGTTGATTATGCGCGTGCGGTTACACAATCGAGGCCACCCGCGCGCAGCTTTTTGGGTGATTTGTCGTGGCTACGCCGTAGTCCGTTTAAGCGTCCCGACAACGTGGGGAAGCGACGTTCTTAAGTGACAAAATCTTCTTTATGTCTAAGTCGGTCGATGCCTTGAGCGCTCTCTCAAACACGGCTTCATCATCTGTTGTTTCCGCCTCGCGCACTACGTCAATAAACTTTTGCGACTTCGCGGGATCATCCTGTTTGGCTCTCGCACCCGTCATGGCCAATTGACTCCCAATTTCCGAGAGGCTGCTATAAGCCTGAACTGCAGTCCCGGTCCACTTGGTGTGGTGCAGCGCCCAAGCCGCCTGGCCCATCAGTCCTCTTTATCCGGCGTTTCTGACGATCTGGGCCGCGCCGTGGCTGAAAGCGGGCTCTTGGCTGCTTGACCGTTCTCAAACCCATTCCCGACGCTCTGGTATCGAAATACCGACCACTCGGCATCTTTTGAGAAGGCCGGTGCAGGGGGTTGGCGCTCCACGTAGTCCCAGCAAATAGTCCTGACCTTTCCTCTGTTTTTGCTTGTTGGCCGCTGTTGTGAGCAGATTCCGCTCGCGTCAAGCAGTGAAGCGCGTATCGTCGGCAGCCCGCAGGAAGCGGTCGGGCCGGCGCCACCAGCCTTCGCCGCCTAGCGCGGGAAGGTCGTAGCGGCCGAGGGTGGCGAGGGAGCGGATCACGTCGGCCAGCAGGGTCGGGCGCGGCGGGTCGTAGCGCGCGTCGAACACGCCGGGTTCATAGGCGCCGTCGCGGCGGCATAGCAGGGATTGCCAGTCCATCGCCCCGAAGATCGACCAGACGGTGACGGCGCGCAGGTCTAAGCCCTCCGTGCGGAGCCGTTCGGCCGCGTGCCAGACCTCGACGAGCCAGCGGCGGCTCTCCTCCGGCTCGGCGCAGCCGAGATGGGCCTCTGTGACGGCCACGGGCAGGCCGTAGCGCTCCCAGGCCTCGCGCAGGCGGGCCTCGAAGCCTCCGGAGCCGCCGGGCAGGCGGATGCGGACGGCTTCGAGGTCGGCGTAGGCCGCCTTGCTGTTCCTGCTGCGGTAGCGCTCGGGATACAGCCCGGCGCGCTCGTCCAGGAAGCGGTCGCTGGTCACGTAGTGGTTGATGCCGAGGATGTCGGGCGGGCACGGGGCGGCGACGAATTGGTCGAGCGTGCCGGCCGCCACGCCGGCCGTGAGCAGGCGGCCATGCCAGGCATGGCCGCGGTCGACCCGGCCGCAGAGCAGGTCCAGGCTCAGCCAGCGCCGCCCGTTCTCGTACTCGGCCTGCGCGGCCATGGCGGGGGTCGAGAACACCCGGCCGAGATCCTCGGTCTGCACCAGGCGCGCGTCCGGGCAGTGCTTGCGGATGGCGCGCATCGCGAGCGCGACGCCGTGGCATTGGTTGGCCAGGGCGGTGAGGAAGGTGCGCTCGTCGTGCCCGTGCGGGTGCCAGAGGCCGTACAGGCCCGAGAAGCGCGCCGTCGTGAGCGGCTCGTTCACCGGCGTCCAGTCGCGCACCCAGGGGTAGCGGGCGGCCACGCGGCCGGCGTAGTCGGCCAGCTTCTCGGCGAATAGCGGGTCGAGCAGGTCGGTGTAGGCGGGCCCGGCGCCGTGGTGCACCAGGCCCAGGATCGGCGCGATGCCCAGCGCCTGCAGCCGCGCCAGCCGCGCGTCGGACCAGGCCCAGTCGCATTCGGCTGGGTCGCGCGGCGCCACGCGTTCCCACAGCACGGGATAGCGGATCGTGCGCAGGCCGAGGGAGGCGATGAGGGTGAGGTCGCCCTCGCGTTCGTGATGGCCGGTTTCGAGCAGCTGGTCGCGCCGCTGCGTCTCGATGCGCACCACCGTGCACTCAACGCCGCCCCAGAGTTCCAGCCCGCTCATAGCCGGTGCTCCAGAGCCCGTAATGCAGGCTCACCCCGCGGCAACGCACGCATGCCCTCCCACGCCTTGTCCCATGACACACGGCTTGGAGGCCGGTCCAGCCGTCCCGGCGGAGGCTCGCCGGAGCGGAGGGTGAGGAGGCCGGGGGCGGAGACGGCTTTGGCGTGAGCGCGCGTCTTCCGCTCAGGCCGGCGGGCCGTCGTATTCGGCCCAGCAGTTCGGGGTCTCGTAGACGGTCACCGCCGCGAGCACGGGGATCACGGGGCGCATGTGGTCCCAGATCCAGACCGAGATGTTCTCCGCGGTCGGGTTCTCGAGGCCCTCCACCTCGTTCAGGCAGTGGTGGTCGAGGCGCCCCAGCAGCGACGCGAAGGCCGCCTCGACCTCGAAGAAGTCGGCGACGAACCCCGATTGCGGATCGACGGGGCCTTCGAGCCGCAGCTCGACGCGGTAGGAGTGGCCGTGCATCCGGTGGCAGCGGTGGCTGTCGGGCACGTGGGGCAGGCGGTGGGCCGCCTCGAAGGTGAAGGCTTGGGTGATCCTCATCTGATGCCGACCGCCTTGTGGGTTTGGAAGCTGAACCGCCATCGCGGGTGCGCCATGCAGTAGGCGATCGCCGCCCGGGTGTTCTCGATGTGGCGGGGGCCGTCCATCGGTTGCAGCAGGAAGTGGTCGAACCGGCAGTCCTCGAAGGCGGCCGGCAGCGCCCCCGGCTGGGGATACACCAGCTTGAGCTCGTCGCCGGAGGCCTGGACGAGGGGGGCGCCGGCCTTCGGGCTGACGCAGAGCCAGTCCAGGCCGGGCGGGGCGGCGATGGTCCCGTTGGTCTCGACGGCGACCTTGAAGCCTTCGCCGTGCAGCGCCGCGACCAGCGCGGCATCGACCTGCAGCAGGGGCTCGCCCCCCGTCAGCACGGCGAGGTGCTGGCCCGGCCCGCCGCCCCAGGCCGCGGCGACCGCGGCGGCGAGGTCGGCGGCGCCGCGGAAACGGCCGCCGCCCGACCCGTCGGTTCCCACGAAGTCGGTGTCGCAGAACCGGCATGTCGCCGCCGTCCGGTCGGCCTCGCGCCCCGACCAGAGGTTGCAGCCGGCGAAGCGGCAGAACACCGCGGCGCACCCGGCATTGCGGCCCTCTCCCTGCAGCGTGTAGAAAATCTCCTTGACGCTGTAGGTCATGCCCGCTCCGCCAACGCCGGGGCGACGTCGAGGATTTCATGGGGGGACGCGTCGCCGCGGTGCACGCTTCGGCTCCTGCCGTTGGGGTCGGACACAAATTTGTGGGCCGGACCCTCGAAGTCCATGGCGTCGGTGAAAATGAGGCGCAGAGGCGCCCAGGCGAGCCTGAAGAACCCCAAGAAGTGAAGGTCGGGGCTTTGCCCCGAACCCCACCAGAGGACGAAGTCCTCTGGACACCTGATACCAGGGGTAAAGGGGATGCCCATCCCCTTTCGGGTGCAGGGCAGAGCCCTGCGAAGTCGCCCGCGAGGCGGGCCGCTCAGCCTTCCCCCTTCACCTGCCAAGTGCCCTCGGCGTATTCCCCGATGGTGCGGTCCGAGCTGAACCAGCCCATGTGCGCCGTGTTCAGCACCGCCGAGCGCCACCAGGCCGCCGGGTCGCGCCACTTCGCATCCACTGCCTCCTGCGCCTTGTCGTAGGCGGCGAAGTCGGCGCAGACGAAGAACGGGTCGGCATGCGCCAGCCGGTCGGCCAGGGCGGCGTAGCGGGAGGGCTCCTCCGGGCTGAACACGCCGGTGCGCAGCGCCTCGATCACGTCGCGCAGGGCGGGGCAGGCGTCGATCACGTCGGTCGCGTCAAGGCTGCGGACGGTGCGGCGGGCTTCCACCTCGTCGGTGGTCATGCCGAAGATGAACATGTTGTCCGCCCCCACCCGCTCGCGAATCTCCACGTTGGCGCCGTCCAGCGTGCCGACCGTCAGCGCGCCGTTCAGCGCCAGCTTCATGTTGCCGGTGCCGCTCGCCTCCATGCCGGCGGTGCTGATCTGCTCCGACAGGTCGGCGGCGGGGATCAGCAGCTCGGCCAGGCTCACGTTGTAGTTCGGCATGAACAGCACCTGCAGCAGGCCGCGCGCCGTGGGGTCGCGGTTCACCACCCGCGCCACATCGACCGAGAGGCGGATGATCTGCTTGGCCAGCGTGTAGGACGGCGCGGCCTTGCCGGCGAAGAACTTGACCCGGGGCCGCCAGTCCCGCGTCGGCTGGGCGCGGATGGCGTTGTACTGGCTGATGGCGTGCAGCACGTTCAGCAGCTGGCGCTTGTACTCGTGGATGCGCTTGATCTGCACGTCGAACAGCGCCTCCGTGTCGATGGCGACGCCGAGCTGCGCCGCGGCCAGCCGGGCGACCGCCTCCTTGCGGGGGAAGCGCTGGCGGCGGAACGCCTCGCGGAAGCCGGCATCCTCGGCGTGCGGTACCAAGCCTTCGAGCGCCGCCGGGTCACGCAGCACGCGCTCGCCCAGCGTGTCCACCAGCAGCCGGGTCAGGCCCGGGTTGGTCTGGTGCAGCCAGCGGCGGAAGGTGATGCCGTTGGTGCGGTTGACGATGCGGCCGCCCACTGCGGCGTCCAGGTCGCGGAAGATGGTGCGGCGCATCAGGTCCGTGTGCAGGGCGGAGACGCCGTTGACGGAGTGGCTGCCCAGGAAGGCGAGGTGGCCCATGCGGACCCGGCGTCCGCTCGCCTCGTCGATCAGGCTCAGCGCCGCCAGCAGCCGGTCATCCGCGCCGGCCGCGCGCTGGGTGTCCAGGTGGCGGGCGTTCAGCAGGTAGATGATCTGCATGTGCCGGGGCAGCAGCCGCTCCAGCAGCAGCACCGGCCACATCTCCAGCGCCTCCGGCAGCAGGGTGTGGTTGGTGTAGCTGATGCAGCCCTGCGTGATGCTCCAGGCCTGCTCCCACTCCAGGCCGTGCACGTCCACCAGCAGGCGCATCAGCTCGGCGATGCCGATGGCCGGGTGGGTGTCGTTCAGCTGGATGGCCACGTAGTCGGCCAGGTTGCTGACCGTGCCGTGCTCGACCAGGTGGCGGCGCAGCAGGTCCTGCAGGCTGGCGGAGGCGAAGAAGAACTCCTGCCGCAGCCGCAGCTCCTGGCCGGCGGAGCTGTCGTCGCCGGGGTACAGCACGCGGCTGACCGCCTCGGCGCGCACCCGGTCGGTCAGCGCGCCGACGTGGTCGCCGCGGTTGAACGCGTCCAGCAGCAGCGGGTCGGCGGCGCGGGCGGACCACAGGCGCAGGGTGTTGGCGTGGGCGCCGCCGTAGCCGATCACGGGGGTGTCGAACGCCACGGCGAACAGGGTCTCGGCCGGGTTCCAGGTGTAGGCGGTGCGGCCGGCCTCCGTCGTGGCGGACACGCTGCCGCCGAAGCCCACGCCGTAGGACAGCTCGGGCCGCTGGAACTCCCAGGGGTTGCCGGCGGTCAGCCAGTCCTCCGGCTGCTCCTGCTGCCAGCCGTCGCGGATGGACTGGCGGAACAGGCCGTGGTCGTAGCGGATGCCGTAGCCGAAGGAGGGGATGCCCAGGGTTGCCATGCTTTCCATGAAGCAGGCGGCCAGCCGGCCCAGGCCGCCATTGCCCAGGGCCGCGTCCGGCTCGATCATGCGCAGGTGGTCGAGGTCGACGCCCTCGCGGGCCAGGGCGCTGTGCAGCGCGCCGATGATGCCGAGGTTGCCCGCCGCGTCGAACAGCAGCCGGCCGATCAGGAATTCCAGCGAGAAGTAGTGGACGCGCTTGGCGCCGCGGGCGCGGGCGCTGGCGGCCGAGGTGGTCCAGGTGTTGACGATCCGGTCCCGCACGGTGAGCGCGGTGGCGACGAACCAGTCCCGCTGGCTGGCGCGGTTGGGGGTCTTGCCCTGGCTGTAGAGCAGCCGGGCGACGATGGCGTCGTGCAGCTCGTCCGCGGTGCGGTCGATTGCGGGCTCGGTTGGCATGTCCATCGCGGCGTTCCGGTCTGTGGCGCGGCATCATGGCACGGAATAGTTGCCAGGTCAGGTACTGGGCGGCGCGGCGGCACCCTGCTTTTCACCCCCGCTTCGTCCTATATCGTCCGTATTCTCGGAGTTGATTGCCATGATCCGCGTTCGTTCCCTCACAGCCGCCCTTGCAGTGGCCCTGGCGCTGGCGCCCGGGCTGGCCCTGGCGCGGGCGGGCGGCGGCGCCTCCATGGGCAGCCGCGGCGGGTTCACCTATTCCGCGCCGCCTTCAACGGGCGTGTCGCCGTTCTCGGCCGCGCCGATGCAGCGCAGCTTCACGCCGCGGCAGGACCCGTCGTTCGGCGCGCCGTCGCCGGGGTTCGGCGGCGGCTACAACCGGTATGGCGGCCGCAGCGCGTTCTCCTCCGGGCTGATGGGCGGGCTGCTCGGGGCGGGGCTGGGCGGGATGCTGTTCGGCCGCGGCCTGTTCGGCGGCATCGACGGCGGCGGCAGCATCGTCGGGCTGCTGATCCAGCTGGCGCTGCTCTTCTTCATCGGGCGCTGGGTGCTGCGGCTGGTGATGGCGCGCCAGCCGATGCTGGCCGGGCTCGGCGGACGCAGCGGCGGGGCAGGTGGGCCAGGTGGCGCACGCGGCGCTGCGGGGGCCGGCCTGTTCGGCGGCGCCCGGGCTGCCCCGCCCACCATCGCGATCAACCCGGCCGACTACCAGGCCTTCGAGCAGCTGCTCAAGGCGATGCAGGCAGCCTGGAGCACCGAGGACCTGAACGCCCTGCGCTCGATCTCGACGCCGGAGATGGCCGGCTACTTCGGCGAGCAGCTGGCCGCGCTGCGCAACCGCGGGCTGCGCAACACCGTCACCGACGTGCGCCTGCAGAAGGGCGACCTGGCGCAGGCCTGGGCCGAGGGGCAGCGGGAGTATGCCACGGTGGCCATGTGCTTCGCCATGATCGACGTGACGCGGGACGGGCAGAACCGGGTGGTGGATGGCAGCCTGACGGAGGAGCAGGTCATCACGGAGGTCTGGACCTTCGTGCGCAGCCGCGGCGGACGCTGGATCCTGTCAGCGATCCAGCAGGCTCGCTGAGGCCACCTTCAGCGGCCCGGTGGCCGCCACGCGCGCCAGCAGGGCGCGGCGGGCCTGGGCGGCCTCGCGCGCCAGGGCGGCCAGCCCGGCGACCTGCCCCGGGTGGCGCAGCAGCGAGGCGAGCAAGGCCGCCGCCTGGATGCGCCCTCTCGCGTCGAGCGCGTCCAGCGCCGCGGGCGGCAGGCTGCGGCGGGCCGGGTCGCACACGGCGCGCAGCACGGCGAACGGGATGCGGCGGCGGGAAGCGGCCTGCGCCACGGCGCCGCTTTCCAGGTCGGCCGCGACGGCGCCGGTCCGACGCCAGGCCGCCTGCTTCGCCTCGCGGGTGGCGATGATCCCGTTCGCTGCCAGCAGGACGCCGGCTGGCTCGCCCAGCAAGGCGGCGAGCGCCGGGTCCACCGCCCAGAACTGATCCCCCGCCAGCACGCTGGCCGGCACCACCACCGCGCCCGCCTCCAGCGCCGGCGACAGGCCGCCGGCCAGGCCGAAGCTAAGCAAGGCGAGGGCTCCCTGGCCCAGCAGGCGCTCCGCGGCATCCGCGGCGCCGTCCGCGCCGCCGCCGCCGATACCGACCAGGCCGCCCAGCCCGCGGGCGAGCCGCGCCTCGGCCGCCAAGCCGACGACGATGCCGAGCAGGGAGCTACAGCCCCAGCGCGACCCGGTGCGTGGCCGCCTGCCGCAGGTTGCGGTAGCGCGCCAGGGCGAGCAGCGGGAAGAACAGCCGGTAGCCGTGGTAGCGCAGGTAGAACACGCGGGGGAACCCCACGGCGGTGTAGGGCGCCTCGTCCCACTCGCCCGCCGCGGTCTGGGTGCGGCGCAAATACTCGATGCCGCTGGCGACCGCCGGGTTGTTCACCTCGCCGGCCGCCATGAGGCCGAGCAGCGCCCAGGCGGTCTGCGACGGGGTGCTGCGGTGGTAGTGGCCGTGCGGCGCGTCGCCATAGGACTCCTCGTCCTCGCCCCAGCCGCCATCGCTGCGCTGGCACGACAGCAGCCAGCAGGCGCCCTTGCGGATGGCCAGGTCGGTGAGCGGCAGGCCGACCGCGTTGAGCGCGCACAGGGCGGACCAGGTGCCGTAGATGTAGTTGGTGCCCCAGCGGCCGAACCAGCTGCCATCCGCCTCCTGCTGCCCCAGCAGGTAGGTGAGCGCCCGGCGGATCACCGGCTCCTGCCGCCCATGGCCCAGCTCGGCCAGGAACGACACGCAGCGCGCCGTCACGTCCACGGTCGGCGGGTCCAGCAGCGCGCCGTGGTCGGCGAACGGGATGTGGTTGAGGAACTGGTAGTCGTTGTCCACGTCGAACGCGCCCCAGCCGCCGTTGCTGCTCTGCATGCCGATGATCCAGTCCCGCGCCCGGGCCACCGCCTCCGGGTGCTCGCGGGTGCGGTGCAGCAGCATGGCGACCACGGCGGTGTCGTCCACGTCGGGGTAGTGGGCGTTCTCGTACTGGAAGGCCCAGCCGCCGGGCAGCAGGCCGGGCCGGGACCAGGCCCAGTCGCCGCGCACGTCCGTCACCTGCCGCGACGCCAGCCAGTCGCACGCGGCGGCGACGGCCGGCGAGCGGTCCCCCTCCGCCTCGGCCATGGCGAGGCCGGCGAGCCCGGTGTCCCAGATCGGCGACAGGCAGGGCTGGCAGTAGGCGCGGCCCGGCTCGACCCGCAGCAGCCGGCGGATGGCGGCCCAGGCGGTGGCGGGGTGCGGGTGGTCGGCCGGGTAGCCCAGCACGTCGAACATCATCAGGCTGTTCGCCATGGCCGGGTAGATCGCCCCCAGCCCGTCCTCGCCGTTCAGCCGCTCGACCGTGAAGGCCACGGCGGCGTCGATGGCGCGCCGCCGGGTGCTGGCGGGGAAGAAGCGCACCAGCGGGCGCAGCAAGCTGTCCAGCCATTTGAAGGCGATGCCCCAGGAGGAGCGGTACGGCCCGCGAATCCAGTCCGTCACCTGGTCCGGCGGGGTGCGGAACAGCTCGGCGATGCCGACGCCGCGCGGGTTGCGCGCCTGCGGCCGCAGCGTCATCAGCACCACCAGCGGCACCATGACGGTGCGCGACCAGTACGAGACCTTGGAGATGTGGAAGAAGAACCAGCGCGGCAGGTTCATGATCTCGACTGGCATGACCGGCACCGCCCGCCACGGCACCTGGCCGAACAGGGCCAATTGGATGCGGGTGAACACGTTGGTGCGCTCCGCCCCGCCCATCGCCAGGATCTGCGCCCGCGCCGCCGCCATGTGCGGCGCCTCGGCCGCATCGCCGATGGCCTTCAGCGCGAAATAGGCCTGCACGCTGGCGGACAGGTCGGACGCGCCGTCATGGAACAGCGGCCAGCCGCCATCGGCGCCCTGGATGCTGCGCAGGTAGGCGCCCATCTTGGCCTGCAGCGCCGGGTCGATGCGGTCGAGGTGATGCTCCAGCAGGATGTAGCCGGCGGGGATGGTGGCGTCGGCCTCCAGCTCGAACAGCCAGTGGCCGTCGGCGGCCTGCTGGTCGCATAGCGCGGCCTGCGCGGCGTCGATCGCGCTTTGCAGGGCATCCGGTTCGAGGCGGACTAACGTTTCGCTCGGCATCATCCATCCAGGCTTAGGCGGCGGAGAGCAGCGCCGCGGCGGCTATGTGTCCCGACCTGATCGCCCCCTCGATGGTTGCGGGCAGGCCGGTGTCCGTCCAGTCCCCGGCCAGCGCGAGGTTCGCGAGGCCGGTGCGCGCCCCCGGCCGCTTGCGGTTCTCCGCAGGGGTGGCGGCAAAGGTGGCGCGCTTCTCCTTTACGACACGCCAGGGCGGCAAAGGGTTCGCAATCCCGAGAGCGGCCGCCACTTCCGGCCATACTGTTGCCGCCAAGTCACTCGCGGCGCGCTCGACCAGGCGGTTGGCGGCGCTGATGGTGACGGAGACGACGCCGGGCTTGATGAACACCCATTCCGCCGTTCCGCCCAGCAGCCCAATGAAGCCAACCGGATGCGGCGGCGCATCGAAGCGGTAATGCAGGTTGACGATCGACTCGAAGGCCTCCGGCGCCTGCAGGTTGGGCAGCAAGGACTGTGCCACGGGAGGCGGCACCGCCAGCACGACGCCGTCGCCGTCGCCGTCCAGCTCCACCGGGCCGAGATTGGTGGCGAGGCGCTGCACCCGGCCCTCCGCCGCTTGCAGCGCCGTGACCCGGCATCCGGTGCGGATCGTGGCGCCGGCCTGAAGCAGGGCGGCGATGGCCGGGTCGATGAAGGTGGCGGACAGGCCCTCGCGCGGGAAGGCGGGCACGCAGGCGCCGCCGCCGCGCGCCAGGGTCTCGCGCATCACGGCGCCCATCAGCCGGGCGCTGCCGGTCGCCGGGCTGGTGTTGAGGGCGGCAATCACCAGCGGCTCGATCAGCCGGTCGTTCAGCGCGCCCGGCGACATCAGCTGCGCCACCGTGGCGTCCGGGCCGGCGAACAGCACCGCCAGCAGCCCGGCGAACTCGCGCAGCCGGGCGCCCGGCACGGCGCGGCCGGGCACCAGGATCCACCAGGGCAGCGGCCCGGCGTTCGGCCGCACCGTCCAGCTTCGGCCGGTTTGCAGGTCGTGGAACGGGAACATCGCCGTGCGCGGGCCGGCCAGGGTGCCCTCCGCCCCGATGCGGCGCAGGAAGGCCGCGATGGTGCGGTTGCCGGACAGCCACAAATGGTTGCCGTTGTCGATGCGGCAGCCGAGCTCCTTGTCGTGGTAGGAGCGGCAGCGCCCGCCGGCGGCCGGGCCGGCCTCGTACAGGGTCACTTCATGGCCGGCATCGGCCAGGGCCAGCGCCGCGGCCAGCCCCGCCATGCCCGCGCCGACGACGTGGGCGCGCCTCATAGCATGTGCCGGCCGACGACCCACAGCTTGCGCCATTTCGGCAGGGACACGGCGGTGTGCAGGTCGGTCCAGCCGCGCGCCTCCAACTGGGTCAGCAGGGCGGCGTAGGTGGCGGCCATGATGCGGGCGGGGCGCATGGCGCGCGGGTCGCAGGACAGCATGGCGGCGTCCGCCAGGCGGAAGCGGCGGCGCGCCTCGGCCGCCACGCGGCGGCACACCAGCGGCAAGGCCGGGGAGGCGAGCGCGCCGCCGGGGTCGTGCGGCACGCCGGCCGCGTCCAGCCACTCGCGCGGCAAGTAAAGCCGGCCGCGGGCGGCGTCCTCCGCGAGGTCGCGCAGGATGTTGGTCAGCTGCAGCGCCCGGCCGAGCGAGAAGGCCACGGCGTCCGCCTGCGCCGAGCCGTCCCCGAAGGCGCGCACGGAGAGGCGGCCGACGGCGGCGGCGGCGCGGTCGCAATAGGTGTCGAGCACGGCCAGGCTGGGGGCGGCGATGACCGTCTCCGCATCCATCTGCATGCCGTCGATCACCGCCAGGAAGTCCTCCTGCCGCAACCCGTAGCGCCTGACCATGCCGGCCAGCACCCGGGTGACGGCGTCGCAGGCCTGGCCGGCGTACAGGGCGGCCACGGCGGCGCGCCACTCGTCGAGCCGCCCGCGCTTGACCGCCATGTCCGCCGGCTCGTCGGCGATGTCGTCCACCAGGCGGCAGAACGCGTAGATGGCGTACAGCGCCGAGCGGCGCTCGGCCGGCAGTATGCGCATGCCGCGGTAGAACGAGGTGCCCGCCTGCCGCACGATGCGCTCGACGGCCAGCACGTCGGCTTGGTCGGCCAGCATCACCACAGCTCCGGCAGGGCGAGCAGGATGCTGCGCACCACGTCGCCGCGCCGCAGCTTGACCCGCTGCGCCAGCGGGTCCTCCCGCCGCAGCCGGCCGGCGAGGCGGCCGGCCAGGTTGGCGATCACCGCCGTCTCGACGCGCAGGCGGCGGTCCCGCACGCGGGCCGGCAGCCCGGCGCCGGTGCGGTTGAGCGCGTCCGTGCGGTCCAATAGCTGGTCTAGCACCCGGCGCAGGCCGGGGCTGGCCGCGTCGGCGGCGAGCGCCGCGGTGTCCACGCCCGCCTCGGCCAGCATGTCCTGCGGCAGGTAGCAGCGGTTGATCTCATGCATGTCCCGGGCGCAGTCCTGCAGGTGGTTCAGCACCTGCAACGCGGCGCACAGCGCGTCGGACGAGGGGTGCGTCGCCTGTGGCTCCCCGTGCAGGTCCAGCACGTGGCGGCCGACCGGCATGGCGGAGAGGCGGCAATAGTCCAGCAGCTCGTCCCAGCTCGCGTAGCGGGCCTTGGTGGCGTCCTGCCGGAAGGCGGCCAGCAGGTCCAGGGAGTGCTGCGGGGTGACGCCGGTCTGCGCCAGGCTCGCGCGCAAGTGGCGGGCGGTGGGGGCGCCGTCCTGGGCGTTCCCCACCAGCACCGCCGCCATGGTGTGCAGGCGGGCCAGCTTCTCCGGCGCGGACAGGGTGGGGCTGTCGGCGATGTCGTCGGCGTTGCGGGCGAAGTCATAGAAGGCGTGCACGTGGGGGCGCAGCGCCGAGCGGATCAGGCGGGAGCCGACCGGGAAGTTCTCGTCCGTCCTGCCCTTGCCGGACGGCGCCTCGACCGACACGCTCAAGCGTCGGCTTCCCGGTAGGCGCGGCGCTTCCACACCACGCCGCGGCCGCGGTGGTGGTCCACGGCGGAGCCGATCGTGGCCGCCATGTAGAAGCTGGCGACCAGCGGCAGGGCCAGCGCCCAGAGCGGCGACTGGCGGAAGCGGCGCAAGGTGGGCACGAAGCTGGCGGCCGAGCCGGCCCAGGCGGCCAGCCCGGCCCAGCGCGCCAGGCCGTGGCCGAACAGCGCGGCGGCCGGCGGCGCCAGCCAGACCAGCGCCAGCCCGGCGAGCGTTCCCGCCAGGATCGCCGGGGAGAATCGCAGCTGCACGTAGGCGGTGCGGGCCACCATGCGCCACACGTCGGCCGCCGCCGGATACGGGCGCACGGAGCGTCCCAATCGGCTGTGCCCCAGCCAGATCGGGCCGCCGCGCTTGATGGCGGCGGCCAGCGCCACGTCGTCGATCAGCGCGCCGCGGATCGCCTCGATGCCGCCGATCCGCTCCAGCGCCGTGCGCCGGGCCAGCATGGTGCCGCCGGCCGCGGCGGCGGTGCGGCGGCGCGGGTCGTTCACCCGGGCGAAGGGGTAGAGCAGCTGGAAGAAGAACACGAAGGCCGGCACCAGGGCGCGCTCGGCGGGGCTGGCGCAGCGCAGCTCCACCATCTCCGACACCAGGTCCAGCCGGCCGGCCTCCAGCTTGGCGACCAGGGTGGCGACGTGCGCCGGGTCATGCACGATGTCGGCGTCGCACAGCAGCACCAGAGGGGCGGAGGTGCGGGCCACGCCCTGCGCCACGGCCCACAGCTTGCCGCTCCACCCGGGGGGCCGGTCCTGGCCCTCGACCACCTGCAGCCGCGGGTCGGCCAGGGCGTGGGCGATGGCGGCGGTGCCGTCGCTGCTGCGGTCGTCCACCAGGATGATGCGCAGCGGCCCCGGGTAGTCCTGCGCCAGCAGGGAGGCCAGGCTGCGGCCGATGCACTCCGCCTCGTCCCGCGCCGGGACCACCACGTCCACGGCGGGTGCGGCGAGCGGCCTGGCGGCGGCCAGGCTGGGCCCGGCGGACCAGAAGCGGCCATGCCCGGCCAGCAGGTACGCCCAGGTGGCCAGGGCGAGCAGGGCGAGGATCGTCACGCCGGCGCCCGGCTCGGCGCCGGGCCCGGCACCCGGCCTTGGGCGCGGAACCAGGCCACCGCGTCCTGCACCGCCTCGGCGGCCGGACGGGGGGCGTAGCCCAACTCGGCGCGCGCCTTGGCGGAGGAGAAGAACATCTTCTTGCGCGCCATGGCCAGGATGTCGCGCGTCACCACCGGCTCGATGCCGAAGGCCCGCGCCAGGCCCTCGCTCGCCAGCGCCACCGGATACAGCGCGGCGTGCGGCAGCCTGACCCGGGGCGGCGTGCGGCCGGCGATGCGGGCGACCAGCGCCAGCAGCTCCGCCATGCCGAGATCCTCGCCGCCCAGGATGTAGCGCTCCCCCACCCGGCCGCGCTCCAGCGCCAGGGCGTGGCCCTCCGCCACATCGTCCACGTGCACCACATTCAGCCCGGTATCGACGTAGGCCGGCATCCGCCCGGCCGCCGTGTCGGCGATCATCTTGCCGGTGGGGGTGGGCTTGATGTCGCGCGGGCCGACGGGGGCGCTGGGGTTGACCACCACCACGGGCACGCCGGCGTGCGCCAGCTCCAGCACGGCCTGCTCGGCCAGGTACTTGGATTGCTTGTAGGTGCCGATCACCTTGTCCAGCGAGACGGGGGTGTCCTCCGTGCCGGGCGTGCCGTCCCCCACCAGGCCGAGGGCCGCCACGCTGCTGCAGTACACCATGCGCTCCGCCCCGGCGCGGTGGGCGGCCTGCAGCAGGGCGCGGGTGCCGGCGACGTTGGCGGCGTTCATGGCTGCCGGGTCCGGCACCCAGAGCCGGTAGTCCGCGGCCACGTGCGCCACCATGCGGCAGCCCGCCACGGCGCGCTCCAGGGAGTCCGCGTCCCTCAGGTCCCCCACGACGATCTCGGCGGGCAGCCCGTCGATGTTGCTGCGGTCGCTGCCTTGGCGCACCAGCAGGCGCAGACGGTGGCCGCGGGCGAGCAGGGTTCGGGCGACGGCGGAGCCCACGAATCCAGTAGCGCCGGTCACGAGGGTGAGGCCTTGCATCACCCTCCAGGGCTACAGCAGCCGGTGGCGACGGTCCAGCCTGGGCGGCCGGACCCGGCCCCGCTCAGTAGTAGCCGTACGGATGTGGACGGTAGTACCCGTAGTGCTGCCCGTAAGGCACGACGATGCAGCCCGACAGGGCGATCGCGAGGGCAAGCGCGCCCACGGCCTTGGCGCAGCGCTTGATGGTTGAGCTCGGCATGGCATCTCTCCTTGGGATGCTTGCAGATTGGTGTGGCCGCGAAACAGCGGCGGCTCGCACTGTGACGAAGTGTGAGCGCGCCCTCCGGCCCGGCTGCCTCGCCAATACGTGAACAAAGTCCTTTGGCGCGGAATACGATTGCGTTAACGTAGGTGCGAAACCGCACACGGGTAGGCGCTTGATGGCACGCAACGCGGCGGCCGCACCGGATGTTCTCGGCGTCTCCGACCCGTCGGAGCAGCAGGACCTGGCCGTCCTGCAACGCTCCGGCCTGTTCGAGGGCGAGTGGTTCAGCGCCCGCAACACGGACGTTCCCGGCGGCAGCCACGCCGTGCTGGTGCATTGGCACCGCTACGGCTGGCAGGAGGGCCGCTGGCCCAACCCGTATTTCGACCCGGCGTACTATCGCAGCCGCAACCCCGACAGCACGGGCAACCCGCTGCTGCACTACATCCGGCAGGGCGAGGCCGCCGGCCGCCGGCCGGTGGCGCATTTCGACCCGGCCTAGTACCGCGCGCACCACGCCGTGCCGGCCAACGAGCTGTGCCTGGCGCACTACCTGCGCCAGCGATGCACTCCCGCCGTCAGCCCGCTCGCCGAGTTCGACGCCGCGTTCTACCTGCGCGAGAACCCGGACGTGGCCGCCGCCGGGATGGACCCGATGGAGCACTACCTGGTGCGCGGCGCCAGCGAGGGCCGCATGCCGTGTCCGCGCTTCAACCCGAAGCGCTGGGGCGGGGCGGGGCTGCACCCGAACCCCCTGCTCGGGCTGCTGCGCTGGCGGGAGGAGGGCGGGCTGGACACGGGGGCGCCCAACATCGCCGACGAGGTGCGGCGCAACACCCGCCCGGCCCCCGGGTTCGAGGCGGTGCAGGCGCTGCCGCCGGGCCTGCCGCGGCGGGCCATGCTGCTGGCCTACTACCTGCCGCAGTTCCATCCGGTGGCGGAGAACGACGCCTGGTGGGGCAAGGGCTTCACCGAGTGGACCAGCCTGGGCCGCGCGCTGCCGCGCTTCGCCGGGCACTACCAGCCGCGCATCCCGCGCGACCTGGGCCACTACCGGCTGGACGGCAGCGACACGCTGCGCCGCCAGGCCGAGCTGGCGCGCGGCGCGGGGCTGCACGGCTTCGTGTTCTACTTCTACTGGTTCAACGGCCGCCGCCTGCTGGAAGCGCCGCTGGAGGCGCTGCTGGCCGACCGCGGCGTCGATCTGCCGTTCTGCCTCATGTGGGCCAACGAGAACTGGTCCCGCCGCTGGGACGGCTCGGACCACGAAGTGCTGATCAGCCAGGACTACCGCACCCGCGACGAGCCGGCGCTGATCGCCGAGTTCGCCCGGCACTTCGCCGACCCCCGCTACATCCGCCTGGGCGGGCGGCCGGTGCTGATGGTGTACCGCGCCCAATTGATCCCGGACACGGCGGCCACGGTGGACCGCTGGCGGCGGCTGTTCCGCACGGCGCATGGCGAGGACCCGCTGTTCATCATGGCGCAGAGCTTCGGCGAGCACGACCCGCGGCCGGCCGGGATGGACGCCGCGGTGGAGTTCCCGCCCCACAAGCTGACCAGCCGCACGCCGATGATCACCGACACGCTGCACGTGCTCGACCCGGCGTTCGACGCCGAGGCGTACGACTACGCCGCCATCGCGCGCGCCTCCGTCGAGGAGCCGCGGCCGGACTACCCCCTCATCAAGACGGCGGCGCCGGGCTGGGACAACGACCCGCGCCGGCAAGGTAAGGGCACCGTGCTGCACGGCGCCACCCCGGCGCTGTACCAGGCCTGGCTGGAGGACCTGATCGGCTTCGCCCGGCGCAACCCGATCGAGGGCGAGGCAGTGGTCTGCATCAACGCCTGGAACGAGTGGGCGGAGGGCGCCACGCTGGAGCCGGACGTGCACTGGGGGGCCGCGTTCCTCAACGCCACCGGCCGGGCCGCGGCCGGGCTGCCGGCGCCGGGGGCGCGCACCCGCATCCTGCTGGTGGGGCATGACGGCCTGGTGCACGGCGCGCAGACCCTGCTGCTGCGGCTCGGCCGGGCGCTGCGGGCCAACCATGGCGTGGACGTGGCCTTCCTGCTGCTCGCAGGCGGCCCGCTGGAGGCCGAGTGCCGCGCCGTGGCCCCCACCGTCGTGGCGGGCGGCCCCGACCAACTGGACGCCCTGGTCCGCTCGGCGCGGGCGGCGGGCTGCACGGCGGCCATCGTCAATACCGCGGCCAGCGCCGGGATGGCCGCGGTGCTGGAACGCCACCAGGTCCCGTCCGTGCTGCTGGTGCATGAGCTGCCGCGGCTGCTGCGGGAGAAGGGGCTGATCGGCGCGCTGCGGGAGGGCATGGCCAGCGCCCGCACCGTCGTGTTCCCGGCCGAGCTGGTGCGGGACCGCTGCCTGCAGGCGCTGGGGACGGCGGCGGCGCACACCGCCATCCTGTCGCAGGGGGTGGAGGCGAGGCTGCCCACGCCGGGGGCGCGCCACGCGGTGCGCGCCGAGCTGCACGTGCCGCAGAACGGCATCCTGGCGCTCGGGATGGGCTACGCCGACCTGCGCAAGGGCTTTGACCTGTTCCTGCACGTGTGGCGGGCCATGCGGGACGAGGGCGCGCCGGTCAGCTTCGCCTGGGCGGGCGGCATCGACCCGGCGACCGAGTCGCATTTCGGCGCCGAGATCGCGGCGGCCGAGGCCACCGGCACGTTCCGCTTCCTGGGCCAGCGCGACGACCCGGCGGACCTGCTCGCCGCCGCCGACGTGTTCCTGCTCACCTCCCGCGAGGACCCGCTGCCCTCCGTGGTGCTGGAGGCGATGGCGAACGGCACGCCGGTGGTGGCGTTCGAGGAGACCGGCGGCGCGCCGGAGCTGCTGGCCCGGTTCGAGGCCGGGCGCAGCGTCCCGCTGGGCGACGTGACGGCCATGGCGCGGGCGGCGGCGGCGCTGGCCGCCGGGTTCGGGCCGGAGCGCAAGCACGCCCTGGCCGCCGCCAGCCGCGCCGCGTTCCGCTTCGAGGGCTACAGCGCGGCGCTGCTGAAGCTGGCCCGCCCCGGCCTGCTCTCGGTCTCCGTGGTGGTGCCGAGCTGCGACTACGGCCGCTACATGCCCTCCCGCCTGGCCTCCATCCTCGCCCAGTCCTACCCGGTGCGCGAGGTGATCGTGCTGGACGACGCCTCCACCGACGACAGTGTGGCGGCGGCGCGGCAGACGGCGCAGGCCTGGGGCCGGCGCATCGAGGTGGAGGAGGGGACGCGGCGGTCCGGCTCCGTGTTCCGGCAATGGCGGCGCGCGGCGGAGCGGGCCAGCGGCGACTGGCTGTGGATCGCCGAGGCGGACGACGAGGCGGACCCGGCGTTCCTCGCCGCCGTGGCGGAGGCGGCCGGGCGCGCGCCGGACGCAGCGTTCGCCTTCTCCGACAGCTGCGCCATCGACGCGGCGGGCGCCCTGCTATGGCCGGACCACAAGGGCTATTACGGGCCCGCCGTGCTGGCGTCGGACGCGGTGTTCAGCGGGCCGGCCTTCCTGCGCGAGCACCTGGCCGAGCGCAACCTGATCCTGAACGTCAGCGGCGTGCTGTGGCGGCGCGCCGACCTGCTGGCCGCGCTGCGCCGCTGCGAGGCCGACCTGGCGCATTTCCGCGTGGCCGGGGACTGGCGGGTGTACGCCGAGGTGCTGGCGCGGCCGGGCGCGCAGGTCGCCTACGTGAGCCGCCCGCTGAACCGCCACCGCCGCCATGACGCGAGCGTCACCGCGCAGCTGGGTGCCGCCGCCCACGCGGCGGAGGTGGCGCGGGTGCACGAGGTGGTCAGCCAACTGGTGGGGCCGGACCCGGCGCTGCGGCAGCGGCAGCGGCGGTATCGGCGCAGCTTGGCGAAGGGGACGGCGTAGGCTCGGCTGCCCGGAAAGCCTGGGCGACCCGGCGCGCAAGCACGGCAAACCAGGCCCCCAGCGAACCGGGCTGAGGCGCGCATCGTTTCGGGGCAGCGTCGTGTTGCCGCTGCCCCGCCCGCCTGGCAGATTGCCCCATGACGGCCCGCTCGCGGCCGAATGCTCGAACGGGACACACCATGCGCGTTTTGCTGACCGGCGGGTGCGGGTTCATCGGCTCGGCCGTGATCCGCCACCTGATCCGCCACACCGGCCACAGCGTGGTGAACGTGGACAAGATGTCCTACGCCGCCTCCGAGGACGCCCTAGAAGAGGCCGGCCGCGACCCCCGCCACACCCTGCTCCGCGCCGACATCACGGACGCCGCCGCCATGGCGCAGGTGTTCGCCACCCACCAGCCGGACGCGGTGATGCACCTCGCGGCCGAAACCCACGTGGACCGCTCCATCGACGGCCCGGCGCCGTTCGTGCACACCAACGTCACCGGCACCTTCGTGCTGCTGGAGGCCGCGCGCGCCCATTGGGCGGGGCTGGACCCGGCGCGCCGGGCGGCGTTCCGCTTCCACCACGTCTCCACCGACGAGGTGTTCGGCGCGCTCGGCCCCACCGACCCGCCGTTCACCGAGGCCACGCCGTACGACCCGCGCAGCCCGTACTCCGCCAGCAAGGCCGCCTCCGACCACCTGGTGCGCGCCTGGTGGCACACCTACGGCCTGCCCGCCTTCGTCACCAACACCACCAACAATTACGGCCCCTGGCAATTCCCGGAGAAGCTGATCCCGCTGGTCACGCTCAACGCCCTGGAAGGCCGGACGCTGCCGGTGTACGGCGACGGGTCCAACCAGCGCGACTGGCTGTTCGTGGACGACCACGCCGCCGCCCTCGTGCTGGCGCTGGAACGCGCCGAACCCGGCGCCACCCTGGCCATCGGCGCGCAGCAGCCCCGCAGCAACCTCGCCGTCGTGCGCGCCATCTGCGCAGCGCTGGACCGCATCCAGCCGGACCCGGGCGGCGCGCGCGAGCGGCTCATCACCTTCGTCGCCGACCGGCCCGGCCATGATTTCCGCTACGAGATCGACCCCTCGCGCGCCCAGGACGAGCTGGGCTGGCGCGCGCCGCACGGCTTCGACGCCGGGCTCGGGCGCACGGTCCAGTGGTACGTGGACAACCGCGCCTGGTGGGAGCGCATCCGCGCCGGGCGCTACGCAGGGCAGCGCCTGGGCGCCGCCGCGTGAAGGGCATCCTGCTCGCCGGCGGCTCCGGCACCCGGCTGCACCCGATGACGCTGGCCGCCTCCAAGCAGCTGCTGCCGGTGTACGACAAGCCGATGGCGTACTACCCGCTCTCCATCCTGATGCTGGCCGGCATCCGGGACATCCTGATCATCTCCACCCCGATCGATCTGCCCATGTTCGAGCGGCTGCTGGGCGACGGCTCCCACCTTGGCTGCCGGTTCAGCTACGCCGAGCAGCCCCGCCCGGACGGGCTGGCGCAGGCGTTCCTGATCGGCGCGGAGTGGCTGGGGGGCGAGGCCTGCGCGCTGGTGCTGGGCGACAACATGATCTTCGGCGACCACCTCAGCCAGACCTTCCAGGCGACCGCCCGGCGGCAGCGCGGCGCCACCGTGTTCGCCTACCAGGTGCGCGACCCGGAGCGCTACGGCGTCGTCTCGTTCGACGGCGAGGGGCGGGCGACGGAGATCGTCGAGAAGCCGACCGCGCCGCTGTCCAACTGGGCGGTGATCGGGCTGTATTTCTATGACCACCGGGTGACGGAATACGCCCGCCGCATCCGCCCTTCCTCTCGTGGCGAGCTGGAGATCACCGACCTGAACCGCATCTACCTGGACGCCGGTGAACTGGCGGTGGAGCGGCTCGGCCGCGGCTGCGCCTGGCTCGACGCCGGCACGCCGGACAGCCTGCTGCAGGCGGCCACCTTCGTGCAGACCATCCAGTCCCGCCAGGGCATGCTGGTCGGCTGCCCGGAGGAGGTCGCGTTCCGCATGGGCTACATCGACGCGCCCACCCTGCGGGAGCGGGCGCTGGCGCTGCGCAAGACCGAATTGGGCCGGCTGCTGCTGGAACTGGCCGACGGGGTGCACGCATGACGTTCGAGCGCCTGGCCATCCCGGAGGTCGTGCTGTTCGCCCCGGCGCGCTTCGGCGACTCGCGCGGCTTCTTCTCCGAGACCTGGACGGCGCACGGCACGGCGGCGGCGGGCATCGACCTGCCTTTCGTGCAGGACAACCACAGCATGTCGCAGGCGCGCGGCGTGCTGCGCGGGCTGCACTGCCAATTGGCCCCGTTCGCGCAGGGCAAGCTGGTGCGGGTGGCGCGCGGCGCCATCTGGGACGTGGCGGTGGACGCGCGCCGCGGCTCGCCGAGCTTCGGGCAGCATGTGGCCGCCGAGCTGAGCGCGGCCAACTGGCGGCAGCTCTGGGTGCCGCCGGGCTTCCTGCACGGCTTCTGCACGCTCGAACCGGACACGGAGGTCATCTACAAGACCACCGCGCCGTACGACCGCGCCTCCGAGCGCGGCATCCAGTGGGACGACCCGGACCTGGCGCTGCCCTGGCCGGTGCCGGCGGCGGAGGTGCAGCTGTCGGACAAGGACAAGGCGCTGCCGCGCTGGGCCGAGATGCCCGACTGGTTCACGACATGATCCTCGTCACCGGCGGCGCCGGGCAGGTCGCCACCGAGCTGGCGCAGCGGGCCGCCCTGGCGCGGGTGGGCCGCCCGGAGTTCGACTTCGACCGGCCGGAGACGGTCGAGGCGGCGTTTCGCCGCCACCGCCCGAGCCTCGTGGTGAACGCGGCGGCCTGGACGGCGGTGGACGCGGCGGAGCAGCAGCCGGAGGCCGCCGCCCGCGCCAACCGCGACGGCCCGGCGCAGCTGGCCCGGCTCTGCGCCGCCGCCGGCATCCCGCTGATCCATCTCTCGACCGACTACGTGTTCGACGGGCTGAAGTGCGCGCCATACCGGGAGGACGACCCCACCTCCCCCACCGGCGCGTACGGCCGCACCAAGCTGGCCGGCGAGGCGGCGGTGCTGGAGCTGTGCGAGCGCGCCGCCGTGTTGCGCACCTCGTGGGTCTATGCCGCGGCGGGCAAGAACTTCGTCCGCACCATGCTGGGGGCGGCGCAGAAGACCAGCGCGCTGCGCGTGGTGGGCGACCAGCAGGGCTGCCCCACCAACGCCGGGGACCTGGCGGACGCGATCCTGGCGGTGGCCGCGCGGATCGCGGCCGGCTGGCAGCCCGGCTACCGCGGGGTGTTCCACGCCGCCGGGTCCGGCAGCACCACCTGGCACGGCCTGGCGGTGGCGGCGTTCGAGGCGGCGGCGCGGCATGGCCGGCCGATGCCGGTGGTGACGGCCATCGCCACCGCGGACTGGCCCACCCCCGCCCGCCGCCCGCCGGACTCGCGGCTGGACTGCGCCAAGCTGGAGCGGGTGTTCGGCGTGAGTCTGCCGCCCTGGCGGCCGAGCCTGGACCGCACGGTGGCCGCCATCGTCACGGCCTGAAGCCGCAGGCGCGCAGGGCGGCCAGCATATGCGGCGGCGGCGGCGCGGTGGCGTGCAGCGCCGGGTCGAGCGGCAGGGCGATGGCGCGGGCGAGCAGGTGCAGCGGGCCACCGTCGCCGCCGGGCCCGTATACCGGGTCGCCCAGCACGGGGCAGCCGAGCAGGGCGCAGTGCACGCGGACCTGGTGGGTGCGCCCGGTGCGGGGGTGCAGCTCCAGCCATGCCATCCCGTCCGCCCGGCCGCGCACGCGCCAGTCGGTGGCCGCGGCGAGGCCCGCCGGGTCTGCCGCCATGCGCCAGCCGGACGGGCCGGACCGCTTGGCGAGCGCCGCCTCCACCCGGCCCCCCTCCGCCTGTGGGCCGCCTTGCACCACCGCCCAGTAGGTCTTGCCGGCCTGCCCCGTGCTGAACGCCACCTGGGCCTGCTGCAGCGCGGCCCGGCGCAGCGCGACCACCAGGCACCCGGCGGTGTCGGCGTCCAGCCGGTGCGCCAGCCATGGCCCGTCGCGCCGGCGGGACAGCGCGGGGAACCAGTCCTCCACGCTGGCCGCGGCGCGCGGCCCCGGGTGCACGGGCAGGCCGGCCGGCTTGTCCAGCACGGCGAAGCGGGCGTCCTGGAACAGGATGGGCGGGGCGGCGCGGAGCAGGGCGGCGCGGCTGGCCGGCGTCACATCGGCGGCACGAGGCCGTCCAGCCCGACGTTGATGCGGCTGGCGGTCAGCGTGCCGTCCGCGCCCTTCACCGGCGCCAGCACCACGTGCGCGCCGGCCACGAGGGGCGCGCGGTCGGTCGGCGCCAGGCTGACGATCGGCACGTCCTCCGGCACGGTGATCGTCTTCTCGCCGCCGCCGCTGTACTTGACGGTCATGGTGCGGCCGTGGACGGCCACCAAGTCGCTGACGGTGCCGTTGGTCATGGTGCTGCCCGGCGTCAGGTCCCAGGCGTAGCTGCCCTCGCCGACGCCGTTCATGCTGGGCGGGAACACGTGCACCTCCAGCGCCTTGAGCGTGCCGTCCGGCTGCGGCACGGCGGCGGAGCCGATGAAGCTGCCGGGCTTGATGTCGCCGATGGCGCCGTTGCTCACGCCCACCACCTTGCTGTCCGGCGCCAGCATGACGGCCAGGGTCTGCCCGTTGCGCTCCTTCAGCCGCAGGGTGTCCCCGTCCACCGCCTCGATGGTGGCGCGCAGCCGGGTTTGCGGCGCCTGCGCGCGGGCGGGGCCGGCGAGCGACAGGGTCGCGGCGAGGGCCAGGGCGGCGCGCGAGGCCAGGGCGGGGTGTGAGTTTGTCATGGCGTGGAGGTCCGTTTCAGTGGGATGGAGCGGGGCTGCCCCACCATAGACCGGGACGACCTGCCCATGAACAGCGACCCGCGCATCGCCTCCAGCGCCACCTTCCTGATCTTCAACCCGGGGCTCTACGCCATCGAGTTCCGCGGCGCGGGCGAGGCGGTGGCCGGCACCGGGCTGCCGCTGCCCTGCGCCCGGCTGGAGCCGGTGGCCGCCCCCGACCAGCCCGGCCGCTGCTCCGTGTCCACCCTGCCGGAGGGCGGCTGGCTGTCCCGCCACACCACGGCCGCCCACGTGCTGGTGGTGGGCGGCCAGGCCGGCGCGGTGCTGACGCTGTACCAGTCCGGCGACGCGGCGGCCTTGCCGGAGGTGCAGTTCCGCGCCCTGCTCACCCCCGAGCCGCCGCCGCCGCCGGCCGCCGCCACTGCGCTGCTGGTGCATTTGGAGGGCCAGGGCGACCGCACGGGGGCGGCCGGCGAATGGCTCGGCGATCGGGACGGCGTGCTGTGCATCGAGGGCTTCAGCATCGCGCCGCCGCCGGGGATGGAGGCGGCCGGGCTGGAGTACCAGGGCATCATGGGGGCGGACTGGCGCACGCCGTGGTTTCCCGCCGGGGCGTTCTGCGGCAGCCGCGGGCTGCGGCTGCCGCTGCTCGGGTTCCGGCTGCGGCTGGCCGGGGCGGGCGCGTGCCGGGCCTTTGGCAGCTTCGCCGGGGGCGGGGTGGTGGGGCCGGTGGGCGCGGGCGAGGACTGCGCGGCGGAGCAGCGGCCGCTGACGGCGATGCGGGTGGAGGTGACGGCGCAGTAGCAGGGCGCTCCCTGCACCCGCAAGCGGACGAGGTCCCCTTGACCCCTGGTGCTATGATCCAGGTGTCCAGAGGACTTCGTCCTCTGGCGGAGTGGGCCAAGGTTCCGATCGCCCTTCTTTGGGCGAGTGGAATGCCCACGGAGGTGGGGTTCGGGGCAGCGCCCCGCGCTTACTGCTTCGCCAGCCTCCGCTCCACGACGGCCGCATACAGCCCCGCCCCGAACGGGATCGCTGCATCGTTGAAGTCGTAGGCCGGGTTGTGCAGCGCGGCGCTCTCGCCGTTGCCGACCAGGATGTAGGCGCCCGGCACGCGCTGCAGCATCGAGGAGAAGTCCTCCGAGCCCATGCTCGGCCCCTTGCGCCGGTCCACCGCCGCCTCGCCCACCAGCGCCGCCGCGGCGTCCGCGTACTCGGCCGCCAGGGCGGGAACGTTGTCGAGCGGGGCGAAGATGCGGCGGAACTCCACCGCGGCCGTCGCCCCGAACCCGGCGGCCACGCCCTCCGCCACCCGGCGCAGCCGCTCCTCCAGCCGGTCCATCACCTCCGGCTTGAACGCGCGCGCCGTGCCGGACAGGACGGCCGATTGCGGCACCACGTTGTAGGCGTCCCCGCTGGCAATGCGGGTGACGCTCAGCACCGCCGCGTCCAGGGCGGAGACGTTGCGCGCCACCACCGATTGCAGCGCCGCGCCGATGTGGCAGGCGGCCAGCACCGGGTCGATGCCGTGCTCCGGGTGGGCGGCATGGGCGCCGCGGCCCTCGACCCGGATGTCGAAGAACGCGCCACCGGCCATGGCGGGGCCGGGGCAGATGGCATACTGGCCCACCGCCATGCCGGGCCGGTTGTGCATGCCGAACACGGCGTCGCACGGGAAGCGGTCGAACAGCCCGTCCGCCAGCATGGCCAGCGCGCCGCCCATGCCCTCCTCGCCGGGCTGGAAGATGAGGTGGACGGTGCCGTCGAACGCCCGCGTCTCGGCCAGGTGGCGCGCCGCGCCCAGCAGCATGGTGGTGTGCCCGTCATGGCCGCATGCGTGCATGGCGCCGGGGGTGGCGCTGCGGTAGGGCAGGCTGGTGGCTTCCAGGATCGGCAGCGCGTCCATGTCCGCCCGCAGGCCGATTCGTCCCGCTCCGTTGCCGGCGCGCAGCACGCCCACCACGCCGGTGCCGCCCACCCCGCGATGCGCCTCGATGCCGAGCGACTCGAGGGCGGCGGCCACCCGCTCCGCGGTGCGGTGCTCCGCCAGCCCCAGCTCCGGGTGGGCGTGCAGGTCGTGGCGGAAGCCGGCCAGCTCGTCTTGGTAGCCCCGGATACGGTCGATGGCGGACATGCGGGGACTCCGTGGCTTGCCGGGCGATGCTACAGCAGGATGGCAGCGGCCGGCCACCCGTTGACCGAGCGCCGCCCGGCGGCTACCCCCGCCGCCTTGCACGGACGGGAACGGTGATGGCGAAGGCGGCGGTGGCGGAAGAGGACGGCCCGACAACGGAGAGCGGCGTGGGCGGCATCGCGGCCGACCGGCTGCGCAGCATCATCGAGCGGATCGAGCGGCTGGAGGAGGAGCGCAAGGCGCTGGGCAGCGACATCAAGGACATCTACTCGGAGGCCAAGTCCGCCGGGTTCGACGTGAAGGTGATCCGCGCCATCGTCCGCATCCGCAAGCAGGAGCCGGCGGAGGTGGAGGAGCAGGAGAGCCTGCTGGACGTGTACCGGCGCGCGCTGGGGATGTGAGGGCGCGGCATCAGGGCAGCGAGGCGATCCATGCGGCCACCGCCTCGTCCGTCATGGCACCGCCGGACCAGGGGATGGCCGGGTCGTACCATTCGTTGTTCCGCCTCGCCCGGTTGCGGTAGACCTTCATGGCATAGGCCAGCGTCGCCTGCCCGCTCGGCAGCGGCGCAAAGGCCAGGTCCATGTAAGTCGTGTCCGCCGAGGTCGGCAGCCCGGCCTGCATCATGCCGGGCAGGCGATGCAGCAGGTCCATGAAGTCCAGGCAGGCGCTCGCGCAGTGCGGGTTGGTCAGCACGTAAACGGGATGCCGGAACGGCGAGGGGAACGGCTCCGGTGCTGGCCCAACTGGCTCCGGGGCGGGCAGCAGCGCGGTTCCCGTTCCGCTCAGGGCAGTCATCTTCGCCGCGAGGGCGCTGCTCTCCTCAGCCGCCTCGGCCTGGCCCGCCGCACGGAACATTGCCGCATTGGACTGCATCGCAGCTGCGTTGCGCTGGGACACGCGCCACTCGACAGTCCAATCGAGGGAGGCCGACGCAGCCTGCATGTGATCGCGTCCCCACAGCGCGCTGGCGACCTCCTCGCCCCACAGGCTTGAGCCGCCATCATTGCCGCGAAGGTCGATCAGGATATGGCGAGCCTGATGCAGCTGGGCAGCGCGCTAGTTGAGATCCGTCAGGAACGCCTGCATCGGAGCCAGGTCAGCCCCGGTCCACTGGAACGACGGCAGCGACACGAACCACACGCCCGCGACCTCCCGCAGGCCGAGCGGCGGACGCGGGATGCCTTGCGCCTCCGTGATCCGCTGCTGAAGCGCCGCTTGCGGGATCGGCTGCCATCGCAGGTCAACCTCCCGTTCGGCCCCGGCCTCGTCGAACCGGCATCGCGCGAAGGGCGGCGCAGCGTCATCCGCAGCAACCATGAGCCACGGAGACAGCAGGCCGAGCTTCTGCGGAATGGCCGGGTTGGCCAGCGGGCGCTGCACCCGGCGGTGCAGCAGGGCCGCCACGTCCTCGCCGTCGCAGCCGAGCAACGTCGCCCCGGGCGGGGCCGGAGCGCCCGGCGGCGTCACGCTCACGCGGGTCACCCCGTGGGCGTCCGTCGTGGTGAGGAAGCCGGGCCAGAGGCTGGTATCCCGCGGCGGGAACCGCACGCCGAGATGCCCGTCGGCGAACCCGTTGGCATAGACGCGCAGGGCATAGTCGTAGGCGCTGCGCGAGTGGGCCGCTTCCGCCAGCGGCAGCGCCTCCGCCACGCCTTGCTCCAGCCATGCGCCGAACTGTGGGTTGTCCGCATCGACCGGCCCTGGATGGTTGTCGCGGATCAGGTCGTGCATGGCGTGCAGGTCGGCCACGGCCAGCGTCGGCCAGTCGGCAGGGTCGGCTCCCGTGGCGCTCGGGGGCGGTTCGGGCGTTGCGGGTGCGGCATTGGCGGGGCCAAGCTGGCAGGCAAGCCCTGGAGTCACGCAGAGAGCCGCCAAACCGCGCCGAACCATGCTCTCGCTTCCATTTGCAGGCGTGCTGGCCTCATCCTAACCGTCCCCCTCCTTATGGAACAACATCCGCCATGACGCGCTGGACCACGACCCTGGAGCCCGCGCCCGACGAGGCCATCCACGAGGCGGTGGCGCAGGCGCTGGTCGCCCACAACACCGCGGCGGTGGGCGAGGGCGACCGTGCCCCGCTCGCCGTCACCGTGCGGGACCCGGCGGGCGGCATCGTCGGCGGGCTGTGGGGCTCCACCTGGCACGGCGTGCTGCATGTGCAGATGCTCGCCCTGGGCGAGGCGCGGGGCGGCGGGATGGGCCGCCGGGTGATGGCGCTGGCCGAAGCCGAGGCGCGCCGCCGCGGCTGCGGAGCCATCTGGCTCGACACGTTTACGTTCCAGGCGCCCTGGTTCTATCCCAAGCTGGGCTTCGAGGAGTTCGGCCGCATCGCCGGCTACCCGCCCGGGCACGACCGCATCTTCTTCCTCAAGCGGCTGGTGTAACGAGGGGGCCGGCGATCATGAGCACCATCCCAGACGAGATGGAATCCCGTCCGCACCGTCCCGCGACGGCCGTGCGGCATCAGGACCTGCATGGCCGGCTGCTGGCCGCGGCGGAGGCGGCGATGGCGGCGGCCGGGTTGGCCAGCCTGCGGGCGCGGACCTTGGCGGAGGCCGCCGGGTGCTCGGTGGGGGCGATCTATGGCATCTTCCCCGACCTCGATGCGCTGGCGCTGGCGGTGAACGGCCGCACCCTGGAGGCGATCGACGCGGCGATGGGCCGGGTGGCGCCCGGGGCTGACCCGGCGGAGCGCCTGGTGCAGCTGGCGCTGTGCTATCTCGGCTACGCGGCGGCCAACCGGCAGCGCTGGACCGCGCTGTTCCAGCACCGCATGCCGCCGGGGCAGCCGGTGCCGTCCTGGTATGTCGAGCGGCAGGGGGCGGCGTTCTCGCACATCGAGCCGCCGCTCGCGGCGCTGCTGCCGGGGCTGCCGGAGGAGGAGCGGGGCCGGCTCGCCCGCAGCTTGTTCTCTGCCGTGCACGGCATGGTGGCGCTCGGCCTGGACGAGAAGCTGGCGGCCCTGCCGGTGGAGGGGCTGCGCGGGCAGCTGCGGATCGTGGTGGAGGCGGTGGCGCGCGGCTTGGCCGGCTGAGCGCAGGGCTCTGCCCTGCACCCGCAAGGGGACAAAGTCCCCTTGACCCCTGGTGCTATAATCAGGTGTCCAGAGGACTTCGTCCTCTGGCGGGGTCCGGGGCAGCGCCCCGGCCTCCCTTACGCCGCCAGCCGCGTCGCTGCGGCGTAGTCGACCTTGCCGCTGCCGAGCAGCGGCAGCGCCGGCACCACGCGGATGGTCCTGGGCACGGCGATCTCCACCGCCCCGCGGGCCCGCGCATGGGCCAGCAGGGCCGCGCCCGCCGCATCGGGCTGGGTGGTGAGCAGCACCAGCGCCTCGCCCTTGCGGCCGTCCGGCACCGCCACGACGGCGTGCGCCGCGTCCGGCCAGAGCCCGGCGGCGAGCGCCTCCGCGGCGGGCATGGACACCATCTCGCCCGCGATCTTGGCGAAGCGCTTGGCGCGGGCCACGACCGTGACGAAGCGCTCGGCATCCACCTGGCACACGTCGCCGGTGTCGTACCAGCCTCCTGGCAGCGGCTCCAGCACGCCCGGGGCGGCGGCGCGCAGGTAGCCCAGCATGACGTTCGGCCCGCGCACCACCAGCCGGCCGCCTTCGGCGATGCCCTCCACCGGGTCCAGCCGGTGCTCCAGGCCCGGCAGCAGGCGGCCCGCGGCGCCCGGCTTGCTGTGCATGGGCGTGTTGAGCGCCAGCACCGGCGCGGTCTCGGTGGCGCCGTAGCCTTCCAGCACGCGCACGCCGAAGCGCTCGGCATAGAGCCGCCGGGTCTCCTCGCGCAGCTTCTCGGCGCCGGAGAAGATGTAGCGCATGGCGTAGAAGTCGTACGGGTGGGCGAAGCGGGCCCAGCCGGCCAGGAAGGTGTCGGTGCCGAAGGCGATGGTGCTGTCGGTGGCGTAGATCAGCCGCGGCACGATGCGGTAGTGCAGCGGCGAGGGATAGAAGAACGTGCGCACCCCGGACAGCAGCGGCAGCAGGGTGGCGCCGGTCAGGCCGAAGGCGTGGAACATCGGCATGGCGTTGAACACCCGGTCGGCCGAGTTGAAGTCCACCACGGCGGCGACCTGGGCGATGTTGGCCAGGATGTTGCGGTGGCTCAGCACGACGCCCTTGGGGGCGCCTTCCGACCCGCTGGTGAACAGCACCACCGCGGGCCGGTCGGCGGCCACTCGGGCGCCGGGCAGGCGGTGGGCGGTGCGCGCGTCCCACCAGCCGCGCAGCTTGGCGAGGAGGCCGAGGCCGGCGCGCACGTCCTCCAGCCACACGAAGCGGACCTGCTGCTGCATCCGCGCCACCGCCGGGCCGAGCTTGCCCTGCTCGACGAAGGCGCGCGAGGACAGCACGGTGGCGGCGTCCGCCGCGGCGCAGGCGGCCAGCATGGCCTCCGGGCCTGCGGAGAAGTTGAGCATCGCCGGCACCCGGCCCCAGGCTTGCAGCGCCATGAAGGTCACCACGGCGCCGTTGGCGTTGGGCAGCATGACTCCGAGCGTGCCGCCGGCCGGGGCGAGGCGGGCCAGGCGGCGGCCCAGCACGGCGGCCCCGAGCACGAGCCGGCCGTAGCTCATCGGCTGGCGCGCGGTGTCCTCGACGACCGGCATGGCGGCGCCGAAGCGGGCGCGGGCGTCCAGCAGGGCGCGGAACAGCGGGCGGCCGGTGTCGGCGGCGGCGAAGCCCGACTGCTCCATCACGCCGGCCAGCAGCGTGCCGGCCGCGCGGCGGCGCGCCTGGCCGTGCAGCGCCGGGTCCAGCGTGAGCGACACGGCGGGCAGCACGCCGAGCGACAGCCGGGGGAACCAGCGCCGCGGCACGCGCCCGCCCATGCGGGACAGCCAGGTGAACTGCAGGCCGTCGATGTGGATGGGGATGATGGCTGCGCCGGACTTGTCGGCCACCAGGCCGGCGCCCTCGTACACCTTCATCAGCGCGCCTGTTTTCGTGATGCGGCCTTCGGGGAACACCACCAGAGCCGCGCCGTCCTGCACCGCGCGCACCATGGTCCTGGCGCTGAACGGGTTGGCCTGGTCCACCGGGACGTGGCGCACCGCCGCCAGGAACGGCCGCGCCCACCAGCGCCGCGCCGTGACGGCATCGACGGCGAAGATCGGGCTGCCGGGCAGGAAGGCGGCGACGAAGCAGCCATCGGCGAAGCTCAGGTGGTTCACCACGTACACGGCGCGCTGCCCGGGGGCGGGCAGGTTCCCCAGCCCGGTCACGTCCACGCCGTGGACCCGGGTGAAGTACCAGCGGAACACCGCGCGCAGGGTGTCCTGCGGCAGGATGCGGACGATCCAGCCGGCGACCAGCAGGTTCAGCCCGGCGCAGCCCAGCAGGACGGTGGCCGGAGCCGCGCCGAGCAGGGCGAGCCCGGCGGCCGCCACGGCGCCGGTCGCCATGGCGGCGGCGTTGACCACGTTGTTGGCCGCCACCATCCGCGCCTGCGCGCCGTCGGGCGAGCGCTGCTGGATCAGGGCGTAGAGCGGCACGGAGTACAGGCCGCCGCAGGCCGCCAGCAGCAGCAGGTCCGCCAGCATGCGCCAGCCGGCCGGGCTGCCCAGCACGGCGGAAATGGTGGCCATCGCCGGGGCGTGGCGCGCCGCGAGGCCGAAGTCGAACAGGAACACGGACAGGCCGAGGGCGGCGAACGGCACCAGGCGGGCCGACACCTCGCCGCGCAGCAGCCGCGCGCACAGCAGCGAGCCCGCGCCGACGCCGACCGAGAAGCAGCCCAGCATGAGGGTGAACACCGGCGGGGCGGCCTGCAGGCCGTCGCGCACCAGGGTGGGCAGCTCGGCGAGCAGGGTGGCGCCGACGGTCCAGAACCAGCTCAGCCCCAGCAGGGACAGCCAGACCGGGCGGTTGGCGCGCGCGGCGCGCAGCAACGCCGCCGTCTCGCGCGGCAGGTTCCAGGCCAGGCGCAGTTCAGGCGCGTGGGAGGGCGCGTGGGTGATGAGCAGCGCGCTGGCCACCCCGGCGGCGGCCACCGCGAGCCCGGCGGCCGCGACCAGGGCGGGGCCGTCGTCCAGCGCGAACAGGGCGCTGCCGGCGAGGGTGCCCGCCAGGATGCCGAGAAAGGTGCCGGCCTCCACCAGGCCGTTGCCGGCGACCAGCTCGTGCGCGGCCAGGTGGTCCGGCAGGATGGCGTATTTCAGCGGGCCGAAGAACGTCGCCTGCACGCCGAGCCCGAACAGCACGGCGAACAGCAGCGGCGTGCTGCCGAGCAGGAAGCCGGCCGCCGCCAGCCCCATCAGCGCCAGCTCCGCCAGCTTGACGAGCAGGATGGTGCGGGACTTCTCGAATCGGTCGGCGATCTGTCCCGCGGTGGCGGAGAGCAGCACATAGGGCAGGATGAACACGCCGCCGGCCAGCGCCACCAGCGCCGGGCCGGAGGTGCTGGCGGCGCGGAACAGGATCAGCACCACCAGGGCGTTCTTGAACAGGTTGTCGTTCAGCGCCCCCAGCGCCTGGGTGACGAGCAGCGGGGCCAGGCGGCGGGAGGTGAGCAGGGACATGCGCGGGTCCTTTATGAACGCTGTTCAAGCCTGCCAGCTTTATGAACGGCGTTCAAGCAGCTTTGTCGCCCCTCTACGGCGTCAGACGACGTGCTCCGGCCGCAGCGCGCAGGCATCGGCCGTTTCCGCGGTTTCCACCTGGAACGTGCAGTGGGCGATGGCGAACTCCTCGTGCAGCACGCGGCTGGCGAGCGGCGCGAGGGCGGCGTGGCCGTCCGCCACCAGGTGGGCGGTGGCGGCGGTGCGGGTGGTGGACAGCGCCCAGATGTGCAGGTCGTGCACCTCCACCACGCCGGGCAGGGCCAGCAGGCGGCCGTGCACCGCCGCCGGGTCGATGCCGGGGGGGACGGCGTCCATGGCGAGGTTGGTGGCCTCGCGCAGCAGGCCCCAGCTGCTGGCGAGGATGACGGCCGAGATCAGCAGGCTGGCCGCCGGGTCGAGCCAGGCGGCGCCGGTGAGGGTGAGCAGCAGGGCGGCGAGCAGCACGCCGGCGGACACGGCGGCGTCGGCGGCCATGTGCAGGAAGGCGGCGCGGACGTTGAGGTCGTGCCGGCGGCCGCGCAGGAACATGGTGGCCACCCCCCCGTTCACGAGGATCGCGGCGGCGGCCACGGCCATCACCACGCCGCCCGCGACGGGGGCGGGATGCAGGAGGCGCTGCATTGCCTCCACCACGATGGCGCCGGTGCCGACCAGCAGCACGCTGGCATTGGCCAGGGCGGCGAGGATGCTGCCGCGGCCCCAGCCATAGGTGCGGCGCGCGGTGGGCCGCCGCCCGCCCAGCGAGGCCGCCAGCCAGGCGAAGCCGAGGCCCATCACGTCGCCCAGGTTGTGCACGGCGTCGGCCAGCAGCGCGGTCGAGTGCGCCCAGGCGCCGGCGCCGCCTTGCAGCGCGACCAGGGCGGCGTTCAGCGCCATGCCGATGGCGAAGGCGCGGCCGAAGCTGGCCGGCGCGTGGGAGTGGCCCGCGTGGCCGTGGCCGGCATGGGCATGGCCGTGGGCGTGGCCGGCATGGGGGGCATGGGGCATGGCGGCAGTATGCGCTGGCGGCCTGGTGCGGGGCCATCCCTTTGACGGACCCGGCCGCCGCCTTAGATGCGGAAGATGAATAGACACCCAATGCCTGCGCCGCTCCGCCAGCCCGAGGGCCTGGCCGCCCTGCCGCCCGCCGCCGAGGCGCTGCCGGCGTGGGATTTGTCGGACCTGTATCCCGCGACCGACAGCCCGCGCATCGCCGCCGACCTGGATGCGGCGGAGCAGGCCGCCGCCGCCTTCGCCGCCGCCCATGCCGGCCGGCTGGCGGGGCTGAGCGGGGCGGCGCTGGCGGCGGCGCTGGCGGAGTACGAGCGGATCGAGGAGGTGCTGGGCCGGGTCATGTCGTTCGCCCAGCTCCAGTTCAGCGGCGACGGCACGGACGCCGCCATCGGCCAGTTCACCCAGTCCTGCTCCGAGCGGGTCACGGCGATCAGCTCCCACCTGATCTTCTTCGGCCTGGAGCTGAACCGGCTGGAGGACGCGATGCTGGACGCCAAGCTGGCGGACCCGGCGCTGGCGCGCTGGCGGCCGTTCCTGCGCGACCTGCGGGTGTTCCGCCCGCACCAGCTCTCGGACGAGGCGGAGCGGCTGCTGCACGAGAAGTCCGTCACCGGGGCGCAGGCGTGGAGCCGGCTGTTCGACGAGACGGTGGCCGGGATGCGGGTGCCGTTTCCGTCCAAAGAGGGCGGCGAGGCGCTGACGGTCAGCGACGTGCTGAATAAGCTGTCCGACGGCGACCGGGCGGTGCGCGAGCAGGCGGGCCACGCCATCGGCGCGGCGTTTGGCGAGCGGGTCAAGCTGTTCGGGCTCATCACCAACACGCTGGCCAAGGACAAGGCGATCGGCGATGCCTGGCGGCAGTACCCCCGCCCCGGCAGCAGCCGCAACCGCTCCAACATGGTGGAGGACGAGGTGGTGGACGCGCTGGTGTCCGCCGTGTCCGCCGATTACGGGCGGCTGTCGCACCGGTACTACGCGATGAAGGCGCAATGGCTGGGGCTGCCCAAGCTGCAGCACTGGGACCGCAACGCGCCGCTGCCGGGCGACGACGACCGCGCCATCACCTGGGACGAGGCGCGCAACCGGGTGCTGACGGCCTACGGCGCGTTCAGCCCGGAGCTGGCCGCCATCGGCCGCCGCTTCTTCGACCGCCCGTGGATCGACGCCGGGCTGCGCCCCGGCAAGTCGGGCGGCGCGTTCGCCCACCCGACGGTGCCCTCGGCGCACCCCTACCTGCTGCTGAACTACCATGGCCGCTCGCGCGACGTGATGACGCTGGCGCACGAGCTGGGCCACGGGGTGCACCAGGTGCTGGCGGCGGGGCAGGGCTACCTGCAATCCGGCACGCCGCTGACGCTGGCCGAGACCGCCAGCGTGTTCGGCGAGATGCTGACCTTCCGCGCGTTGCTGGACGCCGAAACCGACCCGGCCCGGCGGCGCATCATGCTGGCCGGCAAGGTGGAGGACATGCTCAACACCGTGGTCCGCCAGACCGCGTTCTACCAGTTCGAGACCCGGCTGCACGACGAGCGGCGGGGCGGCGAGCTGCTGCCGGAGCGGATCGGCGCGATCTGGCGGCAGGTGCAGACGGAGAGCCTCGGCCCGGCCTTCGAGTTCGCGCCGGAGTACGACGTGTTCTGGGCCTACGTGCCGCACTTCGTGCACTCGCCGTTCTACGTGTACGCCTACGCCTTCGGCGACTGCCTAGTGAACGCGCTGTACGGCGTGTTCCAGGACGGGCATCCCGGGTTCCAGGCCAAGTACCTGGACATGCTGCGGGCGGGCGGCACCAAGCGGCACCGCGAGCTGCTGGCGCCGTTCGGGCTGGACGCCGCGGACCCGGCGTTCTGGCGCCGGGGCCTGGACGTGATCAGTGGCTTCATCGACGAACTGGAGGCCTGAGACATGTCCGAGGACCGGCCCAACATCTTCGGCGAGGTGCGCCGCATGGCCCGCACCTCCGGCGCCGTGGGCGGCATCGCCGCGCGCTTCGCCGGCCAGCGCGTGTTCGGCATCAAAGGCAACCAGTCGGCCCACGCGGAGGACCTCAAGGCGATCCTCGGCGGGCTGAAGGGGCCGCTGATGAAGGTGGCGCAGTTCATGTCCACCATCCCGGACGCGCTGCCGGAGGAGTACGCCAACGAGCTGGCCCAATTGCAGGCCAACGCGCCGCCGATGGGCTGGAGCTTCGTGCGCCGCCGCATGTCGGGCGAGTTGGGGACCGACTGGCAAAGCAAGTTCAAGAGCTTCGGCCAGGAGGCCGCGGCGGCGGCCAGCCTGGGCCAGGTGCACCGCGCCACGCTGCCGGACGGCACGGACGTGGCCTGCAAGCTGCAGTACCCGGACATGGCCAGCGCCATGGAGGCCGACCTGCGGCAGCTGCGGCTGGCGATGTCGCTCTACAAGCGCTTCGAGTCCACCATCCAGTCCGACGACATCTACGCCGAGTTGGCGGAGCGGCTGCGCGAGGAGCTGGACTACCGGCGCGAGGCGGCGCAAATGCGGCTGTACGCGCTGATGCTCGACGGCGACAAGCTGGTGAGCGTGCCGCGCCCGATCGAGAGCCATTCCACGGGGCGGCTGCTGACCATGACCTGGCTGAAGGGCCGCGGCCTGCAGGCCAGGCTGGACGAGGGCATGTCGCTGGAGGAGCGCAACCAGGTGGCCACGGCGATCTTCCATGCCTGGTATCGCCCGCTGTACAGCTACGGCGTCATCCACGGCGACCCGCACCTCGGCAACTACCAGGTGCGCGACGACAACGGGCTCAACCTGCTGGACTATGGCAGCATCCGCGTGTTCCCGCCCAAGTTCGTCGCCGGGGTGATCGACCTGTACGAGGCGATCCGCACCGAGGACATGGACCGGGCGCACCACGCCTACGAGCAGTGGGGCTTCACCGGGCTGTCGCGCGAGAAGATGGAGGTGATGAACCAGTGGGCGCGCTTCATCTACGAGCCGCTGCTGGACGACCGGGTGCGGCCGATCCAGCAGCACGGCGATCCGGATTACGGGCGCAAGGTGGCGGAGAAGGTGTACGAGGAGCTGAAGAAGAGCGGCGGCGTGCGCCCGCCGCGGGAGTTCGTGCTGATGGACCGCTCGGCGGTGGGCCTGGGCAGCGTGTTCTTGCGGCTGAAGGCGGAACTGAACTGGTCGGAGCTGTTCCGCGAGATGACCGCCGGGTTCGACGCCGGCGCGCTGGCGACGCGCCAGGCGGCCGCGTTGAAGGAGGCCGGCGTCCCCGGTCACGGATAGGACCCCGGCCCCTCCGCTCCGCCACGGTAAATTTGCGCTAGGTTCACGCCCCCGGGATGCGCTAGTCGTGCCCCCGCGGCGGCTGGCCGAACCCTCCAGTCCCACACGTAGCTTTGGGCGGCACGCGCCTCAGCGGAGTTCTGCAAGCATTTTCATCTCACCCAGGGATTTGAGCCAGCCAGATGCTTTTGACCGCTTGATCCGCCAGGTGATGGCTGGCGGGGATGTGGCCATCCTGGCGGCGGACGGCGCCGCGGACGCGCTGCTCGACAAGGCGGCGCGCCGGCTGGCGATCCAGGACAGCCGGGTGTTCCGGCTCAAGGCCACGGCGTCCGAGGGCCTCGGCATCGCCCGGCTGGTGGCGGAGGTGACGGGGCGGCTGGAGCGGGCGCAGCAGGACGACCTGATCCTGCGGGAGGCGTTCGGCAACCTGACCGTGCTGGACGAGTCGTACGACCGCATCGTCCTGCTGATCAGCGGCGCGGACGCGTTGCCGCGGTCCACATTGCGGTACCTGCAGCTTGCCCTGCGGGCTGGTCCGGCGCTGCAATTCGTGCTGGCGGGCACGCCGGGCTTCCTGGCGGCGCTCGACACGGACGAGTTCGCGCCGCTGCACAGCCGGCTGGTCGCCCAGGGGGCTGTCGATCTGGGGGCGGCCGGGACGGCGGCGCCCGTGCAGGCCCAGCCGCCCGCGCCGCCGCCGGTGCTGGGCATGGCCAGTCCCGCGGCCGGTTTGGTCCCGATGCGCCGGGTTCGGGCTGGGCGGGGGGCGGTCATCGCCGCCGGGCTCGGCCTGCTGGTGGCCTGCGTCGCCTTGGGTGGATGGCTGCTGCGCCAAGCGCCGGGTCCCGGTCCGGCCCTGGGCGGCCCGCAGGCGGTGACGGCCCCGGCGAACCCGGCGTCGCCCATTCCCGCCCCGGCCCCAGAGCCGCAAGCCCCAGAGCCGCAAGCCCCAGAGCCGCAAG